>NZ_CP091036.1:3722002-4383004 GCF_021535135.1 Antarcticibacterium sp. 1MA-6-2 | reverse complement strand
ATGCTTTTTCAATTACACTATTATAATCCTCATCACTTATATCACCTGATACTTTTGAACCCCAGGCCTCAAATACCGAAACCACATCCAGTTTTTTACCCTTATGGCAACCTGAGGCTATAGTTCCTCCATATACCAATATGGATGGCCTGTTGATCCTGAGCATCGCCATTAGCGCTCCCGGCATATTTTTGTCACATCCTACCACCGTAATAAGGGCGTCGTAAGACATGGCATGTATGACGGTTTCAACAGAATCGGCAATTATGTCTCTTGAAGGTAAAGAATAACGCATTCCAGGAGTTCCCATAGAAATACCGTCACTTACTCCAATTGTATTAAAAATTAAACCCACTAAATTACTCTCATTGCATCCTTTTTTTACAAGGGTTGCGAGGTCATTAAGGTGCATATTACAGGGATTTCCTTCGTATCCCGTGCTCGCAATTCCCACAAAAGGCTTTTTAAAGTCTTCTTTTGTAAGTCCTATTGCATGTAACATGGCCTGAGAGGCTTAGGGGTTGTGAATCATTTTGTGTTAAAACTTTGCTATACTTATTACTCATTCCTGATTTTGATCAATTTTTTCTAAAGTTAATGTGATAAAAATTGCACAATTTGCTACAACTGGGCCTCTAATTATTTTCAGCACCAAAAATAACTTGTTAAGTTATTGTGGTACAGATATTTAATACGGTATTATTTACGATAGCTGAAATGTTTTTGTCAAAAAAGAAATTTCAGGAAACGACGATTTATGGAAATACTGGAATAAAAAAGCCATTGAATACACAACGGCATTATGACTAAATTCTTAAAAAATAGCTACAGCTCTCCAGCCGCATTCTTCTTATTCCTGATCTCCTCCAGGGACAGATTATCCTTACTACCTGTATGGGTATGGTTCATGGAATTTCCCGGGGTGTAAGATCCTTCCTGAACCTGTCCCCCTATTTCTTTATAGGCTTCTCTAAAGGATTTTCCCTGCATAACCAAATCATTGATACTGTCTACGGTAAACAAATATTTATATTTTTCCTCCTGAAGGTTAACCTCCTTAACTTCAATCCGGGAAATGGAGTGGATGAAGACTTCCAGAATTTCCTTTATACTCTCCACAGAATGAATACTGTTCTCCTTTATTAACTGGAAATCTCTGTGATACCCGCTAGGCAGGTTGTTAGTTATTAATATCATTTCATTTGCAATAGCCTGAAGCTTGTTGCATTTCCCTCTGATCAATTCGAAAACATCCGGATTTTTCTTGTGAGGCATGATACTGGATCCTGTAGTGAGTTCATCCGGAAAAGTAATAAAATCGAAATTCTGACTCATATATAGACAAACATCCATTGCAAACCTGGAAAGAGTATTCGCCAAAGAAGCAATATTTGAAGTAACCGTTCTTTCAGATTTTCCACGACTCATTTGGGCTGCAACTACGTTGTATTTAAGAGTAGCAAAGCCTAATTCCCGTGTAGTAAATTCCCTGTCTATAGGAAAAGAAGAACCATAACCTGCTGCCGATCCCAATGGATTCTGATCTACTACTTTTAGCCCTGCTTTTAAAAGATAGAGATCATCTATCAAAAGTTCGGCATAAGCTGAAAACCATAATCCAAAAGACGATGGCATTGCTACCTGCAGGTGAGTATATCCCGGCAGCACCCGATCTTTGTGCTCTTCAGCTAATTTTAGAAGTTCTTCAATAAGACTTTCAGTTTTGGTATAGATCTCCTGAAGATTTTCTTTAAAATAAAGCTGCATTGCCACCAGAACCTGATCATTTCTGGACCTGGCCGTGTGGATCTTTTTTCCGGTGTCGCCTAAAGATTGGGTTAGCTCATATTCTATTTTGGAATGAACATCTTCAAAATCTTCTTCAATAACAAAACTTCCTTCCTCTAACTGCTGTTGAAGTTTATCGAGCTCCTGAACAATATCAGTCACTTCTCCGGAGGTTAATATTCCTACCTTTCCCAGCATTTTGGCATGTGCCCTTGAAGCAGTAATATCATATTTGGCGAGATGCATATCCAGCTCCCTGTCATTACCAACCGTGAATTTTTCGATCTTTTTGTCTATTGATATTCCTTTATCCCAGAGTTTCATACTTATTTATTTAAGAGACCTCATAGGTTTTAAAAACCTGTGAGGTCTAATCTTTCCCTTATTTACTTTAATGCTTTCTCAAGCAGTTTTATATATTTTTCGATTCCCTCCTCAATTTCCTTCACGTAAATAAACTCATCTGCTGAATGGGATCTTGTGGAATCTCCCGGACCTAATTTTAACGAAGGGCAACTAAGCATCGCCTGATCAGACAAAGTAGGAGAGCCATAAGTGGTCATTCCAAGAGATTTCCCCGCAACTACGAGATCGTGATCTTCAGGAATGGAAGATGAATTTAATCTTAACGAGCGAGGAGTAATTTTGTCTACAGTGCTTCTTCCTTAAGAATTTCTGCAATTTCAGAATTTGAATAGCTGTCATTCACCCTCACATCGATCACCAAATCCACCTGTGCGGGAACGACATTGTGTTGGCTACTAGCATTAATCTGCGTGACTGTAAGCTTAACATCACCCAAAGCTTCAGAGGTCTTTTCAAATTTAAAATTCTCAAACCACTGCAAAATTTTCGCTGCTTTATATATGGAGTTGTTATTATTAGGATGAGCAGCGTGTGAAGGAGTTCCTTTTACCACAGCGTCAAAAACTACCAGTCCTTTTTCTGCAATTGCCAGGTTCATTAAAGTAGGTTCACCTACAATTGCTACATCTATATTGGGAATTATTGGCAGCAGACAGGCAATTCCGTTTTTGCCATTGATCTCTTCCTCAGCTGTTCCGGCAAAAAGGATGTTATAATTTAATTCTTCCGAATTGTAGAAGTACGTGAAGGTTGCGAGCAAAGATACAAGGCAACCCCCTGCGTCATTACTTCCCAGCCCGAATAACTTTCCGTCCTCAACAGAAGCTTTAAAAGGATCCCTGGTATAAGCAGAATTTGGTTTTACTGTATCGTGATGGGAGTTGAGCAGAAGTGTGGGTTTTGTTTTGTCGAATTTTTTGTTCACCGCCCAAACGTTGTTCAATTGACGATAAAACGGAATATTGTGGCTTTTCATCCAGTTTTCCAGAAGAACTGCAGTTTTATCTTCTTCTCCCGAAAAGGACTGGGTTTCTATCAGATCTTTCAACAGCTGAATCCCTTCTTCCTGTAGATTTTTAATTTCCATTATTTTACGATTTCGGTGTGCAGTGAATTATTCTGAAGTAAAGCAGAATCTCCCAGATATATCTTTGATACGCCGTTTTCCAGCGCCTGAAAGCAATTATGAAGTTTAGGTAACATCCCATCACTAACTATCTTTTCATCCAGCAACTCCTGATATTTCTGCCTGTCTATATATTCGATTACTGAAGTATCATCTGCAGCGTTAGACAAAACACCTTTCTTCTCAAAACAGAAATATAGTTCTGTTTCATATTCTTTACTCATAGCTTTGGCTAGTTCGGCTGCTACTGAGTCTCCGTTTGTATTAAGTAATTCTCCTTCAAGAGTGGAGGAAATAGCTGAAAAAACGGGGGTAATATGCTGTTCTAAAAGAGAGGAAATGAAGGAGGTATTTATTTCTTCAATATCACCTACAAAGCCATAGTCGATTTCCTTGACTTCCCTCTTACTGGAGATGATACTGTTTCCATCTGCACCACAAAGCCCGATAGCATTGCAATTATTAGCCTGTAACTTTGCCACAATAGTTTTATTGATGAGTCCACCATAGGTCATTACTATAACTTTAAGAGAATCGGCATCTGTGATCCTCCTGCCGTCCACCATTTTAGTTTCGTAGCCAAGCTTTTGAGCGATTTCCGTAGCAAAATTTCCACCGCCGTGCACCAGTATCTTTGGCCCTTCCATTTCTGAAAAATCCTGAAGAAATCCTTTTAACCTGTCTTCATTTTCAATAAGCTTCCCTCCTATTTTTACTATTTTCAGTTTTTGATTTTTCATAATTTAAGCCACTAATGCTAACAATTTTTCTTCTTTTAATTATTCCCCTCCCTTGGAGGGGTGTCCGAAGGACGGGGTGGTCACTCCCCCTTCGGAAGTTGAAAGGCCAACAACCTCTTCAAAACTGCCTGGGCAGCAAAAGTCCGGTTACCTGCCTGTTGAATAACAACTGAATTTGGACTATCCAAAACTTCATCTGCAATTACAACATTTCTTCTTACTAGCAAACAATGCATTACTTTTGCATTATTGGTTTTCGACAATTTTTCGCCGCTAAATGTCCAGGATCTGTCTTCGTTAAGGATTTTCCCATATTCCTCAAAACTACTCCAGTTCTTTACGTAAACAAAATCTGCATTTTTAAGCGCCTCATCCTGATCATGAATAACGGGAGTGTTTTTGGTGATCTTTGGGTTAAGATCGTAGCCTTCCGGATTGGTAATGACAAAGTCCACATCCATTTTTTGCATCACCTCTACGAAGGAATTAGGTACCGATTGTGGCAAGGCCCGCGGGTGCGGAGCCCAGGTAAGCACCACCTTTGGTATCTTTATTTTTTTCAACTCTGTAACTGTAATAGCATCAGTCAAAGCCTGTAGCGGATGATAAGTAGCACTTTCCAGATTTACTACTGGTACCGAAGCATATTTTACAAAGCTGGAAATCACCTGCTCCGTTTCATCCTTATCCCTGTCAGCCAATCCCGGGAAAGCCCGTACCGCAATAATATCGCAGTACTGTGACAAAACACCCGCAGCTTCTTTTATGTGTTCAGCTTTATTAGAATCCATTACAGCTCCATCCTCAAACTCAAGCGCCCACCCATCTTTGTCAGCATTCATCACCATCACCTCCATTCCAAGAAGTTTTGCGGCTTTTTCTGTACTCAAACGGGTACGCAGGCTGGGATTAAAAAAAGCATTCCCAAAGTCTTTCCTTTTCCTGCTTCAGCTGCGGAATTATTACTTTTTAGCTGAAGGGCTTCTTCAATAATCTCAGGTAAATTCTCAATATCTGATATGCTGATGTAATTGTTCATTTTTATTCTTTTGGTTTAAAGATAATTTGACGTCAGGCTGAATTTATTTCAGTTTCTAACTTTATCTGATCCTGAAACGAGTTCAGGATGACGTAATTTTAAAAAACCTCACAGGTTTTTAAAACCTGTGAGGTTTAGATCCTCTAAATTCAATTAAAATTTTTCAAAGCACTTTTTAATGCTTCGAAAAAAGTATCAAAATGTTCTTTTCCAATATTTAATGGAGGTAAAATTCTAAGTTGCTTTTTATTGGAAGATGCTCCTGTAAAAATATGATGTGTAAACAGAAGCTCCTTTCTTAAAGCAGCAATTTCAAAATCAAATTCCAGTCCTATCATCAGCCCTCTTCCATACAGCTTCTTTATCTGCGGAATTTCAGCTGATTTCTCCTCTACATATTCGTACAGAGCATAAGCGTTTTGGAGAAGGTTTTCTTCTTCGATCACCTCAAGAACTGAAATTCCCGCTGCACAGGCTAAATGATTTCCGCCAAATGTTGTTCCTAATAATCCGTGCTTTGGCTGTATCTTCTGATCGATTAAAATTCCTCCAACAGGAAAGCCGTTAGCCATTCCTTTTGCTATGGAAATAATATCTGGCCTTATTCCGTGTTTCTGAAAAGCGAAAAAATCTCCGGTACGGCCGTAGCCGGATTGCACCTCATCTGCAATTAAAACTGTTCCGTACTTTTCACACAATTCTGAAGCTGCTTTATAAAAATCTGTTGAAGCTTCTTCAAGACCACCAACTCCTCTTATTATTTCAAAAATAACGGCGGCAACATCTTCCTTTTTTAACTCCATTTCCAGTGCATCAACATCATCAAAAGCAAGTTTTGCAACCGCATGCTGAGAATTAAAAGGAGCCTGTATAGAGGGATTATCGGTCACTGCAACAGCGCCGGATGTTCTTCCGTGAAAACCTTTGTCAAAATAAATTATTTTAGATCTCCCGGTGTGAAAAGAAGCAAGTTTTAAGGCATTTTCATTGGCTTCAGCCCCCGAGTTGCATAAAAAAAGGCTGTAATTACTGCAGCCCGACACCTTTTCCAGTTTTTCTGCCAATTTCTCCTGCAAAGGATTTTTTATTGAATTAGAATAAAATCCCAGTTTCTCTACCTGATCCTTCACTGCATTTACGTATGTAGGATTAGAATGACCTATAGAAATAACGGCGTGGCCACCGTAAAGATCCAGGTATTTCGTTCCGTCTTCGTCGTATACAAAAAGTCCTTCGCCCTTTACCGGAGTAATGTTATAAAGGGGGTAAACGTCAAATAATTTCATGATGCGGTATTTGATATGTTATTGATTTTCCTGAAAGAAGCCTGCATTCCTCTGATGAGCGAAGAACTTAATCCGTGGTGTTCCATTTCGTTAAGACCTTCTATAGTACAACCCATTGGAGTTGTAACTTTATCAATTTCCTCTTCAGGATGTTTTCCTGATTCTATTAAGAGACTCGCTGCACCAAGACAGGTTTGCATAGAAAGCTCCTGTGCCTCTTTTGCGTCAAATCCAAGCTGAACTGCACTTTGTGTAGTAGCTCTTATCAAGCGCATCCAGAAAGCTACTCCACTTGCACAAATTACAGTTGCTGCCTGCATTTTATTTTCGGGAATTATCATCGTTGCTCCCATTCTGTTAAAAATTGCCTCTGCTACTGCCAGCCACTTTTGGCCTTTCTCGTTACTGCACAGGCAGGTCATGGACTTCTTAACTGCAATTGCAGTATTTGGCATAGCACGAATTATAAAGTGATTTCCAACTAAATCTTCAATTCTCGCAACACTAACCCCTGTAATGGTTGAGATAATTACGTGCTTTTCAGATAAATCTTCTTTTATTTCCTGAAGTATTCCTTCGATTTGTTTAGGCTGAACGGCAAAAATGAGAATATCCGAATTTTGTACAGCCTCCCGATTGCTCTTGGTAACCGACACCTTGGGGTACTTAGAATACTCCTCAATATCTTCAGTCTTTCTTTTGGTAAGATATAAAGTAGTGTAAGCGTTGCTTACTATAAGGCCCTTGGCTATGGAAATACCTAAATTACCTGCTCCCAAAATTGCTATTTTCATATGACGTTTATTATAGACTCGGTGTAGACCTCACAGGTTTTAAAAACCTGTGAGGTCTGATCGCGACATCTTGGTTATCTAAAAATAATTAGCTTTTAACTTTAAGCCCAATGTCTCTTCTAAACCAAACATAAGGTTCATATTCTGCACAGCCTGGCCCGATGCTCCTTTTAAAAGATTATCAATTATACTTGTAATAAGTATTTTATCTCCAAACTTCTGAAGCCGCACAAGACATTTGTTTGTGTTTACCACCTGCTTCAAATGCAGCTCTTCTTCAACTAAAAAAGTGAAGGCAGCATTTTTATAAAAATCCTGATAAAGCTCTTTTGCTTCTTCCAGGCCTCCGCGGAAGCCAGTATAGGCAGTACAATGGATTCCGCGGGAAAAATTTCCTCTATTCGGAATGAAATTTATTACTGAAGAATAATCAGACTGAAGATTTTTTACACTCTGTTTTATCTCTGCCAAATGCTGGTGTTCAAAAGCTTTATAGGCTGAGAAATTATTGTCTCTCCAGGTGAAATGAGTAGTTTCAGATAAAGAAGTTCCTGCTCCGGTTGCACCCGTGACAGCATTTACGTGCACCTCCTCTTTCAGCAAACTTTCAGAAGCCAAAGGTAAAATTGCAAGGCTGATAGCCGTTGCAAAACATCCCGGATTAGCAATATAATTAGCTGCCGAAATTTCTTCTCTTTTAGTCTCCGGTAATCCATAAACGAATGAATGATCATCCGCAGAGATCCTGAAATCTGTACTTAGATCTACAATTTTTGTTTTTTCTGAAAAAGTATTCTCCGCAAGGAATTTTTTTGAGTTCCCATGCCCGAGGCAAAGAAAAACCACATCTGCATTTGAATTAATTTCTCCATTAAATTTTAAGTCGGTTTCTCCAAGAAGGTCCTGATGAATACTGGCTACAGGTTTACCTGCCTGGGATGTGCTGTAAATAAAATTGAGGTTTACTTCGGGATGACGCAACAATATTCTAATAAGTTCTCCCGCTGTATAGCCTGCGCCTCCTATTATTCCTGCTTCAATCATTGGTTTTGTTTTACGTGCTGAGCAATTTTTCCCGGATTGGCCAGAATTTTTATAAAGCCCTTGGCATCATCTGCAGTCCAGGCATTATTTTCTTCTCCGTATTTTCCAAAACCGGAATTCATAAGATCGTTTGGAGATTCAATTCCATCTAGAATAAATCGATAGGGGTGTAAGCTCACGTAAACTGTTCCTGTAACCTGCTCCTGTGAGCTTTGAAGAAAGGCTTCAAAATCTCTCATCACCGGATCCAGATACTGTCCTTCGTGCAAATGCGTTCCGTACCAGTTGGCTACATAATCTTTATGCTGAAGTTGCCATTTACTCAATGTATGTTTTTCCAGTAAATGATGAGCTTTAAGAGTAATTAAAGCGGCTGCGGCTTCAAAACCCACTCTACCCTTAATTCCAATAATGGTGTCCCCTACGTGAATGTCTCTTCCTATGGCATATTTTGATGCAATACCTTCAAGAATTTCTATATTTTTCTCGGGTGTACTCTTTTTACCGTTAACTCCTGTTAATTCACCTTTAGTAAACTCAAGACTTACCTGCTGTGGTTCCTGTTCCTGAAGTTGAGAAGGGTAAGCAGAATCTGGCAGGGCTTTATGAGAAGTCAAAGTTTCTGCACCACCCACACTGGTACCCCATAATCCTTTATTGATTGAATACTTCGCTTTCTCCCAATTCATATCTACGCCATTCGCCTGCAGGTATTCGATCTCCTCCTGCCTTGTAAGTTTCTTATCCCGGATAGGAGTAATTATTTTTATACCGGGAGCGAGAATTTGAAAGATCATATCAAATCTTACCTGGTCATTTCCTGCGCCTGTACTGCCGTGGGCAATATATTCCGCATCTATCTCTTTAGCGAAATTTACTATTTCAATGGCCTGAATAATCCTTTCGGCACTTACTGAAAGTGGATAAGTATCATTTTTTAGAACGTTTCCAAAAATCAGGTATTTTACTACCTTCTGATAAAAGGAAGAAACGGCATCAATATTCTTGTATGATGCTGCTCCAATTTTACGTGCATTATCACCAATTTTCTCTATTTCTTCTGCTGAAAATCCGCTTAGTATTCACACTAACCGCGTGGACTTCAAAGTTTTCTTCTTTAGATAAATATTTTGCGCAGTAGGACGTATCAAGTCCCCCACTGTATGCTATTACTACTTTTTTCATTTTTATTTTTTTCTGCTATTCTACTTTTTATTTATTCCCCTCCGCTGGAGGGGTGTCCGAAGGACAGGGTGGCCTTTCCCTCCGCTGGAGGGGTGTCCGAAGGACGGAGTGGTGCTCTCCAATTCCACCAGGGAATTAGAAGTAAAGCATGTCCCTACTCCACTTTTTCTTTTTTACTGAAAAGCGTGTTCTTAATGCTCTTCAATCTGGTAAAAGCTTTCCCGTCGAATTTTTTATCTTCTTTAGGTTTTACCTTTTTAGCAGGATCATACATCATGTTTATGCACAAACACATCTTACGATCTGTTCGGGTAAGGATATCATAGTTCTTACAGGTTTGGCAGCCTTTCCAGAAGCTTTCATCATCGGTTAATTCAGAAAAAGTAACTCTGAGGTTGATATCCCAATTCGTAATTGATCTTCATGACCGCCAATCCTGTGGTTATACCAAATATCTTGGCATTGGGATATTTCTTTCTTGAATGTTCAAAAACAGCTTTTTTAATATCCTTTGCGAGCCCCTGATTTCTATAATCGGGATGAACGATCAAACCTGAATTGGCTACAAATTTCTCGTGGCTCCACACCTCGATATAGCAAAACTAAACAAATTTTTCACCATCAAGAGCTATGATAGCATTTCCGTTTTGCATCTTGGTAAGAATGTATTCCGGAGTTCGGCGGGCGATTCCTGTGCCGCGAACTCTGGCTGATTCTTCTATGGTGTCGCAAATTACTTCAGCGTAACTCGCATGTGATTGGTTAGCAATGACAATTTTCATCTGCTAAAGGATTAAGGTTTAAAAATTTCAGAATTGTTGTTTTTGAGAGAAGAACCGGACTCACCTAAGTTCCATAGAGATATATACGCACTTACGTGCGAGGGAAATACCTGGGCATCGGTGACATTTCAGGAAAAAATCTGAAATAAAATTTATTAAATATGCTGGTAATGTGTTTCAAGATAGAATAATTATCAAATTAATTAGTAGAAAGCCCGTGACAAGATTGTCCTTACCGACGGATGAAAATCCGGCGGCGGAAACTGGGTCTAATTATTTGACTAATTGTAATCATATTGTAAATGTATATAAAATTTAATAACTCACAACAAATGAAGGCAAAAAATATAGGTTGCCTTCTGAAAAATCTCACAAACGTCATTCTTAATTTGTTTCAGGACTAACTTCCCCTATAACAAAATAGTATTAGAACCTGAAACAAGTTCAGGTTGACGTAAAACAGTTTTTAGAATGTCCCATCATAATGTAATGCTATTTCTTCCTCTTCAGGGAATACAAATCTTTACGCCTGTCCTTCATATTCCTAACACTTCCAAAGGCATGAAGTTCCTTGAGTAAATCCAGGTCTACATCTACCAGCAAAGTACTTTCAGTATTGGGAGTTGCTTCAGCTTTAATTCCATTTACTGGAAAGGAAAAATCTGATGGTGTAAAGACCGCACTTTGAGCGTATTGAATATCCATATTATTAACCTTAGGCAAATTCCCTACAGAGCCTGCTATGGCAACATAGCACTCATTTTCTACCGCCCTGGATTGTGCGCAAATCTTAACCCGGGAATAACCATTTTGTGTATCGGTCATAAAAGGCACAAAAAGTATATTCATTCCTTCTTCTGCAAGAAGTCTTGGCAATTCAGGAAATTCTACATCGTAACATATAAGCACACCTATTTTACCGCAATCTGTATCAAAGGTGGTAAGTTTGGAGCCTCCCTTCATTCCCCAGGCAGATTCTTCAGCCGGAGTAATGTGCAATTTTTCATACTTTTCATAACTACCATCCCTGCGGCAAAGAAAACCTACGTTATGCATATGTTCCCCCTGCACCTGCGGCATACTTCCGGTAATAATGTTGATGTTATAGTTTATAGCAAATTCTCTGAACGTTTCCAGAAGTCTTTCCGTATAAGAAGATAATCCTCTAATAGCTTCGGCCTCATTCATATGATTGAATTGAGCCATAAGCGGTGCATTAAAAAGCTCTGGAAAAAGGATAAAATCACTTTGATAATCACTTACTGCATCTACAAAGAATTCAATTTGGGAAATTAAGGCTTCATAATCTTTAAACAACCTCATTTGCCACTGTACCAAACCCAGACGCACTACTGTTTTCTTTGTGTCTATAAGCTTCTTCTCCTTGGTGTAGTAGATGTTATTCCACTCCATTAAAGTCGCATATTCCTTGCTGTCCTCATCACCGGGTAAATATCCTTTTATAACTTTTTTTACGTGAAAATCGTTGGATAACTGGAAAGACAAAACAGGATCATGGATCTCTTTTAGTTTGACTTTATCAATATATTTTTTGGGGGTGAGCTCCTCAGCATAGGTAGCATAGTTGGGGATACGGCCTCCAAAGATTATGGACTTAAGGTTTAATTGCTCACATAGTTCTTTTCGGGCCTCATATAACCTCCTGCCCAACCGCATTCCACGGTAATCGGGATGAATAAAGACATCTATTCCATACAGCACATCTCCAATCTTGGAATGAGTAGAAAAATTCTCTCCTCCAATAATATCTTCGTACTTATGATTCGCATCAAACTTGTCATAATCTACAATGATAGACAAAGCGCAACCTGCGATTTTTCCATCAATTTCAATACAGAACTGGCCATCAGGAAATTTATTTATAAGAGTTTTAATTTCTGCCTTGCTCCAATATTCATCGGCCATGGTTTTATAGCTTTTGATCATGGAGATCTTTAATTCCTCGTAATCTTTTAAATTTAAATTTCGTAATACTATTTTCGCTGAATCTATCACTATTTTTCTTTTCATTTTGAAGCAGCAAAGATACTGAGGAAAACGCTTAAGCTAAAGAGAATCAGGTTAAAATAAGTTAAAGAAGGGTACATCTAGATGTTCACCATCCTGTGTTTAATGGCAAACAGAACAAGTCCTACCCTGCTTTTCACATCCAGTTTACTAAAAAGTACTTCTCGATAACCATCAATAGTTTTGGGACTAAGGTTCATCTCATCGGCTACCTGTTTGTAGGTGCGTTCACTACAGGCAAGGTGTAAAAATTCCTTTTCACGCGGAGAAAGTTCTTCTTTTGTTTTATATCGAAGGTCATTAGACATAGCCTGGGTTGTTTCTCTATTAAAATAATAGCTAAGTGTCATGAATTGCCGCCAGGGCATCTAAAAATTCTTCAGGTTCGATATCTTTCAATAAATATCCCCTACAACCCAATTTTATCATTTTTATAATTGTTTCCTCATCGTGTTCCATTGTAAGGGCCAATACTTTTTGATCGGGAAGATTTTCTTTCAACCAGAGCATCGTCTCGACACCATTCATTACAGGCATTCTTACATCCAGTAAAACAATATCTGGCACAGGGTTTCCTTGCGAAAAATAATCAACCAGTTCCTGCCCTGTTTTAAATACTGCTGTAACTTCAAAATTTTCAAAAGAATGGATAAGACTCACCAGAGATTGAGCAAATAATGTATGGTCGTCTACAATTATAACTGTTCTACTCATTTATAATAATTTTATTGGGTATTGTAAAATTAAACTGCTGCCATTCCCAGGGGAAGAATTTAAATCAAAACCAGCTCCTATTAATTCCGCACGACTTTCCATATTTAAAAGACCCGAACTTTTTTCTATATCTTCAGCATTATATCCAATACCATTATCAAGGGCAATAATTTTTAATGTATTGGGAGTGTATAAAAATTCAACTTCAAGATTGTCAGCTTTTGAATGTTTTATAACATTACTGAAAAACTCCTGTAAGATTCTGAAGAGAATTATTGCATCCTTTTGGGGAATTGGCACTTCGCTGCCAGAAATCTTTAATTCGGTTTTAATTACATTAAGCCTGGCAAAACGCGCGAGTTCATTTTTAACTGAAGCCTGCAAACCTGTGTAGTCAATAACTTCATTATTTAATGATTTAGAAAGGGAACGGACTTCCTGGAGAGATTGAGCCACCACTTCTTTAATTTCCAGTAAAGGTGTTTTTGAGGGATTTTCAATGGTTCGGGATAATATATTGAGTTGCATATTGGCAACGGACAGAAGCTGGCCAATGTTATCGTGTAATTCCCACCCAACATTCTTAAGTGTTTGTTCCTGGATTTCTAATTTTGACTGGGTAAGCTCCTCTTCAAATCTTTTCTCAGCCTCAAACTTTTCATAGATCAGTTTATTTTTTCTTTTTTGGAAGGTTATAAAGAAAATTATCCCAAAGGTGATAAGAAGTAAAATTACCACAATGAAATAAACGATTAATAGAAGTTCTTCTCTTTGAAGCATTTTTATGCAAATTCTTAACAAGTATACATAAAAACTAAACTCTATTTTAAAATTTGAGGCTTTAGACTCATGAAAAAGGGGGAAAAATACCCTTGTGAAGGAAAAAGCTTATTACTACCTTTAATTATTCGATTAAAACATTATTACTATAGTAGTAATAAGTGCTGTTCAGGGTTGCATTATTAGGTAGGGCTCTTAATGTTTATCATGTGCAGCACTTTTTGCTTTTTCTATTCTGCTCAATTGCCCGGCTTGCCTCTTTCTTATCTGCAGAAATTTTTTTAATAAAACCATATACAAACAGGGTGTAAAGGAAAATATTTCCAATGTCAAGGATCCAGCTGTACAACATTCTAAAATCATCACTCACCCTTATATATTTCTGAAAAATGAAAAGAGGAGTTATACCCAACTGGTAAATTAATAGCCCTGCAGAAATATACAGTGGAAGTTCGGTTTTAAAGTTTAATAAATGTTCTGAATTTAATAACTCGAAATAGTAAAATATAACCGAAAAGAAAATTAAGAAGGAGGCGAAGATATAAGAAAACGAGGAAGTAGTAGAAAAGAATTGATTTCCTACGAAATATGAAAAAGTTGAACTCACCAGGAAAGTGCTTAAGTTAAAATTAAAAGGATTTTTTTAAAAAGGCAGAGTTTAATTGAAGGTAAAAATACAGCGTATACGCAGTTGCTGAAATAAGAGTAAGTAAATTATATATCCAGTAAATACTGCGGAAGGGACTTGTAATGAACTCTAAATATTTCCAATTATAAACATAGCCGTACAAGCCGTAGGTTATGGCCAATAAATCAAAAATAAATATAAATACAAGATAGTATACCAGGAGTTTATTTGCCTTCCCTGGGGTTTTACTACTTGAGAGGAAAACTATTCCTGCAGTTGCAGCCAGAAATTCCACAATGTATGTAGGATACAGCCTATTTTCAATAAAAATTTCCCACAAAATATACTATATTTTAATAAGCAACCTAAGTGGCCATTTTGTACCACCACTGTTATACGCGTCAAGATTATAGTCATTGCTGTTTTGCACCACTTCTTCAGAACTCACTTCTCTGGTAGGAGCAAGAAAAATGGTGCTGAATCCTTTTTGTGGTCCGGGTTGATTGCCGTAACTGCCAAAGTAAACTCTAACCCCGGGATTTTGTTCCGGTGTAATGTTATCTTCCAGGTATTGTATATATTCTTTTAATTCCGTTAGGCTGAACCAGCTTTCAAATGTATCTCTATATCCGGCTCTACTTATAGCTTTTCCCGGGCCACCTACCGCAGTCCAGTTTGAAAATAGCTCCTTCGCCACGTTTGTTGGTATTCTTTTTCCCATAGGTTCCTATTGTTAAAGATGAATAAATGATCCTGAAATAATATTAAAAGTATAATTAATTCTCAATTATTAATTTAATCACTTAAAAAGGGGAATTTTCCCCTGGTTTAGAATAAAAGCTCATAGTAAGTTTACATCATTAACTTCAACCAGCCTTACTGGAGTGTGCCGTAATTTAAATTCCGGTAGCAGATTAACCTCTACTAAAGATTAAAACGGCACTCCCGGTAATATAAAAGGGGAAAAATCCCCTTGCAGAAATTTAACAGGTAAGCTACATTTGATCATAATAAAGTCACCAGGGTGACCTGGAAACAAAAGTGTCGTTTAAAGGAAAATATTATTAGGTAGGGCTCTTAATGTTTGAAATGAAAGCGGCACTTTTTGTTTTTAGCTCCCGGTTAAACTCTCTTCAATTTTTCGATTTCTTTCTTCTTTGTAGCACAAATTAAAAATCCCGCAATAAACATCCCGTATAAAAAAATATTTATAAGGCGCAGGACAATGGTATTTAGTTCTACAAACTCAGGACTTCTTTGGGTGAAATACATGCTATAAATTAATAATGGAGTGACAGTGACATGCCAAACAAGTATTCCTATAGAGATGTAAAATGGAAGACTCTTATAAAAATTTAAAATCTGCTCACTTTTTAAAAGTTCATAGAGATAGAATAGTATTAAGGTTATAATAAAAAAGGTGCCAACAATAGAATCAAATGTTGAATATTGGTAGAAAAATTCTCCTGAGAAACTAAGGTATAGGATTGAACAAAGGAGATAGATTACGGCAACAATCCTAAAAATCTTACGTTTCACGGCAGACGAAAGCTGGCTGACGAAATAATAAAACAGAGCTGCAAATTTTAAAAAATGATACAAATTGTACCACCAGTAATTGCGTTCCCAGGGAGTATCTTTGATGAACGGCATCGTCTCATAATTCGTGAAATAAGCATATAATGGATATAAACCTACTGATTCCACGAAGATTACCAGCCACAGGTAGTAAACAAGAATTTTTGTCTCCTTCTTTACACCTTTAATTTTCTTCAAATAATAACTTCCTGCCAATGCAGCACCTAATTCCAGTATGTAAACAAGCAGTAAGTTTTTATAAACTATTTCCCACAAAGTTCTCCTGTATAGCCTTTAGTACTATTAAAAGCATTAAAGATAAAAGAATTAATTTAAGGTTTTGAAAAGTTGCCTTTCCTGATTAGGGAAAATTAGTTAAAACAAAATGCAGACTTTCCCCCGGTATTTTTTGTGCAAGTGTGTTTATGGCTTTTTCTGATAATTGTAATATACGGGGATAGCCACTAAGTTGTTTGGCAATCTCTCATTAGGATTATCATATTTCCTGAAGGAGTTAACTGCACGGTACCTGGTAAGACGTAGTGCTGTAATAATGGCATTAAGATTATTTTCCACTTTTCCCTCTAGTTGAACAGCCATCCTGTTGCTATTATTTCCGACTGTAAAAATTCTCTTTTCTAACTCCTCTTTAATTTTTAACGGCAGCTTTATGTATTCCGGTCCGGGAAAAACTATCAGTTCTTCCTCCTCCAGATAATCTATTTCCACTTTAGGCCTAGAGAAAGTACAGGTACCTGTTTTTAAATTAGCGGCTACTTTAAGCGTCATTCCTTTTTCCAGTCTGTAATTCGTTGTAACACCCTCAAACCAGCTCCTGCTACCCAGAGCTATTTCGGTATCAAATCCTCCCGAAATTCCCAAATAGCATCTGCAACTAGGCTCTTCTTCCTGCAAAACTTAGAATATCCCCCTGCTGCACAAGATAGACATGGTTATTTAGAAGAGGCTTAGTATTCAACATTGGAGAAAGATCTCCACCCGTTAAAACTATTTCTGCAGACCCACGAAATTGAAGTTTAGGTCCTGATAACGTAATTTCAAGAAAAGCAGCATCAGCAGAATTTTGCAATAGTAAATTTGCCATAGTTGCAGCATATTTATCCATAGCTCCACTCATTGGCACTCCATAAGCCATTGATCCAAATCTTCCCAGGTCCTGAATCGTAGAAAATAATCCCGGTTGTAAAACTTCAATTTCAGTCATGGAACTTTTCATTTTCTAGCTGATAATTTCCAGACTCTACTTCATCCTTTATTGTAAAATAATCGGTCTTTGAAACAGGATAAAATTTCACCTTGTCTCCGGCTGAAATCTGGCAGGGAGGAGTTGTGTTTTTATTGAAAAGATCGACGGGAGAATTGCCTATAATTTGCCAGCCGCCGGGACTCTTTTTTGGATAAATTCCGGTTTGATTTCCACCTATTCCAACAGCACCTTTTGGCACCTCCATACGGGGTTCATTTTTCCGTGGAAAATTTAATATTTCAGGAAGGCCCCCCAGGTATAAAAAACCAGGTAAGAATCCTATAAAGTATACTGTATAAATTGGTTTGGAATGAAGCTGAACTACTTCTTCAAAAGACAATTCTTTTTCCCCGGAAATTTGATCAAGATCCCATCCAAAATCCGCATCGTAACACACCGGAATATGGAATAGTAGTCTTTGTTCATTTTTTCCTATTTTAGCCCCACGCAAAAGCATTTTTACCTCCAAAACCTCTCTATAGATATCTTCTATAGGTGACTTATAATTTATTAACAACGAGTTATATGCAGTTATTACTTCAACTTTTTGTTTAAGCTTTTTAGAATTAATAATTTCTCGCGCCAGTAGAACTTTTTCAAGAGTATTTTGATTGATTTCCGGTTCAAATTCAATTAAAATAGCCCTCTCCCCCATGGGTTTTATGTCACTGAATTCCAAGCTCATTTTTTAAAGATACTGATATTTTTTTGAGTGAAATTTTGATGCAGATACTCCAGAATTTCTACTGCATTTTGAGTGTCGCTATGAAGACAAAAAGTATCAGCTTTACACTCTAAAAATTTTCCATTTATAGTCTCGATTTCCCCCTCATAAAACATTGTAAAAAGATGATTAAAAATCTTTTCTTTTTCAGTTAAAACTGCATTGGATTTTTTCCTGGAAACTAGCTGATAGTTATCCTCATAATTTCGGTCTGCAAAAGCTTCAGTTACTGTTTGAATTTTCCCTTTTGCAAGGTCTGCAATGACAGAATTTTGAGGCACATAAACAGACATTTGTTCATCAATTTTCAGAATAGATTCCAGAACAATAGTGGCAATTTTTGTATCCTTTGCCGCCTCGTTATAAAGTGCCCCATGAGGTTTCACATGATCCAGTTTTCCTCCCATCGATTCAGCTATTTTCTTCAGTGACCCGATTTGGCTTACCAAAGAATGCTTTAATTCTTCCGAAGAAGTCTTCATGCTTTTCCTTCCGAAGTTTTGTTTATCGGGATAAGAAGGATGTGCACCTATTTGAACATTATATTCCAGCGCCAGGGCTAATGTTCTCTTCATCGTTTCCTTATCTCCTGCATGTCCCCCGCTAGCTATATTACAAGCCGAAATAAGTGGCATTAGCCTCCCGTCCTGTTCTCCTCCTTCTCCCAGGTCACAATTTAGGTGTATATATTTCATTAGTCCCTATTTACTGTAGTACTGTATATATAGATTTAGCTCCAAGAAAAATTGCAATTGCAATTATTATTATTCCCAGGATGTTTTGAAGTATACTATTCCTGTAGTCGCCCATTACAGATGCTTTATTGACGATCCAAAACAAAAACATTGCAATGACAGGTAACAGGATACCATTGGCTACCTGGGCAAATTGAATCACTTCTCTAGTTTAAATCCTAATGAGGAGAATATAATCCCCAAAATAAGAATAGCTGCCCAAACGGCTTTAAATTTTAAAGATGTAAGACCAGCTTTCCATCCCAAACATCCTTTGACCACGTAGGCTGCGGCCAAGGGAGCAGTTATTGAAGATGTAATTCCGGCAGCCATTAAACCCAGGGCAATAAACCGTGTGGCATACATTCCAAAAAGAGGTTCGAGACCAACTGCAAGATCGGCAGCAGTTGTTACTTCTACAAGGTTAGGTGCTGCCGCACATATTACAATTGCCATAGAGACCACACCTCCCAAAACAATTGCAAATATTAATTCTCTCCGGGCGATTTTGAGGTCCTGAGGCTTATTCCATTTTTCTCCAACAAGAGAAGCGTGCAGAAAAACATTATAAGGCACTACAGTGGTCCCAACAAGTGCCATAACAGTTAACAGTCCGGCCGATCCTGTATTAGGTATAAAAAGACCTCTCAGAATAGCCCCAGGGTCTGGTTGTACTACAAATGCAGTGACCAGGAAAGATATGCTCATTAAACCTACCAGAACAATAAAAATTCTTTCCAAAAATTTATAGTTTCCTATGGCCAGTAACAAAAAGGCAATACCTCCTACTAACAAACTCCATATATCCAGTGAAAAATTGCCTACACCAGTTCTTAATGGAGATGTAATGGCCGTTATTCCCAAAACAGCTCCAGTTATATTTCCTGCCTCGTACGCAGCATTACCAATAACAATAGCCGAAAATATTAAGATAAGACCCGGGATCTTTACAACAGGATGTTTTAATTCTTCCCTGATGCAGTCACTAAGGCCCTTTTGGGAGATTATCCCGAGCCTGGCAGACATTTCCTGAAGAACTACACAGGCAACAATGGAAAGCAACAGAGCCCAAAGAAGTGAATACTGAAAATTAACACTTGCAAGAGTACAAACGGTGACCGTTCCCGGGCCTATAAATGCAGCTGAAACAAGTACTCCCGGTCCAATATTCTTTAACCAGTTCACTCCACAGTTTTAGATGCTTCCAGGGCGTATAAAGCAAAACTTCCAAGCCAGTGTCCACCTTCATAAGTATCACCCACGACATTAGGGAAAGAATAGGAAATATGACTGTTAGCAATATTTCGAAGATGTGAATATTGTTCAGAATATTGGTTTGCAAGACTACTTAAAACCCAGGCCCGGCTAAAATTAAGCCCATCAAGATGAACAAGTTTACCATCTTTCCGGTCACTTACTACACCAGGTTCCAGGGTAAACACGTCGCTTTTAAGTTGAGGCATGAAATCATCTATCCATAAAGAAAATGCACCTTTTGGAAGCACTTTTCGCATAATATCTATCTCCTGCAGGCAAGGGGACAGAAAATCAAATCCACTGGGTTCCCATACAAGAGGACAGTCATCATCTGATAAATAAAAATCGTTGGCTCGCTTTTCAATCAATGCCTTAAATTCTTCATTCTTAGTTGCAACAGCATAATCGTGAGCAAAACTCAAGGCAAAGGCTGTGTTTGAATGTTCCCCAACCCTAATAGGATAATTCAGTTTTGGAAGGAATTCAGTATATCGCTCAACTATCAAATTGGTTAACGGTTTTATATTGGAAGATAATTCCTCTCCCAGGTCAGTATCCCAGGTATGCAGTTCTTCTGCCAGTTTTAATAACCATGCCCAGCCATAGGTGCGTTCATAATCACGATTATGTTCCTTTTGGAAATAAGCTATTTCTCCGGCAATGTTTTCTTTGGATAAAGATTCCTCAAGCTTTTTCTTTATTTGTTCAGATTTCTCCAGTTTTGGAAATTTCTTCAATAACCTCACCAACGACCAATGAGCGTGTACTGAAGAATGCCAGTCAAAACACCCGTAAAAAGAGGGATGTAATTCTTTTGGAGATTGCAGGTCCTTTTCACCGCTTAAAGTTTGTCCCAATTTATTTGGGTATTCTGTAGTAATACAAGCAAGAGGTAATTCCACCAGTTTATTTGCTTCCTCAAGATTGAATTCCACCTTTTCTGAATTAGCAAGAATATCAAGAGAGATCCCTGTTTCACCCACAGTATCATTTTCAGTTCCTTGATTTTCTTCAGCTTTTAAGCGGTCTTCCCCTTTACATCCTAATAATAAGATCAGGAACAGGGCCAGGAGGATATTTTTCATATAAGGGGCAGTAAGGTTAAAACCATTTCAAATGTAATTAAATGAAAAAGAAAAGGTATAAAAGTAAGATATTTTTAACCTAACCATCCTTCGCGGTCCAAACTTCTGTATTGAATTGCTTCACTTATATGTGCCCCTTCAATATTTGTCTTTCCTTCAAGATCGGCAATTGTGCGGGAAACTTTTAAAATTCTATCGTAAGCACGTGCAGAAAGATTCAGCCTTTCCATAGCGGTCTTCAGCAATTGTCGTGAAGATTCATCCAACTGGCAAAATAGAGCTATATGTTTGACGCTCATTTGAGCATTATAATGAACATTCTCAAATTGACTAAACCTTTCCGTCTGTCTCTGCCTGGCCTGTGTCACTCTTTTCCTTATCTCTACACTACTCTCTCCTTTTCTCTCATCGCTAAGTTTTTCAAATGGCACGGGAGTGACCTCAATATGAATGTCTATACGATCTAATAACGGACCGCTAATTTTTCCCAGGTATCTTTGCATTTCAGCCGGGGAAGAGGTCATAGGGGCACCGGGATCATTAAAAAATCCGCTTGGGCTGGGATTCATACTTGCCACCAGCATGAAGCTTGAAGGGTAAGTAACAGTAAATTTAGCTCTGGAAATGGTCACCTCCCTATCCTCCAATGGTTGCCTCATCACCTCTAGAACACCTCTTTTAAATTCAGGAAGTTCATCCAGAAATAATACCCCATTATGAGAAAGAGAGATCTCTCCCGGTTGGGGATATGCACCCCCGCCAACTAATGCTACGTCGCTTATAGTATGGTGAGGACTTCGGAAGGGCCTTTGAGACATCAAGCCTACATTTTCTTTCACTTTTCCCACGACCGAATGGATCTTTGTAGTTTCCAATGCTTCGTGTAATGTCATTGGCGGGAGTATACTCGGTAGCCGTTTAGCCAGCATTGTTTTGCCCGCCCCGGGAGGACCAATAAGTATAATATTATGACCACCTGCGGCAGCTATTTCCATACAGCGTTTTATGGACTCCTGCCCCTTTACATCGGCAAAATCATGTTCCAGGTGATCCAGATTATTATAGAATTCCTCCCGTGTATTTATAACCGTGCGCTCCAGGGGTTCCCCTTTGTCAAAAAACCTAATGACCTCTAAGATATTGTCAACTCCATACACCTCCAGGTCACTTACAATTGCCGCTTCTTTTACATTTTGTTTGGGAAGTATAAAACCTTTAAAACCTTCTTCTTTGGCTTTAATAGCTATAGGCAAAGCACCTTTTATAGGCTGGAGACTGCCATCAAGGGAAAGTTCTCCCATGATTATATATTCTGAAATAGTGTCACCTTTAATTTGACCTGATGCTGCAAGAATACCCAGAGCAATAGTAAGGTCATATGCCGATCCTTCTTTTCTTAAATCGGCGGGTGCCATATTAATAGTAATCTTTTTACCCGGAAATTTATAAGTATTATTCTGAAGGGCTGCAGCTATTCGATAACTACTTTCTTTAATTGCATTATCAGGAAGGCCGACAAGGTTGTAACCGATTCCTGTAGCCACATTGACTTCTACCGTAATCGTGGTTGCTTCAACCCCAAAAACGGCACTTCCGTAAACTTTAACCAGCATGTAGTTGAATTTACTTCAAGATAATAAAATAAATTTTTAATTCCTTCTTTTTCAGACTTAACCGAACCTCCTGAACAAATAAAAACTAAAAGAAGGCACGAGTATATAAGCAGTATTCTCTTCAGCTTCTCCAGTTACTTCTAAATTTTTGGTAGCTAAAAAGTGATTGAGGAGAAGTACAGGGTTTTAAATATTTGAGCCGAAGGATTTTTCCAGGACCGATAAAGTACTTTTTATTGTAGATGAATTAGGACAAACACGTAAAATTTAGGGAAAATAGCAAAATCTAAATCTATTCTTCAAATAATAGCTTTTACTAAGAAAATTTATAAAGCGGGGATAGAAAAGGAGTATGTATATTGATTTTCAATACATTGAGCCCAAATCCAGAATCAAAAAAATATAAAACCCAATATGAAAGTACAAAAGAGAAAATACTCAACAAGGCCTATAAATTATCTATTACCAAACTCAATTTATAGATTTAATCCGTTAAAAATTTAATGGCTCAAATTTAATCCGATAAATTATAAAGCTGAAAATTCTAAAAAAAATTTCTCAAACCCATTAAGAGAATTTGATTCTCCCAAGATTCTCCTTCAGAAATATATGTAAAGCCAATATATTTAAGTGCCACATGAACCCATGAAATTTAACTGAAAGCTCTTCCAATTAAATTCAAGATAATAGATCAAGTAAAAATACAAGAAATTGAGATTGACGTATAAATTAATAAGTAGGGAGAACGTTAATTTTGTAATGCTCAATTAAAGCATCAATAGGTCTTCTAATAATATTTCCTACTTCTAAACGATAAGGTTGTGCAACAGCGCGAATAATATCGGCACTAAAATAAGCAATACTTCCTATAAAGTGTATTGGTACGTTTTGAGCTTCTTTAAAACAAAGCACTCTGCTTTGCATAAAATCATGGATCCCTTCGTGAACAAGTTTATAGAAATAGCCGTTACGTTCATTTGTGAAAATAAATTCAGCAAAAGAAGCGAGGTAAGTATTGGGGTTTTCCTTTTTGTAAAGATTTCTCTTTATTTCGTCGGAATCCAGATTGTACGATGTTTCAAATTTTGCTGCAAGTTCAGGAGGCATCCTTTTGTAGTAGTAATCGCGGATGAGCCTTTTTCCGAAGTAATTTCCACTGGCTTCATCCATAAGCATAAAACCTAAGGAGCTTACTGCCATGTGAATATCCTCTCCATCAAAATAGCAACTGTTTGATCCTGTGCCCAGGATACATACAATTCCAGGTTTTGTAGTCGCTGCATAAGCTGCAGCTACCATATCTTCTTTTACTAATACCTCTATAGCATTTGTAAAAAAGTTAGCAATGATATCCTGCAGAAGTTTTCTTGGAGATTCTGTTCCACAGCTAAGCTCCAAAGAAATGAATTCTTTCTACAGTATTTTTCACCTCCTGTAGTTCAGGATTGTCTTCTATCCGTTGTTCCAACATCAATTCAGGAAATACGGCGGGATTAAGACCGAGAGTTCTCGTCTTAAAAATTTGTTCTCCCTGATTGTTTAAAAGTATCCAATCGCATTTAGTAGAACCACCATCGGCAATTAAAATCATTCTTTCTTTTTTAAATAGTAAAAAAAAGGCTGTCTTAGATGCAATAACAGCTTCAACAGCCTTTATAGTTTATAATATTGGTATTTCAGGGCTTATACACTTGCAACGTGTGCAGCAAGTTCAAGCAATTTTGCAGAATAACCGTACTCATTATCATACCAGGCTACAAGCTTAAAGAAATTGTCGTTAAGAGCAATTCCAGCTTCAGCATCAAAATTACAGGTATAGGCATTAGAAACGAAGTCCTGAGAAACAACCATTTCTTCAGTATAAGAAACTATTCCTTTATATTCTCCTTCAGAAGCTTTCTTAAAGGCTGCCTTAATTTGATCATAAGATACAGATTTTTCTGTACGCACAGTTAAATCTACTACAGAAACATCGGCAGTTGGCACTCTAAAGGCCATCCCAGTAAGTTTGCCGTCTAGAGAAGGAATTACTTTACCTACAGCTTTAGCAGCTCCTGTTGATGATGGTATAATATTCATTAATGCACTTCTACCACCTCTCCAGTCTTTTTTGGAAGGTCCATCTACTGTTAATTGTGTAGCTGTCGTTGCATGAATAGTAGTCATTAAACCTTCTACAAGTCCAAATTCATCATCAACGATTTTCGCCAAAGGCGCAAGACAGTTTGTGGTACATGAAGCATTGGATACAATTTTTTGATCTGCTTTTACCTCTTTATGGTTTACACCCATTACAAACATAGGTACATCCTTGGAAGGAGCAGAAATTACTACTTTTTTTGCACCAGCAGTAATATGCTTTTGTCCTCCTGGCATGTCAGTAAATATTCCTGTACAGTCCAGAACGATATCGGCACCTACGTCACCCCACTTAAGATCTTCAGGATTACGCTCATAAGTAACTCTAATTGTTTTGCCGTTAACTACAAGATTTCCATCTTTTACATCAACTGTCCCTTTGAACTGGCCGTGAATAGAATCGTATTTTAAAAGATAGGCTAAATGCTCTACATCCAGTAGGTCATTTACTGCCACAACTTCTAAATTTTCCTTCTCAGCTGCAATTCTAAAGGCTATTCTTCCAATACGGCCAAAACCGTTAATTCCAATTTTTGTACTCATATGATATGTATTTAATTTTAAATTGAAGTGATGTTCGCCACCCTTCTTAGTTCTCGGTCAAATTTATCTTCATGCTGGATTCCCTTTTCAAGAGCAACAGTAACTACTTTTTGGTGGTGAATTCCAATCATGATATTTCTTTCACCCCTTAAGATAGCGTCTACTGCCCCCACTCCAAATTTACTGGCAAGAACCCTGTCAAAACAACTGGGGGAACCACCTCTTTGAATGTGGCCTAAAACTGAAACTCTAATATCATAATCCCCAAGGGTTTCATTAATATGCTCAGCCATCTCAAAAATATTCTTCCCACTCTTATCTCCTTCGGCAACCACTACAATACTGGAAGTCTTACCAGATTTCTTACTTTTTCTTAGTGATTCCAAAAGTCTCTCTATGCCACCTTCCTCTTCGGGAATAAGAATTTCTTCGGCACCTGCTCCAATTCCACTGTTCAAGGCTATAGAACCCGCATCACGCCCCATAACTTCTATTAAAAACAACCTGTTATGAGAACTGGCTGTATCCCTTATTTTATCAATTGCTTCAACGACCGTGTTTAAAGCAGTATCATAACCAATAGTGAAATCTGTACAACTTATGTCATTGTCTATTGTGGCCGGAATTCCCACAACAGGAAAATTAAATTCCTGTTCAAATAAGAGGCCATACAGTAAAAGTTCCATCCCCACCTATTACTATTAGGGCATCTACACTTAAGCATTTATAAGATTTTTATGAGCTTTTTCTCTTCCTTCAGGGGTACGAAAATCCTGAGAACGAGCAGATTTCAAAAAGGTTCCTCCTCTGCTTATTATATTTCTAACAGAACGAGCGTCCAGATCTTCTATATCATTTTCAATAAGCCCCTGGTACCCTCGAAAAACACCTGCACATTCTATATTATAAAATGCACAGCTTCTAACTACTGCTCTAATAGCTGCATTCATTCCAGGCGCATCCCCTCCTGAGGTTAAGACACCTATTTTTTTTATTTGGTTTTGCATTATAGTAAAATTATCAGATTTTCAGGTTAAAACCTAATTTCCTGTTCTACTTAATCGTTTTCGGTTAATAACTAACAAAAAACGCCACTGTTTAAAGACATTTTTATAATTTTTTAGGAAATTTTCGAGTTTTCCTCAAGATTCTGAAGTTTAAATTTTAATATCTGGCAGAATACAAGCGAATTTTCTTAAGAGGTCTTTATTGCTAATTTATATACGAAAACCAATATAAATGCTTTCCTAATTCAGCCTTGGAAGGAAATTAAAGACAAATTAATAATAGGTAGATGTTCTTTTAATAACCCGTCTATTTCTTTAATTCTATACGAATTACATTTTTAGGGTAATCAAACCGGAGGGGAATAAATTGTTTGCCCTGGTGGAGAAAATTTTTAGCTGTGTATTTAATATTATTAAGCCAAACAAATTCTATTTGATCTTCCAGACCATGAAGCACCAGTTCCATTTCATCTGTTGTAGGAGAGCTTGAACTGGCGTTGACATTATACAGAATTTCCTTTCCTGAAAATTGGTAGGATACTTCTATACACTCTTCCCCCGCAGGAGCTTTGAAATCCTCTGAACAAAATTTTTCAATTTTTTGTTTGTGCTTACTTTCAAAAAAATGGTGTACCTGCCATAGTTCGTCTCTTTCAGTTTTAACTAAAGGTACCAGGGAACCTGCCCGTATCAACTTAGGAATTAAATCCTGTTTACCTGTTACTTTAAAAGAACTTCCTGATGCATACTTTTTCCCGGTTTCAAAATTATACCAGGGCTCTGCAAATTGGTAATCTATGCTGAAGGGATTTTTAACCAAATTAAGTTCCAATCCTTTTAATGTTATTTTAAGAGTATCAGAAACAGGAATGGTACTAAGGCTTATTTCTGAAGTAGTACCTAAATTTATTAAGAGGGAATCTGTGGTTGAGTTTGAAGGATTAGTAGAATCTTCGACCTTTAGAGAGGTCGTTATCAGGTTGCCATTGGGAAACGAGATAGAGTACAACCCTTCTTCAGTAGAAAGGGAAACAGAATTCTTTAGGGTTTCCTGAGCGTTTCCGTTGAATTGAAAAAATCCAATAATAAATATTATCAATACTAAATTTATCCTTCCTCCTATATTTTCTCTTTTCATAACGGAATATTTTTCTTCTGAAAATTTACAGTTTTAACCTAATTTCTTTTCCCCGAAATTACAGTAGTATCCTATTTATCACCGGGTCTTATTCTCCTTAAGGTCAAATATCATTCCTTTTATTCCTGTTCAATTATGGGAATCTTTCTTTGAGTGTTCACCCTTAAGGTAAGTAAACCCGAAAATATCATTGCAAATCCACCCACAATAAGCGCGTATATAGGTTCATTATTAAAAAATTCAGTCACAAGGAAACCCAGTATTGTAGCGGCCACAATCTGCGGGATTACAATGAAAAAATTAAATACCCCCATATAATAACCCATTTTAGCTGAAGGTAAAGAACCGGAAAGCATAGCATACGGAATCGACAGAATACTGGCCCAGGCTATACCCACTCCCACCATTGCAAGTAATAAACAGGTTTTACTGGTAAGAAAGTAAATTGCAATAAGCCCTATACCTCCAAGTGTGAGAGCGAGCATATGAGTAATTTTATTACTGGTTCTTCTGGCCAGGACTAAGCAGCAAAAATGCTACTGCAGCTGCAACACCGTTATAGACGGTGAACATAACTGTTACCCAATCGGCAGCATCATTGTATATTTCTGATGTTGTATCCCGCGTTCCAAAAACGTGACCCGTGACTGCCTGGGTCGTATATATCCACATCGAAAACAAAGCAAACCAGGAGAAAAACTGTACCCATGCCAATTGCTTCATAGTAGAAGGCATATCCAGCATGTCTGATATAATAATTGTGAAACCATTGTTAATGTTCTTTTTTCGCAATTGTGAAACAACCATAAAAAGAATACCTATAATTCCAAGTCCCACAAATAATATGTAAAGTTCTTTGGTGAGTTCCTTTAGGTATATAATTACTGAAACTACTAATCCTATGGAAGCGAGGAGAAGGCCCCATTTAAATTGAGAATGAATTTTTTTTGTTTCATCTATAACCTCAACTAAGCCGTGGATTTTCCTCTTTATGAATTTTCTCAAAACCTTCAAGTTCTTCAGGAGAATACTCCGTAGACTTAAACACAGTCCAGAGGACAGCACAAAGAAATACTACACCTCCTACATAAAAAGACCATTTAACTGAATCTGGTATAATTCCTTCAGGCGCAGTATTACTTACTCCAAACCAGTTAGTAAACATATAGGGAAGAAGAGAACCTACTACAGCCCCTACTCCAATAAAAAAACTTTGCATGGAGAATCCAAGGGTTCTTTGTCTCTCGTGAAGATTATCTCCCACAAATGCACGGAACGGCTCCATGGATATGTTTATGGAAGCATCCATGATCCATAAAGTACCTGCAGCAATCCAAAGACTTGGAGAGTTGGGCATTATAAAAAGGGCAAGGGAAGACAAAACTGCACCTGCGAGAAAATAAGGTTTTCTACGCCCAAGCCGCGTCCAGGTTCTGTCACTAAAATAACCTACGATAGGTTGTACTACCAGGCCTGTTACCGGAGCTGCAATCCAAAGAATTGGGATATCTTCTACATTTGCTCCCAGGGTTTCAAAAATTCGCGAAGTATTGGCATTTTGTAAAGCAAAACCAAATTGTATGCCCAGGAATCCAAAACTCATGTTCCAGATTTCCCAAAAAGTGAGGGAACGTTTCTGCATTATCAGTTTAATATTATCTTAATCTTATCAATTCTTTTTTAAAATCTCCACATTTTTATCCCCCACTTCCATACGTTTAAGATATTGAGAAATATTGAAAATTCATTTATTGATTAAGATTTTGAATTTGCGTATAGGACGTAAAAAAAGAACTGCCGGAAAAATTCCGGCAGTTCTAGTAATCGGAGATATTTTAACACCTATTTCTCCAGTTAAACTTAATAAGATTAAAACTACTTATTTTTTTAATAGAAAATAAAACAAAATGGAAGTTTTTTACATTTTGTCTTTAAAGTTTAAATATCACAAATTTTAATAGCTTCCTGTAATGCATTTAACTTATCATCGTAAGTAGGAATAAATTCCTGGGCTACATACCCTGTAAAGCTAGGTTTCAACGATTGCTCTCATTATTGCCGGGTAAAATAATTCCTGGCTTTCATTTATTTCATGTCTCCCGGGAACACCCGCAGTATGGAAATGGTTTATATAGTCTTTGTATTTTCGAATTGTCGCTATAACATCACCTTCCATGATCTGCATGTGATAGATGTCGTAAAGCAACTTAAAATTTTCCGGTTTGCCCATTTTATCTGAAAGAGCCGCACCCCATGCTGTATGATCACATTGGTAATCGGGGTGATTTACTTTGCTGTTCAGAAGTTCCATTACCATAGTAACATTTCTTTCCGCAGCATAATCAACAAGAGGTTTTAGTCCTTTTGCACAATTTTCTATTCCTGTATTATCGTCCATCCCCCGGCGATTTCCCGAAAAACAAATTATGTTCTTTACTCCCGCCTTTGAAGCTTTATCAATAAAACCTTTGTAATTTTTCTGAAGCTGTTTATGATTAGAGGGATCGTTAAAACCGTGTTCTATAATGGCAAATTCTTCAGTACCCATTGAACATTCAAGCCCATGCTTTTTAAGGGTTTCCCATTCTGAAGGTTTTAAAAGATCAATAGCCTTAATTCCCATTTTTGCGCATGCCGAAGAAAATTCGTCCAGCGGGATATCATTAAAACACCAGCGACAAACAGAATGATTAATATTTGCCTTATTTTCTGAAGGAGAATTTTCGAACATGGACATGGTTGAAAAGGAAGAGAACATTCCTGCCCCCAAGCTCAGGGCTCCTGATCCAAGCGTCAGACTTTTCAGGACTTCTCTTCTGTTGTAGTTACTGCTCATAATTTTTGTAGTTATCTCGCAGGAATAGACCTGGGTGCCTTTAAATAACCTATTGCTTTAAATATAGTTCTGCTCTAATATTATTTACTGTTTACTGTATTCTTTATCGGTAATAAGAAATTAGATAATACCGAACTTCAATTTATTTTTAACTGATATTTATTTCCAGAATAGAGCGTATAGAGCAACAAGAATTATCATCACTGCAAAGGCACCTATATTAAATACGGGTCCTGTTTTGAAAAGGTTTGTGGATAAATTTATTCCTTTTGGATCATCTTTACCTTTATTATCTATATAACTAACAATGGCAATTATGATCATAGTTAATATAGCCGTATATCCCATTTGGTCCAGGAAGGGTACATCTACAAAGACAGGACTGGATGACCAGCCTTTTGGTGCAACTTTAAAGTACATAGCAATAGGAATAGAGGCCAGCGCTCCAACAATCGCACCTTTGTTTGTGGTTTTTTTCCAGAATAATCCTAAAAGGAAAATTGCTAATATTCCCGGACTTACCACTCCTGTATATTCCTGTATAAACTGGAAAGCCTGATCTATTCCTCCCAACAAAGGAGCCATAACACAGGCTATTGCTAAAGCAACAACTGCTGAAATCCTTCCAACTGTTACAGTTGCTTTATCCCCGGCGTCTTTATTAATGTATTGCTTGTAAATATCCATTGTAAAAATGGTAGAAGTTGAGTTAAGCATGGATGCCAGTGAAGACACGATCGCTGCCGCCAGTGCAGCAAAAGCAACCCCTTTTAAACCCGTAGGTAAAAACTGTAATAACCACGGGTAGGCCCTGTCTGCATTACCATCTTTAGGTATATTATTTAGACCCGCTTCTCCTAAACTGGCCAGTAATTGTGGGTCATTTATCATTACATAAGCTGCAATTCCCGGAATTACAACTATAAGCGGAATTAAGAGTTTAAGACCTGCGGCGAGAAGAATACCTTTTTGAGCTTCTTTTAAAGATTTTGCTGCGAGGGTTCTTTGAATAATGTATTGGTTGAAACCCCAGTAATAAAGATTAGCCACCCACATACCTCCTATTAGTACGCCAATCCCAGGCAGGTTAGTATATTCAGGATTAGATTCATCAAGTATCATTGCAAACTTCTCCGGGGCCGCGTCGTATATAGTTGTGAGACTAAGCAATAAAACCTTCACCTCCTGAAACCATGTCCAGGGCGAGGTAAGCAGTAAAAAATCCACCCAATACAAGGAATACTACCTGGATAACGTCTGTCCAGGCTACTGCTTTCAATCCTCCATATAATGAATATGCTACTGCAAAAAGAGATAATCCTATTACCCCGTAGATCATTGGGATCCCCATAATGGTTTCCAGGGCCAGTGAACCCAGGTATAATACTGAAGTGAGGTTAACGAAAATGTATAGGGCAATCCAAAAGACTGCTAATATGGTTTTTAGATTAGTAGAATATCGTTGTTCAACAAATTCCGGAATTGTATACAAGCCTTTCTCAATAAATATGGGAAGAAAATATTTCCCTACAATAATTAAAGTAAGTGCTGCCATCCATTCGTAAGAGGCAATGGCCAAACCTACGGCAAAACCAGAACCAGACATACCTATAAACTGTTCTGCTGAAATGTTGGCTGCTATCAGGGACGTTCCAATGGCCCACCAGGGTAAGGATTTACTGGCAAGAAAATAATCTTCAGCATTTTTTTGATGTCCTTTCTTTTCTCTGGACATCCAAAGTCCCACCCCCATAATGAGGGCTGCGTAAGCTATGAATACCGCATAATCCCAAAATCCAAAATTTGTTGTCATATGTAAATTAAATTTCCGGTTAGTTCTATCCCATCAGGGGAAGCACCTTAGGAGCAGAATTCCTGTTTTTGGTTTTCTAAATTTTTGTTAAATATAAAATTTTATCTGAACATAACTGTAAAAAGTACTTTTATATCTCAAGCTTGAAAAGTACAATTGTAAACATTTCTTCTCTTATCTAAATCTGAAACGCTTAAGGCAGGAACTGTATCAGGTGGACCTCCAGAAAATCTCTTTAATTTTTTCAGAAAAAAACAATTTAAGTTGACCGGAAAAAAACTGAGAGGCAGCGCCGTCTTTACTAATTAAATGTTATTTTTGCGTAATGGCATTATCTAATAACGATATATTTAAAAAGTTAAGAGTAGCTCTAAAACTGCGAGATGAAGACATCGTAAACATTTGTGCTCTTGTTGATTTTAAGGTAACCAAAAGTGAATTGGGAGCAATTTTTAGAGCCGAAGATCATCCTAAATATATGGAATGTGGAGATCAATTTCTCCGCAATTTCTTAAATGGTCTTGTTATTCATATGAGAGGCCCCATGCCTCCAAGGAAAAAAGAAAGCTAATCTATGCAGTCTGCACCAGCAAAAAGAAAATTGTCTACTCAGGAAATTGAGAAACTTAATGCTAAATATAAAGCTTTAAGTATAGAAAAACGGGTGCAGGAACTTTACAGCGATTTTGATGTTGAAGAGGTCATGCTTACCAGCTCCTTTGCAGCAACTTCAGCAATTCTTTTGAAAATTTTTTCTGACATAAATAAAGATCAGCCTGTATTTTTTATTGATACGGGATATCACTTTGAGGACACTCTTACTTATAAGGCACAACTCACGGACTCCTATGGTCTTAATGTAAAATCAATAAGTGCCCTTAAAAAGGAGCATCATTTTACTTTACAGGATAAAACCTGGGAAAAGAACCCCGACTACTGCTGCTATATAAATAAGGTAAAACCTTTAGATCTAATTAAACAAAATTATACCTTGTGGGTATCGGGATTAATGGAATGGCAAAGTGATCATAGAGCCAGTCTAAATATTTTTGAAGAACGCGGGGAAATATTAAAATTTTATCCACTTCTTGACGTGAACCAGGAAGAAAGGGATAATTTTATTAAGGAACACGAATTGCCTTTTCATCCCTTAATTGCAAAAGGATACAGTTCCATAGGTTGTAGCCATTGTACTGCACCAGGTGAAGATCGTAGTGGGAGATGGAATAATAATCCCAAGACCGAGTGTGGTTTGCATTTATAAAAGCAAAAATCCCGGCAGTGCCGGGATTTTTTTTAGTGTTTTAGTTTCACTCTTAAAGGAAGAATGTATGCTTTTCCCACTTCCCACTCTCCTCCGGAAAGAACTTTATTATCCATATTTTCCATTACATACTTACGAAGTAAGTCATCCTTAGTTGCTACAGTATGCACTTCAATTTCCCGTTTCTCATTAAGGCTGAAAATCACTCTTCCATAAAGTTCGTGGTGGTAACTCAACAAATTACTTTGAAAAAGTTCTTTAAGTTCAAAAGGAACATCCTTTTTATTTTTTGAACTTTCCGGTTCAGAATTAGCAAAAGTGTTAGTGCCTACCATGATCGCCAAAGCGATTGCAAAAGTTTTTAAATGTCTCATAACTGATCGTTTTTATTGATGATTGATACCTTAGAGACTGGAAAAACTTACCCAATGTTACAGCACTTGACCTTTTTAACAATAATTTAAGAAGAAAAATAAAAAAAACCTGAAGAAGATCTTCAGGGTTATAAACTGGATAAAGTAAATTTAAGAAAGCACTTCCTGCACCTTATCTGCCGCTTCCTGAAATTCTACAGCACTGTAAACTTCCAATCCGCTATTATCTATTAATTCTTTGGCAATATCAGCATTTGTTCCCTGTAACCTTACAATAATAGGAACAGTTATAGCATCTCCCATATTTTTATAAGCATCAACGATACCCTGAGCTACACGATCGCAACGAACAATTCCTCCAAATATATTTACAAGAATAGCTTTTACACTTGGATCTTTAAGTATTAGACGAAAAGCTTCTTCTACTCTCTTTGCATCGGCAGTTCCTCCAACATCAAGGAAATTCGCAGGTTCTCCACCCGCCTGCTTAATAAGGTCCATAGTTGCCATTGCAAGCCCAGCTCCATTAACCATACATCCTACGTTACCGTCAAGATCTACATAATTAAGACCTACTCTTTTAGCCTCAACTTCCACAGGATTTTCCTCAAGAATATCTCTCATCTCTGCATAATCTTTATGACGGAAAAGAGCATTATCATCCAACGTAACTTTGGCATCTACCGCCATTATCTTATCATCACTTGTCTTCAAAACAGGGTTAATTTCAAAAAGTGAAGAATCAGATTTCTCATAAGCTTTATAAAGAGACATAACGAATTTTGTCATTTCTTTAAAAGCATTCCCGCTTAATCCAAGGTTAAAAGCAACTTTTCTCGCCTGGAAAGGCATAAGCCCTACAGCCGGGTCTATTTCTTCAGTAAAAATAAGATGCGGGGTTTCTTCGGCCACTGTCTCAATGTCCATTCCACCTTCAGTAGAATACATTATCATGTTACGGCCCGTTGCACGATTTAAGAGCACTGACATATAATATTCTTCCGGCTCACTATCACCGGGATAATACACATCTTCGGCAACTAATACCTTATGAACTTTTTTCCTTCAGCAGATGTTTGTGGAGTAACAAGGTTCATCCCAATGATGTTTCCTGCAATTTCTTCTACTTCCTTAAGGTTCTTGGCCAGTTTAACTCCGCCACCTTTTCCACGTCCACCTGCATGAACCTGGGCCTTAATTACGTGCCATCCTGTACCGTAGTTTGCTCTGTTAGTTCTTTTGCAGCATCTACTGCTTCTTTTGCGTTATGAGCAACAATACCTCGCTGGGTGCGTACTCCAAAGCTGCTTAAAATTTCTTTTCCTTGATACTCGTGTATGTTCATAATCTGCTTTTTCTTCAGTATTAATTACGGTTAGCAAAAGTAACAAATGTAATAAGATGAACCAACCTTTTTTAGGTTTATGATATTCATTGAATTAGTAGCTGTTTTCAGAAAAAATTAAGTCGTTTTAAGAGGGGTCTTTTAAAGTTTTGAATATGGTAGCCAAACAATAATTTTGTTTCTGCTAAAATTTATGATAAGATTTCAAAAAAGGATTTTTTACTCCTGTAAATCAATAATTTACAGCTACAAAAACTACAACGATATCGCATTTTTCGAGGCAGAATACAGCTGTACTCTATTATTCTCCCTTATTTTTGCATCTTTAAAATTTTGGAGAAAATGAAGAAGGCGTTAATAGCATTGGCAATTGGAGGTTTTGGAATTGGAATGACAGAATTTGTAATCATGGGAATCCTGCCCAATGTTGCAGAAGATCTTGATATTACAATCCCGCAGGCAGGTCATTTTATTTCAGCATATGCATTAGGAGTAGTAGTGGGTGCACTTAGTGCTTACCGGGATTGCTGGAAGGTGGCCTGCACATAAGATCCTTATGCTTCTCATGGTGTGGTTCACAATTTTTAATACCTTATCTGCATTTGCATACAGTTATAATACACTACTGGCAGTAAGGTTTTTATCGGGCTTACCTCATGGTGCGTTCTTTGGAATAGGTGCTGTAGTTGCAGGGAAACTTGCAAAACCTGGAAAATCTGCTCAGGCCATCGCTATGATGTTTACTGGACTTACTCTCGCCAATGTTCTTGGTGTACCTTTGGGAACATATCTGGGACAACATTACTATTGGGGTGTTTCTTTCTTGGCAGTGGGAGTTGTAGGTGTTTTGGCGGTACTGGGAATAAAATTCTGGATGCCTGAACTGCCTAAATCATCTAATAATGGTTTCAGAAAAGATGTGAAAGTCCTGAAAAGAGGAGAGTTATGGATGGTTTTCTTCCTTACAACTATTGGTACGGGAGGTTTCTTTGCGTGGTACAGCTATATAGCTCCTTTAATAACAAACGTGGCAGGCCATCCTGAAAGTATAGTAAGTTATGTGATGGTCCTCGCGGGAATTGGAATGGTTGTAGGTAACTTTATAGGAGCAAAACTGGCTGAAAAATTTTCACCAATAAATGCAGTAGTTATTACTTTAATTGTAATGGTTATTCTTCTTGTAAGTAATACCCTCTTTGCTGCCGACAAAATTGCTGTACTTGTCCTCACATTCTTAATAAGTACTTTTTCATTCTGCCTTTCCACGCCTATTCAAATGGCTATGATCACCACGGCAAAAGGATCTGAAATGTTAGGATCTTCTCTTAATCAAAGTGCCTTTAACGTGGGAAATGCATCTGGTGCTTATTTTGCTAAGCCTTCCAATTGCAATGGGTTATGGGATTGCTTCTTCCACACTTGTAGGTGCAGTAATGGCCGGGATAGGAGTTCTAATTGCTTTTGCCATTATAATTATGCGCAGGAAAAAATTACAGGCTGAACCCGATTTTGAGGATAGGTCTACGGTTGTGGAAGTTTTTCAGGAAAATTAATTTGTTTCTCAGGCCTCTTTTCATCCTGTTTCTCTACGGAATGAGACCTGGAGTAAAATTTAAAATTTTACACAATTTTTCCTTTTGTGTTATATTTTCACATTCCTTGTTGATATTTGGAATTCCTATATATTTTTGCACCTTATAATTTGAGAATATGACTGAAAATGACCTAATAAAAATTGCCGAAGAATTTGGGGACCCGGTATATGTGTACGATGCAGAAAAAATAATTGCACAGTATAATCGGCTAAAAAATGCTTTTGGAAAGATAGAAGATCTTCGAATTAATTATGCTGTAAAGGCTTCTTCCAATATTTCTATTTTGAAGCTTCTTGAAAAACAAGGTTCGGGCCTCGATACGGTTTCAATTCAGGAAGTGCAGTTAGGTCTTAAAGCTGGTTTTGAACCCTCAAGAATCTTATATACCCCAAATGGAGTTTCTCTGGAGGAAATAGAGGAAGTCTCTGCATTAGGAGTGCCTATAAATATTGATAACCTCTCTATTCTCGAACAATTTGGTGCCAAACATCCAAAAACACCCGTTTGTATTCGAATTAATCCCCACGTGATGGTAATTGGAAACACTAATATTTCCGTGGGACATATTGATTCGAAATTTGGGATATCTATTCATCAAATCCCACATTTACTAAGGATCGTCAAGAATACAGGGATGAATATTAACGGGATCCACATGCACACGGGAAGTGACATTTTGGATATTGAGGTTTTTCTTTATGCCTCTGAAATTCTTTTTGATACCGCAAAGCATTTTAAAGACCTGGAGTTTCTGGATTTTGGAAGCGGATTTAAAGTCCCATATAAACCTGGCGACATAGAAACAAATATTGAAGAACTGGGTGAAAAACTCACCGGAAGATTTAAAAAGTTTTGTAAAGCATATGGCCGGGACCTGGCACTTGTTTTTGAGCCAGGAAAATTTCTTGTAAGTGAAGCAGGTAAATTTTTGGCGCGTGTAAATGTTATTAAACAAACTACTTCTACAGTATTTGCAGGTGTAGACACAGGATTCAACCACCTTATTCGACCTATGTTATATGGTTCCCACCATGAAATTACTAATATTTCAAATCCTCAGGGAAAGCCACGATTTTACTCGGTAGTAGGATATATTTGTGAGACAGATACCTTTGCCGGGAATCGTCGTATTTCTGAAATTACTGAAGGAGATATTTTGGCTTTTAGCAACGCTGGAGCTTACAGCTTCTCCATGTCCAGTAACTTTAATTCAAGGTACAAGTAAGCCGAGGTGCTATGGTACAAAGAAAAAGCACACCTCATTAGAGAGCGCGAAAATTTTGAAGACCTTTTAAAACACCAGGTAGTTATTGATTTGGAATAGCTTATATTGGTAGGAACAAAACTTATACTATTTTCTATGCATCAATCAATAAGATCATTTACTACAACTTTAGTACTTATACTTTTGCCTCTTTTTTTAATGGCACAGGAAGAACCTTAATATTATCAATTAAAGATTTATAATTTTGAAAATGAGTCTCAGAGTAAAGTAACCGAGGAATATTTAAAGGACGCTTACATCCCCGCACTAAAACGAAAGAATATTGCTGAAATTGGAGTTTTTAAACCAATTGCAGATAGTATAAATAAACTTTTCGTTCTTGTTCCTTTTTCCTCAATTGAGCAGCTGGACAAAGTAGAAAAAGAATTATTAGAGGATGTAGTTTACAAAAAAGAAGGAGTAGACTACCTCAAGGCTTCAGCTAAAAATCCACCTTACAGCAGGGTTGAAGTAATTCTTCTTTCAGCATTTAAACATATGCCACAAATGAAACCGTCTACTTTAACTTCAGCCAGAGAAAAAAGGATCTATGAGTTAAGGAGCTACCAGGCTCCAACTGAGGCTTACCTTCAAAACAAGATAGAAATGTTTAATGAAGGAGGTGAAATTAAACTTTTTGATGAACTTGGTTTTAATGCAGTCTTTTACGGGGAAGTTATAGTAAGCCCACATATGCCAAATCTAATGTACCTCACTACTTTTGAAGATCAGGAAAGCCGTGACCTGCACTGGAAAAATTTTGGAGACTCTCCTGTATGGCACAAGATGAGCGCATTGGAAAAATACAAGGATAATGTTTCTCATATAGATATCAATTTTCTTTATCCTACAGAATATTCTGATTACTAAGAAAGTTTTCTATTAATCCTGAAGGTAAAACTTTGAAATTGTATTTTATCGCCATTTTACCTCCTGAAGACATTAGGAGACAGATAAAAGATTTCAAGATGGAAATTGCCCTGAAATATGGTGCAAAACATGCTTTAAAACTTCCCGCACATATTACTTTGAAAAGTCCATTTAAAATACTGGAACTTCAGGAAAAGAACCTTATAGATAACCTATAAGTATTTGCAGAGGCACAACCTGTTTTTGACCTGAAACTTAAAGGCTTCGGCAGTTTTCCTCCCAAAGTAATTTTTGTTAAGATAGAACATAAAGCGGCACTTATAAATTTACACAACGCTTTACAACAATATTTCTCCTCTATTTTTCAGTTTTCTAAGGATGAGAAAAGTTATAATCCTCACCTTACAATAGCAACCAGAGATTTAAGTCCCGGCAATTTTACTTCAGCCTGGGAACATTTTCAGAATAAAGAATACCAGGGGTCTTTTCAAACTGATTCTATTTCTCTTCTAATACACGATGGAAAAAATTGGAATAAAATTGAGGATTTTGAACTTAAAGAAGTTTAGGTGTGAACTTTTTTTCTCTCTTATAGTCCCGCTATTTTTTATTAAATTTCATTTAAGTAGATATTCCAAATAAGACCAATGAAAAAAATTTTATGGTTTCTCCTTATCATCCTGATTCTTTTCGTGGGATTGGTATATCTATCGGTTTCAGGAAATGACAAATTAATAGGGACAGCAAAAATCAGCAATGTAGATGATCTGGATAATTTTAATTTCAGGGAACATGATTCAATACTTGTTGCCGCAAGTACTTTATATACGGGGAACTTTTTAAAAGAGACTATGCAGGGTTCAAATTACCGTCGGGCCTGGTCTACAGCTGTTACAGTGCCTGTAGTTTTTCTTGACACCCTTAAGGGCGGAATGAAAATAATTAAAGAAGGTGGCGGATCACAAACTCATTCTCTCCGGCTTCAAAGTGCTAACGGCACCCTGTATTCCTTAAGAAGTATAAATAAAGATCCGGAATCTCACGTGCCAGAAGTTGCCAAAACCCTTGGCCTTGAAAATATTATTATAGATGGAATCTCTGCACAACATCCTTACGCTGCAGTTGCTGCTGCTGCCCTGGCAGAATTTGCGGGGGTGCTGCACACGAATCCAAAACCTGTGTTTGTGCCTAAACAGGACGTTTTAGGAGATTTTAATAAGGATTATGGAAACCTAGCTGTACCTGCTGGAATATGAAACGGAAGGTAAAGTAAACTGGACTCCGTATAGCAATGTTGCAGAAATAGTAGAAACAGAAGATCTACAGGAACTAAAGCTTAAAATAAGGGAAGATCTAAGCATAGACAAAGCTGCCCTGGTTAGAGCACGACTTTTTGATTTATTAATAGGAGACTGGGACAGGCACGCGAAGCAATGGGGATGGGTGCTTCAAAATTCTGGTAATAAGTATAAAGCTATCCCGTTACCCGGGGACCGGGATAACGCATTTTTTAAACTGGAGGGAGTGATTCCCACAATTATTTCCAACAAAAATGTAGAGCCCCTGGTGCGTCCATTCGAGGAGGAAATAGACTATTTACCGGGATTGGTATATCCTATGGATGTTTACTTCCTTAAAGGTACTCCGGAAGAGGTGTATATTTCAGAAGCTAAGATTCTTCAGGAAAAATTAAGTAACACCAACATTATTGCAGCTCTTAAAACCTTACCGAAAGAATTATACAAACTTAACGGCGAAGAAATCGTAGAAAAAATAAAGCAGCGACGGGAAGACCTGGTTGATTATGCCATTTCTTTTAGAAGTATTATCGAAGAAAGAGATTTTCTTTCTAAACCCTTAAAAGGTTCAGAAGACCTTGAACTTAATCCTAACCTTCTTAAATGCTTTGAATGTGATATCTCCGGCAGTAATTAGAATATCCCTGGCTTAACTACAAATACTCAATTCTCCCTAAACCATGCTAAATAGGTATCGGTGAATTTGCCAAATATTTTAAAGCACTTCGTTAAATTACAGATCATTTTCAAAGTTTATATTAATTGAAAATGGGCACCCTTATTCAGGTATATTCAACAAAAACCTTTGAACCTTGAACTTATAATTTCCCGTCGTTCACTTCAATCCAGTAACCGTCGGGATCCTGAAAGTAGATTTGTTTAACACCATCCGGCCTGTCATTAGTAGTATTTTTTTCACCAGGCCAATTCTCAAAATGCACATTTTTAGATTTTAAAAAATCCATGAATTCCTCGAGCTTATCAGTATTAAAAGCCATGTGGATCCCTTTTTTCTTTTGAGTTCTTTCTTCACTTTCAATAAGGTGAATTTGAACAGAATTATTGAGTTGGAACCACCGAATATGGCTTCCCAATCCTCCGTTTTCAATTTCCTTCAACTTCAATATATCTTTATAAAAATTTGCTGATCTTTCTAAATTTTTCACCTGTAACGCATCGTGATCCTTGTTAAAGTGAAAATTTTGAGCAGAGGTAACTAATGAGAAAAATATTGCGGTCATGGTTATTACAGTTTTTTGAAATTTTTTCATCCTGAGTAAGATAAATCCTGAGAAAAGTAAATATAATATAAAAAATATGGGGCTCTCGAGAAATGGGTTTATTACCTGTTTCGAAATTCCTTAAAATCTTTTGCTAAAGAAATAATAAACCTGCTGCACAACGGAAATAGAATTAATAATTTCGAGCAATCAAATGAAAATTATAATCCTTGGAAGAAAATATAAAAATTAAAAAAAATAAAGTTCTCTCAAATAACTGGGGGAAATTAAATGAAATAACTTTTGATATTAGAACTAAAGTTGGGGATTGGGAAGAGCAAACAAGGGAGAGTTATGACACAGGGGATGGCGCTACTGTGTTATTATATAATAAATCCACAAAAATGATCGTCCTTACCCGGCAATTTCGACTCCCCACCTATTTAAACCATAACACCAATGGTTATCTTACAGAAGCCTGTGCTTAGTCTTTTAGAAAATGATACTCCCAAGGATTGTGTAATTAAAGAAGCGAGGGAGGAAACAGGTTATAATATCTCAAATCCTGTGAAAATTTTTGAAGCCTATATGTCACCAGGCTCTGTTACAGAAATTATGCACTTTTTTGTTGCTGAATATTCCAATGATATGAAGGTAGATGAAGGTGGAGGGCTTGAAGAAGAACAGGAAGAAATAGAAGTTATAGAAATGCCTTTTAAAAAAGCCTGGGAAATGGTGAGAACCGGGGAATTAAAAGATGCCAAAACTATAATGCTTCTTCAACATTTAAAGCTGGAAAATATAATGGCCTAGGCTGAATATTTCGTCCCTTAACATCAACTACTACTGCATGGCAGGCTAAGGTTAAAAGCAAAGGCCTGGTTTTTAAAAATGTTATCTTGCAGGAGACTAACCGCAATGAACTTCTATGTATTATATTCTACATCAAACAGCTGATATAGAAACAGTAAAAAAAAATGTTCTTCCCCTTCTGTCTAAATGTGAGACAAGAACGGTAGAATTTCCTTTTCCTGATGATTTCAATGCAGAAGAAGGAGCAACTGTTATAGCCTACTTAAACGATGAAGATTTAAGAGGTTTCCTTCCTCTAGCGGGGGAACGTCATTGGCTTAGTGGGGAGTACTACCCCACCCCGGGAACACCTATACCTCTAAAGGTTTGGGAACTTCCGGCAAATTAGAAGAAGCCGTCAAGGAAATCCTGGATAGTAAGGACAGTCACAGGTTAGATTTTCTTTTTTGTAACGGAAAGCCCGTGTTCCAGGCAGTAAATATCGGAGATGTTTTTGCATTGACTGAGGCACCTGTAAAAAGATCTTTTGTGCAGGAGGTTGTAAATTTTCTAAAAAACCTTAAAAAGTTACCTTCTTTAACTCATAGATCTTTTAGACTAAGTTCAGACGAGGAGAAGATTGTCCTTACATCTGCACTGGGAATGATTGTAGTTGAGCATCCTTTAAACTCTGTAGTATCAAAAAGACTTATTTCCAAAAGTGCTACTAACGACGGAATGTTTCATGTGTTGATACTTTCTCCCCAGAATGTCTTTGAATTATTCTGGTTTCTGTTGCGAAGTTTGATGCCTCGGAAAAAGCCTATGGATGTCTTACCCTCATTTATAGGTCAAATAAAAGCACCTTATTTAAAGATTGAAAATGAAACAGCTATCGATTTTACCGTAGATGGTTTAAAGAATTCTGCAGAGGTTATTATACTGGAGGTTAAACAGGAAGCCCTTCTTTTAAAACAAAAAAGCATTTATGCTACCGAAGAAAACGGAGGAGGAGAAAAAAAGAGTTTTAAGACAGAAAAGCTGCCTAAAGGGGAATTAAGAGACGAACTTACTAAAAGAAAACTCCCTATTTTGCCCCGGGCTACTACAGAAGAGTTTCAGGAACTTTTCAAGGTGCTAAGAGAAAATGCAAAAGTTTCATCTCCTTTTGTGGTGATGATGATCCTCTCTGCCGTTATTGCCACCTTTGGACTGTTTGGAAACTCTTCTCCGGTAATTATTGGAGCTATGATCCTTGCGCCCATTATATCTCCTATAGTTTCTTTTTCTATGGGAATGGTGAGGTATGACACAAACATGCTTAAAAAGGGCATAATTACAATTCTCATTGGAACCCTGGTGGCACTTACTTTTGCAGCGGTTGTTAGTTTAATGATCCCATTAAAAGTTCTCACTCCCGAAATTGATGCACGACTCTCTCCTACTCTTCTTGACCTCGGTATAGCAGTGGCATCGGGTATTGCTGCAGCTTATGCTCATGCCAAAGAAGAGATTGCTAAGAGTCTTGCGGGAGTCGCTATTGCGGTGGCTCTTGTTCCTCCTCTTGCCGTTGCGGGAATAGGAATTGGCTGGTGGAGCTGGGAAGTATTTTCAGGTGCTTTCCTGCTTTATCTCACTAACATGGCAGGAATTATATTATTTGCAGGAATTACTTTTCTTCTGTTAGGTTTTGCCCCTTTTAAACGGGCCAGAATGGGATTGGTGTACACACTGCTAATAGTTATACTTGTTATGATCCCCCTTTCTCTATCCTTTAATCGTATTCAGGAAGAAGCCGCTTTCACAAATATCCTGGAGAAGGCAACATTTGACAAAGTTGTTTTAAGAAATGTAAAAGTAAGGCTGGGTACTCCTTTAAGAGTTTCAGTGAGACTTGTTGGCTCCAGTTCTCTCAAGGATGAAGATATAAAACGAATTAAAAACGAAATAGAAGAAGAGTTAGGAGAGGAAATAATATTAGAAGTTGTCACTGCCATTGAGTTTTAATTTAACTTTTTTTCCTCAAGCAAGACCTTAAATCCGGAAAATCAGTAAATTAGATAGTAATTCTTTTTACCAGCCAGCTACTGCATCTTCTTTTTTGCAGGTAATACTATTTAATTGTATTGTGACTTAGTGGCCGTCACCGGAGTTAAACGGGGAGAAACCGAAAAGCCAGAAGAGTAGGATCAATTAATTCATTAATGTCATGCCAAAATTTGTAATTGAAAGGGAAATTCCCGGCGCCGGGGAACTTTCTGCAGATCAACTAAAATCTATTTCCCAAACCTCCTGTGGAGTTTTGCAAAACCTGGGACCCCAGATAAACTGGGTTCATAGCTATGTTACAGGAAATAAAATCTACTGTATCTACAATGCTCCAAATGAAGAAATGATACAAGAACATGCCAGGCAGGGAGGCTTCCCCGCTAACTCAGTAAATAAGGTTATGGCTGTAATTGATCCTGTAACAGCCGAAGAGGAAACGACTTAGTTAATCAGCAGAAAATACAAAAGGGCCAGTTGGCCCCTTTTGTATAATTATAAAATCGGGATCAGGTTTTAATTTCCTTTACCTCGGCAGGCTTTTCTTTAAGATACTTATTCAGGAATTCTAATGTCTTTTCATAAGCCTCTATTTGATTTTCCTTTTTTACAAACCCATGTCCTTCATCCTCGAACAGTACGTACTCTACTAGCACCCCATTCTTCCGCACGTTCTCTACTATTTCGTCAGACTCCACCTGGAGGACGCTTGGATCCTGCGATCCCTGCAATACAAGCAAGGGCTTTGTAACATTTTCCGTATGAAATAAGGGAGAAATTTCTTTTAACCTCACACTATCCTGGGTGTTAGGATCACCCATCTCAAGATAAAGAGCATCCTTAAAAGACTCCCACCAGGGCGGAATACTTTTTAAGGTCCTCATCCAGTTTGTTACTCCGTAGATATTCACTCCCACGTCAAATTCTTCAGGAGCAAAGGTGAGCGCTGCCATGGTCATAAAGCCTCCGTAGGAACCTCCAATAATCCCAATTTTAGCAGGGTCTATTTCTGGCTGTTCTGCTAACCAATTTTTTCCTTCAATACAATCTTTAAGATCTTTGTCGCCGTGGTTTTGATCATCCATTTGGAAAAATGTTTTCCCGTACCCACTACTTCCGCGATTATTTACTGCTAAAACAGCATAGCCGTGATTCACAAGATATTGAATGAATGAACTGAAGTTCTGCCTCGATTGTCCTCCCGGCCCTCCATGTACCCATACAAGAGCAGGGACTTTATTTTCTACAGATGCATTGTGGGGTTTGTAATAAATTGCAGGTATTTCAGTCCCATCAAAGGATTCATATCGAATAACTTCGGCTGTGACAAGATCCTCCTGCTCAATTTCATCGTTTAGAACATTGGTAAGTTTTGTATGCTCTCCCGTTTTCATATTGTACGAATAGAGATTGGTAGGTGTGTGCGATCCACCCACGTTTAAAACAGCCATACTTTCATCACGGGAAATATCCAAACCTGTTATAAAAGCATTTTCAAATTCAGGAAAATCTACCTCTTCACCTGTTTTGGTATTGGTAACTTCAATCGTATTTGCCGCATCTTCATTAATGAAGACCATTTGGTAGATTCCCTTTTCACTAAATCCCATTCCTGCAATGTCCCAATCTTTTTCCATTACCTTTTCTGTAGATCCATTTTCAATATCATATCTCATTAGGTAAGAGAATTCGGCTCCGGCATCAGTTGTATAGTAGAAGTACTCACTATTAGGAGAGAAATCCTGGGGAGAATTTCCGCTTTGTGTACTGTTTATCTTTTTTAAATCCTTTGAATCAAGATTGTAAAGAAAAAGATCTGAATCATTTGTATTAATCGACTTACTTAAAGCGATAAATTTTCCATCAGGAGAAATACGCCCGAAATCATAAGCTTCAGAATTTTCATAAATAAGCTCGGGAGTAAAGGTTTCGGTATCCATTTTATAAACATCAGTATACTTACTGTCCCTTTGATTGCTTCCGTAGTAAAAACTATTTCCATCTTTAGACCAACCGTAGAACAGTGCCCTCGCATTTTCAGCAGGAGTAAGACGTCTTATACTATCCCCGTCTTTTACAAAGATCTTGTAGACTTCATCACCGTTGTCATCCATTCTAAAAAGTATTCTTTCGTCTTCAGGAAAATAAGAAATAGCGTAAACTGATGCGCTATCAGATTCTGTTACAGGTGTGAATTCCCCTCCTGAAACCGGAATGGTATACATATTAAAAATTCCCGATCGATTACTGGTAACCAACAGCCTGGAATTATCAGGAGAAAAGCTTCCTCCGAATACCGATTCGTTATCCATAAATTGTTCAATGGAATAAGTAGCTATTTCTTTCTTTGCTTTCGGTTCTTCCTTCTCTTTGCAGGAAACAAGACAAAGAAAAAAGAGCACTGGCAGAAGAATCTTTTTCATAATAAGGATGTATAAGTTATAGAAATGTTAATCCTTAAAATTACTAAAAAATTATCAACAGATAATAAGCTCCACAACCTGGAACCTTCCTTTAGGAAAGGAACAGACTGGTAAATCAAATTTCTCTTTTTTTTACCAGCCTGTCAATATAAAAGTTTAAACAGAAAATTTTTTTCATTACCTGTGGAGAAAAGGGTTTCTTATATGAGGTATCCTGCTACTCCACAAGCCATTTTCATTAGTTCTATTTCCCCAAAATATCTACTTATCTTTACAATTATTCCTTTTAAAACTGCAATAATGAAAAACAAAATCTTAGGATTACATCATATAACCGCCATAGCAGGAGATGCCCAGAAAAACTATGACTTTTACACAAAGGTGCTGGGGCTAAGGATGGTAAAGAAAACGGTAAATTTTGATGATCCAAAAACTTACCATTTTTACTTTGGCGATGGCATAGGATCCCCGGGAAGCATCTTAACCTTTTTTCCCTGGCCACGGGTAAGGCAGGGGAAAGCCGGAGCTGGCATGGCTACAGAAATTGGATATTCTGTACCTGAAGGAAGCCTGGAGTTTTGGCTGGAAAGGCTGGACAACAATAGTGTTATGAGAGGAGAAATTTCAGAAAAGTTCGGAGAAAAATACCTGAATTTTAAAGATCCTGACGGTCTTAACCTGGAATTAATTGTTCCCGGAACAACAGACGAGCGTAAACCCTGGGAGACTGCTGAAGTAAATGCAGAAGTAGCATTAAAAGGCTTCCATAATGTTACCCTTACTCTAAACGACAAAAAGCCAACGGCAGAAATTCTAACTGATATTTTCGATTATGAATTCAGAGAGAGTGAAGGCAATTTACACCGTTACAGGACTAATGCAATAGATACAGCCGCAATAGTTGATATTCGGGAGGAAAAAAATGCATCCCAGGGGCTCAATGCCAAGCGGTACAAATCATCACGTGGCCTTTAGAGTTAAAGATGAAGAAATCCTGATGGATTATCGGGAGAAAGTGCTGAAAAAAGGTTTACATATCACCGAAAAAATAAACCGCGATTATTTCTATTCTCTCTACTTCCGCGAACCGGGAGGAGTACTGTTTGAAATCGCTACTGATAATCCCGGATTTGCAACAGATGAGACTGTAGAGCAACTTGGTAGTACGCTCCAATTACCAGACAAGTATAAACCGTTTAAAGAAGAAATTGAAAAGGTACTGCCGGAGCTGAAAACGGAAGAAGAGTAGGAAGTTGGGAGCTGGAAGTCGGAAGTCCGAAGTCGGAAGTCGGAAGTCGGGAGCTGGAAGTCATGAGCTGGAAGTGGGAGTTAAAAAGTTGGAAAATTGATAAAAGAATAGGTAAGTATATGGATTTAGAAAGTTACAACGATGTCCTTTAAATTTGAAAAATTGATAATCTGGCAAAAAGCCATGGATTTTGGGGAACAAATCCATGTATCTTCCGGGAAGTTTCCAAAAGAGGAACAATTCAATTTAATCTCCCAAATTCGTAGAGCTGCAGATTCAATAGCTTTAAACATTTCTGAAGGAGCAATTGGTCAATCAAATCCTGAATTTAAGAAATTTGTAGGATATTCCATTAGATCATTAGCTGAATAGTTACCTGTTTACATAAAGCAAAAAACAGAAGCTATTTTACAAATGACGAACTTACTAATCACTATGACTTTGCTTATAATTTAATGAACATGATGGTCGCATTTCGTAAAAATATAAAGTAGAAATAGAATCATAAAATAACCGAAAACAAAAACTAACTTCGATCCCCGGACTTCGGATTTCGGACTTCAGACTTCCGACTTCTGACTCCGGACTTCAGACTTCGGACTTCAGACTTCTGACTTCGGACTTCGGACTTCCGACTTCCGACTTCCGACTTCCGACTTCCGACTTCTAACTCCAAAACAACTAAAAACGATGCACGAAAAAAACATTAAAACTTCCGGCAAAGAAATATCAGAAGCTAAAAAAGCGCTTGTAATGATCCATGGAAGGGGTGGAAATGCAGAGGATATCCTAAGTCTTCGAGATCATCTTAATGTAAAAAATTATGCGCTTTTTGCACCGCAAGCAACGGGAAATACCTGGTATCCTTATTCCTTTCTTGCTAAACGGGAGCAAAATGAACCGGGACTTTCTTCAGCATTGCAAATGTTGAAAGAACTCCTTCAAGAAATAGAATCAAAAGGGTTTTCATCAGAAAATATTTATTTTTTGGGCTTTTCTCAAGGAGCCTGCCTCACCCTGGAATTTGTAACCCTAAATGCAAAGAGATACGGCGGTGTTGTAGCTTTCACGGGCGGACTTATAGGTGACAGGATCTACAATGATAAATATAATGGAGATTTTGGCGGTACCCCAATTTTTATCGGTACAGGAAATCCCGATCCTCACGTTCCAGTGGAAAGGGTGGAAAAATCGGCTGGCATTCTTGAGGAAATGAATGCTTCAGTAACCGTGAAAGTGTATGATAACAGGCCACACACAATATCTATGGAAGAAATAGAAATTGCTAATGAACTGATCTTCAAATAAATATTTATTTTAAGGAACTACCTTTTTTTCCGACATAAAACAGGTAATACACAATCTCTTATTTAATAAAGAATTAAAAGTATGAAAGTAGATATTTGGTCAGATATTCGTTGTCCCTTTTGTTATATAGGAAAAAGAAAATTTGAAAACGCTCTTGAGAATTTTCCTCATAAAAAAGATGTGGAAGTGATATGGCATAGTTTTCAACTTGACCCCAATCTTCAAACTCAACCGGAAAAAGATACAATAGATTATTTCACTGAAGTAAAAGGAGTTTCACGGGAACAGGCATTGCAAATGTTTAACGGAGCCAAAAAAATGGCAGAGGAATCAGGAATTGAACTAAAGCCGGAAACTTCTGTTTTGGCAAATTCAGAAAAATCACACCAGCTCCTGCAGTTTGCTAAAACCAAATCTTTAGGAAACGAAATGAAAGAAGCGCTTTTTATTGCTCACTTTAAAGAAGCCAAAAATATTGATGATATTGACACCCTCGTCGAGATTGCAAATGTTGTAGGTTTGGACAAAGCAGAAACAAAGGAAGTATTAACTTCAGGTAAATTTTTACAGGCTGTTAAACAAGATGAACTTGCAGCCCAGAAGATTGGAGTACGTGGAGTTCCGTTTTTTGTGTTCAGCAACAAATATGGAGTTTCGGGAGCACAGGCTGAAGAGACCTTTTTGGAAATTTTGCAAAAAACATGGGAAGAAACCGAGGAACCAAAACTTAGTTATTATTAAAGAAGGTGATTCCTGTGGAATTGATGGTTGCGATTAATTAAATAATGAATTATGGATAATTACAGTATTCCTGCTCAAACGAGAATAGGCCACATTCATTTAAAAGTTGCAGATCTTGACAGGTCTCTCGGTTTTTACCGGGACCTGTTAGGGTTTGAGTTAACGCAGATGTATGGAGATCAGGCAGCCTTTATATCTGCCGGAGGATACCACCACCACATTGGCCTTAACACCTGGAACAGCAAGAATGCACCACTAAGCACTTACCCTATGGAGTAGGCTTATATCACACCGCAATTGTATATCCAACTCGCAAGGACCTTGCTGTTATTTTCAAAAGAATTCGGCAGGCAGATTATCCACTTACGGGAGCTGCTGATCACGGTGTTTCTGAAGCTTTATATCTCAACGATCCCGATGGAAACGGGGTAGAACTTTACTGGGACCGCCCGGGGGAAGAGTGGCCAAGAGGTGCTGACGGTTCTATTGAAATGTATACCCGTCCTCTTGATCTCCAGGCACTCTTAAATGAAGCCCCTTAAAATTTCAGGTTTTTAGAAAATTGGTTATTAGCTAAAAATAGTTTTAGGCTTAAAGAATTTTGTTTTTTCAGGAATTATTTCTTTTTTCACTTTCCTTCTTTAACTCCTGAAGATTCATTTCCATACCAGCCTGAAGTTCATTCCGGAATTTCTTCTTCAGAAGGCTGGGGTACAAACCTTCTATACTTTCCTCAACACTTACGACAGTCCCTTCTTTTTCCTCCATAAAATTCCAGTTATGGACCGCACTTGCCCCCATGGTCTTTCCCGTCCACCCAAAGGATGTATAAGGATCGTAGGTATGTATTTGAGATTTAAAATTTATTCCGCCTGACCTATATTCAAATTTGGCACCTTCCTCTACTTTTCCTGTTAGTTCAGCTTTCTGCACTTTCTCCTGCCATTCTGGCCAGGAATTAATTTCTGTGAGAACCTCCCATACTACTTCTACAGGAGCATCGATAAAAATTTGTTGTTTCTCAACTGCTGGTGCCTCCTTATTAATTTTCTTTTTCATCCTGGGATCGCTCAAAGCTACCTGATGCTTCACCCGCTTTAAATCGTTTACTGCCTCCACTATATCCGGTCGATGGTTAGCTCCAACTAAAAGTAGAATTCTCTTTCCCGAATAATCTTTAATGAGGTCTATAGAATTTTTGGTAATTCTTTCATTGCGAAGCTTATTAAATTCAATGTATTCCTCATACTCCGCAGTGTTTAAAAATTTTTCCAGAAGGGTGTAATATCTTTTTGTAAGACTATCATATTCCCCGTTCATTAATTGCTGAGGGGAATATATCCTGGCAATTCTTTTTTGCTCTTCCAGGATTTCCGGCATTCCCAGCTCCTTTTTCTTTCGCTGGACCAGGGTATCTGTATTCATTCGCTGCTCTAAAAGCACAAATTTCCCAAGTACATTGGTGGAATCTTTAAAAACATCTTTTGGTAATAGCTGGTCTTCAAAAGATTTTCCATAATAATCAATTCCTACAACTTTATCAGGAAAAGAATCTCTTACCATGATCATTTCACCAGTGTAAAATAGCTCCAGATATTCTTTGTCTTGTGAAATATCTTCAGGTCTTATTTCGAGTCCAATAACGTGAGGATCAAATTCCCGGATAACCTCGAATAAAATTTTATAATTGTAGTTGCTGTTATGCTCGTGCGAAGCCTGAATAGTGGGTAAAACCAATACAGTTGCAGACTCTTTTTTTCCGCAGGAAAGAAGTAGAAAAACAGGAACTGCTAAAATGAACCTTTTTAGCAGACTCTTAATAAGAATATTCCCCGGAAAATATAATTGGGAAGTTGCTTTTGATGGTATTAACACATTGAAAAACAACAGAAATATTTTCATTTCAGGAATTTGTTAATGAGTTTATAAACTCCTCAAAATTAATAAATCCCCCAACGAAATATAAAAATAAACCCGGGTTTCTTTCCGGTTAATTTGAAGTTTCAGAGAAGATCTACCTGCTTAAAATAACTTATCTAAATTTCGGAACTACATTCCCTGAAAAGCTTCAGCAGCCAATAATAATTTAATCCTTCACCTCAACCTCCACAATTTCTTTCTCAATGGTAGACAGCATTTCCAGTTTTCCCTGCTCATAAAGCTCATCAAGATTTTCAAGTTTTACAACAGGATCATGTAATATGTAATTTTCATAATCAACAAACCTAATGCCTTCAATGATTCGGGGATTATATGCCACCCTAAACCTTATTCCCCCGTCGTTTACAATAAATTTATACGCAAAATAGTCTATGGTAAATTTCTCTTTGTGTATCCAGTACAAAAACTCATCATGATGATCTGCTCCCCCTCCCTCCTGCTGGAAAGTGATTTTCAATTCATGATAAGGTTCTCCTTTAATAATTGCGTCTCCCACTAATTTCTTATTGACAGCTCTGTCATTTAAACCATAAGGAAGATGGGCGAAATAATGAACAGAATTTACACTACTCCCATATCGAATAGCCATAGAATCGGGAACAGCTACGGCTGTATCATTTATATATCTTTGGAAACTAGGTATTACTTACCACATCTCTTATAACTCCTAAGGAATCTAAAATTACCCTCTCCAGGTGAAATTCGCCTCCATTACGGCTGCTTTTGTAGCTGTGGTCCCTAAAATTAAATTGAATAGTTGCTTTCCTGTATTTTTCACCCCCGGCCACCTCAATAGCTTTATCAATAATTTCCTGAGCCTGAGATTCTTGATTTTCCTCTTCACATGCAACCAATAAGAATGCGGAAAAGAATATAAAAAGGTATTTCATAAATTTTGGTAATTAGCCAAATATAGGTAAATACTGCAATTCTTAAAATTATGAAGCTGTTTTAAATTATGAGATGATAGCTTCCTACAAATAATAAGTAACGCTCTCAAAATTTACATTTACATGTAGCTTATTCTAAAGAAAGCTTGCTATTTTTGTTGATCTATGAAGAATAACATCAACATAAAGAATCGCAAAGCAAAATTTGAGTACGAAATTCTCGATAAGTATAAAGCCGGAATTATGCTGGCAGGAACCGAAATAAAAGCTATTCGTGAAGGTAAAGCCTCTATTGCCGAAAGTTTTTGTGAATTCCAGAACAATGAGCTTTTTGTGATAAACATGCATGTTGAAGAGTATTCTCACGCCACTCACTTCAACCACAATCCTAAAAGTGAAAGAAAACTTTTACTCAAACGTCAGGAATTAAAAAAGCTGGAGAAAGAGGTGAAAAATTCGGGGTTGACTATAATACCCCTGCGTCTTTTTATTAATGATCGGGGGCTTGCAAAGATGGAAATTTCTTTGGCTAAAGGTAAAAAGCTGTACGATAAGCGAGAGACTATCAAGGATCGAGACAGCAAACGTCGCCTTGACAGAATTAAAAAAGAGTACTAAGCAACAGGATTCTTCTCTTTTTTTAAGAATCTGAAACTTTTCAGGCTTTTATCCGTTATTTTGCTGAAGCAAAGTCATCAAAATGCATAAAATTCAGATCCTTCTCTTTTTCTTTTTTCTTCAACAACAATTTTTAGTCAGATCCAGGGAAAGGTAACTGATGTTGAAAATCAACCTCTCCCTTACGTCAATATTTATACTGAAGATGGGACAAAAGGAACTACGACCAATGAAGACGGTTTCTACGAATTAAAAATATCTCAAGCTGGAAAATACAATCTGGTGTTTCAGTTTTTGGGTTATGAAACTTTAAGACGGGAAATAGATATTGCAGAATTCCCATCCCGTCTGGATGTGAAACTTAAGGCAGAAACGACAAGTTTAGATGAAGTCACTGTAACTTCCGGAGATAATCCTGCAAATAAAATTATGCGGAATGCCATCGCGAGCCGGGAGAAAAATCTGGAAAAGATTAAGCAATATACAGCTGATTATTATTCGCGGGGCCTTTGGAGAATGCAGAATGTTCCGGAGAGGATCCTCGGGCAGGAAGTAGGTGATTTGGGAGGCAATTTGGACTCAACCCGCAGTGGCATCATCTATCTTAGTGAAACCATTTCTGAAATTGCCTTCCGCGCGCCCAACGACTTCAAGGAGAAGATAATTGCGTCCAAGGTAAGTGGAAACGATAATGGATTCAGCCTCAATTCTGCACAGGAATCAAATTTCACTTTTTATAATAACACTGTAAATATTAATGCGGAAATAGTTTCTCCTGTAGCCGATTATGGATTCAACTACTATGATTATAAACTGGAAGGCGTTTTTTATGACGACAACGGGAAACTGATAAATAAAGTAAGAGTGACACCAAAGCGTCCCAAAGACCGTGTTTTCTCCGGACTAATTTATATTGTAGAGGATTCCTGGGAGATCTATGGTGTGGATTTGAATACGATTAGCGAAGCTTTACAATTTCCTCCTATAGAAGTACTTACTTTCAGGCAGAATTTTAAGTATTCTGAAGAAAATAAGTTTTGGGTGAAGATCTCCCAAACGGTTGACTTTAGTTTCGATATGTTCGGCATCTCCGGCGACGGAAGATTTACTGCAGTTTATAGTGACTATGACTTTTCTCCCCAACTACAGAATACCTTTTCCCGGGAGGTCCTTTCCTTTGCTGAAGCTGCCAACAAAAAAGATTCCCTTTACTGGCAAACGGTGAGGCCTGTACCCTTAACAACAGAGGAAATTGAAGATTATGTGCGCAAAGATAGCATTCAGGTAGTGAGAAAATCTAAAACTTACCTTGACTCTGTAGATGCTGTAAAAAATAAATTTGGACTAACAGATGTTCTTTTCGGCTATAACTATAGCAATTCTTATAAGCGACAGTACTTCAATATTGGTTCCCCACTTTTCGGCACTCATTTTAACACAGTACAGGGATGGAATTCTACTGTAAATATTGGCTTCCGGAAAGAATTAGATGAAAATTACAGTAAATACTGGCGCCTTTTCAGTTCAGTCAACTATGGATTCAGTGATGATCGTCTTCGCATTAGCGGCGGATTTCAGCAGAAGTTTAATAATATTTCCAAACCAATTCTTACTGTTTCTGGAGGTGTTGAAGCTGTTCAGATAAATGATACTCAGCCCATTTCTGAAAGGATCAACGATATATCGACCCTACTTTTTGAGCGGAATTATCTGAAACTATACGAGCGAAGATTTGCTGAAGTCGCCTGGCAACAGGATGTTTTTGTCGGCTTTCGTTTGTTTTCAGATCTAAGCTATCAGGAAAGGCTTCCGCATTTTTAATCCCACAGACCAAACCTGGAACAACAGAGATGATATAAATTACTCTTCTAACAACCCCCTCCAAGCGGATGTCTCCGAATCTGCTCCCTTTGAGCAACACGAAATCTTTAAATTGAATATTACCGGAAGATTCGAATTTGGCCAAAAATATATAAGCTATCCCGATGGTCGATATAATATCCCTTCAATTAAATATCCAACCCTATATGTGGCTTACGAAAAAGGATTTGGATCGAGTATAAAAAATTACAATTTTGACCAATTGCGTGCAGCAGTAAGACAGGAAGTAAAGCTGGGAAACAAGGGCACCTTTAATTATAATCTTAAAGGAGGTACTTTTTTATCGGGAGACGACATAGCCTTTCCTGATTTTCAACATTTCAATGGTAACCAGACCAGAGTGGGGAACGGGAGCTATATCAATGAATTTTTAATTCTCCCATATTACGCATTAAGTACGAACAGAGATTATTTTGAAACCCACCTGGAGCACGATTTTAAAGGCTGGATTTTGGGGAAACTTCCGTTAATCAATCGGCTGAATTACAACCTCATCCTCGGTGCCCACATCCTTTCAACTGAAAATAATAAACCCTATTCGGAATATTCAGTAGGTATAGACAACCTCGGATTTGGAAAATATCGTCTGCTGCGACTGGATTATGTTATCTCAAACTTTGAAGGGAACCGCGAAGGAGCCTTCATCTTCGGCCTTAAATTCCTTGGAATCCTCGACTAATCATTCCCCTCCTCCGGAGGGGGTGTCCGAAGGACGGGGTGGTCCCTCCGGAGGGGTGTCCGAAGGACGGGGTGGGCCCTCCGGAGGGGTGTCCGAAGGACGGGGTGGAAACCCTCCTGAAAGGTGCTCGCGCGCAGGACTGGGTGAAACTAATTCTTGTCCTCCAGTAAAGGAACAAACCGAAAATCTCCAAATTCCCGCTTCTCAAATTCTTTTTCAGATTTCCTGATAAACAGCGTCATCACCTGCGTATTTTCGCCAACCGGGATTACAAGCCTGCCTCCTACTTTAAGCTGGCTCAATAAAGGATTGGGGACAAAAGGAGCCCCGGCAGTAACTATGATCTTGTCATAAGGAGCGTACTGTGGAAGTCCTTTGTAACCATCACCAAAAGATAAAAATTTAGGACGGTAACCTATTTTGCTGAGAAATATTTTTGTCTTCTTATATAATTCCTGTTGCCTTTCAATGCTGTAAACTTTTGCTCCCAATTCACATAAAACAGCAGTCTGGTAACCACTTCCCGTACCTATTTCTAAAACTGAATCTCCCTTGCTAACTTCAAGGAGTTCGGTTTGAAAAGCTACTGTATACGGCTGCGATATAGTTTGATCTGCTGCAATAGGAAAAGGTTTATCCTGGTAAGCATGATCTTCAAAACTACTATCCATAAATAAATGCCGCGGGATATTCTTTATGGCTTCCAGGACCTTCTTATCCTTTACCCCTTTGGCAGCCACCGTAGCGGCAAGTTGTTGTCGTTTTCCTTTATGTTTAAATGTATCTTTAAGCACTTCAAATATTCTTAGAGGGTATAAAATTACTCAAACAAAACTAAGCCTTCAAGCGAAGTTTTAATTTTTATTTAACGAATGAGCTAAACCATTTAGAACTAAATCTATATTGGCTTTAGCTCAAGAAATGCTATTTTTGTTCAAAACGTAAAAGAATGCTCAAAGCTGGTGTAATTGGCGCGGGACATTTGGGTAAGATCCATTTAAAACTGCTCCAACAATCTTCACAATACGAACTCATAGGATTTTATGATGGCGACGAAGTAGTTGCTTCAAAAGTTGAAAAAGAATTTAGTTATAAAAGATTTTCTTCTGCTGAAGAATTGATCAAAGCAGTTGATGTAGTTGATGTTGTAACTCCTACTATCGCACACTTTGAAGTGGCTAAGAAGGTCTTAACTTCGGGAAAACATCTCTTTATAGAAAAACCTGTTACTACAAATTTTCAGGAGGCCGAAGAATTAATTGGTCTGGCTAAAAAACATAAAGTAAAGGGACAGGTTGGACACGTGGAAAGATTTAATCCTGCCTTTAGAGCGGTAAAGGATAAGATAGAATTCCCAATGTTCATAGAAGCTCACCGTTTAGCTGAATTTAACCCGCGGGGTACAGATGTTCCGGTGGTACTGGACCTGATGATCCATGATATTGATGTTATCCTTAGCGTGGTAGATTCTAAAGTTAAAAAAATAAGTGCCAGCGGAGTTTCAGTTATAAGTGACACTCCGGATATTGCCAATGCACGCATTGAATTCGAAAACGGATGTGTTGCAAATCTCACAGCCAGCCGGATTTCTCTGAAAAATATGAGAAAAGCCAGATTTTTTCAGAAGGACGCATACATTTCAGTAGATTTTCTTGAAAGAAAATGTGAAGTGGTAAAGATGAAAGATGCTCCTGAAAATCCTGATGATTTCGCGATGATCCTTCAGAATGCAGAAGGAATGAAAAAACAAATCTATTTTGAAAATCCGAAAGTGGAGGAAAATAATGCCATCCTGCAGGAACTTGAGAGTTTTGCTGATGCCATTAATAATAATACCATCCCCATAGTCTCTCTCGAACAGGGTGCTGAAGCATTACGGGTTGCCAATAAGGTGATAGAAAGTTTTCAGAAATAATCTCCAGCCGTTTTAAACTTATTTTAAACGTGGCTAATTATTCTTTAGCCAAAAATTTAATTGAAATGAAAAACATAGCAGTTATAGGAGCCGGAACGATGGGAAACGGCATTGCACATACTTTTGCACAGTTTGGTTATAAAGTGAACCTTATAGATATTTCTAAAGAAAGCCTTCAAAAGGGGCTCGACACCATTTCCAAAAACCTGGACAGGATGGTTGCCAAAGAAAAGATTTCTGAAAATGATAAAAAATCTACTTTAGGAAATATCAAAACCCATATAGATATTCCAAGCGGAGTCAAAAACATGGATTTGGTGGTAGAAGCAGCTACAGAAAATGTGAAGCTTAAACTTCAGATCTTTAAGCAGCTGGACGCTAATTGTGATAAAAATACTATTCTCGCTACTAACACCTCATCTATATCTATTACTCAAATAGCAGCTGAAATATCGAATCCCGAACGGGTTATAGGAATGCACTTTATGAACCCGGTACTTAATGAAACTGGTGGAGATCATAAGAGGCTACAACACCTCAGATGAAGTGACTAAAACCATTATGGAGCTTTCAAAAAAGCTCGAAAAGGTACTAGTAGAGGTCAATGATTATCCAGGTTTTGTGGCCAACCGCATCCTGATGCCAATGATCAATGAAGCTATTGAGACATTATACAACGGCGTTGCCGGAGTTTATGAGATTGATACGGTAATGAAACTGGGAATGGCACATCCAATGGGACCCCTTCAACTTGCAGATTTTATTGGACTCGATGTTTGTCACTCTATTCTAAACGTCATGTATAACGGATTCAAAAATCCAAAATACGCCCCTTCACCATTATTGACTAATATGGTCATGGCTGGAAAACTGGGAGTAAAATCGGGAGAAGGGTTTTATGACTATTCTGAAAATAAAAAAGCAGAAAAAGTTTCTAAACAGTTTCAGAAGTAACTCTCATTATGTCTATGATTTTTTCTGAAATTTAAATTTTTTCAAAAAAACTAACATCAGAAAACAATCCACCAGAGCGAAAGGTAATTGAAACCTTAAAATAATTAAAACTGACAATTTAAGTTAAATTTGGCGATAATAAATCCATTTAAAGCCGTACGACCCGCACGGGACAAAGCAGGATTGGTAGCAACAAGGCCTTACGAAGAATATACATCGGGAGAAATTACTGCACAACTGGAGTATAATCCCTTTTCATTTTTACACATCATTAACCCGGGTTATAAGTTTCAGCAAAATGTAACCGGAGAAAAAAGATTTCAGTTAGTCAGGAACAGATATCTGGAGTTCAAAGAAGAAAACATTTTTATTCAGGATGAACAAGCCTGCTATTACATTTATAAGGTGGCTAACCGCTCAAACACTTACACAGGGATTATTGCTGCAGCCAGTATTGAAGATTATGAACAGAATATTATTCGTAAACACGAAGATACTTTAGAGCTACGGGAAAACCTTTTTAAAGAATATTTGAAAGTGGTGGGTTTTAATACTGAGCCTGTGCTTCTCACCTATCCTGATTCTGATGTAATCAATACTCTTATTGATGAAGTTATGGACAGCAGGCCAGAATATGAATTCTCCACATATAATAAAGAGACACACTGGCTTTGGAAAATAGAAGATCCTACGCTTATAAATAAAATTCAGAAGGAGTTTGAATTAATGCCGTCAATTTATATTGCAGATGGTCACCACCGTAGTGCCTCCTCCTTTCTCCTTGCAAAAGAATCCCGGAAAAACAATCCTCATCATTCGGGAAAAGAAACTTACAATTCTTTTATGAGTTTTCTTATTCCTGAGAGCAGGCTGGAAATCTATGAATTTAGCAGGTTAATAAAAGATCTTAACGGCTGGAGCAAAGAAGAATTCCTGGTGCAACTTGATGAATGGTTTAGGATAGAAAACAGGGGGAAGGAAGTGTATTACCCCTCAAAAAAACATCATTTCAACATGTACCTCGAGGGAGAATTTTACTCACTTTACCTACGGAAAACTATTTATCAATTTAAAAATTCCCTTAGTTCCCTCGACACCTATATTTTATACGAAAAAATCCTGAAGCCAATCCTGGGAATAGAAGATTTGCGAAGTGATAGCAGGATCACCTACGTACACGGTAAAAATGATTTACTGGAGATAAAGACGCAGGTGGACAGTGGAAAATTTGCAGTTGGTTTTGGAATGCTTCCTTTAACAATAGAAGAAATTAAACAGGTTGCAGATGATGGTCTTACTATGCCGCCAAAAAGTACTTATATTGAACCGAAATTAAGAAGTGGAGTAACAATCTATGAATTTTAAATTCAGCTTATAAAAACCATGAACCTAAAAAGTTCTGTTGGTTTAATAGGCTTTTTCTAAATTTACCAAATGGACATTGAAGCAAATATTAAAAGGTACAGGGAAGAATTAGGAAGTGAAATTACACTTGTAGCGATCTCAAAAACGAAACCCGGGAGTGATATAATGATTGCTTACAATGCGGGGCAGAGAATTTTTGGAGAGAATAAAATCCAGGAACTTTCCGATAAATGGGAAGCCCTTCCAAAGGATATTGAATGGCACATGGTGGGGCATGTTCAAAGAAATAAGGTGAAATATATGGCACCGTTTGTGCAGCTGGTACATGCGGTTGACAGTCTAAAACTTCTGAAGGAAATCAACAAAGAAGCAAGAAAGAATGATCGTATTATTAATTGCCTGTTACAAATAAAAATTGCCCGGGAAGAGACAAAATTTGGCTTAGAACTGGAAGAGGCTAAAGAAATATTATCGTCTGATGCAGTTTTAAAATTTAAAAATGTAAAGCTTATCGGGCTAATGGGAATGGCAACTTATACAGATGATACTGAGCAAGTCAAAGCAGAATTTTTGAAATTAAAGACTGCTTTTGACGACCTTAAGAAAGACAATAAAGAATTTACCACACTCTCCATGGGTATGAGTGGAGACTATCAAATAGCAGTTGAATGTGGCAGCAATATGGTGAGAATTGGTAGCTCTATTTTTGGGGAAAGATAATTTAACTTTCAACTCCTTAAAGAGAAAAATCATCGAGAAGTGAAAATACAATTTAAAAACTTGTTTAACTATAAAAATTCCCCCTTAGGGGATTAGGAGCTGGTTATGTATGCGATATTAGACATAGAAACGACGGGTGGAAAATTTAATGAAGAAGGAATTACTGAGATCGCTGTTTACCGCTTTGATGGCCATAAAGTAGTAGATCAATTTATAAGCCTGGTTAATCCCGAACAGCCAATACAACCTTTTGTTGTAGGACTTACGGGAATTAATAATGAAATGCTTAAAAACGCACCTAAGTTTTATGAGGTTGCAAAGCGAATTGTAGAAATTACCAGCGATTGTATTCTTGTGGCTCATAATGCTCAATTTGACCATCGCATTTTAAAATTAGAGTTTCGCTAAGCTTGGATTTGATTACGAACGCCGAACGCTTTGCACAGTAGAATTGTCAAAAAAACTTATTCCGGGTATGGTTTCCTACAGCCTCGGGAAATTAGTAAGGTCGCTGGGAATACCCCTTAGCGATCGCCATAGGGCAAGTGGAGACGCTCAGGCTACGGTAAAGCTTTTTAAGATGCTCCTTGCAAAAGATACCACTAAAACAATTTTAAAAGAATCTGTACGAACTGAATCTGTTCTCAAACTGGATACTAAACTGGTTCGTATTCTTGATGATCTGCCCTCAATAACCTAAGTGTGTATTACCTCCACAACGAAGAGGGAGAGATCATATTTATTGGTAAGAGTAAAAATATCAGGAAAAGGGTAAATCAACACTTTACCAATGACCACCATAGAGCAAAAAAAGTGCAGAAGGAGGTGGCATCTGTTAGCTATGAAGCCACAGGAAATGAGTTAATAGCTTTGCTTAAAGAAAACGAAGAGATAAAACAAAACAAGCCGAAGTACAATAAAACATCTTCAAAATCAATATTTAATTATGCCCTTTACCAGTTTAGAGATGAAAATAATTACATTAACCTCAAAATTGATAAAGCTGATGCCAGAAAGAAAAATATTACGACTTTTTCCAGTTTACAACAGGCAAGGAATGTTCTGGACAACCTGGTAGAGTCATTTAATCTTTGCCAGCAACTTACAGGGCTGCATTCTGGTTCAGGAAATTGTTTTAGTTACACTATTAAATCCTGTAAAGGCGCCTGTAATGGCATAGAATCACCAGAAGAATACAATGAGCGGGTGAAACAAATGATCGAGAAAACCAGCTATCAGGATAAAAATATGCTTGTTATAGACCGCGGTAGGGATGTCGACGAAAAAAGTGCATTATTGGTTGAGGAGGGAGAATTTAAAGGGGTAGGTTATTTTAATTTAAACCATCAGTTAAATAATCTTGAGATAATTAGGTCTATAATTACTCCTATGAAAAATGACAGAGATGTTCGTCATATTATCGAGAGTTATTTGAGAAGAAATAAAAGACTAAAAATAGTTGAATTTTCAGCCTATGAATAAATTTTTACTACTCTTCCTTTTTACAGGAATATCCTGTTTCGCCCAAAATTTTAATACCAGCGACCTCAATGTTACTTATGAAGAACTGGAGGCCACTTCCTATTCGTTAGACTCTACTGCCAATGCATTTTACATTTATGAAAAAGGCTTTAGTCGATTTCAGGATCACGGAGAGGTTAATCTTCTTACTGATTATGCGGCAAAGATTAAAATCCTTAATCCAGAAGGATATGAACATGCGAGTGTTGAAATAAGACTCTACAAAGGTGAAGCGGGGAAAGAAAAAATAAGTAAACTGGAGGCCATGACGTTTTATCTCGATAATGGGATAAAAAAGGGAATACCTCTGGAAGCCTCAAAAATTTATACTGAGGAAAATGAGAATTACGATATTGTAAAATTTACCTTTCCTAATATATCTCCAGGAGTGGTTTTAACTTATTCCTACCAAAAAGAATCTCCCTATACTTTTAATTTCGAGCCATGGTGGTTCCAGGGGGAGATCCCGAAAGTTTTCAGCACTTACTCTACTACCATACCGGGTAACTTTAGATATAACATCACCAAGATAGGTGAACTGGAATTGGATGTTCACAATTCAGATATCAAAAAGAAATGTTTTCAGGTCACTGCTACTTCAACTCTTGCAGATTGTGTGGTCTCTGAATATGCCATGAAAAATATTCCTGCTTTTATTGAGGAACCCTACCTCACCTCCAGGTATAATTATATTTCCCGTATTGAATACGAATTAATAGACATTACACGCCTGGACGGAGTCGTAAAAAAATTTACTCAAGAGTGGGAAGATGTGGATAGCCAACTTAAAAACCATAAAAGCCTTGGTAAACAATTAAGACGTTCTTCCCTTGTAAAAGATCTGTTACCTCTCCAACTTCAGCAACAACCTAATAGCCTGGAGAAAGCAAAGGATATTTACCGTTTTGTTCAAATGAATTATAACTGGAATGGAGAATATAAGATCTTTCAGGATTTGGATTTAAAAGATGTAATAAAAGACAATAGCGGTAATGTAGCAGGAATAAATATCCTGCTTCACAACATATACGAGGAAGAGGGATTTAAAGTGTTACCCATTTTAGGCTCAACCCGGTCCAATGGGACCATTAGTAAGTTACATCCTGTTTTAAGTGAATACAATTATGTAATGCTTCAACTGGAAGTAGAAGGAAAAAAATACGTTTTAGATGCAACCGAAAAGAATTTAGGATTTGGAGATGTCGCTTTTAGAAGTTTGAATCAATATGCCCGGTTACTTAATTTTGACAAAGAGAGTTCATGGATTGATATTGCCCCTGAAAAATTTTCTGAAATTAAAATTCTTGATTCTTTAAAGTTAAATGCAGATGGAACTACTCACGGTACTTCCCGGCACTTTTACTCCGGATATCACGCTCTTTCAGCCAGAAATTCTTTAGAAGAACTTTCAGAAGAAGAGATTTTTAATAAATTAGCCAATCCTAGTTCCTTTGCAGTTTCAAATGAAGTTACAATTAGAAACAAGGAAAATATAGAAGAAAATCTGGAGATAATATACCAGCTGCAAAATCAATCGCAGATGATCAATAATGTTATCTATTTCAATCCTTTTAGTTTTAAATTCTTCAGTAAAAATCCTCTCCAACTTCAAAAGAGAAATTATCCTATAGATTTTGGATATAAAGATGCCTATTCCTATTATATCAACATTGAGATTCCTGAAAATTATAAAGTGGAGGAGCTTCCTGAACCAAAAGCATTACGCCTGCCTGAAGATGGTGGCACTATACAATTTACTGCCATTCAAAAAGATGACAAAAATATTATGATACACTGTAGGATAAGCTTTACCAAAGCTCAATATTCCTCAGGATATTACCCTTATCTCAAGAAATATTTCGACAATATTCTACAGGTTCAGTCTAAATCTCTTATTGTACTAAAGGAAAACACTTAACTTTGGTTAACTAATAAATTGTGTGAATAATAAAGATAAACCCATTCCCTCCTGGCAAAGAAAGCTTCACGAAGTCATTTATGAAGCCGACACACCTATGGGAAGAGGCTTTGATATTGCTTTACTAATTTTAATTGTTTTGAGCATTATACTTGTAATGCTGGAAAGTATAAAACCTCTCTATTCACAATATTACTGGGAATTTTACACTGCAGAGTGGATTATTACAATATTGTTTACAATCGAGTATGTACTTCGTATAATTTCAATAAGAAAACCAATTAGGTACATCTTTAGTTTCTACGGTATTGTAGATTTTCTTTCAACCATACCAACCTATATGGCTTTGTTCATTGGGGGTGGTAATTTATTTTTTGCTGTACGTGCATTGCGGCTCCTACGGGTATTTAGAGTTTTGAAGATTACGCGGTACATGGGTGAATCTAATAAACTTGTGGAAGCACTTAAAAATAGCAAGGCCAAGATCTTTGTTTTTCTTTTTGCAGTTCTTATTATATGTATAATAATGGGAACAGTAATGCATTTGGTTGAAGGAGAGGCAGGAGGATTTGATAATATCCCCCTTAGCATTTACTGGTGTATTGTCACCCTTACAACGGTAGGTTTTGGAGATATAGCTCCCATCACTCCTCTTGGTAGGCTTATAGCTTCATTTATTATGATTACTAGTTATGGAATTATTGCAGTTCCAACGGGAATAGTAAGCGCTGAATACTCAAGATCCTCAAAGCCTATTCCTACCAATACCCAGGTTTGCCCCTACTGCAATGAATCCAAACATTTGGATAAAGCAGAATATTGTCACAATTGCGGAAATAAGTTAAATGAAAAATAAAAACCTGGTGGCTATAGTAGGACCTACAGCTATTGGTAAAACTTCCCTAAGTATAGCTCTTGCCCGAGCCTTTCATACTGAAATCATTTCTGCCGATTCGAGACAGTTTTACAAAGAGATGAATATTGGTACTGCTGCCCCTACTGCTGAAGAATTACAGGCTGCACCGCATCATTTTATTCACAATATTAGTATCCAGGATGAATATTCAGTGGGAGATTATGAGCGGGATGCCCTTCAAAAAATAGAGGATCTTTTTCAGAAGAGCCCTATTCTTATCCTGGTGGGTGGGAGTGGTCTTTATGTAAAAAGCCTCTTAGAAGGTCTTGACAATTTTCCTGAAGTAGATCCCCTAATACGCAAGCAGTTAAACCAGCAATTGAATGAACAGGGATTATCCCCTTTAAAAGAAAAGCTTAACCAGCTCGACCCGTTCTATTTTAGCCGTGTAGATATTGAAAATCCCCACAGGGTAATAAGGGCTCTGGAAATATGTTTAGGCACAGGAAAACCCTATTCTTCATTCCTCGAGGGGGCAAAACAAACCCGTGACTTTAATGCAATTAAAATCGGTTTAACTGCTCCCAGGGAGATAATTTACGACCGCATCAATATGAGAGTTGATCTTATGATGGAGCAGGGACTTTTAGAAGAAGCAGAGCACCTATATCCCCTAAAGGAATTGAATGCTCTCAATACTGTAGGCTATAAGGAACTCTTTAAATACATAGAAGGAGATTATTCCCTGGAAGAAGCAATTGCGGAAATTAAAAAAAATACCCGCAGATTTGCGAAAAGGCAATTAACCTGGTTTAGAAAAGAAAAAGATATAACCTGGTTTGAATACAGTACAAAGTGGAAGAAATTAAAGATTACATAGAAAAAAGAGGTTCTCAACTCTAATTTTTAATTACTCTTCTTATTCGTTTTCCGTCGGAAGTATATATTCTTAAAACGTATACTGCCTGTTCCACTCCTGAAACATCCACGTTATAGGCAGGAACATCTTCAGCAAACTTTTTCGTAAAGAGAAATCTTCCCCTAAAGTCAAATATTTCCACTTTGGATATTTTTACGCCAGGGGGAGTGGAAATGGTAAAAGGCCCGGGAGTAGGATTAGGATATATAAAAATTTCATCGGGTCCACTCCCCCTGGTGGAGGGGGTTCTTCGTCACAAGTTCCCGTAACAGTAACAATCGCTGGGGCCGATGCTGAATTCCCACTGGCATCTATGGCAGTAAGCTTAACCTGGTTTTGTCCAATGTCTTTGCAACTAAAGCTGGTAATATCCAGACTGTAATTAAGTGCCCCGCAATTGTCTGTAGTTCCGTTGTTAATTGCTGCTGGTGTAATTTCTGCACGGCCTGCCTCATTCAGGAAAACCGTGATGTTATGCGTTTGTACTATAGGCGCCAAATTATCCTTAACTTCAACCTTTACTTCACAGGTTCCGCTGTCAATACTTCCCTGGTACGTAAAGTTTATGTAGTTATCTCCTAAATCACTACAACCAAAATTCGTTTTACTAATATTAAAAATCCTTCCCTGAGGATCACTAATTGTAAAGATCCTGAGATGTTAAAACTGCATTTCCGCTTTCATCGAGTTCAAGTACAACATGGGTGTTACAGGCAAATTCGCCACCATTACCGATGTATGGCAAAATACTTATTGAAGTTTGACAGGAATCAGAATTTCCTGCAGCATCGGTTACAGTCAGGCTAATGTTATGCTCTCCAATATCAGCCGTTGTAAAAGTACTTTTACTGATCTCCATATTAACAATCCCGCAGTTATCTGAAGAACCGTTGTCAATTTGTGCAGCATTTAGTGTAAGGGTCCCGTCTTGATTAAGCCTGTAACTACCGCTGAGAATACACTCTGCTACGGGAGCAGTGTTATCAACTGAATATACATCGAAAGCACAGGAATCTGTTTTTCCATTAAAAGTGGCCGTAAGAATAACCGTTGTATTTCCGGTAATTTGAGTCCCCGGTTCAGGTGCCTGATTTACCTGAGCACCTTCAAAATTCACACCAGCCATATTAGTATAATCAGGAAGAGAAAAACTGCAATTTTCCGTAGGCTGTACCTCCTGATCTCCCGGACATGTGATTTCGACTACCTCGTCTTGTGTCAAATTCACAGTAAAAGCACAGGTGCTGGAATTTCCGGCAAGATCGGTTACCGATAAGCTTACGCTGGTATTTTGAGTAATATTGGTTCCCGGAGCAGGAGATTGTTGTATGTTGTCAATGCCACATGCATCTGATGTTACTGCCAGATTTCTGTAATCCGGAAGTGGAAAATTCGTTGTAGGATCATAGTTCTCCCATTGATTTGGAAGACAGTTAATAGTTGGAGCTGTTACATCTTCAAGCGTCAACTGGAAATCACAATTTACAGTTTGATTACCCAAAGTCGCTGTGAGTCTTATTCCAGTGCTGGAATTAATAGTAGTACCCGAGGGAGGATCTTGAGTCACTACTGCCCCAGGTTTGTTAACAGTTACCCCATCTCTATAATCAGGCACCTGAAATTCACAGTTAGAATCGAGGGTTGCCGATTTATCTCCAGGGCAGTTTATTTCCAGCCCATCTGGTTCTTCTTCAGTCAGCCGGACAATAAAACTACACCAGGCTCTGTTACCCGCAGCATCTACAGCAGTTATTTCAATGGTCTGGCTGGCAAAAATAACCGTATTAGGTGCAGGGATTTGAACCCAGTCAAAATCGCAATTATCTGATGGATTAGCCTCTTCCCTATAATCGGGAACGATAAAACCTACTTCCGGATCAATGGTTATATTTTGTTCCGGTATACAGGTGAACTCAGGATTCTGTGAGTCGGTAAGTACAAGTTGAAAGGAACAGGAATCAGTTTGGCCATTTAAAGTAGCTGTTAAAGTAATATTCGAACTTTGGCTTAGAACGCTTCCCGGAGGCGGATCCTGGGTAACTTGTGCTCCCGGAAAGTTGAGACTAAGCATTAGCCCGGTAATCTGGCACTACAAAACTACAATTGTCTCCCAATTCTGCCTGTTGATCTGTTGGGCAGGTGATATCCAAAACTTCTTCTTCAGAAAGAGTAACTGTAAAACTACAATTGCTTAACATATCTGAAGTATCCCAGACATACAACATCACCAATTGATCATCATGTATCACTGTCCCGGGTGGAGGATCCTGGACAATTGATTTTATTCCACAATTGTCTGTTGCGTTTATTTGGTCCCTGTAGTCGGGTAAAGCAAACCCGGTTGCCGGATCATAAGCTTTGGTTTGGTCTTCAGGGCAACTGAAAGAAGGAGGTGAATTATCTGTTATTGTTAGCAGAAAGCTGCATTGTTTGGCTTCGTTTCCCGCAGTGGCAGTAATTGTTATAGTCGTAGCTTCAGAAATAATTGAACCAGCAGGAGGACTTTGGCTGAAGGTGGCCTCTTTGTTGGCTGTGACTTCTCCCGTGAAATCAGGTACTACAGCCTCGCAATTCTCATTTTTTGATCTATTTTGAGGTTGAGGACAGGTAATTTCCAGAGGAATATCATTAGGTTCTACAGTTACTTTAAAGCTGCAGGTAGCTGTTCCTCCGGAGGCATCTGTGGCTGTAAAAGTTACGGTGGTTGTTCCCACTGGAAACTGACTTCCTGATACAGGTCCTGAAGTAGTTATTGTTGGCTCCCCACAATTATCTCTGGCCGTTGGAGCAGAATAATTTACAGCAGCAGAAGTTTGACCTACAGGAGCAGTAAGAGTAACATCTGAGGGGCAGGAATAAAAAACAGGATTCTCATTATCTATTACTATTACAGTAAAATCACACTGTACAGTGTTTCCATCGCTTCCTGTAGCTTCAAAAGTTACAATTGTAGTACCTACTTCAAAAAAAATCTCCAGGGCCCGGGCCACTTACTCTTACTACTTCCAAATCTCCCGAATCGTCAGAAGCTGTAGGAATTTGAAAAGCAACATTTGCTCCACAGGTATAGGTACTCACAGAGTGAGTAATAGTGGCAGGGCAATTATTAAAAATTGCAGGACCTCCTTCTGTTTCTCCAGGTTCTACCATAACAGTAAAACTGCAGGTTACAGAATTACTAGCAGTATCGGTTGCGGTGTATGTAACTGCAGTAGATCCAAGTGGAAATTGGCCACCGGGAGAAAAACCCTGATTCCTTACCAATGTGGGAGTACCACAATTATCAGTAACCGCAGGAGGAATATAATTTACCATTGCAGTATATTGACCCGGAGGAGCCGTAACAGTTATATCACCCGGACAGGAAATAGTGGGCTTTTCATTATCCTTAATAGTAACAGTAAAGCTGCATTCATCTTTATTTCCCGCTGCATCCACTGCTTCATAAGTAACTGTAGTTACTCCTACTGGGAAAGTTCCTCCTGGAGCTATTCCTTCTTTACGAGTTACAGTTGGATTTCCCGAATTATCTGTGGCAGTTGGAGTGGCGTAAGTAATAACAGCACCGCAACTACCTGAATCTACGTTTCGGGTGATACTTTGGGGGCAATTTATTACAGGATCTTCTGTATCCGGTTCTTCTTCTGCCGGATCAACGGTTATCTTAAAGGCACAGTTTGCATAGTTACTAGCTGCATCTGTTACTGTAAAATTAATAATATGTTCTCCAATGGCGAATTGGCTTCCTGATGCAGGACCAGTTTGTGTTATAGTTGTGGTAGAACAACGGTCATTGACTGAGGGAGCGTTGTAGTTTACTGCTACAGAATTAGCATATTATGGGAGCTGTAACGGTGATATCTGCAGAACAGGTAATAGTTGGTTTTTCATTATCCTTTACAGTAACTGTAAAGCTGCATTCATCTCTATTTCCCGCTGCATCCACTGCTTCGTAGGTAACTGTAGTTGTTCCTACGGGAAAAGTTCCACCAGAAACTATTCCTTCTTTGAGTGTAACAGATGCATTTCCGGAATTATCTGTAGCGGTTGGAGTAGTATAAGTAACCACAGCACCGCAAGTACCGGGATCAACATTTCGGGTGATATTTGATGGGCAGGTTAGGACAGGATCCTCTGTATCAGGCTCTTCTTCTGCCGGATCAATTTTTATGGTAAAGGAGCAGGTATTTTTGTTTCCTGAAGTATCTGTAGCAGTAAATTCTATTACATGGGTTCCTACTGAAAATTGACTTCCGGAAGGATCACCTTTGGTTTGGGTTACAGTAAACGAACAATTATCTGTAACTGTTGGATTAGCAAAATTAACCGCTACAGAATTTTGGTAAACGGTAAGTGTTTCCTCTATGTTTGCAGGACAGGTTATAACGGGCTTTTCCTGGTCAAAAGAGGGCGTTCTTTTATAAATTTCGAGGTCAAAATCCAGACCTAAGTCATTTGTAGTATTTACATTAATAGTATACATCCTATCGCAACCATTAAAAGTTAAGTCAATAGGAAACTCAATATTAAATTCGTTTGAGTTATTATCTCGAAGTGTTTTGACTAAAATATTGTCTTTATTAAAAATTTTAATTGAAAAAACATTATGCGAAATACCTTCCTTAATTTTGTTGTAAAGGCTTAGTATAGCATTATAATCCAGATTCTCATAAGCTATAAAATCATTAAAATTTACCTTATCGTGGTAATCCACTACATGTAGAAAATCAAAATCATCAACAACAACACTTCCGGGTGATTCTATGTTAGACAATATTGTTCTTGTTGTTAAGGTGCTATTGAAGATTAAAACTTCGGGATTATTGTTTCCGGTCTGACTTACAAAAATGTTTTGTTTTGAATCTACTGCAATTCTATAAGGAATTTCAACTTGAGATGTGGTTGCTCGAGGTATTCGCTCCGTTTTTTTATATATTTCAATTCTGCTTGAGGGATTGCTTTCAGGGCCTTTTTTTCCATCATTATACTCCGCTACATAAATGTTTTCTTCATCCACATCAATACCCATAGGTCTGAAATAGGAAGTGAAAATTGTTCTTTCAGGCAGAGGATTTCCGAGGGAATCAAAAATTCTTATTTTACCGTTATCAGTATATGTAGTTCCACCCGCAAAAAAATCTGCTATATAAATATATCCTTCCTCATCAATAGCCATATCCAATGGACTTTCCAAAGCCGAAGATGGTATGAAGCCCGTTTTTATTAAATTTCCATTAGAATTGTATTTACTTACTCCTCCCCCAAATGACAGGTTATAAACATTTCCTTGCGGATCTGTGGCAACAGCTATTATAATGTCTTTAGAATTAACTGTAACAGAAAAAGGTATAAGTTTAATAGTAGGTTTTACAAGAGCTAAATCTTTTCCTCCTATCCATTTGTAAACTGGAGGAACATCAGCAGGCTCCTGCCCCACTACTTCCGAAGGAAAAGAATAAAATAAAACCAGAAGAAAAATGAGAAACCACTTTCCCTGCCGCGTAGCTGCGGGTATAGTGTATTGTGAGGTAGTATGACAAGTAGTAATACCGCTCATCCAGTGGGGCTTAAGCGGCAAATATAATATAGATTGTACGAAATTTATACAGAGTTCTGTTAACATTTAAATACAAAAGAACTGTATAAAGATCAATAAAGAATCGGTTAACGCAATTATCCAAATATGGACTATACTGTTAATCCCTCAATAATCTTTATACAGCCTCTTGTAGAAACTGAAACTTGTAAATTATGCTTCAGTAGCCTCTTTATTCTTGACCACTAGTCTAAATCCTTCCCCGTGGATGTTTAGGATCTCAACATTTTCATCCTTTTTCAGGTACTTACGCAACTTGGCAATATATACGTCCATACTTCGGGAGGTGAAATAGTTGTCATCTCTCCATATTTTTGTTAATGCAAGCTCTCTTGGCATCAAATCATTTTCGTGTAATGCCAGTAGACGCAGTAACTCATTCTCTTTAGGAGAGAGCTTGCTCGGCTCTTCATCCTTAAAAGTAAGGAACCTAAGTTTTGAGTTAAGGTGAAAACCTCCTATCTGGAATTCGAACTGCTTACTATCAGCCACACTGTCTGTAGCTTTGCGCTGCATGATCGCTTTAATTTTCATTAAAAGCACCTCGCTGTCAAATGGTTTGTTCAGGTAATCATCTGCCCCAACCTTATATCCTTTCAATACATCTTCTTTCATTGCCTTGGCAGTTAAGAAAATGATTGGGATTTCCTCATTCTTATCGCGAATTTCCTTTGCAAGGGTAAAACCATCCTTGTATGGCATCATCACATCCAGAATGCATAAATCAAAATCATCTTTTTTAAATTTTTCAAAACCTTCCATTCCATTCTTGGCATGTGTGACTTCGTAATCATTCATTGCCAGGTAGTCCTTTAGTACCGTTCCAAAGTTTGGATCGTCTTCAACTAATAAAATCTTTTTGTTTTCAGTTTCCATATTTCTACGTTATTAATGGTAATTTAATTATAAATGTACTCCCCTTGCCTCTCTCACTTTCCACAGATATGGTTCCATGGTGATCGTCAAGGATTCTTTTCGCATAGGCCAAACCTAATCCATGGCCTTTGACGTTATGTATATCTCCTGTATGTTCACGATAAAATTTCTGAAAAATTTTCTTTTGGACTGCCCTGCTCATTCCTGTTCCCTGGTCCCTTACTTTCAATACAATATAGTTGCGAACATTTTCTGTATAAATATCAATCTTTGGTTCGTCATTAGAATATTTGATGGCATTGTCGAGGATATTAACCACAACATTGGTCAAATGGTCTTCATTTGCGAGGACCGACGATTTTAACGCTCCAAAATGTGTTTTTACATAACCGTTCCTGTCCTCTACAATTAATTCTACATGAGTTATTGCTTCTTCAATAATATCGTGCAAATGAAGCCGCTCCTTTTTTAGATCGAGCTCGTTTTTCTCCAATTTTGAGATCTGTAAAACATTTTCTACCTGGGCATTCATCCTTTTATTCTCATCCCTTATCATTTGTAAATAACGGTTCACCTTTTCGGTATCGTTAATTATCTTCGGATTCTTTATAGCATCCAGGGCAAGGTTTATCGTAGCAATAGGGGTTTTAAACTCATGGGTCATATTATTTATAAAGTCTGTCTTTATTTGCGAGATCTGGCGCTGTTTAATTAACTGTGACAGGGCACTAGAATACGCAATTACAATAATAAGAGTAAACATAATGGAGAGGGCTGCCATTAAGGTTACCGAGGATAACACTACTTTTTTCTTTCCCGTAAAATTCACCAGCAATTGGTAGTTACTGTTTCCTACGGCATCAACATATAATGGAACCGAATAAGTTGCAGGATAATCCAGCGAAAAATTATCTGAATGAATTTTTGTCGCCAGCGAACTGCTGTAAACACCAAATTCAAACTCGGTATCCAAATTAAAGTTCTTAAGTTCCCTGGTTAATAGGGCAGAGATCTGTTCTTCTGAAACTCTTTTATGTATGGGCATCCTGGATGTGAACTCTGATATATAGGTGCGAAGCAAATTCCTTTGCACCTCACTCATCTCCATTAACTGCTCAATCTTTTCCTCGGTTGTTAGGGTGCTTTCTCCATTTCTTCCTGCCAGAATATTATCCATGCTTTCATTAAGAATATAAGCAAACTCTATACTGTCCCTTTCAGAAATCAGGAAGTCCGAAGAGACTTTATCATCTTCTTCCACTATACCATCAGACAAAGTATTATCTCCATTTGCTTTTCCGGAGCTGAAATATTCCATTAAGGCTATTTCATTTAAAGCAACATCTGCACTATCCCCCTGGTTAAATTGAAACCAAAAGTTTTCCAGCTCCTGATTTTGTAATTCCTTGGAAACATTAATCAATACCTGTTTGGCGTTATATGAAAATTGTTCTTCCTTATCGTCAACTGTACTCTTAATCCAATATCCCTGAACAAAAATTATCCCAATAAGCGACATACTCATTAGCACCACGAGAAGTAGGAATAACTTTTTATTCATGTCCTCAAAAGTAAGATTTTAACATTTAGAGCTTAATCTGTTTAACCAAATGTTAACATAAGGAAGCCTAATTTTTACTAGGATTTAAGAGAATTTCGTGAAGATTTCGCACCTGTTCTCTTGTGGAAGATAATTCTGTATTTTTTATCTCATAATTTGCCAGTTTCCGCTTTTTCTCATCATCCCATTGATGTTGCATTCTTGCCTCAATATCAGCTTCAGAAGAATTGTCCCGGGCTTTGATACGGGTGATCCTTTTTTCATAAGGAGCGGTGACCAAAATGCTTGCATCACATTTCTTATATCCACCACTTTCAAAGAGAATTGCCGCTTCGTATATGATATAAGATGTGGTTTGATTTTTAATCCAGGTTTTGAAGTCTAAAGCTACAGCAGGATGAATTATCATATTAAGTTGCTGAAGTTCATCTGCAGAAGAAAAGACACGGCTTGCGATAAATTTAGTGTCCGGTGCATCCTCTTTATATGCTGCTGAACCCAGGAGTTCTATAATTTGTTCCTTAACCCTGGCTGAAGTCTTCATCAATCTTTTTCCGGCCTCATCGGCTATATAAACTAAGTATTCCCAGTTCTTTAAAAAACATCGCTACAGTTGTTTTACCACTTCCTATCCCGCTAAGTTAAACCAATGATCCTCATCTCTTAATTACAAATTGAATTCTTTTCTCATTAAGCCTAACATTGTTGACTATTCCGGGTTTTTGAACTACCTGCGCCAAAAGGTAACCATCACTGGCCAGGGCGTTTTTAAAATCTACTACTACTTTAAAAGAAGAAGGCTTCACTTTTTCAAAATCCTTCAGGCTTACCTGATAAAAAAGAACCACTTCCCTGGGAAAAATCACCACATTAGTATTATCTGGCACATTTACAACTTCAATAGGTATCTCTACTCTTCCTTCAGTAAATTTATCGGTTCTAAGTGTAAAATTCACCTCATCATTAAAAAAGGAAACATTCTCCAGGTTACCGGTTTGCAATTTTACTTTTCCCTTAAGGTCACTGTTGATGTTGGTAATTCGCAAAGGCTCAGTGCTTACTTCTTCAAGCGTATCCAATATACTGGCAGGCCCGCTTACCCTTACTGTATCTGGTGATAGCTGTATATCTTCTAATGCGGAATAACCCACCGCAAAATTTAATTCTATATTAGGAATTACACTTACCGTTTTTACCGCCTTTTGCTCAAAATCTATATTAAGATTGGGCTGAAGAAAATTTGCATCTTCATATTCTAAATTTATCTGGGAAACTATCGCAGGTTTTTGTTGTTCCAGGTCATACACCAGGACATTTCCATTTTCAGTGGCATTGCTAATATCAATTGCCAAAGTAGGAGGAAGTAATTTATACAGGGCAATGTTAAAACCATAATCCCTCATTCTTATATTAAGAGATTTGGGATTATCAGGACCCAATAGTTTATCTGCAGGAACATTGATATATTCCAAAGGTAATTGCAAGGTTACCGTGTACTGCTTTGAAAATTGAACAAACACCCAAATAACCGTAGAAAATCCAAGGAAGAACAAAAATGTCTTCAACGGTCCTTTCTTGATTAACGGAGTAGAATTTTTATTTTTTTTCGGCATCTTTAAAGAACAATTTAGGAAAAGCTACTTGAGGATCCATCTTTAAAAATTCCAGTTTCCAGGTGGAAATTATAAATCCCGTACCATAACCCCAAAACTGAATAAAGGTTGCAACAACTGCAGCCGTACCAATATTAACACTTTTATTTTTTATGGAAGCATCTACAGCAATAATGATAAAGTACAGGAAAAATAAGTAAATAAAAAAAGGTGCACCAAGTAAAGCGATTAGTATTGCCAAAAGAAATCCGGTAATAAAAAATGAGGGAAACCAATAAGTTATTTTTGCTGACTCAGGATGCCATTTATTTAATAAGCCTTACCAGCCCGAACTTGTGAACCTGGTTTTTAAATTTCTCCCAGTCAATCCTTCTTTTATGAAAAACTTCAGCATCTGAAATTAGAGCAATTTTGTATTGAAGCTTTCCCAGTCTCAACGAGAGATCGGGATCTTCTCCCGGATGAATTTGGCCAAATCCACCAGAAGCAAGAAAAGCTTCTTTAGATATTCCCATATTAAAACTTCGGGGTTGAAATTTTGAAACAGATTTTCTTCCACCTCTTATACCCCCTGTAGTATAAATTGAAGTCATAGAATAGTTAATGGCTTTTTGAATTTTGCTGAAACTCTCATGTGCAGCATCAGGGCCTCCAAAACAGTCAACGTAGTTCTTCCTTAAATAATTGTCTACCACTTGAAGATATTGGGGCGGAAGGATTACATCTGAATCAAGAATGATAAAATAATTTCCCCCGGCCCTTCTCATTCCAAAATTGCGAGAATCCCCGGGACCGCTATTTTCTTTAAAAAAATAATTTAATTGCAGCTCGTCCTTAAACTCCCGAATTACTTCTTTACAGGTGAGGGAAGAACCATCTTCCACAATTACGATTTCAAATTTCCGATCAAATTCCAGAGCTGCCATACTTTTCAGCAGTTCCCGGATTTCACCCGGACGGTTAAAAACGGGAATTATAAACGAATAGTCTAATTGCATACCTGCAAGTTCTTAAAATTTCTGATTTTACCGGATAAAACTTAGCCCCGAAAGTCGGGGCTAAAATATGTGTGTTTCAAAACATAACTATTCCTGATCCTTCACAAATGCCTGCATAACCTGCTGGCTAACTCCCATATTTGAAAATCCGCCGTCATTGTATAAATTCTGAAGGGTTACTTTTTTAGTAAGGTCAGAAAATAAAGTCACTGTATAATCTGCACATTCCAGTGCTGTAGCATTTCCAAGAGGCGACATTTTATCTGCATAAGCTATAAATCCGTCAAAACCTTTTACTCCCTGTCCTGCTGTAGTTGGGGTTGGGGATTGGGAAATAGTATTAACCCTTACTTTTTTCTCAGTTCCAAAAAAGTAACCAAAGCTTCTTGCTATAGACTCTAAATACGCTTTATTGTCGGCCATATCATTATAGTCAGGAAAAACACGTTGTGCAGCCATATAAGTAAGAGCAACAATACTTCCCCACTCATTCATAGCGTCTTTTTTATATAAAACCTGCATAGTTTTGTGAAAAGAAACAGCCGATATATCCCAGCCTTTTGTAGTAAAATCATAGTTCATATCTGTATAATGATTTCCTTTTCTCACGTTTACCGACATTCCAATGGAATGCAAAACAAAATCCAGTTTTCCGCCAAGTATCTCCTGGGCCTTTTCTACTAAATTTTCCAGATCTTCAACATTTGTTGCATCTGCAGGAATAATTTCAGAATTGGTTTTTTCACCTAAACTTTTTAAAGTTCCCATTCTTAAAGCAATAGGAGCATTGGTTAAAACAAAAGTACCTCCTTCTTCGTGCACTCTTTCAGCAGTTTTCCATGCTATCGAGTTCTCATCCAGCGCACCGAAAATTATTCCTCTTTTTCCTTTTAGTAGATTGTATGACATGTATAATGATTTTGGTTGTTTAAGTCAGTAAATATAGAAAACTTTTAATTGAGTAGGGCTTTTGCGTGAGCCATGGCAGACTCACTTTTGGTGTCTCCCCCTAACATCATCGCCAGTTCTTCTATACGTTCCCCGGTTTTTAGCTCCCTTATCTTAGTTACAGTAGTTTCTCCAATATCTTCCTTGAATATTTTGAAGTGGCTGCTACCTTTTCCGGCAATCTGCGGAAGGTGAGTAATGGAAATTACCTGCATGGTATTCCCCATTTTCTGCAAAATATCTCCCATTTTTTGAGCAATATCTCCCGAAACTCCTGTGTCTATTTCATCAAAAATAATAGTAGGCAGTTTACTGTTAACAGCAAGAATACTTTTTACGGCCAGCATGATCCTGGAAAGTTCTCCGCCTGATGCTGCTTTTTTTATATCGGCATAATCTCCTCCTTTGTTGGCAGATAAAAACCAGCTTAATTGGTCCTGCCCATTTGAAAAAAATTCCTTTTGAAGCACAAGCTCAATTTTTAGCCTTGCATTGGGCATTCCCAAATCACTAATGATCTTCTCTACTTCTTTTGTAAAACCAGGAATTACAGCCTCGCGATTCTTGTGAATTGCCGCAGCAATTTTACTAATCTGCAGTTTTTTATTCTGAATTTCCTTCTGAAGTTGTTCCAGGTTTGCCTCAGCATTTTCGGTCATATCAACCTGTTGCCTTAAAGCAGCCGTAATTTCCAGAAGTTCCTCTACCGTTGAAGCAGCGTGTTTCTTTTGAAGATTGTAAATAAGCTGAAGTTTATTGTTCACCTCCTCCAGTTCTTCAGGATTAGCTTCTACTCTCTCCAGAGAATTTTCCAATTCCTGTGCAATATCATCCAGTTCAATTATGACGCTTTGAACCCGCTCCTGCAAGCCTGCATAGGTAGAAGATAAGCCAGAGATTTTTCCAATACTTCCCCTTACTTCTTTCAAGGTGGAGAGACTCCCTATTTCTTCCTGTCTTATCTGGTTAACTGCACTCCCGAGATGCTCAGTAAGAACTTCAACGTTGTTTAATTCTTCATACCGCTCTTCTAATTCCTCCTGCATTCCGGCCTTCAGCTTTGCCTCTTCAAGCTCTGTGAGCAGATAAACGTTGTAATCATGTTCCTTAATTGCTCTTGCCTGTTCTTCCTTCAAAACCGTAAGGTCCTGCTCAAGTTTTTTTAATCCTCGCAATTCCCGCCGATATTCCAAAAGAAGATCTCTGTTTCTTGCAAGCACATCTAAAACCTGAAACTGATATTGATTTTCACCCAAACTTAATGTTTGATGTTGACCGTGAATGTCGATCAAAAGATCTCCCAGTTTTACCAGGATAGGTAAAGTAACAGGTGTATCATTAATAAACGCCCTCGATTTTCCAGATGCCAATATTTCCCGCCGAACAATAGTTACATGTTCAAAATCCAGATCTTCTCTTTTAAAAAAATCCAAAAGATTATAATTTGAAATATCAAAAGTTCCCTCTATCACACATTTGTTTTGGGTATTCCTAATGACACTATAATCTGCGCGTTTTCCCAGAAGTAAGCCAAGAGCACCAAGCATTATAGACTTTCCGGCATAAGTTTCTCCTGTAATTATAGTAAATCCCTGTTGAAGATCAATTTTAATATCCTCAATAAGAGCGTAATTTTTTATAGATAGTGCTGTGAGCAATGTAGATCAAATTTGAAGATAAAGATACATGAGAATTACTTCCCAATCAACAGAATTACATTTGTATGCGCCTCCAGTTTTCAGAATACATTGGGGCCACCCTGTTAAGTGTTTGTACCAGGTTTGACACTGGAACATTAGGCCCGGCGGTGAAAACTTGCTCTATTTCCTGTGCTTTAGCGTCAAAGAAAACCCGCATCAACAATGAATTAGGCCTGCTTTGGTTAAGCTCCTTTAAACCTTCAATGGCATTTGCGATAGATTGTTTGCCCACAGCAGGATCCTTGTGCATGAGGTCCAGTCCTACGCGATGATATTCATAAAGTGCAGCACGATAACCACTAAAGGCATTTGAAAGGAGGTCGGCATTAAGCCTGTACCTTGATCGGTTACCGTCAGATCCACGCCAGCCTATCATATTTCCCTGCTGTGCAGTTGTAGCTATCCTATTCGCTTCTTCAAAATATTGGGTTCCACCGTTCAGCTCAAAAGTATCAGCATCAAGTCCTAATATTGTATAAACATAAAAGGTAATTACAGAAACCAGGTTGGAAGAGTAAGCATTCTGGCTATAGTTTAAAGGTTCAAATTCCCTGTAGTTAAAGCTCAACTGCTCATCATTAAAATTGAAAACAGGTGTAATTAAAGAGGATCCAAAAACCGGGCGGGAAGACTGCACCTGGATAGTTCCCGTAAAAGATTCATTATCAAAAGAGGTTATATTGATGAAGATACTGCAGTTTATCCTTTCATTAGGTTCAAACTCCCTATTTGTCCAGGTGGTTTGGTTTACAAATTCAGAAAGGCTTCGCTGGAGCGTATTAAAAACAGTAAGATTAGCCTGTCCCGTTTGATCGGAATTGACCACTACCTCACAATTAAGTTCCTGTGCAGGAACTACGTAAGAAACAAAAAATAAAAGAATAAGTATTGCAATTCTATTCATTGAACAAAAGAATAACTTCATTTAAAATATCAACAGCAACTTCTGATTTTGGTTTTAGGGCAAAATCCTTTTTTCCCCTTCCTGAAATTATGGAAATTTTATTGGTTTCACTTTTAAAACCTGCTCCTTCATCGTTCATGGAGTTCAGGACGATAAAGTCCAGGTTTTTTCTTTTTAATTTTCCTTGTGCGTTCTTTACCTCATCATTTGTTTCCAACGCAAAACCTATAAGTTTTTGATGCTTTTTCGATTCCCCCAAAGACGCAAGTATATCCTGGGTAGGTTCCAGCTCAATGTTAAGATTAGTTTCTTTCTTTTTAATCTTTTGAGCAGCTATAATTCTGGGCTTATAATCTGAAACTGCTGCGGCCGCTATTACAACGTCTACTTTTCCGTAATATTTATGAACCTCATTATACATCTCCCGGGCACTTACAATGTTAACCTGCTGTATATTTTCCCTTTCTGCCTTTAAATGGGTTGGCCCTGTAACAAGTATTACCTTTGCTCCCAATCCTGCTGCAGCTTTAGCCAATTCAAAACCCATTTTTCCGCTGGAATGGTTTCCTATAAAACGAACAGGATCTATAGCTTCGTATGTGGGACCAGCAGTAATCAGGATCTTTTTTCCGGCTAACGGCATTTTTTCAGAAAGACTACGGGTAATAAAAGAAATGATATTTTCAGGCTCTGCCATTCTTCCTTCCCCGGTCAATCCACTGGCCAGTTCTCCACTTTCAGCAGGAATTAAAATGTTTCCATATGATTTTAGAACTTCCAAACTTTTCCTGGTGGCAGGATGTTGGTACATATCCAGATCCATTGCCGGGGCAAAATATACCGGACATCTTGCAGAGAGATAGGTGGCGAGAAGAAAATTGTCACTTTCTCCTGAAGCCATTTTGGAAAGAGTATTAGCAGTAGCAGGTGCTATTAACATAAAATCGGCCCAAAGGCCGATCTCTACGTGATTATTCCAGGTTGCATTTCCTTCTTCTTCCCTGGTAAAGGAAGAGATCACCTCATTTTTAGAAAGAGTAGAAAGTGTAAGAGGTGTAACAAAATCCTTAGCCGCAGGTGTCATGATTACTTTCACCTGTGCACCTAAGCCTTAATGAATAGTCTTACTAAAGGAGCTGTTTTGTAGGCAGCAATTCCGGCTGTAACACCTAAAAGCACCTTTTTGCCCTCCAGCACACTCATCAATTATTGGTCCTCGGTATCTTTTGTATTCCTGTAGTATATTTTGTCTTCCAACCACTCCTGCACTGCAAGAGAATGTGGCTTAGGTAATTTCTCGTAAAACTTGGAAACTTCTATTTGCTCCTTGTTCTCGAAGATCTCATCCAAACTATCATTGTAAGTAGCGAATTCATCTAATTTCTCTAAAAGCTCCTTTTTAATTTCAGAATTGATCTGAGTTGCTCTTTTAGAAATTACCGCAATCGCCTCGTAAATATTATTTGTTGGAGCGTCTACCAGGTTCTTATCGATAGTGGTAGTGTTTATTGGCGCATTGATCTTTTTTAAATCCATTATCATTCTTATTAAAAATTTTGTAATCTTGAGTCGAGGTCCCGGTAAGAAGCCTGAATAGGCTCATAATATTCGCTTCCCGCAGGGTAAGATTTTATATAACTATCGTAATGTTCTTTAGCCGTCTTAAGACGTTCTTCCATTAAATATTGGTAGCTATTTATTGCCAGCTGGTATGCAGAATCAAAACGGTAATAAGCTGCTGCCTCTCTAAAAGGAGTGCCGGGGTATTCGTTGATAAAATTGGTAAATGCTATAATAGCCGATTTATAATTCTGGGTATGGTGGTAATTCTTTGCTATTTCATAAGCTTTCTTCTCAACCTTGATCCTAAGATCCTTAGCCAGCTCATTTGCTTCTTTTAAATATTCACCTTCAGGATATGCATCTATATATTTCTGAAGTTCAGCAATAGCTTTATAGGTATCGGTTTGATCAAGGTCATATCGTGGGGAAAGGAAGTAATAGCTCCTTGCACTTTTAAACTGAGCTTCTTCTACCCGCTCGCTGTTAGGGTAAGCCTGAACAAAACGTTCAAACTGATAACCTGCAAGATAATCCTGTCCCAGTTCATAATAAGTATCAGCAAAGAGAAAAGTAACTTTTTCTCCCTGCGGTTTCCCCCTGTACTGCGGAACAATTTGTTCAAACAATCTCAAAGCCTTCCGGAACTTAGATTTACTGTCTTCTGCCTTAGCTTCAGTATAGAGTTTTTCGGCAAGTGCATATTTTTCTCCCGGTTCAGCCTCTTTCAGCACCTTTTGATATTCGCTGCAGGAAACAAGCATTAGAAAAATACCTGATAACAATAAAAATTTTTTCATTTCTTTAAAAAACATCTGGCAAAAGTACTCTTTTCTATTATATTAAAAAAACTTTCATTTCGGTCAAAAATTGTCCTGCTTCAGAAAGAATTAAAAGTTTTCTACAAACTCCTTTATATCTCTGGTCAGTTTATCTGAAGCCTTTACTAAAGGAAGCCGCAAGACATTTTGACATAAATTTTTTAATTCCAGTAATGATTTTATCCCTACCGGATTTCCTTCAGCAAAAATAAGATCAATTGCTTAAGCGCTACCTTATAATGTAATTCATAGGCTGCTTTAACTTTTTCTTCCAGGGCCAACCGAACCATTTTCGAGAATTCCTGTGGAAATCCCTGCGCGATCACAGAGATTACCCCGTGTCCTCCTGCAAGGATAATGGGTAAAGTAACCATATCATCTCCCGAAATTATCAGGAAATCTTTAGGTAAAATTGAAACCAGTCTCATCGCCTGTACAACATCACCCGCTGCTTCTTTTATACCAATAATATTTGGACAATCTGTAGCCAGTCTTTTTACAGTTGCAGGTAAAATGTTAGATGCTGTCCTTCCGGGAACGTTGTAAAGGATTATTGGCTTTGGAGAAACTTCTGCCAAAGTTTTATAGTGCTGATAAATTCCTTCCTGTGATGGTTTATTGTAATATGGAGAAACAGACAATATTGCTTCAAAAGCTGAAAGATCTGTAGTCCTGAATTCTTCAACCAGGACTGCAGTGTTATTACCTCCAATTCCCAGAACTAGCGGAATCCTTTGGCGGTTAGCTTCAACAATAGTCTTTATTACCAGGTCCTTTTCCTGTTTACTCAAAGAACCACTTTCACCTGTTGTACCCAGAACTACCAGGTAATCTATTCCGTTTTCAATTTGATTATTAACAAGGTCTACAAGTGCTTCCTCATCTACACGATTATCTCGGGTAAAAGGTGTAATTAAAGCAACTCCTGTACCTATTAAATTAGTCATTTTCAAATTCGTTTAATCAGTTTTAAATATTTCAATAACTCGTCTACAAAAAGGGAAACGTCACCTTCAGTTTGTAAAATCAGATCATAAAGAGCCTGATTCTGTTGATACCTTCCAACTTTAATCCCTGCATCGCAGTAAGCAGTCAATAAATGAACCGCAGTATTAGATTCGCTAAGCAAAAGTAATAAGAAGATCAACGCCTTTTGCAGCAAAATCCTTTAAATCGTCATTATTTATTTCTGCTTTAAGATCAATATGTCTCCTGCGGAATTCAATAGCATCAACATCTGCTTAGTTTTTATCATTTCCAGTAAATAGTACTACCCGAAAATTGCTGTCGGCAATTTTAAGTTTGGTCTTGATCTCCTCTAATTCCTTTCTGGCGCTTTTATTTTTATTGTCCAGGATTATACCTAAAGATTTCACTTCCCCGGTAAAGGTGGTGGGTTCCTGCTCAGATACGATTTGTGCAATTTTTCTTCTCGCTGCCGCGAGTTTAAATCGGTTTAGGATCATAAGGAATTTTTACGGGAAGAAAATAGACATTCTCTCACTAACGTCCAAAGTGCAGATAAAGTATTTTACTATATCATACTTGCAAGCCGTAACTGTTTTTCTTTTGTTGCAAAAAATGAAGCAGCGAAAACAGCACAACCAAGTCTTATTAAACTCTCTGTTATCTCAATACTTAAATCTTTTAAATAGAAGATCCCCATATCGCGCAGAACATCTGCAAATATTAATCCCAGTGCAAGAGAAATAAAGAACATGGATTTTCTTGAATAAGAATTGAGATAGTATATAAAAGCGGTTATACCCAGAATTAATAAATTGAGATAATAAAATATATAAACTGAATAAACGATGTCGTTCTTGATATATTCGTTCAATTCAATGACATGATACCCTAACAATCCGCCATTGATTCCTACCACCAGGAAAAAGTATATCATCATAAAACTGCTGCCATTTTTGACTACTGTGAACTTTATAGCCTCTGTTATTAGTATGGTATTAGCAACCGACATTAGAACCAGAGACATCTCATGAGAAAAAAGCTTTGGATCAAAAAAGCGCGCGCAATAGGATAAGATTGAGAAGAGCAGATAAAGATAGAATCTTTTTTTCATTTTTTTCAAAGGCTGAAAGACCACAAACACAGCGAATAGAAAAAAAGAATATGAGTAGTATTTTCCAACCAAAAGGTGTCGGTAAGAATAGCCCAAAAATTTATTAATATAAATATAAATAAACCTAGCCTTTCCGAAGTTTGTTAGTTTCATTGGGGGGGTGAAATTCGGGTAAATATAAAAAAATACTCAAAAATTGCCCAATCTGCTCTCTATTATTTTTAACTTTTCCTTAAGATTCTACTCTCTCTTTTGAAATGACAACCTCCTGCTAAAAAGTATTTATCTTTGCACTTTTAAAACACCTTTAAATGTCCCAACGCTTTTTGTGCCTCTTCCTTTTAGTTGCCTGCTCCTATTCCTGCAAAAAGGAGAATTTTAAACCTGTTGAAATTTCTTCTAAAAGATTTTCTATTGACAGCAACATTCCTTCTGAAACTTCCATAGCCAATTTTATAAAACCTTACTCAGAGCATATTAATCGCAGCCTTGACAGTACAATAGCTTTTAACCCTCTAAATCTTGATAAGAAAGACGGGGAACTAAATACTGCATTAGGAAATCTAATGGCCGATATAGTTATGGAACAAGCAAATCTTCCTTTTAAGGACCAGACAGGAAAAGAGATAGATATTGTTCTTCTTAACCACGGTGGAATAAGAGCCGCAATAGACAAAGGTCCTGTTACAGCCCGAACAGCTTACCAGTTAATGCCCTTTGAAAATGAAATTGTAGTAGCCGAGTTGACCGGGAACAGGATCAAGGAAATGATCGCTTACCTCGAAAACAACCGAACCGCACATCCCATTAGTGGAATGACAATTAAAATGGATGAAGATTTTAAAGTGATCAATGCAGAGGTACAGAATTTGCCTATAGAAGATGAAAAAAAATATTTTGTTGCAACATCAGATTATTTACAACAGGGTGGTGATAATATGATTTTCCTGAAAGATCCTGTGAATTTATACAGAACAGGTTATAAGATTAGGAATGCTATAATAGATTACTTTAATAAGATTGACACCATTCAAACCCAAAGGGACGGTCGCTATATAAGAATTACCAATTGATGAAAAGGAGAAATTTTATCCAGGCTACGGCAGCGACAGGAGCATTTATAGGATTGGGAGGTCTTTCACTTTCTTTTGCTGAAAGTTCCCGAAAACACATTACGATCCTGCACACGAATGATGTCCATAGCCACATAGAACCTTTTGGCCCCGACAACACCAGGAATCCTAATATGGGTGGTGTCGCCAGGAGAGCAACTTTAATAGAAAGAATTCGGCAGGAAAATCCCAATACTTTATTGCTGGACGCGGGAGATATTTTCCAGGGAACTCCATTTTTTAATTTCTATGGGGGAGAGTTGGAATTTAAGCTGATGACTAAGATGAAATACGACGCTGCAACAATAGGAAATCACGATTTTGACAACGGAATTGAAGGTTTTTACTCTCAGTTACCACATGCCGATTTTCAATTTATTTCTTCAAATTACGATTTTAGCAATACCATCCTTGATGGCCACGTTCTTCCTTATAAAGTTCTGGAACGGGACGGAGTAAAAATTGGAATTTTTGGCTTGGGTATTCAATTAGAAGGGCTTGTTAGTGAACATCTCTACAAAGAAACCAAGTATCTTGACCCGATTGAAATCTCAGAAGAAATGGTAAGGTTCCTGAGAGAACAAAAGAAATGTGACCTGGTTATTTGCCTTTCCCACCTGGGCTTCGACTATAAATCAGGTGCAATCTCTGATGTTAAGCTGGCGCAGAAGACAAAAGGAATTGACCTTATCATTGGTGGCCATACCCATACCTTCCTAGAAAAACCCGAAGTTCTTCAAAATCTTGAAGGGAAACAGGTGATTGTAAATCAGGTAGGTTGTTATGGCCTCTATTTAGGCCGAATAGACTTTTACCTTGACAGCGACAAAATGATATCCACAAAAGGACTTCAAATCTCAGTATAATATTATCACCAAGTCCCGTAGGGGATGCCGACAATTCTCCCCGCTGGGGCTTTGTTGATTTATTTAATCATTTTTAAAAATTCATCTTCCGATAAAATTTTTGTTCCGAGTTGTTCTGCTTTGGCAAGTTTACTTGGTCCCATATTTTCACTAAGCTACGAGATAGTTGGTTTTTGACGAAATTGATCCGGAGACCTTTCCGCCGTTATCTTCTATTAATTTTTTGAGATCATTCCTGGAGATGGTATTAAAAACTCCTGAAATCACGAAAGTTTCTCCTCCAAGTTTGTCTGTTTGATGAGAAAATTCTTCAGCTTTAATTTCCAGCTGTACACCAAAATCTTTCAGTCTTTGCACCAGGATCCTGTTCTCTTCAACAGCAAAAAAAGCAGTTACGCTTTGGGCAATCCTTTCTCCAATTTCATCAACATTCACAAGATCTTCTTCTTTTGCTTCTGAAAGTACCGCAATACTCTTATAGTGTCTGGCAAGTTTCTTTGCTACCGTTTCACCTACATATCTTATTCCCAAAGCAAACAGAACCCTTTCAAAAGGAATTTCTTTTGATTTCTCTATTCCCTGGATAAGATTTTCTGCTGATTTATTTGCCATTCTCTCCAGAGGAAGGATCTGCTCTTTTTTCAGCTCGTATAAATCGGCATAATTTTCTATTAAACCTTCGCGGACTAGCAATGCCACAGTCTCACCTCCAAGCCCTTCAATATCCATTGCTTTTCGGGAGATGTAATGCTGAATTCTACCTACTATCTGCGGAGGACATCCACTAAGATTAGGACAATAATGCTGGGCCTCCCCTTCGTTCCTTATTAATTTTGTTTCACATTCAGGACAGTGCGTGATGTAATGAGTTTCAGCAGAATTTGGATCTCGTTTAGTAAAATCCACCCCAACAATTTTTGGAATAATTTCCCCTCCTTTTTCAACAAAGACTGTATCTCCTTCTCTTATATCCAGTTTCTCAATTTGATCGGCATTGTGAAGGGATGCCCTTTTTACAACAGTCCCGGCAAGCTGCACCTAGGTTTTAAATTTGCCACAGGTGTAATTGCTCCGGTACGGCCTACTTGATAAGTGATCTTCTTTAAAACTGTCGCTTCCTGTTCTGCCTTAAATTTGTAAGCCATTGCCCAACGCGGGGATTTAGCTGTATATCCAAGCTCCTCCTGCTGCCTGAAATCATTTACCTTTACAACTACCCCATCAATTTCATAGGGTAGATCGTGCCTGTGCTGTTCCCAGTAATTCACAAAATTGAGAACCTCATCGACACTCTTTGCAAGTTTAGACTCTTTCGGAACTTTAAAACCCCAGGCTCTCGCTTTTTCCAGACTCTCAAATTGCGATTTCACATTCAGGTTTTCCCCAATGATGTTGTAAAGCAAACAGTCTAAAGGCCGCTTAGCTACTTCTGAACTATCCTGAAGTTTTAAAGTTCCCGAAGCCGTGTTTCTTGGATTGGCATAAGGTTCCTCCCCTGCTTCCACTCTCTCGGCATTCAGTTTTGCAAAACCTTCGTATGGCAAAACGATCTCGCCCCTGATATCAAATTTCTCCGGATAATCCTTTTTTAGGTGAAGAGGAATAGATAATATCGTTCTTATATTGTTAGTCACATCATCTCCCTGAACTCCGTCCCCGCGGGTAACTGCACGTTTTAAAATTCCTTTTTCGTAAGTAAGACTTATTGATGCTCCGTCGTATTTTAACTCACACACATATTCAACCTTTCCATCCACAATCCTCATAATTCGCTTTTCCCAGTCCTCCAATTCTTCTTTAGAATAAGAGTTGGAAAGAGAGTACATAGGATAATCGTGAGATACGGTTTGGAAATTTTTTGTTACAGCGCCACCCACTCGTTGGGTCGGGGAATTGGGATCAAAGAGATCGGGATTTTTCTCCTCCAGTTCCTGCAACTCCTTTAGCTTCATGTCAAACTCATAATCACTAATTTCCGGCTTGTCCATTACATAATAGTTGTAATTATGTTGGTGTAGTTCTTTCCGAAGATTAAGGATCTTATCTTTTGTGTCCATTTAGGTTCTGGTTTAAAGCTGTAGTTAGATTGTTCTTAGGCTGAATAGGTAGTTAATTTATCGTTCTCAAATTTTAAATAATATTGTTTTCCCCGATGTGAAAATTTTATTTTGAAAGGAGATGCAAACGCTTTATCTTCTGTAGGAAACCAATCTTTAAGTTCTTTATTAATCGTGATTAGAAGGCCTTCGTCATCTCCAATTGCAGAGAATTTCTCAAAGTTGCCATCATACACCTCTAATTCACAATTCTTCTGAAGGAACAAAAACTTCTCTTCAATATTTTCGGTGGCAAGGCCTATTTCTGCCACTCCTATTATATTTTCTTCAGAAAACAAAGATGATTCGGGCTTGAAGAGATTCCGCCGGGCAATGAATTCTACAATATTTTTATCAGCATCGTAGAAATAGAATGACTTCGCACTCCAATTGCTGAAATCGATAATTTCATCGGAGTTATTTCTAAGAATAGGTACTTTCCCTTTTGTCCACGTTAAAGCGATCTCTTCCTGCTTATCGGGAATGTGGAAGGCTATATGGTAAGGTGTGGCATTATTATCTTCAGTAAATTTAATACTGGTGTAACCTACTTTGACTTCAAATGAAGTTTCGTCGTATACCGGAATCTCAAGTTCCAGGACATCACGATAAAATTTTAGCTGTTCCGTAAGGTGTTTGCTTTGTAATTCCAGCCTTTCGATCTTCATATTTTCCTCATTACGTCTGGTTCTTATTCATCCATTTTGGCACCTAAGCATAGGTACAAATGCTTCCAGTTTATCCAGAAGTTCTTCAATATTTGAAGACACCTGTACCAGGTTCATATTTTCCTCTCTTAACAGCCCCTTACTTACCATCTTATTCATCAATTCAATAAAGTCATCGTAATAGCCATTACTGTTTAGGATACCAATTGGTTTCCTGTGCAGCCCTAGTTGGCCCCAGGTGAGAATTTCAAATAATTCTTCCAGAGTACCAAAACCTCCCGGAAGAGCAATAAAAGCATCACTTAAGTCATGCATCGTCATTTTTCTTGCGTGCATGTCTTCTGTGGTAATTAAATTTGTAAGTCCTGTGTGAACGACTTCCTTTGTTTTTAAAAAATCTGGAATTACTCCGGTTATTTTGCCGCTTTGCCCGAGAACACCCTTCGCCACCTGAACCATAAGTCCTAATCTGCTGCCCCCGTAGACTACTTCAATTTCTGCCTTTGCCAGAAATTCTCCCACATCATAAGCTTCTTTATAAATAACAGAGTCTAGTCCGTCACTGCTGGCGCAAAACACTGCTAGGCTTTTAAATCTGTACTTTCTCAAAATTTACTTTTTTTCGCCTTTTAACATTCGGAAATTTCCGAAAATATCATTTCGTAGCTCAGTCAAAAATCCCTCATTTACCAGGAGTTCCTCTGTTTCCCTGCTCAAATATTGGTTGATTTCGAAGAACAATTTTCCGCCACGTTTTAAAGATCCTCCTGCTAATTTCGTGATTTTCCTGTAAAATATCAGCGGGTCCTCATCTTTTACATATAAAGCTGTTGCTTAGCTCGTGCTCAAGAACATTCCTCTGCATTTCCTTCTTCTCCAACTCCCTTACATAAGGCGGATTGGAAACTATGACATCATATGTTTCTTGTAGACTTTCCTGCTGAAGAATATCAGCTTTAATAAAATGTACCTCAGTATTATTTATAGCTGAATTCTCCCTTGCGATTTCCAATGCTTTCTCAGAAATATCTATTGCCGAAACTCTCGACTGCGGAAGGTTTTTCGCCAGGCTGATTGCTATACATCCACTTCCGGTACCAATGTCGAGAATTTTTATTCTTGCTGAAGGTTTCACCTCATCGAGAATCCACTGCACCAGCTCTTCGGTTTCCGGCCTTGGAATCAGAACGTTTTCATTTACCCGAAGGTCCATTCCGAAAAATTCAGTTTCACCTATTATATATTGAATGGGTTCATGATTCTTTAGCCGAAGCAAAGCAGTATCAAATTTTTTTTGATCTTCATCAGAAATCTCTGCCTGCGGATTCAAAGCAGCATCAATGCGGCTCATCTGCAGAAATTTCAGGGACAGAAGATTAAAAAATGAACTTATTTCCTCCGGAGGATATTCATCCTTTAAGTCATTTGTAAATATTTTCTTTAACTGATAGATTTCCAAAATTTGAGAAACTTTAGTTACTCCCCCTTTGGGGGTTAGGGGGCTTATAAATCCTTGATCATCCAGACCGAACAATTGTAATGGCTAGGTAGTTCCCATAGGTCCTTCAATAGACTCAAATCCTGTGCGGGCGTACAGTTTTCTTGCATGTTCCATATAAGGCATAGTCTCAAGGTAACATTTCTTATACCCGGCATCTTTTGCAAATTGGAGGCAGGTTTGCATCATCGCAGCACCTATTCCCCTGCCCCGTGCTTCCGGAAGAAAATACATTTTTTGAAGCTCACAAATATCGGGTTCTCCGGGTAAAGGCGCAATCCCCGCACAACCAAGTATCTTATCCTCTTCTTCAACCACAAAATATTCCTTTTTTGGCTCATCATAGTAGCCATACATATCATCAAGAGATTTGTCTTCATAGGCTGTACCTACTTTAGGAACTCCCATTTCCACCAGTACATTTCTAACCACCTGTGCAACCTGCTCATTGTCCTTAGGTTGAATTTCACGAATTTTATAACTACTCATTCTCGTATTAAATCCTATTTTTGATGCGTGAATATACACGAAAAATATACTAGCAGATGCATTGAACTCGCCCAAAATGGTCTTGGTACCACCTACCCAAATCCTATGGTAGGAAGTGTAGTGGTTTATAATGACAGGATCATTGGGGAAGGCTGGCACAGGAAAGCCGGAGAACCCCATGCGGAAGTCCACGCGATAAATTCAGTTAAAGACTCTGAGCTTTTAAAAAGGGCAACGATCTATGTGAGCCTGGAGCCATGCAGCCACTATGGTAAAACACCTCCCTGCAGCGATCTCATCATTGCCCGAGGTATTAAAAAAATTGTTATTGGAACAGTTGATCCTTTCGACAAAGTTGTGGTAAAGGAATTAAGAAGTTGCTGGAAGCAGGTTGTGAAGTAAAAGTTGGAATCCTGGAAGAGGAATGCCGGGAACTTAATAAAAGATTTTTCACTTCTCTTTTAAAGAGACGACCTTATATAATTTTAAAATGGGCAAAATCAGCTGACGGTTTTATTGCTCCTTTGCCGCAGATGGATCAAAAGCGGGAGCCTGTTTGGATTACGAATAAATATACCAATCAACTGGTGCATAAATGGCGAAGTGAGGAACAGGCAATATTAGTAGGCACGAACACTGCTGTTGCTGATAACCCCAAACTTAATACTAGGCTTTGGGATGGACCCAGCCCCACCAGGGTAGTAATGGACCGGAAACTTAGGATTCCTGAAGATTCAGCTCTTTTTGACGAATCTATTAAAACTATTGTCATCTGCGGAACGAGCTCTGAAAAAAACCCAAGTTCCAAAAATCTAATTTTTGAAGAAATAGATTTTGAAAAGGAAATCGCACAGCAGATTTGCGATGTGCTTTACTAGCACGAATTACAATCGATCATAATAGAAGGGGGAACGCAAACTCTGGAAACTTTTATTTCCGCAGGTTTATGGGATGAGGCAAGAATACTTACAGGAAAAGTAAATTTTAAGGAAGGAATAAAAGCACTAAGCTCTACCGGAAAATCCTGCTACTACAAGTTCAACTACAGGAGATCTATTAATAATTTACAGAAATGATAAAGACAATTATATTTGATTTTGGTGACATTTTTGTCAACCTCGATAAACCTGCAACAAAACGGGAGCTGGAAAAGCACAAAATTGATGGATTTACAGATGCCATCCAGGAGTGTAATAAAGACTATGAAAAAGGTTTAATCACTTCAAAAGAGTTTATACATAAATACACTTCAGAATATCCTCAACTTAATCAGGAGGCTTTTAAACATTCATGGAATTCTATTCTTGTTGAATTTCCCAGATACAGATATGATTTTCTGAAAAAACTTTCCGAAGAAAAAGATTTTCAGCTTATTCTACTAAGTAATACTAATGAGATCCATATAGACTGGATTAAAGATAATGTTCCCTTTTTTGAAGAATTCAAAAATTGCTTTGACGCTTTTTACCTCTCGCACGAGATTAATTTCAGAAAACCTGATGCAGCTATTTATAAATATGTACTGGAACAACACGATCTAAATCCGGAGGAGTGTTTGTTTATAGATGATACTAAGGAGAACACAGATGCGGCTGCTGAATTGGGTATTCATACCTGGAACCTTGAACCTACCCGTGAAGATGTAATAGATCTTTTTACTGCTAAACAAGAGCTGTTTTGATCTACCTGATCTTAAGTGTCCTCTCTTCGAGTGTAATATTTGTAATTTTCAAATTGTTCCAGAAGTACGGTGTCAATTCCCTGCAGGCGATCATAGTTAATTATTTCATGGCCTGTACGGTGGGTTTTTTTGGTTTTTTGGGTGATGCAGACATTTCTTCTGTTCCATCAAAGCCCTGGTTTGCTTAAGCACCATATTCCTGGGAATTCTCTTCATTGCAGTTTTTAATCTGGCTGCTATAACCACTCAACACAGCGGACTTTCAGTGGTTTCGGTTGCAACAAAAATGTCGGTTGCCATTCCTGTCATCTTCGGTATAACATATTTCAATGAAAGCACAGGATGGGTCAAAGTAACCGGGATTCTTCTTGCTTTGGCAGCTGTATATTTAAGCTCCATAAAAAGCAGGGATGGAATAGCTATAAAAAAGGAGAATCTTATTTTCCCCATTCTCGTCTTTGTGGGGAGCGGGGTCATTGATACCACTATTAAGTTTTTGGAAGCAACTTATGTTGAAGAAGCTGATGTTGCATTGTTCTCTTCTACAATATTTTCTATGGCAGGTGTAGTAGGCACCTCTGTACTAATTTTTCAGGCTTTTCGTGGATCTCTCCGAATAACCGGGAAAAATATTCTTGGAGGGCTTGTGCTGGGAATTCCTAATTACTTTTCAATTTACTTCCTGGTCTTAGCTTTACGAAGCGAAGGATTTGACAGCTCGACCATATTTACGATAAATAATGTAGCCATTGTTTTACTTTCTACCCTCCTGGGGATTATTCTCTTCAGGGAAAAACTGATACCCAAGAATTGGATTGGGATTGGCCTGGCCATTCTAAGCATTATCTTAGTAGCTAATAGCGGAATATAACTTATTCATGAGCGACACCTATAAGACAATACTAAAACCCGGAGAAGAAGTTTTGTTCAAAGACAAGAGTTCAAAATTCTTTGGATACACTTTTCCGGTGACTTCAGAAGAGCATGCCGCAGTCCACCTTGAGGAATTGAGGAAAAAACATTCCAAAGCACGACATTGGTGTTACGCCTGGCAAATTGGAAAGGAGGAATTGCATTATCGTGCAAATGATGATGGGGAGCCATCTAACTCAGCAGGAATGCCAATATATGGTCAAATACAGTCTTTTGATGTCACCAATATCCTAATTGTTGTGGTGAGATATTTTGGAGGTACTAAATTAGGAGTAGGAGGCTTAATTAATGCTTATAAAACCACAGCTCAATTAGCTTTGGAGAACAGTAAGATAATTACAAGAACAATTGATGAAATTTTTGAAATACGATTTGATTATCCTGAAATGAATATAGTCATGCGACTTATCAAAGAACACGACCTAAATATTTTGAAACAGGACCTTGCTTTGGACTGCCAAATTATTATTACTGTAAGAAAAAAAGATGCAGAAGAAATATTTACCAAATTTGATAGTATTTATAAAGTAGAAATTCGAAAACAGGAAAATTAATCCTTCAATTTTTCCAAAATATATTCAGGACATTTTATTGGTCGCTTTGTTTTAGAATCCATAAAAACCAGAACAGTTGAAGCTGTGGTTATCACCTCCCCGGCTTCATTAAGGATTTTATACAGGAATTCAATTTTGACCCCCGGAATCTCCTTTAAATTGGTTTCAATTTTAAGAAGGTCATCAAAAGACGCTAAGTTTAATAAATTTTGTTTGGAGGGAGTAAACCGGAAGCATAATTCCCTCCTCTTCCATCCTTCTATAAGAGATACCAAACTGCTCAAGCCACTCCAAACGGGCGATCTCAAAGTATTGAGCATAATTCCCGTGATGAACCACTCCCATTTGATCGGTTTCAGCGTATCGTACTTTAACAGTGGTGCAGTGAGTTTTCATAAGAAATTAAGGTAATTTTCGTTTGTGGTTTTGTACCTTCATAACCCGAAGGAAGTATGCATAAAATTTTCTTAAAATTCAATAATAATAGATTTTTTTTTAAGGTATTTTGTTCACATATTTGTTTCACTAAAAAAATTAGAAGAACCTGTTTTTTTCTAATTTGGGATCATCTACTAACCTATAAATAACCTCAAGTTTAGCATGTCAAAAACTGCGCAATCAGTTTGGAATAGCTGTCTGGCTTTTATCAAAGATAACATTACTCCTCAAGCCTACAAAACATGGTTTGAGCCGATACAAGCAGTAAAACTTACCGATTGTGCATTGAGTATACAGGTTCCTTCAAAGTTTTTTTACGAGTGGCTGGAAGAGCATTATGTGAAATTGCTGAAGGTTTCTTTAACCAAAGAACTTGGTGAAAAGGCCAAATTGGTTTACGTAATTAAGATGGAAAACACTTACGGAAACAAATTACCTTTTACTGAAAAAATACCCAGCACCCAGCGCAGCCAAATGGCTTCTCAGGAAGTAGATGTTCCTGTAAAAAACAGAAATCCCGAACTACGAAATCCTTTTATTATTCCGGGTATCCGGAATGTAAAAATAGAGTCCCAGTTAAATCCTAATTACAATTTTGAAAACTTCCTGGAGGGAGATTCTAACAGGCTGGCAAGATCTGCAGGCTTAGCAGTGTCTAATAAACCTGGTGGAACTTCGTTTAACCCGCTGTTGATATTTGGAGGAGTTGGATTAGGAAAGACTCACCTGGCCCATGCCATTGGAGTAGATATTAAAGACAAGTATCCGGAAAAGACAGTTTTATATATTTCTGCTGAAAAATTTACACAGCAGTATATAGAATCTGTAAAGAAGAATAACAGGAATGACTTCATTCATTTCTACCAGATCATTGATGTACTTATAGTGGATGATATTCAGTTGCTTTCGGGTAAAGCCGGAACACAGGATGTATTCTTCCACATTTTTAATCACCTGCATCAAAATGGTAAGCAGGTTATTCTCACGAGTGATAAGGCGCCTGTCGATATGCAGGACATTGAACAACGTTTGTTGTCCCGATTTAAATGGGGTCTTTCAGCAGAGCTTCAACATCCTGATTTTGAAACCCGGGTTTCTATTATAAAGAACAAATTGTATCGTGACGGGGTGGAAATGCCAGAGGATATTATCGAATTCCTCGCTAACAACATAAAAACTAATATCAGGGAGCTGGAAGGTGCTATAATTTCTCTTATTGCTCACTCTTCATTCAACAAGAAGGACATCACCCTGGAACTGGCTAAGAAAATTGTTGACAATTACGTCAAAAATACCAAACGAGAGGTTTCGATCGATTATATCCAAAAGATAGTGAGCGATTACTTCCAGATGGATGTAGAAACATTACAATCAAAAACCCGGAAACGCCATATTGTTCAGGCCAGGCAACTGGCAATGTTCTTTGCCAAGAAATTTACCAAAGCCTCCCTTGCGAGTATTGGCAGCCAGATAGGAAAGCGTGACCACGCAACGGTACTACACGCCTGCAAAACAGTAGACAATCTTGCAGCAACAGATAAGCAATTCAAGAAGTTTGTTGAAGATCTCAATAAAAAACTTACTCTATAAAAGAAAAATATGAAAACCAAGGTGTTAATGGTGTGTCTGGGAAATATTTGCAGATCACCCCTGGCCGAAGGAATTCTGAAATCTAAAGTTGATCCCAATAAAGTACAGATAGAAAGTGCCGGAACAGGAGACTGGCATATAGGAAATTCCCCGATCCTCGTTCTATTGCTGTTGGAAAAAAATACGGGGTAGATATTACCGACCAGTGTGGAAGGCAATTTGAACCTGCAGATTTTGATCGCTTTGATCACATTTACGTGATGGATTCTTTCAACTATCATGATGTTTTAGCACAAGCCAGGAATGAAGAGGATAAGAACAAGGTAAAAATGATCCTGGACGAGATCTTTCCCGGAGAAAAAGTTGATGTTCCCGATCCTTATCATGGAGGAGAACACGGTTTTGAAAACGTTTACCAAATGCTTAACGAAGCATGCGAAGTAATTGCTTCAAAACTGGAAAAGGAATAATTCTTTTTTTCTACCAATAATACTCAACAAATGGCCCAGCCTTCTTTCCAATATTCGGGAAAACTATATTTAATTCCCACCACTTTGGGTCCTTCCAATCCCATTGAGGTGCTCCCCTACTCCATTAAAAAAATAATAGAAAAGGTGGACCATTACATTGTTGAAAATGAAAAAACTGCCAGAAGATCCATCAAAGAAGTGGTACCCGGCAAAAAACAGCCTTTGCTTAAATTAAGCCTCCTAAATAAATTTACTGAAGCCTCCAGTTTATCTGGTTTTTTAGATCCTTGTAAAGATGGATTGGACGTGGGTCTCTTAAGTGAAGCAGGATGTCCCGGGGTTGCAGATCCCGGTGCCGAAATTGTACAAATTGCCCATTCTATGGGAATTCAGGTTGTACCATTGGTAGGGCCATCTTCAATTCTTCTTGCAATGATGGGCAGCGGTATGAACGGCCAGAGTTTCACTTTCCATGGCTATTTACCTATAGATAAAAAAGAGAGAAAACAGGAGCTAAAGAATTTGGAAAGGATTTCTCTGGAGAGAAAACAGGCACAAATTTTTATTGAAACTCCTTACAGGAACAATGCTTTTTTAGAAGATATGACAGCTGTACTGCATCCCGGAACACGTTTATGTGTAGCCTGTGATCTCACCCTGCCTTCTGAATTTATTTTGACGCAAACAATTGCAGCCTGGAAGAAAACAAAAGTGGACCTTCATAAAAGGCCCACTATATTCGTGCTTCAAAAGGAAAATTAAGCTTTATAGACTATCGCACTCGCTTTTCTGTCAGCTTCAATAAGTGAAGTGTCGTAGCCTCCAAATTTCTTCAGGTAAAAACCTAAGGTTGTTCCAAAAGCATCGCTAAATCCGCTTTCGCCCCAGCTTCTCAAATATTTCTTTACACTTCCGGGGGTAAGCAAGGTGCGCGGCTGCAAGAATTCCCGATTCCGTTATTTCTATTCCGTTTATCAGCTTTCCTTGAAATTTCTCAATATCCCGTCTTAAGATCCATTTGTTCCTGGCTGCATTCGCATAAAAGGCCGCTTCCTGTAATTCCGGAGAATTGATAAAGAAGTTGGTATCTTTTATACCAATAAGACTTAGAGTACCTTTCCCGAATTGATATTTACCCAGGTAACCGAATTCATTGATTGCTTTATAATTCCCACGAGATTCTTTAAACGCAAGGGCCTCTTTAAAACCTGTGTAAGACCTGCCCAGGACAGGATACATCTTAGTAGCATTCTTTTCTTCCTGAAGACTATCTTCAGGCGAGGTTGCCTTGTACTCCAATTTCACATTGGGAGAGGTGGCAAACATTTCTAAATCTGCAGCCTCTTTAGTAGAGAAACTGAAAAAGATTGAACCAGCAATAATAGTAGGATTGAAAATTTAACAACTTTCTTTCTCATATATTTTGATTCTGAAATGGCAACAAGACAAAAACGATGCCCCTTTCAAATTTCGCCGGGCGAAGATACAACATTTAACATTAATCTGATCTTCAGCCTTTTAAACCAAAAAGGGAATGAAGTTGAAAAAACTCCATCATCAGTAAACGTAAAATTCTGAGAAATATTATCTTTTAACTCCCTGCTGGTTAATCCACCTCACATAAGCCTGTTTATTCCGATTATGCTGGGCCAGGGTTTCAGCAAATTTGTGATAGCCAAAATTTTCTACATCGGCCACGAAATAAAAGTACTTGTGATCCTCATAATTTAAAACGGCATCAATAGAAGAAATATCCGGCATGGCAATTGGGCCGGGTGGAAGTTCTTTGTATTTATAAGTATTGTAAGGCGATTCAAGAGTTAAATCCTTGTAAAGCACTCTTTTTATAATTGTGTCAAAATTATTATTCTCCTGCTTAATTGCATAAATTACTGTAGGATCTGCGTCCAGCTTCCAGCCATTCTTATACCTGTTCATATACACTCCAGCAACCTTTGGCCGCTCATCTACTTTAGCAGTTTCTTTTTGAACTATAGAAGCTATTACAGTGACCTGGTGAGGTGTTAAACCAATTTGGTCAGCTTTTTTCAGTCGTTCTTCTGTCCAGAATCTCTCATACTCACGTTTCATTCTTTTTCGAAAATCTTCAGCAGAAGTATTCCAGAAAAATTCATATTGATTAGGAATATACATTCCTAAGGCATTTGCAGTGGTAAATTCATTTTGTTGCAAAAATTCACTTTCTTTCATTGCCTCCAAAAGCTCAGTGCTGTCTGCTTCAATTTGTGTAGAAATTCTTCCGGCAAGATTTTCCAGCCTTTCCTGATTATTAAAAATCACTCGTACAGGATCATTTCCGCTCCTCAGCCTGTTAATAATATCATTGTTGTTCATGCCTCTTTCCAAAGTGTACTTTCCAGCCTTTGGATCATAACCTTTTTTTTGAGCAACCTGGTGAAAGGAAGAAACATCTTTTAAATGCGGTTTTAAGCTGTCCAGAACTACTTCATAAGTAGCACCTGTGGGAATATAAATTGTTACTTTCTGTTCTTCAAAAGCAGTATTTGGAGAAAATATGTAATTATATATGTTATAGCTGAAGATCCCCAGAACAACCAGTCCTATAAGGGCAACTACTAATAGTATCCTTTTAATGTACATTGATTAATTGATATAAAACCTCGTCTTTAAATTGCCCATTGATGAGCACCCAGTCCTTCTTAATGCCTACTTTGCTAAAACCACTCTTTTCAAACAAACTTATACTTGCAGAATTATCTATGGTAACATTAGCATAAACCTGGTGCAGGCCAAGGTGAGAGAAGCAATAATTACACACAAGTGAAATCACTTCTGCTCCATAACCCTTACGCCGTTCCTCCTTCTTTGCAATTAAAATTCCAATTGCAGCTCTTCTGTCCCTCGGTTCAAGATCAAAAACATCAATCATTCCCAATTGAACCTGCTCATAATTACATATCATAAGACGTAATTGTTTCACATCAAAAATGTCCCGGTGAGAATTTTGAATATACTTTTTGATCAGGTACCTGGAATAAGGAACTTTGGTAGCACTTACTTCCCAAAATTCTTCAGTGTTTTCGACCTCATGAATAAAATCCAGATCTTCCGGCTCAAGAGCTCGTAGAAAAACTTTATTTCCTTTAAGAGTTAACATTCTATTTCTCCTTCAAAAACAAATTCTGCAGGCCCTGTAAGCCAAATATTCCTGTAAGTATGGTCCTTTCTTTCAAACGTGACCCTTAAAACTCCTCCCGGTGTACTAAGCTTAACTTCCTTTTCAGTAGTTTTTCCCATAGCGTGAACTGCGAGAGCAACAGCGGTTACTCCCGTTCCACAGGAATAAGTTTCATCTTCCACTCCTCTTTCATATGTACGAACGAGATAAGAATTTGCTCCTTCAGCCTGTACAAAATTTACATTGGTCCCGCCACCATCTTCGTAAAGCTGAGAATACCGGATTTTTGCACCTTCTTTTTTAACATCTATTTCCCCTACCTCTTCGGTAAAGATGATGTGGTGAGGAGAACCCGTGTTCAAAAAAATAGCATCTTCATTTAAATTGCCCGCCGGAACATCCTTCATTCTTAAACTTACAGTACCGTTTTCTATGATTGCTTCGTGTGGACCATCTATTGCTGTAAACCTTCCTTTATCCTGAATTATGTTTAAGAATTTTGCAAAGGCAACCAGGCATCTTCCTCCATTACCGCACATGCTACTCTCATTACCATCAGAGTTGAAATAAACCATCTTAAAATCATCTCCCGCCACCTCAGGATGTTCCAGGAGTATCAGCCCATCTGCTCCTATGCCAAATCTTCTGTGACAGAGCCAAGCTTATAACGTTGGCATCATTTTTGGAAAATAGATTATCACGGTTATCAACCATAATAAAATCATTTCCCGTTCCGTGGAATTTGAAAAATTTTATTTTCATCAGGATTTATCTTAACCTGAGCAAAGGTACAACAATATCAAAAATTTGTACGTTTATATTAACAGACTAAGGTCCAATCCGGGAACAAAAAATAAACTCAAATAATAACTTTTAAATAAAAAAGGATTTACAAATGAAAAAATTCACAACCCTATTATTCGTTTCAATGTTGGGAGGAATATTGACATTAGGCTCCTACAAGATCTTTTTAGAAGAAGATATTTTCAATCTTGATGAGGTTCAACAAACAACTGTTCAAAATCCTTCCGCAGGAATTCTACAAGTCTCATACGAATCTAAATTCTATGGAACCAATGCTGATTTTACTGAGGCAGCAGAAAAAACTGTTCACGGAGTGGTTCACGTAAAAAATGTTGCTGTTTTTGGCCCCTCAAAGAGTGTTTGGGAACACCAATACCGGGGAGAAGGCGGTGGTAAAGCTTTGAGAGGCGCAGGGTCTGGTGTTATTATCACTCCTGACGGATATATCGTTACTAATAACCACGTTATTAACGGTGCAAACGAAATTGAAGTTACACTTAATAATAACAAAACTTACAAAGCCGAAGTAATAGGAACTGAACCTTCAGCAGATATTGCTCTAATTAAAATTGATGCTGAAAACCTGGACTATCTTCCTTTTGGAAATTCAAATAATATTCGACTTGGGGAATGGGTTCTTGCAGTAGGTAACCCTTTTAATTTAACATCAACTGTGACTGCAGGAATTGTTAGTGCAAAAGCCAGAGATATTAATGCCTACGATGGAACACCACAATCTTTTATACAAACTGATGCTGCCATAAACCCCGGAAATAGTGGTGGTGCTTTAGTCAATATTAATGGGGAACTTATTGGAATTAACACCGCAATTACTTCTCAAACGGGTAGTTATATAGGTTATGGTTTTGCAGTGCCTTCTAATAACGCCAGAAAGATAGTAGAAGATATCCTGGAGTATGGAAATGTTCAAAGAGGAATTTTAGGAATTCGTGGGCAGGATGTCAACCAGGGAATCTCCCGAAAATTAGATCTTCCCGTTGCACAGGGAGTTTTGGTAGGTGATGTTGATTCAGAAAGTGGAGCTGCAGTTGCAGGTATTAGACAAGGCGATGTTATAAGACAAATTGACAATATCGAAGTGCGAAAAATGTCCGATTTAACTGGATACATTGGTTCTAAGAGGCCTGATGATGTTGTAAAAGTAACAGTTATAAGAGAGGGCAGGGAACGCAATTTAGAAGTGAAACTTACGAAGTATGAAACTTATGCAATTACCCCTATAGGCCTTGAGGTTACTAATGCTTCAAAAGAAGACCTGCAAAGATTTAAGACAACCAATGGAGTAAAAATAAGCGGTGCGCTAACGGGAGATGAGCAATCTCAGGCTCTAATTGGTATCATCATTACTAAACTTGATAACCAAAAAGTAAATGACATTTCAGATGTAAAGAAGATTCTTAATTCGAAAAACCCCAAGGAACCTCTTAGCGTAACCTTTGTAAACAGTAAAGGAGAAGAACAAACTTATATCTGGAGACAGTAAAATTAGTTTATCATTAAATACCCGCTGATAATTATAGCGGGTATTTTTTTGTTGAAATTTTTTACGAAAACGATTGAAATATATACTTTTGCAGCGTTTTTAAAAATATAAATCTTAAAAAGACAAAATGGGCTATAACGAAGTTTACGAAAAGGAACTCTCTTTTCAGGCAGACCGCAGACGTGCGTCGGTTGAATTTATTAAAATTATAAGTGATCTTTGGTATGACAAATCCATTGAACTTGTATTATTCAGAAATCAATTAATAAATCTCAATGTTAGTGACATCCTCAATCTTCACGAATACGCAGGTGCCTTTGTTGAAAAACCCATTTCCATATTTGACTCAGTAGAAATTGCACAGGCTATAAAGGATCTGGATCTTCCTCCCGCCAAACTGGATATTGGGAAATTAACTTATGAATATCACCTGGAAGATGTAGAATATCATAATGCAAAAGCTTTCCTCAGCGGCAAATTAAAAGACGCCAGGAATTATAAAGAAGTTACCCCCAAAGATGTCGTTCTCTATGGTTTTGGAAGAATTGGAAGGCTTCTCGCGAGGGAGTTAATGACCCGTACAGGAAAAGGTAATCAATTAAGATTAAGAGCTATTGTTACACGCGGGGAAATTGATGCTACTGTTCTTGAAAAAAGAGCGTCTTTATTAAAAAGTGATTCTATTCATGGAGACTTCTCCGGAACGGTCACAATAGATATGGATAATTCTGCTCTTATTATTAATGGCACTACCGTTCATATGATCTCTTCGGAAGGACCTGAAGAAATTAATTATACCCGCTATGGGATTGAGAATGCTTTAATTATTGACAACACAGGGGCCTTTCGGGATCAGAAAGAATTAAGTAGACACCTGTCGAGCAAAGGTGCCTCTAAAATTTTATTAACCGCACCGGGAAAAGGAATTCCCAACATTGTACATGGAGTAAATCATAAGGAGTATAATCCCGATGAGAATGATATTTTTTCTGCAGCGTCCTGCACTACAAACGCCATTGCTCCTGTGCTAAAAGCAATAGAAGAATCTTTGGGAGTTGTTCATGGGCACCTTGAAACCATTCACGCCTACACAAACGATCAAAACCTGGTAGACAATATGCACAATAAATACAGGAGAGGTCGTGCAGCGGGATTAAATATGGTTATTACTGAAACAGGAGCGGGAAAAGCAGTAGCCAAAGCTTTGCCTGTTCTTGAAGGAAAATTAACATCTAATGCTATTAGAGTTCCGGTTCCAAACGGCTCCCTGGCAATCCTAAACCTGGAAGTGCAAAAAGCTACCAGTGTAGCAGAAGTTAACGGGTTAATGAAAAAATATGCCTTGGAAGGAGAAATGGTTGAACAAATAAAATATTCTTTAGATAATGAATTAGTGTCAACTGATATTGTAGGATCTGCCCAGCCTTCTATTTTTGACAGCAAAGCTACAATTGCAACCGAAGAAGGGAAGAATATAGTTTTATATATATGGTACGACAATGAATATGGATATAGCCAACAAGTTATAAGGCTGGCCAAGAATATTGCAAAAGTTAGAAGGTTTACATACTATTAAATAAATCATATTGTTTCAATACATACCTGCTCCGGCAGGTTTTTTTTTGGCAATAATTTAACTGCCTAACTAAACTCTAAAAACCAAATTTGTATAAATCTTTGTAATATGAGTACTGAAAAGAAGAAGCATAAAGTACGCAGGAAGAGATTTATAATTCCTTTGACCATACTTGTTGTTCTAATAATTGCCAGACTCCTTCTCCCCTATTTTCTCAAGAAATACGTCAACAAAACTCTGGATAATATTCCAGGATACATGGGCCACGTTGAAGATATAGATGTTGCTCTTTACAGAGGCGCGTATGTCATAGATGGACTTATCTTAAGAAAATTAAGTGCGCAGACCGACACCCCTGTACTCGACTTTGAAAAGTCAGATATTTCAATAGAATGGAAGTCTTTGTTTAAAGGTAAGGTCGTAAGTGAAATTATCCTGCACAATCCTAAATTTAATTACATTTTTGAAGATCAACAAAAAGAACCTGTAGAAGGAGAACCCGATGTTGATGACTGGACTGATGCTTTAACCAGTTTAGTTCCTATAGATATAAATCATCTAAATGTTCATAATGGCACTGCTAATTTTGTGCAGTTATCTGCCAGTCCTGAAATAAGTATGTTCCTGGAGCAAATCAATTTAGATGCTACAAATTTAAGTAACGTGGTAAACGAAGAGGAAGTTTTACCGTCTAATCTTTATGCCAAAGCCATTTCTATTGGAGGCGGAGATGTAACAATTTCGGGAAACCTAAACCTTCTCAAAGAAATTCCAGATATGGATATAGAAGCTTCAATACGCAAAGCTGATGTTACCAAGCTGAACGATTTGATCAAGAATTTCGCCGGAGTGGACTTTGAAAGCGGCACCTTTGAGCTCTATAGTGAAATTGCTATTGCAGATGGTTATATAAAGGGATATTTAAAACCTATGTTTATAAATACTAAGATCCTGGGTAAAGAAGAGGATGAAAACTTCTTTGGTAAACTTTGGGAAGGATTTGTGGGTGCCTTAAAATTTGTATTTAAGAATCAAAGTACAGATACTCTTGCCACAAGAGCACCTATTGAAGGAGATCTAAATAAGCCTGACACCAGCATTTGGACTACCGTTTTGAACATTTTTAAGAACGCCTGGATCGAAGCTTTCCGGGGGCAGGTAGATAAAGACATAGAGTTTGAGGATGCAGCAAAAGCAAATTAGTGTTTGAACAAACTTTCTTTTAATTTTTATTACTTGTAAATTTGCGGCAATAAGTTTTTTACCTGCACGTTGTGTAGGTACTTTAACCAAAAAAGAGCAAATGAAGAAGGTACTATTTTTAAGCTTTACTGCCCTGGCCTTAAGTGGAACATTAAACGCACAGGACACAATTCAGCAAAGAAATCCCGTAGAAGAAGATTTTAATTCTTTAATTGAAAATTCCAATGATTACCAGGGTTACAAAGTTGTAGATTATAACGAACTAGTTACATTAAAGAACAAAGCGGCCCAGCACTTTTCCCGTATTAATGAGGAAGTAATTACTCAAAAAAATACAATAGACCAGCAACAGGATAAAATAAATGCTTTACAGGCAGAACTGGATGAGACCAGGGAGAATCTGGACAGGGTGAATGAGGAAAAAGATGCAATAACTTTTCTTGGAATGCCCTTTAGTAAAGGAAGCTACATGGCTCTAATGTGGGGTATAGTTGGGGTGTTAATTTTAGCTCTTCTCTTTTTTATTTTCAGATATAAGAAAAGTCATTCCCAAACAACCGAAGCTAGAGAAAAATTATATGCTACCGAGAAGGAATTTGATGCCTACCGTGCAAAAGCACTTGAGAAAGAACAACGACTTGGCAGGCTTCTTCAGGATGAGAGAAATAAAGCAAGCGACAATTAAAATTCAATAGCTCAAAATTTTTTACCACCTCTGTTTAAAGCTACCTAAATGCGAATAGACATTATTACAGTTGTTCCGGATATTCTCACCAGCCCCTTTGATGTTTCAATTCTCAAACGAGCTATAGAAAAAGGCCTGGTTGAAATTCACCTTCATAACCTGAGAGACTATGTTACTGATAATTATCAGCAAATAGATGACTATCAATTTGGCGGTGGAGCAGGAATGGTAATGATGATAGAACCTATCGATAAGTGCATTTCGGCTTTAAAAGCAGAAAGGAATTATGACGAGGTAATCTATATGACTCCGGACGGTGGAACTCTAAATCAAAAAATGGCAAATACCTTATCGCTTAAAGAAAATGTAATTATTCTTTGCGGCCATTATAAGGGGGTCGATCAACGGGTAAGGGATCATTTTATTACAAAGGAGATTTCCATTGGAGACTATGTATTATCTGGAGGTGAATTAGCTGCAGCAGTACTTTGCGACGCTGTGATAAGGTTAATCCCGGGGGTACTGGGCAACGAGACTTCTGCACTTACAGATTCTTTTCAGGATGATCTTCTTGCTCCTCCTGTTTATACCCGCCCTGCCGAATACAATGGCTGGAAAGTTCCGGAAATTCTCACCTCCGGAAATTTCCCTAAAATAGAAACCTGGAGGGAAGATCAATCATACCTGAGGACCAGAAAGTTAAGACCTGATCTTCTGAAAGATGAATAGAGAAAATTCCTCTTGTTTATTAACATTTATTTCTTAATTTTGCACTCGTTTCTAAACCAACCTCTGGCGAAAACCGTGAATGTTGCTTTAGAATCCATTATAAACATATAACTATGGAATCGTTAATTCAATTCGTTCAGGACGAATTTGTTGCAAAAAAAGATTTTCCGGAATTTTCTGTAAGTTGATACTATCACTGTGTATTACGAAATTAAGGAAGGCGCTAAAACCCGTACTCAGTTTTTCAGAGGGGTTGTAATTCAGGTAAAAGGAACCGGATTATCAAAAACCTTTACTATTAGAAAAATGAGTGGTACTGTTGGGGTGGAGCGTATTTTCCCAATTAACCTGCCTGCACTTCAAAAAGTTGAAATCAACAAACGAGGTAAAGTAAGAAGAGCCCGAATTTATTATTTTAGAGGCCTTACAGGTAAAAAAGCCCGTATTAAAGAAGAAAGAAGATAATTTTTTTCTTCATCTTACACTTTTAAAGCTCCAGAAATGGAGCTTTTTTTGTTGATAATTTTAAACATTCTCATCTTCCCCTGTAAATAGAAACCTATATAAAGAGCCGGGAATAAAGAACACAAATTAATTCCGGGAAATTCAAAATAGCTAAAAATATCGGCTATAAACTGTTGAAAACTAACCACCTAAAGCTCTTGTAAAATATTTAGTTTGGTAGTATCTTGTAAGTGTATTTAAGATAAGGATTGACACAAGGATTTCCTCAAATTTCAAATACGGTAAAGCATTGATCTTTACATAAGTTTTTATCTTCTATAGAACGTTATTTTGCTTAACGCAAAAATAGTTTGAAAGATAAAAGCAATTTTGATATAAATTGTGCGCGTTCGTGGCAATTTATATCAGGTGAAATAGCGCACGCGGTAAGTTGTGGTAATTGACTTATTAGATTTTCAGAAAATCCGACGGTAAAGCGTTATTTCGTTAGAAGCCATTTCAAGATACTTGTTATATTGAAATGGCTTTTTTTTGTTTCAACTCTTCACCTAAGCTTTAGGAGTTTTAAGCTATGAAAAAATCTTCAAAAAGCTTATCTTCGCAACACTGGGTGTTTTTGCCCAGACTAATTTCATTTTAAACCTAAAATTGCAGGTCCTTTAATAGTACTACAAATACTCTTTACAAGTATCTGTTTAAAAAATTAAAGAATATACTATGACTCAAAAATCCAAGATCTTTTATACAAAGACTGACGAAGCCCCTATGTTGGCAACTTTTTCCTTTTTACCTATTGTGAGAAGTTTTACAGCAAGTTCAAATATTTCAATAGAGCCTTCAGATATTTCACTTGCGGCAAGAATACTGGCTGCTTTTAATGATAAACTGCCAGCAGAACAACAGGTGCCCGATGCTTTAAAAGAACTTGGTGAACTTGTAAACAAACCGGAAGCAAACATTATTAAGCTCCCTAACATAAGTGCTTCTGAACCACAACTTGAAGCAGCCATAAAAGAATTAAAAGCTAAAGGATATAGCCTTCCTGATTATCCATCGGAACCCAAAAATGATGAAGAAAAGGAAATTAAAAGAAAATACGATCAGGTTAAAGGTAGTGCTGTAAACCCCGTGTTACGAGAAGGTAACTCCGACAGGAGAGCGCCCCGGGCAGTAAAAAATTATGCTAAGGCTAATCCTCATTCCATGGGCGACTGGAGTAGCGAATCTAAAACTCACGTAGCAACAATGCAGGATGGAGATTTCTTTTCAAATGAAAGATCCTTAACAATAGAAAAAGCGGGAAATATTAAAATCCAGTTAGAAGATGTAACTAGTAACAGCAAAACTCTAAAAGAGAACCTAAAAGTTCTTGAAGGGGAAATAATTGACGCTACCGTGATGAGCAAAAAGGCCTTGCTTTCTTTTCTGGAAGAGCAGGTGAAAGATGCCAAAGAAAAGAACGTTCTGTTCTCTCTTCATATGAAGGCGACCATGATGAAAGTGTCTGACCCTATTATATTCGGTCACGCCGTAAGGGTGTTCTTCAAAGATCTATTTGAAAAACACGGAAAGGACCTGGAGAAAATTGGAGTAAATGTAAACAGTGGTTTAGGTGATCTTGTTAATTCCCTGGATAAACTGAATAATGAAAAACGTGCTGAAATTGAGGCAGATTTAAAATCTGGTTTTGAAAATGGGCCTGATCTGGCTATGGTAGACTCAGATAGAGGCATTACAAATCTTCACGTACCCAGCGACGTAATTATTGATGCTTCAATGCAGGCAATGATTCGTACTTCAGGACAAATGTGGAATGCCGAAGGGAAACAACAGGATACTAAGGCTGTCATTCCCGATAGTAGTTACGCAGGATTGTATGCTGCAACTATCGAGTTTTGCAAAAAACACGGTGCTTTTGATCCTACAACAATGGGAACAGTACCTAACGTGGGATTAATGGCACAAAAAGCTGAAGAGTATGGTTCCCACGATAAAACTTTTGAAATTCCAACAGCAGGAACAGTAAAAGTTCTTGACCAGGAAGGAAAAACTTTAATTGAACACAAAGTGGAGGCCGGAGATATCTGGAGAATGTGCCAAACCAAAGACGCGCCTATTCAAGACTGGGTAAATCTTGCTGTTAACAGGGCAAAATCTTCGGGAATGCCTGCAGTCTTTTGGTTGGATAAAAACAGAAGCCACGACAGTGAAGTAATTAAAAAAGTAAATAAATACCTTGGAGAACTGGATACTTCAGATGTTGATATACAAATAATGTCACTTAGAGAAGCAACTCATTTTACCTTAAAGAGAGTAAAAGAAGGTAAGGATACTATATCTGTAACCGGAAATGTTCTTCGAGATTATCTTACCGATCTTTTTCCAATCCTTGAATTAGGTACAAGTGCAAAAATGTTATCTATAGTTCCTTTAATGAAAGGTGGAGGATTGTTTGAAACCTAGTGCAGGAGGATCTGCCCCTAAACATATTCAGCAGTTTTTAAAAGAAGGCCATTTGAGATGGGATTCATTGGGTGAATTTCTAGCCCTCGCGGTATCTCTGGAACATTTGGGTGAAAAATTTGATAATTCCAAAGCTCTTGTTCTTTCTGAAACTTTAGACACTGCGACAGAAGAATTTTTGAAGAATGACAAATCTCCATCCCGAAAGGTAAACGAACTGGATAACCGTGGGAGTCATTTTTATTTAGCTTTATATTGGGCCGAGGCTCTGGCCGCACAGGACAAAGATGAGGAGTTAAAAAATCAATTTTCTGAAATAGCCGAAAAACTTAAAGCAAATGAAGACCAAATTTTGCAGGATCTTATAAACGCTCAGGGAAAACCTGTTGATATTAATGGTTATTATTATCCTTCAGAAGATCTTACAAGTGAGGCAATGAGACCAAGTAAAACTTTAAATGAAATTCTTCAGTTTTAAAACCGAAGAATTATAATTTCTAAATAGCCGGAAAATTTTTTTCCGGCTATTTTTTTTTGTAAAATTCTGTATCAGCCTGATTTAGGTTGTATTCCATTGTCGTTATAGCTTATCTTTACAGGAAAATTTCTATTGATTTGAATAATTCCCTTACCTTCTTTCTCCTCTTCTTTTTTTCATTTGTAAGTGCACAGGAAAAATATACATTAAACGGAACAATAAAAGATGCATCCAGTAATGAGACCTTATTTGGTGCCAATATCCTGGTGCCAGATTTAAATATTGGCACGACCACTAACGAATATGGGTTTTACTCTCTTAAGTTACTATGCAGGAACCCACCGAATTTTATTTTCTTACGTGGGCTATAGTGAAGTTCAGGAGGAAATTACCATTACAGCTAATCAAACTAAGAATGTTTTTTTAAAAGAAAACTCTGAAACCCTGGAAGAGGTAATAATTTCAGATAATAGTGAAAGACTTAACATTAAGAAGCCGGAAATGAGTGTCAACCTAAGCTGGACATTGCTACTATACAACAGCTTCCGGTGGTTTTTGGTGAAGTGGACGTTATAAAATCTCTCCTTCTTCTTCCGGGAGTCTCAAATGCGGGAGAAGGCTCTTCAGGCTTTAATGTAAGAGGAGGTGCAGTAGATCAAAACCTCATTCTGCTGGACGAAGCAACCATTTACAATGCTTCCCATCTCTTTGGCTTGTTTTCAGTTTTTAATCCTGATGCTATTAAGAACTTAAAATTATATAAAGGTGGAATCCCGGCAAAATATGGAGGCAGGGTTTCCTCAGTTCTTCAAATTTATCAAAAAGATGGGAACAGCCGGGAATTTGAAGGCACCATAGTGGAATAGGATTAATTTCCAGCAGGCTTTTACTTGAAGGGCCACTGGAAAAAGATAAAGGTTCCTTTTTAGTGGGAGGTAGAAGCAGTTATGCACATCTATTTCTAAAATTAGCAGACAATCCAAACTCCGCATATTTTTACGACCTGAACACGAAGCTTTCTTACCGTTTAAACAATAAAAACACTATTCTTTTTTCCGGTTATTTTGGTCGTGATGTTTTTAATATCAATGAAAATTTTAAAAACAAATACGGTAATGCGGTTTTTAATCTTCGCTGGAATCAGGTTCTGTCAAAAAATGTCTTCACTAATCTTTCAATCATTTACAGCGACTATTACTATGGGCTTACACTCGACTTCGTAGGATTTGACTGGAATAGTGGAATAAGAAATTTTAATTCGAAATATGGGTTTGAACATTATATTAATGAAAATCTAAGCCTGGATTACGGTATTCAAAATACTTATTACGAATTTAATCCGGGGGAAATTGGTCCAAATTCTGAAGATTCCGGGATAAGTTACTTTGAGCTTACTAAAAAATATGCCTTTGAAAATGCTGTTTATTTTTCTTTGGAGCAGGATTTATCAGAAAATTTTTCAGTAGAATATGGATTAAGGTTTAGTAGTTTTTTAAGGCTGGGGCAAAGGGAATTAAATCTTTACGAAAATGATAATCCCGTCATTTTTAATGAAACTTTTGGTATCTATGAAGAGGCAGATCCTATAGCAACCCATCAACTTTCCAAAGGGAAAATTGAAAAAGCCTTTCACAATTTTGAACCCAGGGCTGCATTAGCTTATAGCTTTAGTGATAAAAAATCTGTAAAATTAAGCTATAACCGAATGAGTCAATATCTTCACCTAATAACCAATACCAGCTCTCCTACTCCCTTAGATGTATGGGCTCCCAGCGGAAGATATATTGAACCGCAAATACTCGATCAGTTAGCAATTGGTTATTTTCAAAATATTAAAAATGAAGATTATTCTATTGAAGCTGAAGCATTCTATAAATATATTCAGGATAGGCTGGATTATATAGATGGTGCAAACCTGGTAGCAAATAATGCAATTGAACAGGTCTTATTACCCGGTAAGGCGCGTGCCTATGGTTTGGAACTTCTTCTAAGAAAAAATACCGGACGTTTTACGGGATGGTTGGCCTACACCCTCTCCAAATCTGAACAACAAACCCAGGGCAGAACTGCTGTTGAAACAGGCATAAACAATGGTGCCTGGTATCGTACTAATTATGACAAACCTCATGACATTTCTATTACTAAGTGCATATGAACTTACTAAAAAGTGGCGGTTAAATGCTAATTTCGCGTATCAAACAGGACTTCCCACAACTTATCCTACAGGGCAGTATCGTTTTGAAAATTTGACTATTCCAGTATACTCCCCCCGCAATAGTAACCGCCTTCCTAATTATCACCGTCTTGATATTTCAGCGACTTTTGTGCCGGGAAGTAGGGAAGGGAAAAATTATAAGTCTTCGTGGAATTTCGGAATTTATAATGTGTACAGTCGAAAAAATGCTGTTTCTCTAACTTTCAGAAAAAATCAGGATCTTGATAGGAATGAAGCAGTGAGACTTTCTCTATTTGGAATAATACCTTCTGTTACCTATAATTTTGAATTTTAACTCTATGAGAATCTTAAATAAATATTTAATTATCTGCACCTTATTTATTATTGCTGGATGTGAAGAAGTGGTCGATATTGACCTTGAGGAGAGTACACCTAAACTGGTAATAGAGGCTTCATTGCTGAAGGTAAAATCTATTCCTGATACTCCACATTACATAATACTAACTAAGACAGCTCCATTTTTTGAAGAAGAAATTCCTCCGGCAACTGAAGCTGAAGTAAAAGTCACTGACAGCGACGGACAGGTTTATATTTTTGAAGAAATTGATCCTGGATTATACCGGAATGAAGTTTTGGAAGCAGAACCGGGAAAGAGTTATCACCTTCAAATAAATTATCTCAACGAAACTTATGAGGCAACATCAACATATACTCCGGTTGCAGATTTAGAGTATGTGGAGCAAAATAATGAAGGAGGATTTAATGGCGATGACATAGAACTACGAGCATTTTATACAGATCCTCCCGAAATAGGTAATTATTACCTTTTTAGATTCCTGTATGATGAGCTTTCGTTGCAGATATATGAAGATGAATTTATAAATGGAAACCGATCTTTTGCTGTTTTTACAAATGAAGATCTTAAAGAAGGAGACAGGGTGAGTTTTGAAATTCAGGGAATTTCACGAAGGTACTATGAATATCTTTTTATATTGCGCTCCCAGGCGGGAAGTGGAGGTGGTCCTTTTCAAACCCAACCAACAGTTGTTAGAGGAAATATTGTAAATACCACCAATCCCGCGAATTTTCCTCTGGGCTTTTTTAGGGTTTCTGAAGTTGACAGACTGCACTACACTGTAGAATAAAGATGGGAACTATGAAGCACACTAACAAAACATTATTAGGTAAAGGATTAAAGTTTCTTGTAGCGCACTACCTCTCTCTGCACTGGGACCTGTTGTATTATACAGTGCTTTTAATAATCAGGAGCATCCTTTTTACATCCCCGTTCTCATTATTGGATTAGCTGCTTGTGTAGCTGCAATATTTTTAATGTTCAGGGGAATTACCACTCTTGTGCGGTCACTTTTTGAGTAAATTCCTGGGGAATACTCTTCATCCAGCCTAACATATAATTATTGCCCCTGGCTGAAGCCAGGGGCAATAAATTTCATATTATCCTCCCAGAATTTCCTTAAAATAAAACTATCAGCTGTCGCGGATTTGCAATCCGAGACAGTATTTCGATTTACTGCATAAAAAAACCCTTCATCGATTAGATGAAGGGTTTTCAAAAAGAAGGCGACGACATACTCTCCCACAATACAGCAGTACCATCTGCGCTAACGGGCTTAACTTCTCTGTTCGGAAAGGGAAGAGGTGAGCCCCGTTGCTATAGCCACCTTAAATCTTAAAGTAGTAGTGAGATATTAGTAGTGAGTAGTGAGACAAAATCTCAATACTCAATTCTCAATACTAACTTCTAATAAGTTAACATATAAGGAAATAAACAAAAGAAGAAAAACGATGATATTGTAATAGAATAAATGAGTTTTAGGTTATCCTGTCCCGGTATTGCTACCGGGACGGGTGCACTAAGCTTTACGGATTATTAGTACCACTCGGCTATGACATTACTGCCTTTACACCTATGGCCTATCAACGTGGTAGTCTTCCACGATCCTTTAAAGAAATCTCATCTTGTGGTGGGTTTCGCGCTTATATGCTTTCAGCGCTTATCCCTTCCCAACGTAGCTACCCAGCAATGCTCCTGGCGGAACAACTGGTGCACCAGAGGTTAGTCCAACTCGGTCCTCTCGTACTAGAGTCAGATCCACTCAAATTTCTAACGCCCACTGTAGATAGAGACCGAACTGTCTCACGACGTTCTGAACCCAGCTCGCGTGCCACTTTAATGGGCGAACAGCCCAACCCTTGGGACCTTCTCCAGCCCCAGGATGTGACGAGCCGACATCGAGGTGCCAAACCCCCCCGTCGATGTGAGCTCTTGGGGGAGATCAGCCTGTTATCCCCGGCGTACCTTTTATCCTTTGAGCGATGGCCCTTCCATGCGGAACCACCGGATCACTATGCTCTACTTTCGTACCTGATCGACCTGTATGTCTCTCAGTCAAGCTCCCTTTTGCCATTGCACTCTACGCACGGTTACCAAGCGTGCTGAGGGAACCTTTAGAAGCCTCCGTTACTCTTTTGGAGGCGACCACCCCAGTCAAACTACCCACCAAGCATTGTCCCCCGTGTTGCGGGGTTAGGCTTCAAACAAGTAAAGGGTGGTATTTCAACAATGACTCTACGACGCCTGGCGACGCCGCTTCAAAGTCTCCCACCTATCCTACACATCACTTGTCCAAAGTCAATACTAAGCTATAGTAAAGGTGCACGGGGTCTTTTCGTCCCACAGCGGGTAATCGGCATCTTCACCGATACTACAATTTCACCGAGCTCATGGCTGAGACAGTGTCCAGATCGTTGCACCATTCGTGCAGGTCGGAACTTACCCGACAAGGAATTTCGCTACCTTAGGACCGTTATAGTTACGGCCGCCGTTTACTGGGGCTTCAATTCAATGCTTCGCACGAATGCTAACATCTCCTCTTAACCTTCCAGCACCGGGCAGGTGTCAGGCCCTATACATCATCTTTCGATTTAGCAGAGCCCTGTGTTTTTGATAAACAGTCGCCTGGACCTCTTCACTGCGGCCCACATTGCTGTGGGCGACCCTTCTCCCGAAGTTACGGGTCTATTTTGCCTAGTTCCTTAGCCATGAATCTCTCGAGCACCTTAGAATTCTCATCCCAACTACCTGTGTCGGTTTGCGGTACGGGCTGCCACCACTCGCTTTTCTTGGAAGTCGATCCGCTGGATTATCACGCCAGCCGAAGCCTTTGTGTACTATCGCCGTGTTACCACTGGCTTCAACGCACTATTCCGTCAGTGCGCACCAACTTTTCGCCTCCGTCACTTTTAACGTGGGGCAGGTACAGAAATATTAATCTGTTGTCCATCGACTAACCCATTCGGGGTCGCCTTAGGTCCCGACTAACCCTCAGCTGATTAGCATAGCTGAGGAAACCTTAGTCTTTCGGTGTGCGGGTTTCTCGCCCGCATTATCGTTACTTATGCCTACATTTTCTTTTGTAACCAGTCCAGCAAGCCTCAAAGCTTACCTTCAACCCTGTTACAATGCTCCCCTACCACTCCATATCTAAATATGAAATCCATAGCTTCGGTAGTATATTTATGCCCGATTATTATCCATGCCGAACCGCTCGACTAGTGAGCTGTTACGCACTCTTTAAATGAATGGCTGCTTCCAAGCCAACATCCTAGCTGTCTGGGCAGTTCAACCGCGTTTTTTCAACTTAATATACATTTGGGGACCTTAGCTGATGGTCTGGGTTCTTTCCCTCTCGGACATGGACCTTAGCACCCATGCCCTCACTGATCTAAAACATTTTATAGCATTCGGAGTTTGTCAGGAATTGGTAGGCGGTGAAGCCCCCGCATCCAATCAGTAGCTCTACCTCTATAAAACTATTAAATCGCTGCACCTAAATGCATTTCGGGGAGTACGAGCTATTTCCGAGTTTGATTGGCCTTTCACCCCTACCCTCAGGTCATCCCAAGACTTTTCAACGTCAACGGGTTCGGTCCTCCACTATGTGTTACCACAGCTTCAACCTGCCCAAGGGTAGATCACACGGTTTCGCGTCTAACACTACCAACTAAAACGCCCTATTAAGACTCGCTTTCGCTACGGCTCCACATCTTAAATGCTTAACCTTGCTGGCAACGTTAACTCGTAGGCTCATTATGCAAAAGGCACGCCGTCACCCCTAAAGGCTCCGACCGCTTGTAAGCGTATGGTTTCAGGATCTATTTCACTCCGTTATTCACGGTTCTTTTCACCTTTCCCTCACGGTACTGGTTCACTATCGGTCTCTCAGGAGTATTTAGCCTTAGCGGATGGTCCCGCCAAATTCATACAGGGTTTCTCGTGCCCCGCACTACTCAGGATACCACTATGGTTTATGATCTTTACCTATACGGGACTATCACCCTCTATGGTCACTCTTTCCAAAGTGTTCTAATTCATAACACAACCAATATCGTGGTCCTACAACCCCACGCAGCCCGTAAGCTACGTGGTTTGGGCTAATGCGCGTTCGCTCGCCACTACTTGCGCAATCACTTTTGTTTTCTTCTCCTCCGGGTACTTAGATGTTTCAGTTCCCCGGGTTCGCCTGCCTTTCGGCATACTATATCTTCAATATAGTGGGTTGCCCCATTCGGATATCTGCGGATCAAACTGTATGTGCCAGTCCCCGCAGCTTTTCGCAGCTTATCACGTCCTTCATCGCCTCTGAGAGCCTAGGCATTCCCCATACGCCCTTATTTAGCTTATGTGCTTTTTACCTAATATGCTCTTGTCTCTATAAACAGCCGTGCAGCATGTTTATAAAAACGATTTATTCTATTATTCTATCTACTTGTATAAATACAAATTCGATTTTTCTCGTATTCTTTATTTCCCAATATGTCAATGAACGTTTCTCTTAGTAGTGAGTATTTAGTAGTGAGTAATGAGATAAAATCTCAATTCTCAATTCTAGTATCTCAATACTAAAAACAGTGGAGAATATCGGAGTCGAACCGATGACCTCCTGCGTGCAAGGCAGGCGCTCTAGCCAGCTGAGCTAATCCCCCAAATCAAAAATGAAATTCCAAAAAAACTAAAATTCCAAATTCCAAAAAGGATAGGCATCCCAACTTCTAAAATTTCCTTTCAATACTTGTAATGAACTTATGTCTCCAGTTCAACTTTGAACTTTAAACCTTTAACTTTAAACTCCGCCCTTAGGCGGTAGTAGTCTCAGGCAGACTCGAACTGCCGACCTCTACATTATCAGTGTAGCGCTCTAACCAGCTGAGCTATGAGACTGCAATTAGTAGTGAGTATTTAGTACTGAGTAGTGAGACAAAACTTTTTACTCAATACTCAATTCTTAGTACTCAATACTTATTTTATAAATTAAAATCGACAGCTAAACTAAGACCAAAGAGTTCCTCTTTGAGAACCTTTGATAATTGCGCTTTGCTCTTTAATAAGCAATAGCTCTAGAAAGGAGGTGTTCCAGCCGCACCTTCCGGTACGGCTACCTTGTTACGACTTAGCCCCAGTTACTAGTTTTACCCTAGGCGGCTCCTTGCGGTGACCGACTTCAGGTACCCCCAGCTTCCATGGCTTGACGGGCGGTGTGTACAAGGCCCGGGAACGTATTCACCGCATCATGGCTGATATGCGATTACTAGCGATTCCAGCTTCACGGAGTCGAGTTGCAGACTCCGATCCGAACTGAGATAGGGTTTATAGATTCGCTCCTCTTTGCAAAGTGGCTGCTCTCTGTCCCTACCATTGTAGCACGTGTGTGGCCCAGGACGTAAGGGCCGTGATGATTTGACGTCATCCCCACCTTCCTCACGGTTTGCACCTAAGCAGTCTTGTTAGAGTTCCCGACATTACTCGCTGGCAACTAACAACAGGGGTTGCGCTCGTTATAGGACTTAACCTGACACCTCACGGCACGAGCTGACGACAACCATGCAGCACCTTGTAATCTGTCCGAAGAAGGAGGTGTTTCCACCCCTGTCAGACTACATTTAAGCCCTGGTAAGGTTCCTCGCGTATCATCGAATTAAACCACATGCTCCACCGCTTGTGCGGGCCCCCGTCAATTCCTTTGAGTTTCATTCTTGCGAACGTACTCCCCAGGTGGGTTACTTATCACTTTCGCTTAGCCACTCAGTCCGAAGACCAAACAGCTAGTAACCATCGTTTACGGCGTAGACTACCAGGGTATCTAATCCTGTTCGCTACCTACGCTTTCGTCCATCAGCGTCAGTATTTTATTAGTGATCTGCCTTCGCAATCGGTATTCTATGTAATATCTATGCATTTCACCGCTACACTACATATTCTAACCACTTCATAAACACTCAAGAATAACAGTATCAATGGCAATTCTACAGTTGAGCTGCAGACTTTCACCACTGACTTATTATCCCGCCTACGGACCCTTTAAACCCAATGATTCCGGATAACGCTTGGATCCTCCGTATTACCGCGGCTGCTGGCACGGAGTTAGCCGATCCTTATTCTTACGGTACCGTCAAGCTCCTTCACGAAGGAGTGTTTCTTCCCGTATAAAAGCAGTTTACAACCCATAGGGCCGTCTTCCTGCACGCGGCATGGCTGGATCAGGCTCTCGCCCATTGTCCAATATTCCTCACTGCTGCCTCCCGTAGGAGTCTGGTCCGTGTCTCAGTACCAGTGTGGGGGATCTCCCTCTCAGGACCCCTACCTATCGAAGTCTTGGTAAGCCGTTACCTTACCAACTAACTAATAGGACGCATACTCATCTTGTAGCCATAAATGTTTAACCTAAAAACAATGCTGTCTCTAAGTACTATGGGGTATTAATCCGGGTTTCCCCGGGCTATCCCCCTCTACAAGGTAGATTGTATACGCGTTACGCACCCGTGCGCTTAGTCGCCACCATCCGAAGACGTGCTGCCCCTCGACTTGCATGTGTTAAGCCTGCCGCTAGCGTTCATCCTGAGCCAGGATCAAACTCTTCATCGTTAATCTTTAAATAAATTTACAATTACTAAGGTCGATTTCATCTCTTACCTAAATAAGAAATGCTCAAAACGAATTCTCTAGTCTTAATTTAATTTCTTTGCTTTAATCCCGAAGGATTAAAACGCGCTGTCAATTTCAATATATCAATGAACTTTGCCACATTGTGGCTTTTGTAAAAATAAAAGGACTCGAACCTTTTTCTCTCACCCACCCGGGATTTCTTATTTTTCAATAACTCTTAAAGAACTCTCGCTCGTTTTTAAATCGGCTGCAAATGTACAACAACTTTTAATTAAGCAAAACTTTTTTTTGAAGTTTTTTTGAGGAAATTTTTTGTAGAACTTAACCGCCTTTTCTAATTAGCGGGGTGCAAATATACACCCGAAATTCTTTCCACCAAAAACTTTTTTAAAGTTTTTTTAAGAGACTGCAGAGACTATTCTCCCTACATTTACTCCTACTCCAGTATTCAATGAACTTCCCGCTCTTTTTGAAGCATTACCCTCTCTCTAAGCGGCTGCAAATATACACCCCTTTTTTTCTTTCCCACAAATAAAATCTCCTGATTTATTTTTAAAAATTGTACCCCAATTCTTAACCAATTGACTGTCTTCTTTTTGAAACTAAAACTTTAACATTTGAGGTGACGTCGAATTGTGCAATTAAATTCAGGAACAATCTCAAGGCTGGGGTTAGCCACTAATGCACTAATGTATTTTTATGTGAAGAACGCAGGTACTCTTTGTATCTTCTGATTATGAATTTTATAATTTTAAAAAGAAGTTATGTCATCCTACATCTCCCTTAAGAAACTTCCCGGCAGGCAGGTTGCAGCGGTCGCTTTTATAAAGCCACCAGCTTTTTCAAACTATAGCAGAAATCCCGAACAGAAGGAAAATCTGTAAACATTATAAAGAAAGATTTTCCCCAGTAATTGACGAAGCATCCATGAAGGAAACATATATGCTGGAATATGTACATACTATATTGTGCAACCACATTTATCCTATTATCTTTGCTCTATAATTAAAACAGCGCATGATCAAGATAAGCCTGCCGGATGGCACTATTAAAGAATTCGAGAGCGGCACTACTCCTATGGATGTAGCAAGGAGTATAAGTGAAGGCCTTGCCCGCAACGTAATTTCAGCAAAATTTAATGATACAATAGTAGAAGCATCTACGCCACTAACACAGGATGGCAGTCTTACTTTATATACATGGAATGACAAAGAAGGAAAAAAGCCTTCTGGCATTCCTCCTCTCACGTGATGGCACAGGCTATTGGAGAGTTATATCCAGGAGTGAAACTAACAATCGGTCCCGCGATAGAAAACGGGTTTTACTACGATATTGATTTTGGAGAGCATAAGATTTCTGAAAATGATTTTAAAAAGATCGAAGACAGAATGCTTGAAATTTCCAGAGGTAAGCATGACTTTAGCCTAAGAGCTGTTCCCAAGGAAGAAGCTTTGGGCTACTATAAAAGAGAGAACAATCCATACAAGGTTGAACTAATTGAAAACCTTGAGGATGGCACTATAACATTCTGTGACCACGACACCTTCACAGATCTTTGCCGCGGAGGACATATTCCAAATACCGGAATAATTAAAGCGGTAAAATTGATGAGCGCCGCAGGGGCTTACTGGAGAGGCGATGAAAAAAATCCTCAGCTTACGAGAGTGTACGGAATCTCTTTTCCGAAGCAAAAGGACCTGAAGGAATACCTGGAACTATTAGAAGAAGCCAAAAAACGTGACCACCGAAAACTGGGGAAAGAACTTGAACTATTTACTTTTTCACAAAAGGTGGGACAGGGACTTCCGTTATGGCTTCCAAAAGGAGCTGCTTTAAGAGAGCGGCTTGAAAATTTTCTGAAGAAAGCACAGAAGAAAGCGGGATATGAAATGGTTGTTACTCCACATATCGGGCAAAAAGAACTTTATGTAACTTCAGGCCATTATGCTAAATATGGCGCTGACAGCTTTCAGCCGATCCATACTCCCAACGAGGGTGAGGAATTTTTACTAAAACCCATGAACTGTCCTCACCACTGCGAAATATATAATGCGTCACAATGGAGTTACAGGGATTTGCCAAAGCGTTTTGCTGAATTTGGTACGGTTTACCGTTACGAACAAAGCGGGGAACTTCATGGTCTTACTCGAGTGAGAGGCTTTACGCAGGATGATGCACATATCTTCTGTACGCCGGATCAGCTGGATTCTGAATTTAAAAAGGTAATCGATCTTACATTATATGTATTTGAATCTTTAGGATTTAATGACTTTACTGCCCAGGTTTCTCTACGGGATCTTGAAAAGAAAGAAAAGTATATAGGAAGTGACGATGTATGGGAAAAGGCCGAGAGTGCCATAATTGCAGCTGCGGATGAGAAAGGATTGAAGTATGTGGTAGAAACTGGAGAAGCTGCTTTTTATGGACCAAAGCTGGATTTCATGGTAAAAGATGCACTGGGAAGAAGCTGGCAGCTGGGAACTATACAGGTAGATTATAATTTACCTGAAAGATTTGACCTCACATACAAAGGCAGTGACAACGAAATGCACCGCCCGGTTATGATCCACCGTGCCCCTTTTGGCAGTATGGAACGCTTTGTGGCAGTGCTGCTTGAAAATACTGGCGGAAATTTCCCTCTTTGGTTAATGCCAGATCAGGCTACTATTCTCTCTCTCAGCGAGAAATATGAAAAATACTCACAAAAAGTTTTAACTTTGCTGGAAAATAACGAAATTCGCGCCCTGGCTAATAACCGGAACGATACCATTGGAAAGAAAATAAGGGACGCCGAAATGAGCAAAATCCCTTATATGCTTATTGTGGGAGAGCAGGAAGAAAAGGATGGTACAGTTTCTGTACGTAAACACGGGGAAGGGGATATAGGAACAATGCCTGTAGAAGATTTCGTCGAATTAATAAATAATGAAATTAAGAAAACGCTTAAAGCGTTTGAAGTTTAACCAAAAATATAAGAGCCATAGCAATACGTAGAAAAAGATCGAAGCGACCGCTTAGAGAGATTAAAGAAGATCAACACCGCATTAACGGAAAAATCCGAAGTGATGAAGTTCGCCTTGTAGGTGAAAATGTAGAGATGGGAGTTTATCCTATTAAGCGAGCATTAGAAATTGCGGAAGAACAGGAACTGGACTTAGTAGAAATCTCTCCGAATGCCAAACCACCCGTAGCCAAAGTAATGGACTACAAGAAGTTTCTCTATGAACAAAAGAAGAGAGACAAAGCTTTAAAAGCTAAAGCAACAAAGGTGGTGGTTAAGGAAATTCGGTTTGGTCCTCAAACAGATGATCACGATTACGAATTTAAAAAGAAGAATGCCGAAAAATTTTTAAAGGACGGTGCTAAATTAAAAGCATTTGTATTCTTTAAAGGACGGTCTATTGTTTTTAAAGATCAGGGTCAAATCTTGTTACTACGACTTGCACAGGATTTAGAAGAAATTGGCAAAGTTGAACAAATGCCTAAACTGGAAGGTAAACGTATGACTATGTTTATGTCTCCTAAGAAAACCAAATAAAGATAAGAAATTAAGAACGTTAATATAAAATCGAAAGAGCATGCCGAAAATGAAAACAAAATCCAGTGCCAAGAAGCGTTTTAAGCTTACAGGTACCAGTAAAATAAAAAGAAAGCACGCGTACAAAAGTCACATCTTAACAAAGAAGTCTAAAAAACGCAAGCTTGCTTTAACGCACAGTACTTTGGTACACGAGGCGGATGAAGCAAATATCAAAGCACAATTACGTTTAACGTAATAACCTTTGATGGTTTAAACAATTTAAAAACCCTGGAGTAGTGCAATAAAAGTGTCATTTTGACCGCCTGCTACAAAAAAATTAAAAAATATGCCAAGATCAGTAAATTCAGTTGCGAAGAGAGCCAGAAGAAAAAAGGTTCTTAAGCAAGCAAAAGGTTACTTTGGACGTCGTAAAAACGTTTGGACAGTAGCAAAAAATGCGGTTGACAAAGCAATGTTATATGCTTACAGAGACCGTAAAACCAAGAAAAGAAATTTCCGTTCTCTTTGGATTATGCGTATCAACGCAGGTACAAGACAGTTCGGAATGTCTTATTCTCAATTCATGGGAGGATTAAAAGCAGCAAACATCAATTTGAACAGAAAAGTTCTTGCAGATCTTGCTATGAATCACCCTGAAGCGTTTAAAGCTATAGTCGACAAAGTAAAATAAATTAAAAAAAGTTAACGTTCTTATATATGAAGATCCCGCTCATTGAGCGGGATTTTTGTTTTATGCCATTTAATCCCCGAAAGCAGTAAGAACAAGTTTTCTTGATCCTCCATTGTTCCTGTGCTCACACAAGTAAATTCCCTGCCAGGTGCCAAGATTTAATCTACCATTGGTAACAGGGATTTGGAGAGAATTTCCAAGAAGAGAAGCTTTAATATGAGCCTAAGCATATCATCGGGTCCTTCAAAAGTGTGCTTATAATATGGCTGATTCTCAGGAACCATTTTATTTATGTGGCTTCCAAAATCTTCCCTTACAGTAGGGTCTGCATTCTCATTGATAGTTAAACCTGCCGAAGTATGCTTTATAAATACTGAAAACATCCCAACTTTAATTTCAGATAATTCGGGAAATTGTCTGATAATTTCTTCAGTTACCAGATGAAAGCCTCTTGGTTTTTCTTTTAGTTTTATTTCTTTCTGAAAGATTTTATTCATTTTCCTGCTGAATGATTAGAACTACCTATATCTCTAAGTTATAAAATTCAGCAGCGTTTCTTCCGAAGATCTTACTTTGAATTTCCTCACTATATGCTGAAAAATACTCCTGAACGATGGACAATATTTCTGAATAAGTAGCAGCTGTAAGACTCATAAGCCAATCTGAGCCGAACATCAGCCAGTCTTCTCCAAAACTTTCGTAAATTACATCCAGGAACGGTATAAATTCTTTCGCTGTCCAGCTGAAGTTTTCTGTTTCGGTAACCATTCCGCTTATTTTGCAGTACACATTTTTTAAGGCAGCCAAATTTTGAATGTTCTTCTTCCATTCCGAAGTTATTCCTCGTGAGATTTGCGGCTTTGCCATATGATCTAAAACAAACGGCTGATCAGGAAATCTTTTAACCAGTTCTACCGCTCCCGGCAGCTGATAATCAAAAACAAGAATATCATATGTGAGATCAAAATCTTTTAATTGGGATATTCCGTTTTGAAAAGCAGGATCAAGTAAATATTCTCCATTTTGATCATATACGGTATGTCTTATCCCTTTCAGTAATGAATATTGGGCGTATTTCTTCAATCGGCTTGCTACATCAGGATAACTTAAATCTATCCAGCCAACTACTCCCTTAATAAATGAATTATTTTCCGCAAGGTTCAGGAGAAATTCTGTTTCGGCTTCGCTTTGATCTGCCTGCACAGCAATACAACCATTAAAGTTGTGCTTATTCAGAAGAGGCTGAAGGTCTTTGGGTAAAAAATCCCTTCGGATGCTCTTCATATTGTCACCTATCCAGCCATACCGCACAGGATCATATTTCCAGAAATGTTGATGACTGTCGATTCTAACTTCCAAACTATTCATAGCTTGTAAAAGGGTTGGAATTAAATTTTATTTTTCTTTTTCATTGGCCGACATATTCCCTCTTGCCTTCTTTCCTGTTACATTCTCTGCAGTCTCAGGCTTCTTTATCTTATTTTCTAAACTATTAGCTTCCAGATTGTCTTTTACATACAACTCCTCTATTATAACCATAAGAGCTGCCAGAATAGGGGTAGCCAATATTAAACCCAAAATTCCTGTAAGCACACCTAATAGCACCATCCAAAAAAGAGTAAGAGCAGGAGGTAAACTCACCATCTTCTTTTCTATCATGGGAGTAATTAAATAACTTTCGACTATCTGGATACCAAAATAAAGTATAAGCACATATATAAACATGTTTCCGCCCTGCATGAGTGCGATTAATACGGCAGGTGCAAGAGCCAGATAAGGTCCTATATTTGGAATAAAAGAAAATAATGCCGCCAATAAAGCAAGGGCATAAGGCATGGGCATTCCAAGAATCTCTAAACCAATCGCAGTAAACACACCCACTACCAGCATAGAAATTAATTTAGCTACCATCCATAGACTAAGGGTATATTGGGTTTTATCCATTACCTCCTTTAATCTCGGCCTAAAATTTAACGGAAATAATCTTACGAAACCACTGGTATAAATGTTCGGACTGGAGGCAAGAAATATTCCTGTTACGATTATGATAAAAAAGTTTGCTATTGCACCTATGGTCGTAGAAAAAGAACCTACAATTCTGGACATTACCTCTTCCCTATTTTCTAACAAGGCTCCAAGATCACTGGGAAGTTCTTCAAACAAATTTTTTCCTATTGGAGTTTGGGTTATCTCGTGCTTTAGATTACTAAGGGATTGGGGCAAAGTATTACTCATCTCCTCTACCTGCTCTACCATGGATGGGCCAATCAATATGATTATCAAATAGAGAATCCCTGTGATAAAGAGTAGAATCAAAAACAACGCGAAGCCATAAGACAATGGCGTTTTTTTAACCAGCCAGTTGGAAGCAAAGTTTAATAAAACAGAGAAAAAAATGCCCGCAAAAACTAAAAGAAAAAAATTGGCATGAAAAACAAGAAGAGCGAAAGCTGAAATCATCAGCAGGGTAATGAAGACCGTCTTCGTGATCTTTCTATTAAAAGTATTTGTTTTTTCCATAGTTGAATAAAGATGGCTATTACCGCTCTACGTTTTCTGCTTTTTCTTTTTCGCTGCGGGAAAGAGAACATTATTTAAAATAAGCCTGTAACCGGGAGAATTAGGGTGAAGTTCGAGTTCCGTTTTAGGATCCCCTACTCTATGCTGATAATCTTCAGGATCATGACCGCCATAGAAAGTAAAAAATCCCTGGCCTTTTATGCCGTGGATATATCGGGCTTCTCCGTTGAGTTTGTTTTCTGATAAAACCAGTACAGTAGGTTTTAATGTAGAAGGATCAAAGGCGGTAGTCTGGCCCATGAATCCTTTTACAAGCACCGTATGATTCTGGTTAAGCATTGTAGGCACCGGATCCCATTTTGCTGAAAATTCCATCAGCGTAAAATAATCTCCATCCATAGGGACCTGCCTTTTGGAGGTCATATCTATAGAAGAAAATTCATAAACCATAGGACTTCTCTCAAGTACAAAATCTGTAAAGGCAAAAGTATTTGAGAAATCAAGTTTTGCCTGGTAACCGGGTTCACTGGGATCGCCATCAAACATTGGCTCGGCAATATCTACTCCTTCTGCCGCAAGAGCAATATCAAAACTATCTGTAGCACTGCACATTGCGAACATAAATCCGCCACCGATCACGTAGTTGCGAATCTTTAGGGCCACGGCAAGTTTTTCTTCAGAGACTTTGCTGTATCCCAGCTTTCCCGCTAAAGCTTCTGCTTCCGCTTTTTCCTGTATATACCAGGGAGTGGTTCTGTAGTTCCGGTAGAATTTTCCATACTGGTAAGTAAAATCCTCGTGATGCAAGTGCAACCAATCGTACATCACGAGAGCATCGTTTAAAACCTCTTCATCGTAGATAGTTTCGTAAGGAATTTCGGCATAGGTTAATGCCATAGTAACAGCATCATCCCAGGGCTTATTCCCCTGCGGAGCGTAAACAGCTATCCTCGGCGCCTTCTCAAGAACCATGGCCTCCATATTTTGAGATGGACTTTGGATCTCTTCCAGAATTGCTTCAGCTTTGGCATCACTTACTACTTCAAACGAAACTCCCCGGATTTGGCACTCCTTCCGCAGAGATTCAGTATCTGAAATTAAAAAAGATCCACCCTGATAATTCAGCAGCCACTGGATCTGTAAACCATTTGCTAAAGCGTAGTAGGTAATTCCATAAGCTTTCAGGTGGTTTGCCTGATTTTTTGCATCCATCGGGATCAATATGGAAGAGGCGTGGATTGTGTCTGGGCTAAAAAATAAAAAGAGCATAAGAAAACCTGTTCCTATGCTCCTTTTAAAATTAGTTATTGAATATAATTTTATATTTTTTGTTCTATCGATATATTTAGAAAGGTACATCATTGTCTTCATCATCGCTAAAATCATTCATAGCACTTCCAAAGGCCTCATCTGCACTTGGATTAGGTAATGGTTTGCCCCTGAAGTGATCATCACCCGCTGCTTCATTCATTTTAGAATGAAACTCAAAAGGAGAGTCAAAGTCATCTAAGTTATCGAATTTACCTAAATGACCAAGGAATTTCAACCTAATATTTTCGAGACCACCGTTCCTGTGCTTGGCCACAATAAACTCACCCTGGTTAGCCGTAGGAGATCTTTCTTCATCATCCCATTCATCAATTTTATAATATTCAGGACGGTAAATAAAAGATACAATATCGGCATCCTGCTCAATTGCTCCGGATTCCCTAAGGTCACTTAATAATGGTCTTTTACTACCACCACGCGTTTCCACCGCACGGGAAAGCTGGGAAAGTGCAATTAAGCACACTTAATTCTTTTGCCAGAGCTTTTAGGTTACGGGAAATAGTTGAAATTTCCTGTTCCCTGTTTCCTCCACCTTTTACCGCACTACCTGCAGTCATTAACTGAAGGTAATCGATCATTATCATCTTTATACCATGCTGCGAAGCCAAACGACGGCATTTCGCCCTTAAATCGAAAATGGATAATGAAGGAGTATCATCAATAAATAAAGGAGCTTTTTCCAAATCTTTCACTTTCACATTTAGCTGTTCCCACTCGTGGGTTTCCAGATTTCCTGTTCGTAATTTTTCTGAAGAAAGTCCTGTTTCAGAAGAAATTAGCCTGGTAATAAGTTGTACTGCGGACATTTCCAGGGAGAAAAAAGCTACCGGGATATTACTGCCCACTGCAATATTTCGAGCCATGGACAAGGTCAAAGCAGTTTTACCCATACCGGGACGGGCTGCAATAATGATAAGATCACTGGGCTGCCAGCCGGAGGTAAGTTTATCTAACTTATCAAATCCTGAAGGAACCCCACTCAATCCTTCTTTATTGGAAATCTCCTGTATCCTGTTCTTTGCCTGAATCACGAGGCTGTGAGCAGTCTCTGTAGATCTCTTTATATTTCCCTGAGTTACTTCATATAATTTCGATTCTGCTGTATCGAGAAGATCGAAAACGTCTGTAGATTCATCATAAGAATCTTCAATAATTTCGTTGGAAATTTTTATCAGGCTTCGCTGGATATATTTCTGCAGAATAATCCGTGCGTGAAATTCAATGTGAGCTGAAGAAGACACTTTTTGAGTAAGCTGAATGAGGTAATATTCTCCTCCAATCTTATCAAGTCTGCCATCTTTCCTGAGTTGGTTAGAAACGGTTAATAAGTCAATTGCTTCAGTATTTTCAAACAGCTTGTAAATAGCTTCATAGATGTACTGGTGTGCAATTTTATAAAAAACATCGGCGTGCAGGATATCAATAATCTCATCAACACCTTTTTTATCTATCATCATTGCTCCAAGCACAACTTCCTCCAAATCAACCGCTTGAGGAGGTATTTTCCCTTTTTCCAGGGTGACTACGTTGCCGGAGCCGTATTTTATATTTTGAGGGGCAGTTAGTTTTTCCATTTTACGAATGTAAATAAATTGTTAAGACAATCTTAATGAATTGCGGCCAACTTAATTAACTAAGTCATAAACAATTGCCTGTTGACAACTATATTATTTTGTTAACAAGGCCAAAAAAATCCGAAGTTAATACCTCGGATGTTTTTGAAAGGGTGATGCTTAAAAGAATTACGATTTGAATACTCCCATGTTAGAATATTTATCCATTCTTTGATCAACTAAATCTATTGGTGATAAGTTCTTTACCTCATCAAGTGCAGATAATATCGATTTTTTTACACTATCAAATGTTTCTTCCCTATTGCTATGCGCACCCCCCAACGGTTCTTTCACAATCTCATCAATGAGCTTTTGTTTCTTCATATCCTTAGCAGTAAGTTTCAATGCCTCTGCGGCTACTTCTTTATATTCCCAGCTTCTCCAAAGTATGGACGAACAGGATTCAGGCGATATAACCGAGTACCACGTATTTTCCAACATAAGAACCCTGTCTCCTACCCCAATTCCCAAAGCTCCACCACTGGCTCCTTCTCCTATTATTACTACAATAATTGGTACTTTGAGCCGCGTCATCTCCATAATATTTCTGGCAATAGCTTCTCCCTGTCCTCTTTCTTCTGCTTCCAGCCCGGGATATGCACCCGGAGTATCTATAAAAGAAACAACAGGAATACCAAATTTCTCTGCAGACTTCATAAGTCTTAGCGCTTTACGGTATCCTTCAGGATTTGCCATTCCAAAGTTTCTGTACTGGCGGGTTTTGGTATTATAACCTTTTTGCTGGCCAATGATCATAAAACTTTGATCCCCAATTTTTCCCAAACCACCAATCATGGCTTTATCATCCTTTACATTTCTGTCTCCGTGGAGCTCAAGAAATGTATTGCCACAAATTGCATTAATATAATCAAGCGTGTAGGGACGGTTAGGGTGTCTTGAAAGTTGTACCCTTTGCCATGCTGTGAGATTCTTATAGATCTCTTTCCTGGTTTCGGCCAGTTTTTTTTCGATTTGTTTACAGGTGGCAGTTACATCAACATTACTTTCAGCTCCAATATTACAGGCCTTCTGGTACTGCTCTTCTAACTCTTTAATGGGTAGTTCAAAATCCAAATATTCCATAGGAAGTTATGGTGTTTTTATTAGCATACAAATATAGGAAACTTCTAAAGGAAGAGTCTTTAAGTTGTCTTATAAATTTTTCTTTTCGTCTTAAGATAGCCGTTCAGCACAACCGTAGTAAGAATTATGGCCGCACCGTAATAAAAATGAGAATGCATTTGTTCTTTGTTTCCGAAGACAAGAAACGCAAGAACAATTCCGTATACTAGCTCAAGATTTATCGTAAGCATCACTGTGTACGGACTAAGATGTTTCATTACAGCCACGGAAGCAATAAAAGCATATGCCGTACAAACAGAAGCAAGGATTGAAAGATATAACCAGTCGTTGGAGGACAGGGTGAAAAATTCAGAATTAAAACCTCTGTCACCGTCACTTGAAAAGCTGATATATAAAAGGTACAGACTTATTGCCACAACTCCTGTAAGCAATTCGTAAAATGATATTACTGAAGATGCCGCATGTTTCACTAGTTTGCCATTCATTAGCGTAAAAACTGCTGAAAGAAATGCGGATAAAAGGCCCAAAAGAATTCCGAGGTAATGCTCTGTCTCTACTCTAAAAATTATGTACAGGCCAAACATCACTATTAATCCGAAAATAACTTCATATCCTACCAGTTTCCGCTTATAGAAAATTGGTTCCAGGAGAGAGGTGAAAAAAGCTCCCGTTGATAATAAAGCCAGGGTAATAGAGACATTGGAAACTTTAATAGCTCCAAAGAAGGTAAGCCAGTGCAAAGCTATAACAACCCCCGCTATTAGAAGAAGGATAAGTTTACTGGTGGCAACTTTCAGGTCCTTCTTTTTCCACAGGATCCATAAAAAGATAAAGCCACTTGCAATCAACATTCGGTACCAAACCAGAGGTATGGCATCCAAAGTAATTAGAGCTCCAAGAACGGCAGTAAACCCCCAAATGAATACAATCAGGTGAAAATGAAGATAACTCTTCAGTTTATCGCTTGGCATTGAAAAGAAGGTAAACAGCTAAAATTCCGAAGACGAAATTAGGGAACCAAACGGCGATCAACGGCGAAAAAGTAGACTGTTCAGCTATGGTCCCGAAGACCTTATCAAAAAATATAAAAATAAAGGCAAGTGTAATTCCAACTGCAAGATTTACTCCCATTCCCCCACGCCTCTTCATCGAAGATACCGCCACGGCTATAACTGTAAGAATAAAGGCTGAGACCGTGTAAACTCCATCTTTTATAAGCTACCACTAAATACCTGTTCATATTGCCGGAGCCCCTGCGTTTTTCCTGCTCTATAAAATCATTGAGTTCATTATAATTAAGAGTTTCAGCTATATAAGAAACGGGGGTGAGCTCATCAAATTCGAATGGCAGGATAGTATCCAGGGTACGCATATGATAAATTTCATCGCTCCCTTCCCCTATTACTCTTTTGTTAACATTGGTAAGTTGGTAGGAATTAGATGAATCGATATATACAAGACGGGAAGCGCTAATTTTAAACTCCATTTCGTTCCCGTTAAAGTGCTCTATGGTAAAATTTCGGGCAGACTTATCGCTGGGCTGGAAGTTACTCGCATAGATATATTCTGAATCGTTGATCTGCCTGTAGACGTCATTTGTCTCCTGTACTTCTGCACCTCTTTTCAAATATTTAAACTTAAATTCATTAAATCCCCGGCTGGCCTGCGGTGCTAAAAACATTCCAAGGATAAGGGCGCCTGCACATACTATGGCAGCACCAATAAGGTACGGTCGTAAAAACCTCCAAAAAGAAACTCCACTACTAAGAAATGCTATTATCTCAGTATTATTGGCCAATTTCGATGTGAACCAGATAACACTCAGGAATAAGAACAACGGGAAAAGAAGATTTGTAAAATAGATCGTGAAATTTATGTAGTAGATCACCACCTCGATCAAAGGAACCTCATTCTCCAGGATCTTACCAATTTTTTCAGCAAGATTTATGGTTATTCCAATTGGAATAAACAGAAACAACATCAGGAGAAAAGTTCCCAGATATCGTTTTAATATATACCAGTCAAGAATCTTCAATTTTAAAGTCGCTTATCCATTTGCTTTACCATCATAGTTTTCCATGTGGAAAAATCTCCGGCTAAGATATGTTTTCTGGCTTCACGGACCAACCAGAGGTAAAAGCCAAGATTGTGTATTGTTGCAATTTGCTTGCCAAGCATTTCATTAACAGAAAACAAGTGCTTAAGGTAAGCTTTGGAATATTCTGTATCTACCCAGGTAATATCCATTTCATCAATAGGAGAAAAGTCGTCCTCCCATTTCTTGTTTTTAATATTTATGGTGCCGTGAGCTGTAAACAGCATTCCGTTTCGGGCATTCCTTGTTGGCATCACACAGTCAAACATATCAATTCCCAAAGCTATGTTTTCAAGAATATTAATTGGAGTACCAACCCCCATCAGGTAACGCGGTTTGTCTTCAGGAAGTATTGCTGTAACAACTTCAGTCATTTCATACATTTCTTCTGCAGGTTCTCCTACAGATAATCCTCCAATGGCATTTCCTTCAGCTCCAACTGATGCGATATATTCCGCTGATTCCTTCCGAAGATCTTTATAAGTACTCCCCTGAACAATCGGAAAAAAGGCCTGGGTATAATCGTACAGGTATGGAGTTTTCTCAAGATGCGCAATACAACGATCCAGCCAGCGGTGCGTCATATGCATAGATCTTTTGGCGTATTTATAGTCACAGGGATAAGGAGTACACTCGTCAAAAGCCATAATAATATCGGCTCCAATAGTTCTCTGGATCTCCATCACATTTTCCGGAGTGAAAGTGTGGTAAGAACCGTCAATATGAGATTTGAACTTTACACCTTCCTCTTTAATTTTTCTTCTTTCTGAAAGGGAATAAACCTGGTAACCTCCACTATCGGTAAGGATATTCCGGTCCCAGTTAATGAATTTATGAAGTCCTCCGGCTTTCCGAAGAATTTCAGTTTGTGGCCTGAGGTAAAGGTGATAGGTATTTCCCAGAATAACATCAGGATTTATTTCCTCCTTCAATTCTCTCTGGTGTACTCCTTTTACAGACCCCACTGTACCCACCCTAAGATGAAAATAGGAGTTTCTATTGTTCCGTGGTCTGTTGTTATTTTTCCTGCTCTGGCTTTACTACCGGGATCGGTAGTTAAAAGTTCAAAATTCATACTGCTTTTTAAGTGGTGCAAAGATACTTAACTAAACGACAATTGGAAGACAGCAATTTTGAAAATTGTTACTTACAGAGCTGAATACAATATGTTCGGTAATTCTGGTTCAGAATAATGGACTCACTCCTTTGTGCTGAAACAATGAGAATTCAGAAACAAATATTTAAAATATAAAATCGGGCACTACTAATAATAATATTTTGATTCTGTAAATCTTTGAAGGAAAAATTACTTCTAACCTATTAATCTATAGGCTAATTCCATTAAAGACGCGCAGGCTTTTATAAGTGCAAAAATATTTGGCACCTCTATTGCGTTATAATTGATCTAACGCTAATATAATTAATATGAAAAATTTACTAGTTGCAGCACTGCTGTTTATGGCTAAGCAGTACATATGCTCAAACTTCATTTGGAATTAAAGGAGGTTTAAATTATGGTGCTACAGGAGAATATTCATCTGTTTCAGAAGGTTTTGAAGATGCCACAGACGGGGAAAGCAAAATGGGGTATCATCTGGGTGGATATGCACGATTTGGAATTCTTGGCTTTTTTCTTCAACCTGAATTAGTATATACCAAATTAAATACTGACTACAATGCCTTTGAATACCAGATACAGAAGATAGATGCGCCAGTTCTTGTAGGAGTTAAAATACTTGGACCCTTAAATATAAAAGCAGGACCATCTTTTCAATACATACTAAGCAATAAACTTGAAGATTCAGACTTTGAAATAGCCGAAGCAGAGAACAGTATAACTATGGGGTACCAACTTGGAGCTAAGCCTTAATCTTGGAAGATTTGGTTTAGATGTGAGATACGAAGGCGCTTTTAAAGAGAATACAGCCTTCAGCGACACCGCCAGTGAAAACTTTAGGATAGATTCCAGACCCTCACAATGGATTTTTAGTTTGGCATATAGCTTTAATTAGGAAATACCAGATAAAAAACTTTATAACCCCTGAAGCTGCTCTTCAGGGGTTTTTTCATGTAAAAAATTGATATTGTAATTTTTGCTCCTCCCTAATAGGAGAGAAAGGGCTTAAAGTCATTAAATAGAAGACAGGCTTTCCTCTTTTAAATTTTATTAAATAGAAATGCCCCAAAAAACTTAAATGTTTTTTGGGGCATTTTATAATGGATCTTTTATCTATTCCTCTGCGTTTACATTTTTAAATTCATCCGGATCAAGATGAGCAGGAATATCATTGTTATTGTTGTCATAAAATATAATTACACCATCTTCCCCAACTGTAATTTCATCTTTGGTAGGCATCCCGTCTCCATCATCATCCAGATCAGAATGATTGGGAATGCCATCTTTATCTGTATCGTCATTAAAAAGATCCCCGTTATCATCTATATCTTCCGAAATGGAGGGAATTCCATCACCATCATGGTCAGCTTCTACAGTCCTCAAAAGGTTGAAACTAAAGATTAGAGGACTATAAGCAGGAATACTAGCGGTTGGGGAATTAAAATATCCAAGTCCCGATGGGAAAAAAACTGCTCCAATTCCAAAGTCATTATTCCAGGATATGGTATTATCAGGATTTACCTGGTACCCGGAACCTTCTTTAAATTCTGTTATTCCTGCAGGAAATCCTGGCACTGTACCTCCAGCTTTTACTAATTGCCCTTGGGTATTACGGGTTACATAACCCTCAAAATCAAACCACGCAGGTATAATGGTATTAGAATCGAAAACTTTTCCTCCGGTTAATGATCCCTCATATCTTACATAAGCAGAATCAGCAAAGGTTGGTTGTTCTCCTACCCCTTCCCTTATAGTGAGTATATAAACTTTATAATCAACCTCATTTATAGTAATGGTTTTAGAAGTAAGCTTATCTGATTCAATAAGAGGTGTTTTGTTTTGATTGTCTCCGGCAATAGTATCAAATTTTGCGATGTAGTTAAAATTAGGTCCGGGGTTTTCAAAATCTTCTTCATTGTAAAAATGAGTCTCAAGAAATGAAACCAGGGTTTCATCATCTGCAAGAGATTGTTCCGCAGCATCTCTAGGAGGCTCTACTTCAACTTTATTGTCATCATCTTTAGAACACGATATAAAAAAAACAGTGCTTAACACACTAGTAAAAAACAACTTTTGAAATCTCATCATTAATTAAATTTAAGGGCGCAAGATACAATATTCTTGTATTTTTGTTTAAGATTTCATTGGTTTTAAGCAGCTGTTTTATGAGAGTTGACAAGTTTTTATGGTGTGTAAGATATTTTAAAACAAGAAGTATTGCCACCGAAGCATCTTAGCAGGGCAAAGTGAGGATTGGTGGTGACATTGTTAAACCCTCCCGGGAAGTTTATGCAACAGATAAAATTACGGTGAGAAAAAACCAAATTGATTACCAAATTGATGTTCTGGATCTTCCTTCCAGCCGTGTAGGAGCAAAAATTGTAAACCTTTATATCAACGATATCACTCCTAAAGAAGAATTTGATAAACTGGAGCTTCTTAAATATTCTAAAGATTATTACCGAAAGAAAGGTACAGGCAGGCCTACTAAAAAAGACCGCAGAGATATAGATGAATGGTTTGAAAGTCCCGATGAGGAAAAAAAGAATGACACTGAATAAGAAGTACTGGGAATCCCGATATTTTGAAAAAAGTACAGGTTGGGATTTGGGCAGGATCTCCCCACCTCTAAAAGAATATATCGACCAACTTAGCGATAAGGAAATAAAGATCCTTATTCCCGGCGCAGGAAATTCCTACGAAGCGGAATACCTGTTTTCCCGCGGTTTTAAAAATGTTTATATATTGGATTTTGCAAGGCAACCACTGTTGAACATACAAAACCGAATTCCTTCTTTTCCAAAAGAACATTTGATAGAGCAGGATTTCTTTGAGCATAAAGGACAATACGATTTACTCCTGGAGCAAACATTTTTTTGTGCTTTGCCCGTTGAACAAAGAAAGCAATATTCAAAAAAGGCATACGATCTTTTAAAACCGGAAGGCAAACTTGCAGGAGTTTTATTTAATATTAATTTTCCCAAGCCGGGTCCTCCTTTTGGTGGCAGTAAAAAGGAATATGAAGACTGCTTTAAAAATAACTATGAAATTAAAGTTCTTGAACCCTGTTACAATTCAATTGAGCCACGACAGGGAATTGAATTGTTTTTTATCTTTAAGAAAAAATAAAAAAGATGTCTACATCAAATATTATCCTTAATAACGAAGAGGTTAAATATAAAATTAGAAGAATTGCCTATCAAATCTATGAAAGCAATGTGAATGAAAGTCATCTTCTATTAGCAGGAATTGCCAATAGTGGCTTCGTTTTCGCCGGGCGATTAAAAGAAATTCTTGAGGAGATATCTAATCTTAAAATAGAATTATGTGAAGTTACAGTTGACAAAAAAAATCCTCTTAACCTGGTAAAAACATCTTTACCTCCTGAAGATTACACCAACAAATCTATAGTTTTAACAGATGATGTTCTTAACTCCGGGACAACTCTTATCTACGGAGTAAAACATTTCCTGGAAGTCCCGTTAAAGCAGTTAAAAACCGCTGTCCTCGTAGACCGAAGTCATAAAAAATATCCCGTTAAAGCCGATTTTAAAGGGATCTCTCTCTCTACTTCTATGAGCGAAACCGTCAAGGTTCGTTTTTCTGGAGGAAACGACCGGGTAGAATTACTGTAGTTTTTGAATAATTTCTTCAGTAATAACTTCAGGCGTCTTTCCTTCTACGTTAATTATCAGGTCGGCCTGATTGTAATAGTAGGATCGTTCAAAAAGATGCTTCCGAATAAAATCTTCCAGCTCCTCTTTATTTTTTAAATGGCTAATAACAGGACGCGTATCTTTTTCATTTAATAACCTGTCAGTTAAAAATTTTACTGAGGCTTTTAGATATACGGTCTTAACATCACCTGAGGCTTTAAGCAGTTCCATATTATTACCATAGCAGGGAGTTCCTCCTCCCATTGCAATAACAAGAGACGCAGGTTCTTCAATAACATCTTCTAACACATTGGTCTCTCTTTTCCTAAAATATAACTCACCTCGTGTCTTAAAAATGGCAGGAATGCTTTGCTCTTCAATAAGCGCTATTTGATCATCAAGATCAATATGGGTATAATTAAGTTTTTGGGCCAGATGATGAGCAATAAGAGATTTACCACTGCCCATGTAACCGGATAAGAAAATTTTCATACTGATAAAGAGGGTTTTATATTTTAATTTGAAACAAAAGCAAATTTATACCAATTTCCTCTTGAAAAATAAATTAATGATAGTATATTTGCACCCGCATTTGAGAAATAATGCACTACCCGATTTGGTAGCTCAGTTGGTAGAGCATCTCCCTTTTAAGGAGAGGGTCCTGGGTTCGAGCCCCAGCCAGATCACAAAGTTTAGAATGATTTTGTTGGGCGAGAAGCCTTTCCTGAGTGAAGCGTAGCGAAACCGAAGGAAGCCCTAGCGAGATCACAAACTGAAAATGTTCATTTTATTTTAGCTGAAATATTTTTGCGGGAGGAGTTATTGCTCTTACACCTTCAAATTTTTTCAACTATAAAATTAGATTTGGTAGCTCAGTTGGTAGAGCATCTCCCTTTTAAGGAGAGGGTCCTGGGTTCGAGCCCCAGCCAGATCACAAAATTTAGAATAATTTTTGTTGGCGAGAAAACTGTCCTGAGTGAAGCGTAGCGAAACCGAAGGAAGCCCCAGCCAGATCACAAAATTTAGAATAATTTTTGTTGGCGAGAAGCCTGTCCTGAGTGAAGCGTAGCGGAAACGAGGTAAGCCCAGCCAGATCACAGAATATTCCGGTATTCCGGAATAAGTTTTAAGGAAGATAATTTTTCTTCCGACGTTCTTTTAGCAATTGCTGATTTTAAAATACAGCCCTTTAGATTTTCTAAACTTTTGCCCGGGTGCTGGAATTGGTAGACAGGCATGGTTGAGGGCCATGTGTCCATTAGGGCGTGCGGGTTCAAGTCCCGCTCCGGGTACAACTATTACTTTTCTCCTCCTCTTTTATTAAAAAACAAAAATGGCAGAGGTATTTTAAAACTCCAAAGCTATTCTCTCTATCCTTTTTTGCTTTTCTTCTGCAATTTATTAGCAGGTTCAAATACACTTACCACCTGATTTACTGGTTTCAAATTTTGCAAATATTCATAGATTGCACCCAGATCTTCTTCAGTCATTTCACCATAAAACATCCAGGGCGTCACAGTTTGAAACTCCCCCGGCTTAACTTTATTCGGGATATACGAAGAATCAGAATAAGCTTTAAAACGTGCAACAAAGAGTTCTTTGGTCCAGGTGCCAATCCCCGTTTCGTGCGGAGTAATATTGGCCGACCTCAATATAGCTCCATCAGGGAATTTGAATTCAAATCCGTAAACAAATAATTCTCCTTCTACCTGCCCATTCACTTTTTGGGTATGACATTCTACACAAGCTGCAGCATTCACAAGGTGCTTCCCATATTTAAGGGTTTCCGTCTTTGGTGGTCGTGTTCCAAAATTAGCCTTTTTTGGAACTGTGTTTAATATAAGGCTCATAGGAAATTCAGATCTTGAGAGTTCAGGCTGATGATCAATTGGCTCAAGAGTTCTTATATAAGCGATTATATCTTTAATATCTTCTTTATCCATCGATCCATAATTAGCGTGTGGCATTACAGGAAAAATAGGTTTATTATTCCTGCTAACTCCAGTTGTAATTGCCCTTAGTAGCTCCCCATCTGTCCACTCCCCTAGATTAACAGGAGTGATATTCCTTGACACAAATTTACCTGGGAAGCCCATAGACTGATCAAATATTTCCCCTCCCTGTCCTTCAGTACCTTTTATGATTGGCCATGAAAAATAACTCCAGTCTCTTCCTATGTGACAATCCATACAAACCGTTACATTGTTTGCCAGATAACTGCCCCGCTCCACCCTTTCCGGAGTAACTTCTATAATAATGTCCTCCGGCTCCCCTACATTGGGCAACATGGTTGAAACGTAAATTATTACAACGAGCACAATCAACAGGAGCATACTAAAAATTAGTAAAAACGCTCTTTTAATCCTTTTTTTCATAATGATCTCTAAAGTTAAGACAAAGACGAAGCTAGATTAAGTAGGTAATATACTGGGGATCAGCTAATATAGATTATTTTTACTTACGTTCTCCAAAGCCATAAAATATTTTTTGTTTAAATATTTTCAGATTATATTAAACATTTAACATTTCCTAAATCAACATCGAATACAATTTGTTTAGATTTGTTTAGCATTTTTGGAGACTATGGAACATATTAAACAAAATTTCAGTATTAAAGACCTTGAACACCTTAGCGGTATCAAAGCCCATACGATTAGGATATGGGAAAAGAGATATAATATTCTTACACCAGAGAGAACTGATACAAACATTAGGACCTACGACATTAGTAATCTTCAAAAAATCCTGAATGTTACTTTTCTAAATGAACATGGATATAAAATTTCACGAATTGCTAAACTTAGTGATGAAGAAATTTCCAGTATGGTAAAAAATGTTGCGGCCACTGCAAGTCTTCAAAATCGCGCCATTAATTCATTTAAAGTTGCTATGATCAACTTTGATGAATCATTATTCAGCAAAACCTATAATAAGCTACTGGAGACCAAAACCTTCCGCCAGATATTTCATGAAATATTTCTTCCTCTCCTGGAAGAAGTAGGTCTTTTATGGCAAACAGATACTTTAAATCCTGTTCATGAGCATTTCATAGTAGATCTTATCAAGCATAAGCTTTATTTCAACATAGCTTTATTAAAGGAAAACATACAGTATACAGATGAGAAGCTTTATGTTCTTTTTTTACCTGAAAATGAAATTCATGATCTGGGTCTTCTATATATAAATTATGAACTTCTTCTAAGTGGCAGAAAGACCATTTTCCTTGGGCCAAGTATGCCACTAAAGGAAATGAGGTACATCCTGGAAATTCATCCGGATCCTGCGTTTATAAGCTATCTTACAATTACTCCAAGGGACATAGATGAGTTTATAACCGAATTTAAAACAGAACTATGTACCGATAAGATTAGAAAATTAAACCTGTTTGGAGCTAAAATACAAAACCTTGATCCTTCTAATCAACCTGAATATATTAAAATATACAAGTCTATCACCGAATTTACTAATGAATTGGAATGAAAACCCGGGTTAGCGTCATAGGATCAGGATTTGCATCTTTGGCAGCTTCCTGCTATCTCGCAAAAGAGGGATATGCAGTTACTGTATACGAGAAAAACGAGCAAATTGGGGGAAGAGCCCGGCAATATAAGAGGGAAGGCTTCAGCTTCGATATGGGACCTTCCTGGTATTGGATGCCCGATGTCTTTGAACGTTTTTTTGCAGATTTTGGTAAGTCAACTTCAGATTATTATAATCTCAAAAAATTAGATCCGGCATATCAGGTTGTATTTGGGCCTGATAGCTCAATTAGTATTGGTGATACTCTGGAGAAAATCTACAAAACTTTTGAAAAAGAAGAAGCCGGAAGTGCCGAAAAACTCAAAAATTTTATAGCCAGCGCCAGGAACAATTATGAAATTGCTATAAAAGATTTGGTGTATCGCCCGGGAGTCTCCCCTGTTGAACTTGTTACACTAGCAACTATAAAAAGGATAGGGCAATTTTTTAGTACAATTTCCAGGGATGTGCGAAAAGAATTTAATGATGAAAGGCTTATTCAAATCCTGGAATTTCCTGTCCTGTTCCTGGGTGCAAAACCCAGTGATACTCCCTCTTTTTACAGTTTTATGAATTATGCCGATTTTGGCCTTGGCACCTGGCATCCCATTGGCGGAATGTATAAGGTAATTGAAGGAATGGAGTCGCTCGCGCTGTCTCTGGGGGTGAAGTTTCAAACCAATGCTACAATAGAAAAGATAAAGGTTGAGGAAGGAAGTGTTACTTCCCTTCAAATTAACGGCAAAATCATGCCAACAGAGGTAGTAGTTAGCGGGGCTGATTATCACCATAGTGAAACCTTACTGGATTTGGAACACAGGCAGTATTCTGAAAATTATTGGGCAAAAAAAACATATGCACCTTCTTCCCTCCTGTTTTATGTGGGTTTTAATAAAAAGCTGAAAAATATTGAGCACCACAACCTGTTTTTTGATGTAGATTTTGACGCTCATGCCAGAGAAATTTACGATGACCCTCGATGGCCTGATGAACCTCTCTTCTATGCCAACTTCACCTCTGTAACCGATAAGGGCACTGCACCTGCTAACTGTGAAAATGGATTTTTTCTTATTCCTATAGCACCGGGTTTAAATGATACGCCCCAATTAAGGGAAGAATACTTTGACAAAATCATAACACGGTTTGAAAAATTAACACATCAGGAAGTAAAAAGCAGTATCTTGTTTAAAGATTCCTTTTGTGTCAATGACTTTGTAAAAGATTATAATAGCTACCTGGGAAATGCCTATGGAATGGCAAATACCCTTTTACAAACAGCATTTCTTAGACCCAAATTAAAAAGTAAAAAAGTCAATGGCCTGTTCTTCACAGGACAACTTACAGTACCCGGTCCCGGAGTTCCCCCTTCTCTAATTTCCGGCAAACTTGTTTCCGGCCTTGTACAAAAAGAATATAGTATATGAAATCCATTTTTGACACCGTTTCCGGCACCTGTAGTAAAGCTGTAACTCATGCTTACAGTACATCCTTCTCACTTGCTACAAAAATGCTTGCTCCTTCAATAAGGCAGGATATTTACAATATATACGGATTCGTACGACTTGCTGATGAAATAGTTGACTCTTTCCATGAATTTGATAAAGAAACTCTATTAGAAGAATTTACAGAAGATTTGTACAAAGCCATTGAGAATAAAATAAGTCTTAACCCCATCCTCAACTCTTTTCAGGAAACTGTTCATAGGTATGGCATTGAGAAAAGTCTTTATTGTGCCTTCTTAAAAAGTATGAAAATGGATCTTTACAAGTCTACTTATCTTACCACTAAAGAATATAAGGAGTATATTTACGGCAGCGCAGATGTGGTAGGATTGATGTGTTTAAGAGTTTTCGTAAAAGGAGATCAAACAAAATATAACGAGTTGCGGGAATCGGCGATGAGCCTGGGTTCGGCTTTTCAAAAAGTGAATTTTTTAAGAGATCTTAAAGATGATTTGGAGGATTTAAACAGAAGCTATTTCCCGGGCACTAACCTTCACTCCCTGGACGAATTAAATAAGCAAAGAATAATTGCTGAAATTGAGGCCGATTTTGAGGCAGGCCTGAAAGGAATTTCTAAGTTACCTGTGGAGGCAAAGTTTGGAGTTTACACTGCGTATGTTTATTATAGTAAACTATTGAAGAAACTTAAAGATGTTCCCTCCCTGGAGATCAAAAGCAGGCGCATAAGTGTTCCCAATTATCAAAAGGCCGGACTCCTTGCAAGATCATATATCTTTTGTAGATTAAATCTTTTATAATGGAAATTGTACTTTGGATACTTGTTTTTATTGGAACTTTCCTTGGAATGGAAGGCATGGCGTGGTTTACGCATAAATATGTTATGCACGGATTTTTGTGGAAATTGCATAGCGATCATCACAAAAAAGATCACGACAGCTGGTGGGAGAGAAATGACCTCTTCTTCGTTTTTTATGCTGTTATAAGTATAATCTTTTTCCTATTGTGGCAAAATGAAGGTATTTGGTATGCCTTGCCTATTGGTGCAGGAATTCTGGCTTATGGAATTGCCTATTTTACCGTGCACGATATTTTTATTCATCAGCGGTTTAAGATATTTAGAAATGCCAATAACAGGTATGCTAAAGGTGTGAGGCGCGCACATAAAATGCATCACAAACACCTGGGAAAAGAAGATGGAGAATGTTTTGGAATGCTTTGGGTGCCTATGAAATATTTCAGAAAGTAAAATATAGCTCTTCCTATGCAAAAATATTATGATTATATCATCATAGGAGGTGGACTTGCTGGATTGCAATTAGCATTACATATTGGAAGGGATAGATTTTTTGAACAGAGATCCCTTGCTATCATAGAACCTTCAGAAAAAAACTTCAATGATAAAACCTGGTGTTTTTGGGAAAAGGGAAAGAGTGAATGGGATGGCATTATTATAAAAAGCTGGAAGCAGGGATATTTTATTTCTTCTGAAAAAAATATAGATCTCTCTCTTTCTCCCTATTCCTATAAAATGCTGAGATCAATAGATTTTTATGATTATGTGAAATCACAGCTAGAGGATTCTCCAAACATAAAATTTATAAAAGATAAAATCTCTGATATTGATAAAGCAGCAACAATGGCATATGGAGAAAGCCATTCTTATAACGCATTACATATTTTTGACAGTCGTGTAACCGCTAATTACGCTGAAGCTCCCAACACAACTACCCTATTTCAACATTTTAAAGGCTGGATGGTGGAGACTGAAACTCCACAGTTTGATCCGGCAGCATTTACTATGATGGATTTCAAGGTCAAATATAAGAACAGTACCAGTTTTACCTACGTTCTCCCCATAACTGAAAAGAAAGCTTTAATAGAATTTACTTTTTTCACCCCTTATTTGACCAGAGAAGAGACTTATGATGAGCACCTGGAAAAATATTTGCGGGAGGTTCTAAACATTAATGATTACAGTATTTCGGAAACCGAGAAAGGAGTGATTCCTATGACCGATTATCCTTTTCATAAAGAAAGTACAGCAAAAATCACCAAAATAGGCACGGGAGGTTCCTGGGTGAAAGGATCTACAGGCTATTCTTTTAAAAGCTGTGAAACAAAAGTCATAAAGCTTATTCAAAACATAAAGGAAGGTAAAGATCCTGCCGAAAATTTAATAAACGAGCGCTCCAGAATTTATGATTCCATATTTCTGGATGTTCTTTCCCGAAATAACGAGCTGGGAGAACAAATCTTCACCAAATTTTACAGCCGGAATTCTCCTCAGGAAATCTTTAGGTATCTGGATGAAGAATCAGATCTAAAAGAAGAACTTAAAATTATGTTCTCTCTTTTCCATCCTCAGTTTATATATTCTTTTTTCAGAAAAATAACTTAGCGAAGAGTTACAGGTTGTTGAAGTAATTTATCTATAGTATTGCGCACACTCTCACTATTCCAGTCCGCCGCTCCCACTTTTTGAATTACTATGTTCCCCTGTTGATCTATAAGGTAGGTGGTTGGTAAAGTATTTCCATTTAATGGTTGTGGGGCTTCAGATAGTGGCCTGTAGGCGGGTAGAGTAAAATTCTTTCGGTTTAGGTATCCTCTCACTGTTTGGTGATCTTCAGAAGAAACAAACAGGAAATTTATTTTGTCTCCGTAATCATTGTATAGTTCCTGGAAGCTTGGCATTTCTGCAATACAGGGAGGGCACCAGGTAGCCCAGAAATTAACCAAAATGACCTCTCCATTATATTCCGAAAAATCCAGACGATCCCTGTTGTTTTTTTCTAAAGCCCAATCATAACCTGCTATAGATTCTCTATCCTCTTTTGAAGTGACTGATGGACTAAAAGAAAAGATTTTATTAGCAAATATTTGCAGTGGCTTACGTGTTCCGGGTATGATGAGCACCAGAATAACTACGGCAATTATAATGTTTGACCATTGATTTTTAAAGAGCTTCATCGATGGAAATTTTAAACCGCAAAGAAAAGGATTTTTGCTAAAGCTTCCTAATGGAGTAGCTTATTTCCCTAATTTCTGAAGCTTTTTTTGAACTGCAAAAAGTTCTTTTTTAAGGAACTCGATAGATTCTTCCAGACTCTGTATTTTACCACTGGAAGCCATTTGATGATGGGGAATTAATACATTGGTAATCTTGCCTCTCACCATCATAATTTCCTGAATTTCGGACCTTGAAAATCTAAGGATTTCACTGTCCTCGGGATTATCATTATCAAAAAAGAACTCATCCTCAATATTGCTTTTTCGGAAGCGTTTTACGAGAAGGGCCTCCTTTGTAATAATTAAAACTATAGATCCATCTAAAATAGAATTTATTTTAGGCTGGTTTTGGCATATTATTATATCGCCCGGTAAAATAGTAGGAACCATACTACTCCCTTCAACCTCAAAAAGATAATGATCCTGAGAAGGATTATAGCCTGGAATCCTATACCATTCCCGCTCTTCTTCTGCAAGAGATTTAGTCATATTCCTGATAAATCCCGCGTGAGCTGCAAGTTTTATATAAGGTACAAAACCCATATAAGGCGAAATTCTTATAAGGTGTTTATCTCCTTTTAAAATAAAGTCTGTAGTGACGTCATAAAGATTACTAAGGCTAATTATATGCTCGGCAACTACTCCATTTTGAGAATTTTCAATTAAGGAGTAAGCAGCCTGAGAGATAAAAAGATTTTCGGCTACCTGTTGTTGCGAAAACTTGTTTCTCTTTCTTAATTCTTTAAGCCTGCTACCTATAGCCTGTCTATTATTCATACGTATAATCGAAGATGTGTGGGAAAAAATATTTACTAATCTAGCTAAATCAAAGGTCGTTCAATAAACCTGGTAAATGTGTTCTTATAATTAATAATAGTAAAAGCGACGTGTACCAACATAAAAATTATTAATATTATGTTAAAACAATATTAAACGTTTTTAGCTCTAGGTTGTGGGGTAGATTTCAGTAAAATTAATCTTTTCAATGTCTTTCTACCTATATTACCAAATTTTACGCTTACAGGCATCTAATCGTAATCTCATTAACATGTACATAGAGATCTTAAATGACAGCACTATTGAAGACACTGATTTTCAACGGCCTTTGCTACGGGATAGGATGATTTCCAGGCAGTTGATTGAGCAGGAACTTGTCCAGTGTCAAAATCAGGAAATTCTTGGAAAAATGAAAAACATTGTCAAAAGGATCTTTTCTTCTACCTTACCATATACTGTAGAACTGATATATTTAAAGAAAGTTAATGGTCCTCACATTTTGGAAAAATGCCAGACTTTTGAAATTGAAAATATTACAAAATATTATACTATTTTATACAATACAAAGCTTTCCCGAACCATTACCGATCTTTTACTCCGTCAAAAAGAGCAGGTAGAGAATTTTAATTAATCGACGTGTTTGGGTGAGGAATAATAGAGTAGATAATCCTAAACAAAAAAACTCCTGTTGAAATACAGGAGTTTTTTATATAAGTTACTTCATTCACTAAGCAGCGTTCTGCTTTTTAATAAGATTTAAAGCTGAACCTTGTCTATACCACTCTATTTGTGGCAAATTGTAAGTATGATTTGCTTTAATAACGTCCTTACTACCATCTGCATGAACCACCTCAATTGTAAGAGGCCTGTCTGGTGCAAAACCTTCAAGGTCTACGAAATTGAAGGTATCATCTTCCTGAATTAGGTCATAATCGGCTTCATTTTGGAATGTAATTCCCAGCATTCCCTGTTTTTTAAGGTTTGTTTCGTGAATTCTTGCAAAAGATTTCACCAAAACAACTTTAACTCCCAGGTGGCGTGGTTCCATTGCCGCGTGTTCTCTGGAAGATCCTTCTCCATAGTTGTGATCTCCCACAACTATTGTAGGAATTCCAGCTGCCTTGTAAGCCCGTTGAACTACCAGGGTACTCCATCATATTCCCCGGTTAATTGATTCTTGACATAATTGGTTTTTTTATTGAAGGCATTGATAGCACCAATAAGCATATTATTAGAAATATTATCAAGATGCCCACGGAATCTTAACCATGGACCTGCCATAGAAATATGATCTGTAGTACATTTTCCAAATGCTTTGATCAACAATTTAGCACTAAGTTAAATTTTGGCCATCCCATGGTTCAAAAGGCTCAAGAAGTTGAAGACGTTCACTATCCCTGGCTACTTTTACTTCTACATAACTTCCATCTTCAGAAGGTGCTACATAACCCGGATCCTTAACGTCAAATCCTTTTGGTGGTAACTCAATTCCTGTAGGCTCATCCAGCATTACTTCCTGCCCATCCTCATTTAATAATTTGTCCCGGGTAGGATCAAAGTCTAATCGCCCTGAAATTGCAATTGCAGCAACCATCTCAGGCGAGCCTACAAAAGCATGAGTATTAGGGTTTCCGTCGGCACGTTTAGAGAAGTTCCTGTTAAAGGAGTGAACAATTGTGTTCTTTTCTTCTCCTTTCCTGTCGCTTCTATCCCACTGCCCTATACATGGACCACAGGCATTTGTAAAAATTGTAGCATTAAGATCTTCAAAAATTTGAAGAAGTCCATCTCTTTCTGCTGTATAACGTATTGTTTCTGATCCCGGATTAATACCAAAATCTGATCTTGCCTTAACTTTTTTATCTACCGCCTGCTTAGCTATTGAGGCTGCACGGGTAAGATCTTCATAAGATGAATTGGTACACGAACCAATTAGCCCCCAATCCACATTTATTGGCCAGTCGTTCTCACGTGCCTTTGCTCCCATTTCTGAAATTGGGGTAGCAAGGTCTGGAGTGAAAGGTCCATTAAGATGCGGCCTTAATTCGGAAAGATTAATTTCTATTAATTCATCAAAATATTGTTCAGGATTAGCATAAACCTCAGCGTCACCTGTAAGGTGTTCTCTTACCTGGTTTGCAGCTTCTGCTACATCGGCGCGGTTAGTTGCGTTAAGGTATCTCTCCATTGACTCATCATACCCAAAAGTAGAAGTTGTTGCACCAACCTCTGCTCCCATGTTACAAATAGTACCTTTACCAGGTAGCAGACATAGAGCGCGCACCTTCCCCAAAATATTCTATAATAGCACCTAGTTCCTCCTTTAACAGTAAGAATACCCGCTACTTTTAAGATCACGTCTTTAGGAGCCGTCCATCCAGATAATTTTCCGGTTAACTTTACCCCAATAAGTTTAGGGAATTTTAATTCCCATGCCATTCCTGCCATTACGTCTACTGCATCTGCACCTCCCACTCCAATAGCAACCATTCCTAACCCACCTGCGTTAACAGTGTGAGAATCTGTCCCAATCATCATTCCTCCCGGAAAAGCATAGTTCTCCAGTACTACCTGATGAATAATTCCGGCTCCCGGCTTCCAGAAACCAATCCCATATTTATTGGAAACAGATTCCAGAAAATCAAAAACTTCACTACTGGATTTGTTAGCTGCCTGTAAATCTATTGCAGCTCCCATTTTAGCCTGGATAAGGTGGTCGCAATGTACAGTAGTTGGTACAGCAACGTTCTTCTTACCAGCCTGCATAAATTGTAATAAGGCCATTTGCGCGGTGGCATCCTGGCAGGCTATCCTGTCTGGTGCGAATTCCACGTAATCCTTACCTCTTGTAAAGCTTTGGGTCGCATTGCCATCCCACAAGTGAGAATAAAGAATTTTTTCAGAAAGAGTCAAAGGTTTTCCAACAACTTCACGTGCTTTATTTACACGTTCCGCCATCTGGCTATAAACCTTTCTAATCATATCAATATCGTATGCCATTTTCTATTAGATTTTTGTTCAAAACGTCCTGCAAAATTAAGGAATTTAACCCGATTTTGAAAATTATAACCTAAAGTCAACATTCAATAAACATCTTTCAAAATTCTAAAAAAATTAGTTATGAATTTTACTTGATATTGAATTAAACACCCTTAAAATGTCAAATTCGTAAATTTCACCCCTTATCATTCAATTAGCCAGAAAATTATTTGGATTACAATTAGGCATTTTTTAAAGGAATATAGGATATATGATTACCGATAAGCTGCTGAAATATAAAAAGCATTAATTAATTCCTGGTCAAGCAGAGAAAAACACTTACTGTTCCTGAAAATTTTTCTAAAGGTGCGGGTAAGTATCGCTAAATTGAAGTAGCTTCTCCTTTGCAGAATTCAAAAGTTCTATAGGCAGATTTCTCCCGTAGAACATCCAAAAACAATGAAGCAGAAGATAAAAGGAGAATAATGCAAATCCAGGAAATTAATTTAGAATCTGGATATTTTAGAAAATGTGGGCTTTGTTAGGATCTAAATTTCCTGTAGCAAAAGGAATGCAATGGATGAAAAATTCTGTTTTTCAGCAGAAAATTCATCTATTACTCAAGGCATTAAAATAACTTTCTAATTAGATATTCTTCAGTTATTCCTTCTGCTTCGGCTTTATAATTTTTAATGACTCTATGCCGAAGGATTCCAATAGCAACAGCCTGAACATTTTCTATATCAGGAGAAAATTTTCCGTTTACAACAGCATGAGCTTTTGCAGCAAGAATAAGATTTTGTGAAGCCCGGGGACCTGCACCCCAGTCTACATAGTTTTTCACAATTTCTGGCGCCGCATTGTGCTGTGGCCGGGTTTTCCCAACTAATCTTACTGCGTATTCAACAACATTGTCTGCAACGGGAATGCGTCGTATCAATTCCTGTATTTTAATAATTTCTTCCGCAGAGAAAAGAGGTGATATTTCAAATTTGTTATTTGAAGTAGTGCTTTTTACAACATTTACTTCTTCCTCAAAAGTGGGATAATCCAGATGTATGGCAAACATAAATCGGTCCAGTTGCGCTTCGGGCAAAGGATAGGTTCCCTCCTGCTCAATGGGATTTTGAGTTGCCAGCACAAAATAAGGAAGACTTAACTTATAGTGATTTCCTGCAACGGTAACAGCACGTTCCTGCATTGCTTCCAGAAGTGCTGCCTGGGTTTTAGGAGGAGTCCTGTTAATCTCGTCAGCCAGAATAATATTTGAAAAAACAGGACCTTTAATGAATTTGAAATGCCTGTTCTCATCGAGAATCTCTGAACCCAATATATCGCTGGGCATAAGATCAGGCGTAAACTGGATCCTTTTAAAGTCCAGTCCCAGGGCACGGGAAATTGTATTTACCATTAAAGTTTTGGCTAATCCCGGAACTCCTATAAGCAAGGCATGACCACCTGCAAATACAGACAGGAGGATCTGGTTTACCACTTCCTCCTGTCCTACTATAACTTTTGCAATTTCCTGCTTAAGTTGTTTATGTTTTACAACCAGATTTTCTACCGCTGCAACATCGCTCATGTAATTACTGCTTTAACCAGTTATTGGTGAATTCACAATTACGGTATTTTCCATTAATTTTTATGTAAGTGTCGGCAATTTTCTCTTTTTGCCATTTCGCAATTGCATCCAGTTGTTTCTTTTGCAAAGCCAGTTCCTGAATTTTCATGTAATCCTGTGCAAAATCAGCTTCATGCTCAGGAAATCGCTTATTTACCATAATGATCTTATAAAAGACTCTCCCCGTACGATCCTGATCTGAAAGTATAAGGGAAACTTCTCCCTCTTTTAAATTTACAACCTGATCATATATGGTAGGATCTATTTTGGTAAGTTCAAATCTTGTATCTCCCGTAGTAGGATTAATTAGCCTCCCGTTGTTCGCTGCAGTTTGTTCCTCATCAGAATATTTTTTCGCAGCCTGGGCAAAAGTTATTTCCTTACTAACAATTTGATTTCTTATACTATCAAGTTGTTTTCGAGCTTTATCCATTGTAGACTGGGTAACATCAGGTATTAATAAAATGTGACGAATTTCAAGATTTTGTCCAATGACTTTATCAAGTTTAATAATATGAAATCCAAATTGAGATTCAAAAGGCTCACTTACTTCACCTTCCTGAAGGCTAAAAGCAACATCTTTAAACGTTTTATCCAGAGGATCTTTACGAGAAACAATCATTTTACCTCCATCCCTGCTGGAGCCTGGATCCTGGGAATACATAATAGCTTTCGTATTAAAACTTGCGCCGTTATCGAGTACATCTTCTCTCATTTCGAGAAGACGGGCAATAATCTTTTGCTTCTCACTTTGGGGAATTTCTGGTTTAATAACAATCTGTGCTACCTCAACCTCATCTCCAAAAATAGGTCTTGCGTCTTTGGGGATAGATTCGAAATAGGCACGCACCTCATCGGGAGTTACTTCTACATTCTCAATAATTTTTTGCTGCATCCTGCTGGATAACTCTCTTTGTTTGTTTATTTCAAGAAGTTCACTTTTAAATTCTGTTTCAGAATCTCTCTTATAAAAAGCAAGTACCTTTTCAATAGAACCAATTTGTTGAACCATCTGGTTGATTTGCTGGTCCACATAATTACTTAGCTCTGCATCAGAAACAACAATACTATCCTGGATGGCGTGATGTGCATACAATTTATTCTCAAGCAGGTTACTTACCAATTGGCAATCTGTAACGTCTGCTGTAGAAACCCCCTGGCTCTTTAGATCCTGGAAGAGCATTTGCACGTCACTATCGAGAATAACATATCCTCCAACCACTCCTGCAATCCCGTCTACTTTTTGTCGGGAAGAATTTTGACTGGTTGGTGTAGCCTCTACATATTGCTCTTCGGGCTGGATAGCTGTACTGTCTGTAACTATCACTTCCTGTGCAATACCTATTTGGCCTACTGCTGCAATAACCGCAACAGTAAAGCCTTTAATTATAAATTTTAAATTGTTCGTTTTCAATTGCATCTCTTGTTATATCTTTTTCTAATTCTTTGACCAATTCGGCCTTTCTTTTATTGAGAAGGATTTGCTTGATTGTAGAGTTGGCATACTCGAGGGGTGCCTGCTCATTTCTCAATAACACATCGTTTACATAAATCAAATATACTTCTAATGAATCTTCAAGCTGAAGAAAATTAGACTTTTTTAATAGTTGGGATTTGTTCGAATCATTTAGTGGCCCAATTTTGCTGAACACCGATTTAGTACCAACCCAAACCGAATCATTGAAGGAATAATTTTTAAATTGAATTGCCGTCTCATCCAGTTCGGCCTTATCTTTCTCATTAAAACGGATGAATTTCTTTTTAATATCCTGGAAATCCAGGACATTCTTATCTAAACTAATAAACCTAAGCTTTACGAGATCTTCGTTCAATTTAAAGCTTTCTTTATTCTCTTTATAATATTCTTCAATATCTCCCAGATTTAAAGATGTGTCCAGCTTTTTGGCAACCAGGGCATCTGCATAAGCCTTTGTATATAATTCGTTCTTGTAGTTCTTCACAAGTTCGTCAAATTCTTCTTGTTGCTCCGTACTTAAATTAAACTTAGCACGGTCAATTAATAGCTGCTGTGTAGCCCAACGAGTAATATAATTATTAACAATTATTGCGCTATCTTCTGGTGAAATGCTTTCATCTACCAGAGCTTCTATATCTTCTTTATATAAATATGTTTCATTAACCCTGGCCAAAATTTCTTTTTCTTCAGTTTTTTCGAAATAATTGCAGGCAGTTACAATTAAAGAACCTGCGAAAACTATTAATCCCGAAGAAAACTTTTTACTCATTATTAAATTACAATTGCAATTTTTCAACTTAACCTTTTGAACTTCAGAAAAAAATGTTAAAATATTCTGGCAAAAATAAGAAATCCCACAGCTTAAACAAGTTATTACTAAACGTTTTCGATTTCAAAAAATTTTAAAAAAATATTAAAATCTTGAATTAAATTGTATTGAACAAAAATGGCACCATTATGAAATATTCCAAACAAATAATTATTGCCCTGCCACGAGCAGAAGTATTTAATAAACTGGAAGATCCTGCTTATCTCAAATACTGGCAACAAGGATTTATTTCATTTATTTCATTAGGAGACCAAAGAGGAGCTGTAGGCTCCCGGGCAAAACTGAAATATAAAATAGGCCACAGAGAAATCGTTATAATTGAAACCGTTACCAAAAGAGTATTTCCAAAGAAGCTACACGTTATATACGAATCAGAGGGAGTTTTTAATTCTCAAAAAAGTTATTTTGAAGAAGAACCAGATAATTCTACCTTGTGGATCACAGATAATGAATTTAAATTTTCCGGATTTATGAGGATCATCGGGTTTTTAAAGGCAGGATCTTTTAAAAAGCAAACTCAACAATTTATGGAAGATTTTAAAGCCTTTGCAGAAGAAGGAAAAAGAATAGATAAAAATTAATATGGAAAGAAAAATAAAACTAATCTGGGATTTTCGCGGACCTGCTTCTTTACCAACGGCCAGACATCACGAAATACATCTCAAGGAATTTATTAAAAATAACAATATACAAAACACCGAAATTACGGGAGTAGAAACCCTTAATGACATGCATTCGCTCGCGTTCTGGGTAATACCGGAATCTGCCATTCCTACTTATAGAGATGTACTAAAACCTCACAGGGCAACAGTTTATGCAGAGGAATAATTACATTTTTTTTAGATATTATAAAATGCTCTTCTATATTTGTCCAAACTTAAATTAATCATGAAGAGATACATTTTATTATTTGCGGTCCTGCTTTCAGGATTTTTTTGCCAGGCACAATCCAAGGTGGGGACTATAGATGCCGAATACATTTTAGCTCAAATGCCTGAAATCGCTACTGTTGACGAAGGTCTAAAGACTTACAACACCGAGCTGCAGGAAGAATTACAAAAAACTATTCAGAAATATGAAAAAATGGTAGCCGATTACCAGGCTACTACAGAGAGCAGTACCCAGGAAGAAAAAACATCCAAGGAGAATGAAATTATAGGTCTTGAAAATGAGATAAAAAATTTCCGACAAAAAGCCAGTGTCTTACTTCAAATGAAGAGAAACGAATTAACCAAACCTCTTTACGCCAAAATAGATGAAGCAATGAGGCAGGTAATTATCGAACAAAAATATACCCAGGTTATCAATTCAAGTGCGAATGCTCTTGCGTATGCCGATCCTGCTTATGATATTACAGAGGCAGTCATATCAAAATTAGGTATTACCGTTAAACAATAGGGTCTACTACAACAAAAAAGAGGCTGCCAGTGGTAGCCTCTTTTTGTTATTTACAATCACTTCTATCTACTGTAGTTAGGAGATTCCTTGGTAATAGTAACATCATGCGGGTGACTTTCATGAATTCCAGAGGATGTAATTTTAACGAATCTTCCCGTTTCTTTCAAAGTATCAATATCTTTTGCTCCACAATATCCCATTCCAGCTCTTAGTCCTCCAATAAATTGATGGATACTTTCCTCTAAATCCCCCTTATATGGGACCCTGCCCACAATACCTTCCGGCACCAGCTTTTTAAGATCGTCTTCCACATCCTGAAAATACCTGTCTTTGGAACCTTGTTTCATAGCTTCAACTGAACCCATCCCGCGGTAAGACTTAAATTTTCTTCCTTCAAAAATAATTGTTTCCCCCGGAGACTCTTTTGTCCCGGCCAGTAGTGATCCCAACATAACAGTATCTGCTCCGGCAGCAATAGCTTTTGGAATATCACCTGTATACCTAATTCCACCATCGGCAATAATAGTACACCACTTCCTTTTATAGCAGCTGCCACTTCAAGAACTGCTGAAAACTGAGGGAATCCAACACCAGCAACGACTCTTGTTGTACAAATAGAACCGGGTCCTATTCCCACCTTAACAGCATCTGCTCCTGCTTCTACAAGATATTTCGCAGCTTCCCCTGTAGCTATGTTTCCTACAACTACTTCCAGGTTTGGAAAACTCTTTTTTACTTCTTTAAGAATATTTACCACTCCTTTTGTATGCCCGTGAGCTGTATCAATAATTATAGCATCAACACCTGCCGCAACAAGAGCTTCTGCTCTTTGAACAGCATCTGCAGTAACCCCAATGGCGGCGGCCACACGTAACCTACCATAGTTATCTTTATTAGCAATAGGTTTTTGAGAGACTTTAGTAATATCTCTAAATGTTATTAAACCTACCAGCTTGTACTCCTTATTCACTACCAGTAACTTCTCTATCTTATTCTCCTGGAGAATTTCCTCAGCCTCCTCCATAGAAGTACCTTCAGCAACAGTAACAAGATTTTTTGAAGTCATTACCTCAGTAATGGGTCGATTGTTATTTTTTTCGAAACGCAAATCGCGGTTTGTTACAATTCCCAATAACTTATCATCTTCATCAACAATAGGGATACCGCCAATACTATGTTCCCGCATATTATCTTTAGCATCCCTCACCTTTGCCGTAATAGGTAAAGTAACAGGATCTATTATCATCCCACTTTCAGCACGTTTTACTTTTCGCACTTTTAGAGCCTGTTCTTCGATGGTCATATTTTTGTGAAGAACCCCAATTCCCCCCTCGCGTGCCATTGCAATTGCCATACGTGATTCTGTCACAGTATCCATTGCTGCGGAAACTATAGGGACATTAATACGAATATTGCGGGTGAAATTTGTTTGAATATTAACTTCGCGTGGAAGAACTTCAGAAAAAGCAGGGACCAGAAGAACGTCATCGTAAGTTAATCCTTCGCCTATTATTTTGGAATCGTGAGCGATCATAGCAATTAAGATTTAATTGCGTGCAAATGTAGTGATTTTTAATGCAAAAGCCGAATTAAGTTTAGCTGAAGAAAAAGCTGAAAATATTAAAATAAAATTCCAATATCCGGCAGGACCTTCAGGAAGAATTTTTTAAGAACAATAGATTAACTGAAGTTACCGTACACTAATGATAGACTGTAAAAATCTTTGTCGCCTCATTATAGGCCGACTCAAAGCTGGTCATTTTAATATGACTTTCAGCTTTTTTAGAAGTGACATAGGAAACAACTTTTTCTGTAGGCATATTACCTGTTAACTCATCTTTTGCCATAGGGCAACCTCCAAATCCCTGAATAGCACCATCAAATCTTCTGCAACCTGCCAAATATGCCGCATCAACTTTTTCGTGCCATGAACCCGGCGTAGTATGCAGATGTGCACCAAACTCTATGGAAGGATAACGCGGAATTAGATTAGAAAAAAGATATTCGATTACATCTGGCGTGGAACTTCCAATAGTATCTGAAAGAGAGAGAATTTTTACTCCCATTCCCGAAAGTTTTTCTGTCCACTCCCCTACAATTTCGACATTCCATGGGTCCCCGTAAGGATTTCCGAAGCCCATAGATAAATATGCCACTACCTCCTTGCCGGATTGATCAGCGATTTCTAAAATTTCCCCCAGAGTCTCAACAGATTCTGCTATGGTTTTATGAGTATTCCTCATTTGAAAGTTTTCAGAAATTGAAAATGGATATCCCAAATAATTTATTTCCGGGTGTTTGGAAGCATCCTCTGCCCCCCTGGTATTTGCAATTATCGCCAAAAGTTTACTCCTGGTTAAAGATAAGTCCAATCCTGCCAAAACCTGGGAAGTATCGGCCATTTGAGGAATGGCTTTGGGAGAGACAAAACTGCCAAAATCTATGGTATCAAATCCGCATCTAAGTAGCGACTGGATGTATTGAACTTTTTTATCTGTGGGTATAAAGGCTTTAATGCCTTGCATAGCGTCCCGCGGACATTCAATTAATTTGATTTCATCCATAGCCCAAAGATAATATTTTAGATACCATATACTCTAAGAGCTATTCCTAATATTTTCTAGATTAGAATATACACAGCTATACCTGAAAATACTATTATTTGAGTCCATTTAATATATTTTCCCGAAGAAGGATATTTTCTAAGAAAGAGTGAAATTTTTCCCGCGAGCAGTGCCACAGCACCAAAGATAATGAGCGTTTGCAGCATAAATATAAACCCCAGAATATAAAACTGAAATATTGTATTGTTTTGCGGCTCCCAAAGAAATCCCGGGAGGAAGGCGAGGAAAAATATGGTAACCTTGGGATTGAGGACATTCATAATAAAGCCCTGCTTAGTAGAGTGAAAATTGCCTTTTCCCCAATTTTTTATCAGAGCTTATGGAAATAGAAGCGTCACTTTTATAAACCTTCCAGGCGAGGTAAATGAGATAAATTGCTCCAAAAATTTTAATCAGGTTAAATAGAAATTGACTCTCTTTAATAATTGCTGAAACACCAAATGCCACTAAGCTTGTGTGAACCAAAATACCTGAAGTTAATCCCAAAGTTGTAATAACCCCCGCTTTTTTACCATTTGAAATGCTTTGAACGAGTACATAAATATTGTCCGGACCCGGAGCCAGTGTGAGTAAAACAGAGGCAGTAAGAAAAGGCAAGAGTTGCGCTATCACGATTGTTCCTGCTGTAAAAGAACAGCTTTATTTATAGCTTTTACTAAAGATGGGCCTTCGTAAATAAACCCGGTGTATAATTGCACAAGGCTTGCTCCGGCGGCGAGTTTTTCCAAAGCATCTTCAGCTGAGTGAATTCCTCCCACACCTATTATAGGAAAGGCGTTATTGCTTTTTTCTGAAAGAAATCGAATGACCTCAGTAGATCTTTTAGTAAGAGGCTTACCGCTTAAACCTCCCATCTCTTCTTTATTAGAACTTTGTAAACCTTCCCTTGAAATAGTGGTATTAGTAGCAATAACTCCTGCAATTTTGGATTCAGCGACTATATCAATAATGTCCAGAAGTTGAGAATCGGTAAGATCTGGTGCTATTTTAAGCAGGATCGGCTTTGGATGTTGTTTTTGATTATTATTCTCCTGCAATTTTAGAAGCAGCTTTGTCAAAGGCTCTTTATCCTGAAGCTCTCTTAAATTTGGAGTATTAGGAGAACTTACGTTTACCACAAAATAATCTACATAATTGAAAAGAGCTTCAAAACAAATAAGGTAATCATCGGCAGCGTTTTCATTAGGAGTAACCTTATTCTTTCCAATATTACCCCCTATCAGTACATTGTGATTATTACTTTTTAATCTTGCTACTGCAGCTTCTACACCTTCATTATTAAATCCCATTCTGTTGATAATCGCCTGATCTTCCTTCAGCCTAAAAAGCCTTTTCTTATCATTTCCAGGTTGTGGTTTGGGAGTTACAGTTCCTATTTCAACAAAGCCAAAACCTAATTCCCCCAGCTCCTTGTAAAGCTGTGCATTTTTGTCGAAACTAAGCCGCCAGTCCTACTGGATTTTTGAATTTTAGACCGAAAACTTCTCTCTCCAGCCGCTTATCTGTTACTTGGTATTTCTTCTGAAGGATTGAAGACATTCCCGGAATTCTGCAAATTTTGCGTAAGGCATCAAAAGTAAAATAGTGGATTTTTTCGGGATCAAATTTGAAAAGAAATGGCCTTACCAGAGATTTATACATAACTGCAGATTTGTGCAAAAATAGGGAAATTAAAAAACCTTAGGTAAATATTAAAAGGCTTTGTAACTGGCTTCTGAATGTTTATTTTTGAAAAAACAGAAATTTTTTATGATATCAAAAAAGCAGCTAATCAATAGATTCATTAACTACCTAACTATAGACACACAAAGCGACTCCAGCAGTAATGAAACTCCCAGTACATCAAAACAATGGGACCTTGCACGGAAACTGGCAGAAGAACTAAAGGAAATAGGAATGCAGGAGGTAGAAATAGATGAGAATGCTTACATCATGGCTACTTTGCCTGCTAACATATCACACGACGTGCCCGTCATAGGATTTATTAGCCACTTTGATACCTCGCCCGATTACTCAGGAACCAATGTGAAGCCTCAGATTATTGAAGAATATGATGGTAAAGACATTGTTCTTAATGAAGAAAAACAGATCATCCTATCACCTGATTATTTTGATGATCTCTTACAGTATAAAGGGCAAACAATTATAACTACTGACGGTACAACTCTTTTGGGAGCCGACGATAAAGCGGGTATTACTGAAATTGTTACCGCTATGGAATATCTCATTAATAACCCCGATATACCACATGGAAAAATTAGAGTTGGCTTTACACCAGATGAAGAAATAGGCAGAGGGGCTCACAAATTTGATGTTGAAAAATTTGGGGCAGAATGGGCCTATACAATGGACGGTAGCCAGGTAGGAGAACTTGAATATGAGAACTTTAATGCTGCCGGAGCAACAGTAACTATTAAAGGTAAAAGTGTCCACCCGGGGTATGCTAAAGATAAAATGGTTAACAGCATCTATATAGCTCAGGATTTTATCAATTCGCTTCCCAGACTGGAAACTCCTGAGCATACTGAAGAGAGACAGGGATTTTTTCATCTTTCAGATGTTAGAGGCAACGTAGATGAAACCAGGCTGAAGTACATTATAAGAGACCACGATAAAGATCATTTTGAAGCCCGCAAAGAAGTACTTCGAAAACTGGCCGGGGAAATAAATTCGCAATATGAAAAAGAAGTAATTCAAATTGACATAAAGGACCAGTATTTCAATATGCGGGAAAAAGTAGAGCTAAGTAATGCACATTGTGGATATTGCCGAAGAAGCTATTAAAGCAGTGGACGTTCAGCCAATAATAAAGCCTATTCGCGGAGGAACAGATGGTTCACAACTAAGTTATAAAGGCCTCCCCTGTCCCAATATTTTTGCAGGAGGTCACAATTTTCACGGTCCCTATGAATATGTACCTGTAGAAAGTATGCAGAAAGCCGTTGCAGTCATTGTAAAAATTGCCGAAATAACTTCTGAAAAATATAAAAACAATGGCCAAAGCTGAAAACGCAGAGGCATATATAGAAGCTCATGAAAAATGGAAGGATGAACTTGTGATTCTAAGATCGTTCCTAAAATCTTTTCCATTCGAGGAAGCTATAAAATGGGGAGCTCCCGTGTATACTTATAAAGGTAAAAATCTAATAGGCCTGGCAGCTTTTAAAAAACATTACGGATTATGGTTTTTTGATGGTTCTCAACTTCAGGAGAATACAGCTTTTCTGCACAATGCCCAGGAAGGCAAGACCAAAACTCTCAGGCAGATAAGGTTTTCCAAAGAGACGGTACTTAATATTCCTGCTTTGAGACCATATGTGCAGGAGGCAATACAATTAATAGACCAGGGAAATATATCCAAACCCGACCTCTCAAAAACGGTAAAAATGACTCAGGAATTCGAGGAGCGCCTTAAAAAAGAACAAGATCTTGAAACTGAATTTTCGAATTTGTCTCCCGGTAAACAAAGAGAATACATTTCTTATATTCAAGAAGCAACAAGATTAGAAACAAAGGAGAAGAGATTTGAAAAGATCATCCCTCTAATCAGGGACGGGAAAGGTTTAAATGACAAATACAAAAAATAAAAAGGGGCAGAAAAATCTGCCCCCAATATACTAAATTTGTACTTCACTAAAAGTAACAGTTTCCTCCTCTTCTTCTCCTCTTTCCGGCATTTTCACTGTCCCACAATTTAATGGTAAGACTCACAATTATCTGGTTAAGTCTGGCATCTTCAAAATTAGCCTTATTAACCCCGTATACACTATTAATGATATCAACTTCCTGATTTTCTTCGTTGGCCAAAGAGTGATCGTATCTCACATCAAGCCCAAAACTTCCAAATTCGACTTTAGCTCCCACCTGTGCTGATAAGGGAAAATTTTGCACCACAATAAGTTGATCAGCTAGCTCTGTTCCTTCCAGAGAAGCATCAACTATATTTTTGTAAGTAAGTCCACCATAGATATCTATTGGGCCCCAAATATTATAACCCACCAAAAACGGTACACTTAACTCATCTACTGCATAAATTGCGGGTCGATTAGGAAAATCAAAACGAGATTCAAGTTTAGAATATACTACTTCAGGTCTTATAAAAAACTTCCCAAAGCTTAATTGTGTCCAAAGACCTCCATGAAACCCAATTTCACCTTCAGCATTAAAAGTTGCTCCTGTATAAATTGGAGTAGATCTTATCCCTGTGAGTGTCCCTCCCGAGGTAAGGTTTATACCTCCTTTTAAACCAAAGCTAAATTCCTGGGCGTGAACTGCAGTTTGTAAACTGCCAAAACATATAAGAACAAATAAAAATAGTTTATTCATAGATATAGGGTTATTTCATTTCCTACGATGAGGGGTAAATATATTATATTAAAAAATAAATTAAACCAGTTTTCTTAAGCAAATAACGTAGGAACCGGAAAAAAATTATAAGAGGCAGTTTTAAAAGTGATAAAAAGAAAAAGGCTACCTGCAGTAACCTTTAAAACATTTTCAAAATATATTTTTATTTTTTCCCGTTCTCGCTTGTGTCATCCCGCCACTTTTTAATTCCACCTTCTAATACGTAGATGTGGAGAAAACCAGCATCTTTAAGAATTTGTGCAGCCTCAGGGCTTACTTTTCCCGTGGTACAATAAAGTGCAACGGGCCTGGATTTATCAAGTTTATCTAATTTTTTTCTGAAGTCCTTATCATAGATTATATTGCGCGCATTAAGAAGATGGGATTTTTGATATTCTTCTTCTGGCTGGACGTCTACAACCTGAACATTGTCATCATACTTCAGATGATTTTGCATCTCTGCAGGGGTAACTGTATGAATATCGGTTGCAGCCGCATCTTTACAACTTCCACAAGATATAACAAGAGCTAATCCTACTATAAGCTTTAGAATTTTCATAGCAGGAGGATTATTTTGTGATCTCACCTTCCCATTCAGTAATTCCACCCATTAAATTATAGGCATTTTGAAATCCTTGCTGGTCCATTAAAGCACAAGCCTGTGCACTACGCGCTCCGGATCGGCAATAGACGTAGTAATTTTTTGATTTATCGAGTTCATTAATTCGATCAATAAATCCCTGTCCTTTATAAATATCTATATTAGTTGCCTCGGGAATATAACCTTCTATAAATTCCTCTTCAGTTCTAACATCAAGGATTTCAGCATTTTCGTCGGCTGCTAATCCTTCTTTCCATTGGTCCTGTGTAAGATTTTTCATTTGCTGGTAAAATTTTGGGATTTTTAAAGTGGTAAATATAAGAGAAAGCCTACAAATAGAATATTTTTTATTAAAAAATGGAACATACGACTCAGCATCTTCCGTTATTCGACTTCTATAAATTTAACTAATTATTATGAAGTGAAAAAAATATTTTACAATACATTTGTACCTACAATTGTTGTTATGGCTATTAAAGTTGAAGACATATTAAAAACCCGGCATCCTGTTTCTGAAGAAAAGAAACTGGTGATTAACCTTATGCTTACCACTAACGAGGCGTCATCCAGAATGGCAGAAGCATTAAAACCATTTGAACTCTCGATACAGCAATTTAACGTACTACGAATTCTTAGAGGTCAGGGAGAGAAACCTAAGCAAACCTATGCACAGTTCAGGATAGGATGGTGAGCAAGATGAGCAATACTACCCGGCTGGTAGACAAGCTCCTTGAAAAAAAATTGGTAGACAGGAACACCTGCGAAGAAAACCGGAGAAAAATTGAAATTTTTATAACACAAAAAGGTCTTGAACTTTTAAAGCAATTAGATCCATTAGTAGAACATACTGAAAAGGATTTTGTAAAGGACCTGAATTTAGAAGAGGTTAAAACTCTTAATACTTTACTGGAAAAACTGAGAGATTAAAAAAATTTGAAACAATACTTGTAGGTACAATATTGGTAAAAACAAAAATTAATATATATGAATAATTACATTGATGCTCTTAACTGGCGATACGCCACAAAAATATTTGATAAAAACAAAAAGGTTTCTCCTGGAGACCTGGAAAAATTAATGGCAGGAATACAACTTTCTGCTTCCTCCTATGGCTTACAGCCCTATGAAGTGTTTATCATTGAAGATGAAGAAATTCGGGAAAAACTGAAATCTGTTGCATGGAATCAAACTCAAATTACCGACGCTTCACATCTAATTGTTTTTGCCAGTTACACCGAAATTTCAGAAAAGCATATTGAAGCTTACCTGCAAACTATCAGTAAAGCACGGAATGTGTCTATGGAAGAACTTGCTGGATTCCGCACCATGCTTCAAAATACCATTTTACAACAATCCAAAGAGGCCCAGGCTATTTGGACTGCCAAGCAGGCGTACATTGCTTTGGGCAACCTTCTTTCAGCTGCAGCCAATATGAAAATTGACACCTGTCCTATGGAAGGATTCAATGCTGAAGAATTTGACAATCTTCTTAACTTAAAAGAGAAAGGTCTCAAAACTACAGTTATTGCACCAATTGGCTACAGAAGTGTAGAGGATCAAACTCAATTTGTTCCAAAAGTCAGGAAAAGCAAAAAACAATTATTCCACTTAGTATAACTTTAAAATTTACAACGATGAAAAAGAATGTTTTAAAAGGTGCAACGGCATCAGTAATTATTTTGACCACTCTATCCTTTACAACTTTAAAAAAGGAAATTCAAATTAAAGAAAGCCAGGTAACCTGGACAGGAAAAAAAGTAACTGGTTCTCATACGGGTACGATCCAACTGAAAGATGGTCATTTTAACGTAGAAGATGGGAAGTTAATAGGAGGAGAATTTATAATTGATATGACTTCTATTACAGTAACAGATCTTTCCGGTGACGGAAAAAGAGATTTAGAAGGGCATCTAAAATCTGAGGACTTTTTTGGAGTAGAAAACCATCCTGTCTCAAAACTGGTCATTACCAAGGTGGCGAAAAAGAATGATAATACTTACGCTGTGACTGGTAATCTTACCATTAAAAATATAACACATCCTATTAATTTTGATCTTGACTGGAAGGAAAATTCCGCTTCTACCAAACTATCCATAGATCGTTCTAAATACAATGTAAAATATGGATCTGGTAGTTTTTTCCAAAATCTTGGTGACAAAACTATTTATGATAACTTCGACCTTGAAGTAGATTTAAAATTTTAATTACCCCATTACAAATTTCTTGATGCCCAACCTGATATTTTGTGGCATCTTTTTTTTAAAAAGTTTTGCCAGTTTAGCTTTCCTGTTTATATTTGGCTAATGAAAATTTGTAATGTACATACCTGGTGGTGGAACAACTTACGTCAATCGTCGTGAAGTAACACTGCTATAGTATGAAATCATATACAAAAGGCTTGTCTCACGACAAGCCTTTTTTTATTTAATTATTCAAGATGTACAAACTAAAAACGACTTACAAGAAGCTTTTGGCAGATACCATAACACCTGTGAGTATTTACCTGAAGATTAGGGACAGATATCCTAACAGCCTGTTATTGGAAAGTAGTGATTACCACGCCAGCGACAACAGTTTTTCCTACATCTGCTGTAATCCCATCGCCTCCATTAAAGTTGAGAAGGAAAAAATCACGGAAGTCTTTCCAGATGGAAGTAAGAATAATGAGGATTTAAAAGGGAATAAAGAGATTGTAAAGCGTATTGAACAATTTTCACAAAATTTTGAAGCAGAAAGTTCAGATTTTAAATTTATCAACAATGGCTTATTCGGATTTATCGCCTATGATGGAGTAAGATATTTCGAGAATATTAAGATCACTCCAAAAAAAGGTAACCTGGAACTTCCTGATGTTTACTATGCAGTCTATCAAAATATTATCGCAATTAATCATTTTAAAAATGAAGCCTATATTTTTGATCATAACTACAATACAGAAAGTAAGCTTGAAGAAATAGAACAGCTTTTGAAAGTAAGAAATTTTGCAACCTATAACTTCCGGAGGCAACAAGAACCAATTTCTAATCTAACTGATGAAGAATTTAAAGAAAACGTAAAAAACGGAAAGAAACACTGCCAGCGGGGAGACGTTTTCCAGTTGGTACTTTCCAGAAGGTTTTCGCAGGCTTTTAAAGGAGATGAATTTAATGTTTATCGGGCTTTACGTAGCATTAACCCTTCCCCTTACCTCTTCTATTTTGACTACGGAAACTTCAAAATTTTTGGTAGTTCCCCGGAAGCTCAACTGGTGGTCAAAGATGGACAGGCCGAAATTCATCCAATTGCGGGAACTTTTCGCCGTACGGGGAATGATGAGCAGGATGCAGAGCTTGCAAAAAAACTTGCAGTCGATGAAAAGGAAAATTCTGAACACGTTATGCTGGTAGATCTGGCGCGGAATGATCTTAGCCGTCACAGCACTAATGTCACAGTTGAAAAATACAGGGAAATTCAGTTTTTCTCTCACGTGATCCACCTGGTAAGCAAAGTAACTAAGTGCTATAAAAAAAGGAACAGGAACTATGGAAGTCGTAGCAAGTACCTTTCCGGCGGGAACATTAAGTGGCGCTCCAAAACATAGCGCGATGAGCCTCATCGAGAAATATGAAAATGTAAATCGAAGTGCATATGGAGGTGCAATTGGATTTATGGATTTTGATGGAAATTTTAATCACGCCATCATAATCCGCACTTTCGTGAGTAAAAATCACCAGCTTCATTACCAGGCAGGGGCGGGAATAGTTTCTGAATCTAATGAAGAAAACGAATTACAGGAAGTCTATAATAAACTGGGAGCTTTAACTAAAGCTATGGAAATTGCTGAAGATATATAATATGCTAAGTTTATCCCAGACTTTCTGAAGGAAAAAAGCCTCCCCCAGCCCCTCCAGCGGTGGGGAGAACCACCCCTGCCCCTCCAGCGGAGGGGAATAAAATAAAAATATTAAGAAATGAAGAATATAAAAACAGATAGTCCTGACATGCAGATACCTTCTCCTTCGGGGAAAGGAATTTCTGTACTGGTTATAGATAATTACGATTCCTTTGTCTATAATCTTGTTCATTACCTGGAAGAGCTGGATTGCATTGTTACGGTTCGCAGGAATGACGAAATTACCCTGGAAGACGTAGCAAAGTATGATAAAATTTTATTGTCCCCTGGACCTGGAATACCCGATGAAGCCGGACTTCTAAAAGAGATCGTGAAGGAATATGCTCCTAAAAAGAGCATATTGGGAGTATGTTTGGGACAGCAGGCAATAGGCGAAGTTTTTGGGGGGAAATTGATTAACCTGGAATCTGTGTATCATGGAGTAGCTAATTCGGTTACGACAATCGTAGATGACGAATCTCTTTTTTCGGGATTGGAAAAATCATTTCAGGTGGGGCGTTATCATTCCTGGGTTGTGGAGAAAAATTTAAGCCTGCCTGGAAGCCACTTCCTTTGATGAAAACGGACAGATCATGTCCCTTAGGCACCGGGAGTTTGACGTAAGAGGAGTTCAGTTCCATCCGGAATCGGTACTTACTCCTGATGGTAAAAAGATGATCAAAAATTGGGTAATAAGCCCCTCCCCAAGTCTCCCCAAAGGGGAGGGAGCAAATAATTCTCAAATACGAACTGAAGTATAAATAAAAATCTACTCTCTAGCTCTCCCCCTTCGGGGGAGCTGGAGGGGCCTACTTTCTATGAAAAACTTGCTTAACCGACTTATAAATCACGAAACCATTACCAAGGAAGAAGCCCGGGAGGCGCTGGTAAATATTTCTCAAGGGGAGTACAACCAGAGCCAGATCGCTGCTTTTCTTACTGTTTATATGATGCGCAGTATTACAATAGAAGAGCTGGAAGGTTTTAGGGATGCTTTACTGGATCTGTGTATTTCTATAGATCTTAGCGGCTACGATCCCATTGATCTTTGCGGTACCGGGGGAGACGGAAAAGACACTTTCAATATTTCTACCCTGGCTTCTATTATTACTGCAGGTTCTGGAGTAAACGTAGCAAAGCACGGGAATTACGGGGTGTCATCTGTTAGTGGAAGTTCCAATGTAATGGAGCACCTGGGAATAAAATTCAGCAATGATAAAGATTACCTGGAAAAATGTATAGACGAGGCAGGAATTTGTGTACTTCACGCCCCCTTTTTCATCCGGCAATGAAAAATGTAGCTCCAATAAGAAAGTCCTTAGCCGTTAAAACATTTTTCAATATGTTGGGTCCTATGGTAAATCCGGCTTTTCCGAAAAAACAACTGGTAGGGGTTTTTAACCTGGAACTGGCCCGAATGTATGGGTACCTATATCAAAATACCGATAAACAATTTACCATTCTCCACGCTTTAGATGGATATGACGAAATTTCTTTGACGGGCCCTACTAAAACAATATCAAACAATTCTGAAGGAATGCTGGAAGCTTCAGATTTTGGAGTAGAAGAATTAAAAGCTGAAGAAATTAGCGGTGGAAATTCCGTAGAAAGTTCAGCTGAAATCTTTCTGAAAATATTAAAAGGAAATGGGACACAACCTCAGAACAATGTGGTTTGTGCAAATGCGGGAATGGCGATTGCTACCGCCAGATCCTGCTCTCCAAAAGCAGGGTTTGAAACTGCCAAAGAAGTATTACTCTCAGGAAAGGCTCTGGAAGTTTTGAAGAAATTACAGGATTTGAGCAAAGCGTAAAATAAATAATAATGAACATTTTAGACAAAATTATTGCCGATAAAAGGAAAGAAGTTGATATTAAGAAGCGGCTTATTTCTTCCAGAGAATTTGAAAAATATCCACTCTTCAGCTCTGGAACGGTTTCCCTTGCTTCCGCCTTACGAAATAGTAATTCAGGAATAATTGCTGAACATAAAAGAAGATCCCCTTCCAAAGATGTTATTCACCAGGGGCACAATGTTCAGGATGTAGCGAATGGTTATGAAAATGCTGGAGTTTGCGGCATGTCTGTTTTAACAGATGCTAAATATTTTGGGGGTTCCCTGGATGATTTGGTTTTGGCCAGGGCGGCAGTTAAAATGCCACTTCTTAGAAAAGAATTTATTGTTGACGAATATCAAATAATAGAAGCCAAAGCCCATGGAGCTGATGTTATTTTGTTGATTGCAGCGGTTCTCTCGAGAAAGGAAATCAAAAGTTTTTCTCAATTGGCCAAAAGCCTGAAGCTGGATGTACTTTTGGAAGTTCATAACAATGAAGAACTGGACAAATCGCTGATGCCCAGTCTCGATATGTTGGGCGTGAACAATCGAAATTTAAAGACTTTTGAAGTGAGTACGAATGTGAGTAAAACACTTTCTGAAAACATTCCTGCCGACTTTGTAAAGGTTTCAGAAAGCGGGATAAGTAGTGTAGAAACGATAAAAGATCTTCAGCAATACGGATATAGCGGATTTTTGATTGGAGAAAACTTTATGAAAACTGAAGATCCGGGGAAAAGTGCGGTCGAATTTATAAATCACCTCAAATAAATAAGATGAAGATAAAGGTCTGCGGAATGATGGTTTCAGAAAATATCGAAGCAGTAGCCGCTTTACAGCCGGACTACCTGGGCTTTATTTTCTATCCCTCATCTCCCAGGAATTTTGAAAAGGAGATCCCGTTGATCGCTTCAGAAATAAAAAAGACAGGGGTCTTTGTAGATGCCTCTGTAGATTTTGTAGTTGAAAAGGTAAATAAATATAAATTTAAGGCGGTACAACTTCACGGGGAAGAATCTCCCGCTTATTGCGCCAGTATTCGATATGCACTACCGGAAACCGAAATTATTAAAGTTTTTTCGGTTCGGGATGAGTTTGAATTTGACATACTCAAGAATTATGAGGCATCAGTAGATTTTTTTCTATTCGACACGAAGGGGAAAAATAAGGGTGGAAATGGATATGCCTTTGACTGGGAGATCCTTCAAAATTATCCTTCTAAAACACCTTTTTTTCTTAGTGGAGGAATTGGACCGGAAGATTTGTTCAAGATCAAAAATTTCCAACAACATCTGGAAAAATCTGGTAAAGCTGATCTTCTCTACGCGGTGGACCTGAACAGCAAATTTGAAACAGAGCCAGGATATAAAGATGTTGAGCAGTTAAATGAATTTAGAAAAATATTGAAAGGAACGAAACCTTAGAAAATGATGTAATTGCATCAAGTAATAAAACATTAAAAGAACATAATGACATATCAGGTTAATGAAAAAGGTTATTACGGAGATTTTGGGGGAGCTTACATTCCCGAAATGCTTTATCCCAATGTGGAAGAATTAAGGTCCCGCTACCTTGATGTAATGAAGGAGGAATCTTTTCAAAAAGAGTTTAAAGAACTTCTGAAGGAATATGTGGGACGGCCTACTCCGTTGTATTATGCTGAAAGATTCAGTAAAAAATACAAGACAAAAGTTTACCTGAAGCGGGAAGATCTTTGCCACACAGGGGCTCATAAAGTCAATAATACTATTGGACAGATCTTGATGGCTAAAAGGCTGGGAAAAACCCGGATTATTGCAGAAACCGGGGCCGGGCAACATGGAGTGGCAACAGCAACTGTTTGTGCGTTAATGGGACTGGAATGTATTGTTTACATGGGTGAAGTCGATATTAAACGGCAGGCACCTAACGTGGCGAGGATGAAAATGCTTGGTGCTACAGTTGTCCCTGCTTTATCTGGCAGCCGCACTTTAAAAGATGCTACCAATGAAGCGATCAGGGACTGGATAAATAATCCGGTAAATACTCATTATATAATTGGTTCAGTCGTGGGACCACACCCTTACCCGGATATGGTAGCCAGGTTTCAAAGTGTAGTTTCAGAAGAAGTCAAAAAACAACTTCTGGAAAAAGAGAATCGTGAAAATCCCGATTATGTAGTGGCTTGTGTGGGAGGAGGAAGCAACGCGGCAGGTTTATATTATCATTATTTAGACAATCCGGAGGTTAAAATAATTGCAGTAGAAGCTGCCGGAAAGGGAATACTTACGGGAGAAAGTGCTGCAACCTCAGCATTGGGAAAAGAAGGAATAATTCACGGTAGTAAAACCTTGCTGATGCAAACGGAAGACGGGCAAATCACAGAACCTTATTCAATTTCAGCAGGATTGGATTATCCCGGGATTGGACCCATGCATGCAAACCTTTTTAAAACCGGAAGAGCAGAATTTATTTCGATCACAGATGATGACGCTATGAAGGCGGGTCTACAACTGGCTAAACTGGAAGGTATAATTCCGGCTATTGAAACTTCACACGCCCTTGCCATTTTTGAAGATAGAAAATTTAATGAGGACGATGTAATTGTTGTTAATCTTTCGGGACGTGGGGATAAAGACCTTAGTTCTTATATAGAGTACTTTAATTTGTAAGAAATGAGACCTCACAGGTTTTGAAAACCTGTGAGGTCTAAATAATAGACCAAACTAACTCATTAACCTGTGAGGTCTTATCAAACAAGAAGAATAAATGAACAGAATCAACCAAAAACTGCAGGAAAACAAAAAACTCCTGTCTATATATTTTACAGCTAGGTTATCCACAACCGGAGGATACAATTTCCATTATTCAGGAACTTGAAAAAAATGGCATTGACATGATAGAAATAGGATTGCCGTTTAGCGATCCTTTGGCCGACGGTCCTACTATCCAGGAAAGTTCTACCGCAGCTTTAAAAGTAGGTATGACCACAAATAAGCTTTTTCAACAACTTCAAAGCATTAGAGAATCGGTTTCAATTCCTTTGCTGATTATGGGTTATTTTAATCCTATTCTGCAATACGGAGTAGAAAGATTTTGCCAGGAATGTCAAAAAGCAGGAATAGACGGATTAATAATTCCCGATCTTCCTGTAGATGTTTATTCTGAAAACTATAAAGAGATCTTTGAGCAGTATGGACTGGTGAATGTATTTTTAATTACCCCACAGACTCCGGATGAACGTATCCGATTTATTGATTCAGTCTCTAATGGATTTATCTATATGGTCAGCAGCGCAAGTGTTACAGGCTCAACTTCAGGTTTTGGAGAAGAAACTTTAGATTATTTCCGAAGAATTTCTGCAATGAATTTAAAAAATCCTCAGGTCATCGGGTTTGGAATTAGCGATAAAGAAAGCTTTGAGCAGGCAACGCAATATGCCAGTGGGGCAATTATAGGCAGTGCATTTATAAAGCATCTTACAAATGAAGGAACTACAAGAATTCCGGAATTTGTTAAAAAGATCCGATAGCTTTAACCTAAAACTAACAGCTTCTTAGGAGTTCTTTCGTTTTCAAAGCATTATATTTAGGTATAAATCACAAAATTGAAGATTATGGGACGTATAGAAGATAATAGAAGAACCCGAAAAGACGGGAAAGACACTAAAGAACCTCTTAGCGAAATTGGTAACAGAAGAGAAAATACAAATGATTTTGATATAGACGAAAAAACGATCAAAGATCAAAAAAACAAGAAATAATGGGTAGAGGTGATAAGAAAACAAAACGCGGAAAAATTGCTCTTGGAACCCACGGAAGGTTAAGGCCTAAACGGAAAAAGTTTAAGATCAAACCAACCACAATGGCTGACCAGGATAAGAAAGAACTTCAATAATTTTTCCTCCCGTTTTAAAAATATCCTTTATACTGAAGAACCCTGAAATCAATTGTATTGAATTCAGGGTTTTTTAGTTTTCTGCTTTTATATTCATCTAAAGCTCCAATAGCCCTGTTAGCCGAGCCTGAAGGCGCTGTTAGGGAAACGGTATTGATCAGCCTGCCATCAAGGACAAATTGATGAACCCGCGGAACTTCATTGGAAACAACTTTCAAATTTATTTTTTCTCCGCTAAGTCTTATATGTCTCCTAAAAAAATATTCCGGACCGTTCTTACTATTTCCATAAGTGAAGAGAAGGGTATCAACCTTAGGATGATTTCGTAATATTTGGATCATATTCCGCATCTCTACCTCCATCATCCCAAGATCTGACGCATCAATTTTTTCCCGGCGACTGCTTTCAACCATGTCACAAATACCAATACCCCTTTTAATAAGAAAGTGCTCTCTTTGTTCTATAGCTTCAGCAGTGTTTTCAAATTTCAGGTTTAAATCAAACAACCTGTCCAGGATGATCCACAAAAAACCATCCCTGCTTCCGTAGCAAAAATCTACATCTCCCTCTTTTAGATCTCCTGTGGTAAACCTTGGAGGAGGTAAGGTTCCTACTATTAATTTAGTGGCATCTTCAGGAATAAAAGGCCTGTACGGGTGCCTGTGGTGAAATTTTTCTTTTTCCTTTTCCTTCATTAAATTTTACTTCAGGACAACTACAAGATCATCTGCAAAAACCATCTCTCCTTCACGTAGTACAACCTTATCTATCTCCCCTTCAGAATTAGAGGTTATAGTAGTTTCCATTTTCATTGCTTCAATTATAAAAAGAGGTTCATTCTTTTTCACCTTTTGTCCTGGTTTAACAAGAATGGAAGCCAAAGATCCCTGGAGAGGAGCACCAATTTCTTTAGAATTACCTTTTTCAATTTTCGTGTGCTGTACCTTTTCTACTTTTATAGACTTATCCTGGATCTTAACTGCCCTGGTTTGACCATTTACCTTAAAGAATACATCTACCAGTCCATCTTCATCAGCTTCACCAATAGACAATAATTCTATTAGGAGGGTCTTACCCTTGTCCATTTCTACAATTATCTCTTCCCCCTGTTTTACACCATAAAAGAAGTTTTTGGTTGGGATACTAAGAATGTTACCGTATTCCTTGTGATGATTATAAGCATCAGTAAAAACCTTTGGATATAATTTATAAGAAAGGAAATCGGTAATATATAATTCTCTTCCCATCCCTTCGTTGAAGGCTTCCTTAAATTCTGCAAACTCGGCTTCAAAATCTATAGGTTCCAGCTGGGCGTTGGGCCTTTCGGTATAAGGTTCCTCATCTTTAAGAACAATTTTTTGGATCTTTTCGGGAAAACCACCTTCAGGTTGACCTAGATCTCCTTTGAAAAAACTTTTTACTGAAGCGGGAAAGGAAATTGTTTCTCCTCTTTCCAAAACATCCTCAATACTAAGATTATTACTTACCAGGTATTGAGCCATATCACCTACTACCTTAGAACTTGGAGTTACCTTAATAATATCCCCAAAGAGATCGTTTACCTTTTCATACATTTGGGTAATCTCATAGAACCTATCTGAAAGTCCAAGAGATTCTGCCTGAGGTTTTAAATTGGAATATTGTCCCCCCGGAATTTCATTCTGATAAACATCTGCTGAACCAGCTTTTAAGCCACTTTCAAAAGGGTAGTAATAACTTCTAACAGCTTCCCAGTAATGGGAATATTCGTTTAATTTATCAATATTAATGTCTTCAGTTCGACCTTGAGACTTCAACATTTCCACAACAGAATTGAAATTGGGCTGAGAGGTTAAGCCGGATAATCCACCTAATGCAACATCTACCACATCTACACCTGCCTCAACAGCTTTAAGGTAGGTGGCTGCCTGTATAGAAGAGGTGTCGTGAGTATGCAGGTGAATAGGAATATTTATATTTGATTTTAAAGCCCCTATAAGTTCTTCTGCGGCATAAGGTTTTAAGATACCTGCCATATCTTTAATCCCTAATATATGTGCACCTAAGCATCTTCCATTTGTTTCGCCAGGTTAATATAATACTGCAGCGTATATTTAGTTCTCTTTGGATCCAGGATATCACCAGTGTAACACATAGAAGCCTCAGCTAACCCACCTGTATTATTACGTACGTATTTAATACATGGTTCTATAGATTTCATCCAGTTTAAAGAATCAAAGATCCTAAAGACGTCTACTCCATTTTCCCAGGATTCGGTAACAAACTTTTCTATCAAATTATCGGGATAAGCAGTATAACCTACGCCATTAGATCCTCTAAGCAACATTTGAAGCAGGACATTAGGCATTGCTTTTCTCAATAATTGTAATCGCTCCCACGGATTTTCTTTTAAAAATCTCATACAAACGTCAAAAGTAGCACCACCCCATACTTCCATACTAAATACCTGAGGATGATTTTTCGCAAAACCTTCAGCCACCTTCATCATATCATAGGTCCGCATTCTGGTGGCGAGCAAACTTTGGTGAGCATCCCGCATCGTAGTATCAGTAAACTGTACTTTTCCCTGGTGACGCAACCAGCGTGAAAATTTATCGGGTCCGTATTCTGTTAAAAGATCCTTTGTGCCTTTTGGATAAGGTGCAAATTCATCAAACTTGGGAACATTGGGGATTAGAAATTTGTGTTTAGGATCAATAGCTTTTACATCGGGGTTTCCATTTACTGTAATATCTCCTAAAAACTGAACAAGCTTTGTTGCCCGGTTCCTTGTTTGACGGATCTGGAAAAGTTCAGGATTATCTTTAATAAAATTGACTGTTACCTCTCCCTGGCGAAAAGTTGGATGTTTTAGGATGTTATCCAGGAAGGCTATATTCGTCATTACCCCTCTCACCCGGAACTCTGCCAAAGCACGTCTCATTTTTCGACACGCTCCGTCAAGTGTTCTGCCACTGGCAGAAACTTTCACTAACATAGAATCAAAAAACGGAGAAATTTTCACTCCCTGGTAAACACTTCCTGCATCCAGCCTAATTCCAAAACCCGATGCACTTCTATAAGTGGTAATGATTCCATAATCAGGTTTAAAATCGTTGGTAGGATCTTCTGTGGTTACTCTACATTGAAGAGCAAAACCGTGCGTGGTAAGTTTGTCCTGACTTTCAATTTTTATTTGTTGGTCACTAAGCTTGTAACCTCCGGCAATAAATAATTGTGTCTTTACAAGATCAATATTGGTAACTATTTCAGTAACTGTATGTTCTACCTGTATTCTAGGATTAACTTCAATGAAATAAATCTCATCCTTTTCTACTAAAAATTCTACTGTACCAATATTGTTATAATTTACGGCTTTACATATCCTAAGAGCATAATCGTAAAGCTTATCTTTTGTTTCCTGTGAAACCCCCAGAGAAGGTGCAAATTCTATCACCTTTTGATAACGGCGCTGTACAGAGCAATCCCTTTCAAAAAGATGTACCATATTCCCGTGGTTATCGGCGACTATTTGGATTTCTATGTGCTTTGGATTTTCTACAAATTTTTCCAGAAACACAGTATCATCTCCAAAGGCATTTCCGGCTTCCCGTTTAGATTCAGTAAAACCAGCACGTAGTTGCTCCTCATCTCTTATTACACGCATTCCACGACCTCCACCTCCAGACGCGGCTTTGAGCATTACAGGATAACCTATTTTCTCTGCCTCTTCGAGGGCTACATCTATAGATTCCAATTCCTTATCATTGCTCTGAATAATAGGAACATTATTATTTACAGCTACTTCTTTGGCTCTTACTTTATCTCCTAAAGATCTTAGGACATCCACTTTAGGACCTATAAAAATTATTCCGTTTTCTTCACATTGCCGCGCGAATTCAGCATTTTCAGAAAGAAAACCATAACCGGGATGGATTGCATCTACCTCATTTTTTTTAGCTACCTTTATAATGGTGTCTATATTAAGATAAGGTTTCAAAGGATCTTTGTCCTCTCCTACCTGGTAAGATTCATCGGCTTTATAACGGTGAAGGGAATACCTGTCTTCAAAGGTGTAAATTCCCACTGTTTTAATTCCAATTTCGGTACAGGCTCTAAATATTCTGATAGCGATTTCACCCCTATTTGCAACTAAAACTTTTTTTATCTTCATTGTTTCTATAAATTTTTCGGAATTTACGGAAATTAGAAAAGTTATTTAATTTTTTAGAAGGATAAAATTAAAAAAGACTGCTATAGTTGCAGCCTTTAACACATTTGAGGATTTTGTTATTTATTTTACCTTATAAATACAGGCTCCTCCTCTTTTGTAGTTTCAGCTTCACTAAAACGATAATCCATATAATTAAAGGATTTCAATTCTTCCAAATTCTTTACATCCTTATCTATAATATAACGAACCATAGCTCCTCTTGCGGTCTTTGCAAAAAAGCTTATAATTTTTAATTTGCCATTTTTGAAGTCTTTAAACACAGGAGAAATAATTGGAACCTTTAATTTTTCCGTATCAACCACTTTAAAATATTCATTACTGGCCAAATTGATAAAAAGTTCATCCTTTTCAAGTTCCTTATTTAGATGAGAAGTTACCTTGTGTTTCCAAACATCGTACAGGGTTTTCTTTCTCCCTATTCCTATGGAAGTACCCATTTCAAGCCTATATGGCTGAATGAGGTCGAGTGGCCGTAGAATACCATACATCCCGGAAAGGATTCTCAAAGTCTCCTGCAGCTTATCTAACCTGTCTACTGGAAGGGAATAAGCATCCAGACCTAGTGTAAACATCTCCGGCAAAAGCATAGACAGCGGCCCGGGAATTTTCTTTATTATGACTGTTCTGAAATTCCCTGTCTAGGGTGGTAATTAAGATCTGCAAGTTTTGCGCTTATATCCATAAGATTTGCAATCTTTGATTTGCTCATCCTGGCAAGTTTGCTGTTTATTGCTGCTGTAGTTTCCAGAAATGCAGGTTGAGTTCCTCTGCCAGTTGGCAGGTCACTTTCATAATCAAGAGTTTTGGCGGGGGATATAACAATTTTCATAAAAAAAGAATATTTGTACTGAAGGCTTTGCGCAAAAATAACATTCTACAACAAAAAGACTGGCTCATATAGTCATTAGTTACCAATAGAGCCATTGAAGAAGTTTATACATTAAGAATTGCAGAAAAATTGACAATAATCCATCACATTAGATTTGGTTTAAATACTGAAATTTTCAACCAAAGCTTCTGGTAGCAGGAAAGAGAAATCTTAAATCGGTATATTAGATCTAGAGCTAAATTAAGCAGGTACAAAAACTTTCTTTATTAGGATAATTTAGAAAATTTAATCCTCGTCTAAAAAATCCTTCTGATTTTTGGAATAGTTTCTCCACTTTTCGATACAAGCTTCCATATCCTGAGGAAGCGGTGTTTCAAAGCTCATCCATTCCTTAGAGACAGGGTGAGTAAATCCCAAGGTCTTGGCGTGTAAAGCCTGTCGTGGCAATATTTTAAAGCAATTCTCTACAAATTGCCTGTATTTTGTAAAAGTAGTTCCTTTTAAAATTTTATCTCCTCCATACCGCTCATCATTGAATAACGTATGGCCAATATGTTTCATATGAACCCTGATTTGATGGGTTCTTCCGGTTTCAAGTTTGCAGGAAACAAGCGTCACATAACCAAGCCTTTCCAGCACTTTGAAATGAGTGACAGCCATTTTCCCATATCTTCCTGATCCCCGGTGTAAACTGTATTTTGTAGCCTGTTCTTGGGATGTCTTCCTATATTTCCTTCAACAATACCTTCGTCCTCTATTACATTCCCCCATACAAGAGCAACATATTCACGCGAGCTGGTTTTTTTGAAGAACTGCTTAGAAAGATGGGTCATTGCCATCTCAGTTTTTGCTATTACGAGAAGTCCGCTGGTATCTTTGTCTATGCGATGCACCAGTCCAGGCCTTTCACTGCTGTTGTTAGGCAGATTATCAATATGATGAACAAGAGCATTTATAAGAGTACCGCTGTAGTTCCCGTGCCCGGGATGTACCACCATTCCTGTAGGTTTGTTTACTACTAAAAGTGAATCATCTTCAAAAATGATATCAAGAGGAATATCCTCAGGCGTTAGGAGAAATTCATAAGGTGGGTGTTCAAACATCACCTGCACCACATCCCCCGGTTTCACTTTGTAATTAGATTTTACAACTGTATTATTAACAAAAATATTTCCGTCTTTAGCAGCCTTTTGAAGTTTGTTTCGGGTCGCTTTCTCAATATAATTCATCAAAAATTTGTCTACCCGCATGGGCTGTTGACCTTTGTCTGCAGTAAATTTATGATGTTCATATAGATCATCATCCTGAGATTCCAATTCGGGATCTATATTAGAATTCGTCATTGGATTCTGTTTCGTAGTCATATTCGTCATTCACCTGAAGAGAATCGGTCTCTTCCTCCATATCAAATCTTCCTGATCCATCGCCCACCACAAGATCAATGACCGATGTTTTCATTAATTCATCACCCGGCTCCAGCAATCGACCGCGATGTCTTAGTTCCAGTACATCTGTTCCTATGTCTGGCTTTGTAGTAACATCTCCAATTTCAAAGCCGAGAGACTTTAGGGTTGGCTCAACCTGTCTGCGGGTCCTTCTAATTAAATTTTCGGGAATAGTAACTTTCCTGTATCCGGAAGGGTTTAGAGTCAAATATATCTTTCTGTTCTCTTTTACATATTTTCCGGGCAGAGGCGCCTGTTCAATAACGGCATATCGAGGATAGTCGGGATTGTAATTAGCCGAATCTAAAATTTCATACCGAAGATCCATCTCATTAAGACGCTCCTCAACCACATCCAGGGATAAGCGGCCAAGATCTGGCACCTCTATCCTTTGGTCCTGGTTGGTGCTGAAGTCCAGCCACTGAAGTGTAATAAATGCAATTAGGACCAGGGCTAATACTGCCAAACCTAACTGAATCAAAAAGGTTTTGCTAAAGAGAAATTTAAAAAAGCTCATAGAATTTTAATAATAGGCAAAGATATAAAAACGGCTGACTTTTGGTGGCACCCGTGAATAGTCATATTTTTGTTTAACGGAAAACAAGTACAAATATTAGGGATGAAGAAAAATATTGCTATTGCAATGGGCGGTTACTCCAGCGAATATCGTATTTCTATTAACAGTGGAAATGTAGTTTACAAGAACCTTGACCGCAGCCTTTATGAGCCTTACCGGGTTCACATTATGCAAAAAGAATGGTTTGTGGTTACAGAGGATGACACTCCATATCCCATCAACAAAAGCAACTTCACAGTTAAAATTAATGATAAAACTATAGTTTTTGACTGCGTTTTCAACACTATTCACGGCACACCTGGTGAAAATGGTCTTTTACAGGCATACCTGGAATTGGTAGGGATTCCCCAAACATCATGTGATTCTTATCAGGCTGCTTTAACTTTTAATAAAAGAGACCTTATAAGCGTTTTACAACCCTATGGGATTAAAACTGCCACAAATTATTTCCTGAACAAAGGAGATGAAGTTGATGCTGAAGCAATAGTTGAAAAAGTTGGAATTCCCTGTTTCGTAAAGGCCAATAAATCAGGAAGCAGTTTTGGAGTTACAAAAGTGAAAAAGGCTGAAGACCTGGAGCAGGCGACAAAAGTGGCATTTAAAGAAGATGATGAAGTAATTATAGAATCATTTCTGGATGGAATGGAAGTTTCTGTTGGAGTGGTGAGGTATAAAGGTGAAATTCTGGCTCTTCCGGTAACAGAAATTGTTTCTGAAAATGAGTTTTTTGATTATGAGGCTAAATATCTGGGCAAATCTGAAGAAATTACTCCGGCAAGGCTTTCAGAAGAACAAACAAAGAAGGTTCAGGACATTTCGAAACTAATCTATTCTAAACTGAAAAATGAAAGGCTTCTCAAGATCTGAATTTATTTTTCACAATGACGAACCATATTTTATTGAGATCAATACAACACCGGGATTGAGTGAAGCGAGCATTTTGCCACAACAGGCGATAAGTGCGGGTATATCTTTAAAAGAATTATTTGGAAGTGCGATAGAAGCTGCTTTGGCCCGTTAACTCTCAACGGAGGAAAATCTTTAATCTAAGTTTTGATCTTAGGGTAAATTTCAATTGTTCGCTTTTCTAACTACTCTTAAAAATTATTTAGAGAAAGTAAATAGTATATTTAATTACATAACCTTTTTACCATGAGAAGAGCAGTATTTCCGGGATCTTTTGATCCTGTCACTTTAGGACATGTAGATATTATTGAACGAGCACTTCCTCTCTTCGATGAAATTATTCTTGCTATTGGTATAAATGCAGATAAAAAATATGCCTACCCTCTTGAAGAACGGGTAAAGTTTTTAAAAGACACATTTCAGGGGGAAGCAAAAATTAAAGTGGATACCTATGAAGGTCTTACGGTAGATTTCTGCAAGGAAGCAGATGCTAGTTTTATCCTTCGCGGACTCCGAAATTCCATTGATATGGAATATGAGAAGACCATTGGACAGGCAAACTTCAAAATGTCCGGAATAGAGACGGTGTTTTTAATTTCTTCTCCGGGAAAAAGCTACATCTCCTCTACTGTGGTAAAGGATATCAAAAAGAATGGAGGGAATTTTTCACATATGGTGCCGGAAGCAGTGAATAAATAACAGTTCTAAAAACTATAATTTAATCCTACTCCTCCAAAATAGTTTCGGTTATTCCCGGGATAATAATAACGTGGAGCCGCTCCTCCAAAGCCTACAGCATTTGGCAGTACACTTGCCGCATAGTGTTCCTCAAAAGCATTATTAATCCCTCCGGAAAATACAATTGTAAAATCTCGTAGAAGCTCAAGGTTGTAGTTTAGCCTCAGGTTCACCACCCGGTAAGGATCAGTAAATTTGCTGTTCTCATCATTTAAAGGAATTTCTCCCACTGCCAGAAGGTTGCTGTAAAAGGAAAAACCTTTGTAATTAGCATCGAGTCCAACATTCACTGTACTTGAAGGAACTCCAGGTAAATTATTACCCTCAAAATCTTCCTCTCTGTCCTGAAATTTTCTAAATTCAAAGTTATTTATTGCTGCATTAAAGTAGGGCTTCACCTGAAATTCACTAAGCCAGGGTAAATGCATATCTAAGAAAAATTTCTGCTCCCGTATGGCTGGTTTTTCCGGCATTGATTCCTACATATTGGTCTTCGGCAATTCTTTCAGCAACCAAAAGATCAGTAATTTGGATAGAGTATAATGAGACTTCAGAATACAAACTGTTATTAAACCAGTTTCCCTTGAAGCCAACTTCATAGTTCCACCCGGTTTCAGGTTGTAGGTCAGTATTTATTAAACCTTCCGGAGTTAGAGTTTCGGCTACGGTCGGTGTGGAAAAACCATGGCTCACAGAGGCGTAAATATTTTTTGCGGTTCCAACTTCATACGTAACACCTACTCTTGGAGAAAGAATACTGGTAAAGGTGTAGTCACCACTCTGGTCCACCTCATCACCTACAAAAAGATCTGTCAGGCTGTAACGGGTTGTGTTCAGGTTGACGCCTGCTTCAACATCTAATCTTTCTGACAATTCCATCCTAAGCTGTGCAAAGAAATTTGTATAGTTCCTGTCCTGCTCGTTATTGCTCAGGCGCTCACCCAGAACACTTCCCCTGTCTTCAAATTCCACGTAGAGATTTTGAAAAGTTCCTATTTCGTACCATTCTTTGTAATATTCAGCTCCAAAACTTAATTGGGAACCAGCATCAAAAACAACGATGTCGTAGTTAAACTGTGTCCTTGCTCCTGCTGACACCCGCTCCTCTTTTAGAATATCAAACGGCCGCGGCTCATATGCATCTCTAAAATTTACATAGACGCTTGTAAGATTAGAAAATTTATTAGAAAAGTTGTGCAGATAAGAAGCACCAAGCAATCCCCTGTCATACGATTCATAGCCCCTGGACTGTCTCCAGGTAAAAGCTGCTGTTGTAGGATCATTTCTAAAATCTTCTTCATTTATAGAACTCGGGATATAAGCCTTTAACCGTGTAAAATTAGCAAGGAAACTTAGAGTGTTTCCTCCTGCTGTGGTGAGACTGGCATTTGCGAGACCAGATTGCCTGCTATACTCTCCATTTTCGCGATACCCATTAGTCTGCAAATCATTAAAATTAATATAAATCCGGCTGTTTTCTGTTCCGTGACGAAGGCTCACGCTATTTTTGGACATATCGTAGCTTCCGAAGAAACTTTTTACTTCTGCATTAGTTTCGTTTGCAGCAGGTTGCTCAGAATAAAGATTTATAACACCACCCAATCCCGCACCATAAATACTGGAAGTGGGGCCTTTTATAATTTCTACCCTTCCCAAAGCTTCGGGATCTATATCATCAAGGGTTAATTCACCCTCGGCAGTAGTAAGCGGGATTCCGTCAAAATAAGCCTGAATTCTGTTGGTACTGTATTGGGAACGGGCGCCTATCCCCCGAATATTCAACTTCGTCGTATTTAAAGCTCCCTGATTCACATATACCCCCGGCACATTATTAAATGCCTGCGGAAGGTTGGTGGGATCAATGCGTTGAAGATCTTCGGAAGAAATGACACTAACAGCTGCAGGCACCTTTCTTAATTCTGAAGGAATTAAGGTACCTCTTACTATTACTTCTGAAAGATTTTCTGAAACCGGAACCATATAAACGGTTACCCTGTCTTCATAATTAAATCTTCTGGTCCTGTTTTCAAACCCAATAGCTGAAAATCGAACCGTAACCGGAAATTCTTCTACCCTAAATTCAAAATTACCGTTGCCATCAGAAACTGTTCCCGCTTGTGCATTTTCAATAGAAATATTGACATTTTCAAGTGGAAGATTTGTGGCGGCATTAATAACTGTGCCCTTTAGGCTTTGGGAATAAATACTCCCAAAGCACAAGGTCATTACTACTAAAACTAAGAGGGTTCTTTTCAATATAATTATTTTTCAGCCGAAACTCTCCAAAGCACATTTGAATCATCGTCATTAACCAGAAGAGAACCATCAGGTAATGTTGTAACTCCTACAGGTCTTCCATAGACCTCGCTTTTAGATTCATCGGCAATAAAACCAGTTAAGAAATCCTCTGGTTGCTGGGGTTGTCCATCTTTAAAAGGAACAAATAAAATCTTATAACCTGCAAATTCAGCCCGGTTCCAGGACCCGTGTTGTCCTACAAAAGCTCCGTTTTTGTATTTTTCAGGAAATTGATCGGCCGTGTAGAACTCCAGCCCCAGGGAAGCTGTGTGCGCTCCCACGGGAACATCAGGCACAATCGTTTTTTGAACAAGCTCTTTATGAGGATCGTCTTCCCACCTGGGATCAGGAATTTGACCAAAATAAGAATATGGCCAGCCATACCAGCCATCCTCTTTTACACTCGTAATATAATCGGGAACAAGATTATTTCCAATTTTATCCCTTTCGTTAACAGCGGTCCATAATTCTCCTGTCACAGGATTCCAATCCATTCCTACAGGATTTCTTAAACCTGAGGCATAAATCTTTTCACCCGAGCCGTCAGGATTAATTTCCAGTATAGCCGCCCGGCGTTCTTCTTTTTCCATTCCATATTCCCCGGCGTTACTTGCTGATCCAACTGAAATGTAAATTTTTTCCCCATCCTTGCTTAGCTATTAAATTCCGGGTCCAGTGATTATTATATCCACCTGCAGGGAGATCTACAATTTTTTCTCCTTCAGCATCTATTTCCAAATCTCCTTCAGAATATGGGTAGCGATATAGGCCATCGGTATTTGCTACGTAAAAAAAGTCTCCAAGGATCAACATTCCGTAGGGCTGATTTAAATTATCAAGAAAGACTTCTCTTACTTCAGGCACAGCATCGCCATCTTTATCACGAAGAACAGTGATCCTGTCGGCACTGTTTTTAGTATTGGATTCTACAACAAAAAGATCATTATTAGGTGCTAAATAAGTTCTTCTTGGGTGTTCAAAACCATCGGCATATCGCTCTACTTTAAAACCTGCTTAAGTTGCCTGGGGAGTCTTTCCCTCCGGCCAGCCAATAACTTTGCTATTCTTCGTAACCGATTGAGATTTGTAGGGAGGAGGCAACGTAAGTTTACCTATTGTAGTTTCCACTGTGACGGGTCCTTTTTTGGTCCACTCTTTTTTCTTTGCTCGCTAAGTTCTTTCATTTGGGAGTTTGCACAAAAAGCGCATCCCATTAAAAGCAGGGTAAATAATCTTGTCTTCATTTTCTTTTCTTTAGTTCCTAAAATTAGTTTTTAAAAAATAAGCCTAAAAATTTTGCTGCAGGATTAGTGAATCTTTAACAGGAAAAGGCTTTATTTGGCTTCTCAATTAGTTTTGGCTGCTTAAGGAGATTTGAGTAAGTTTATATTTTAATCAGGAAATTTTCCTATGAAAAAAATCTTTGCAACACTTCTTGCAGTTATTTGTTTGTCCTCCTGTGATTTATCCAAGTACAAATTAGTAAAGGAGTATGATTTCACCACAGTTTTTGAAGCTTCAGAAGGAAAAGAAACCGCTACATATCCTGAAATAATATCCTATTACACCCGGCTTGCAGAAGCTTATCCCACTATACAATTACAGGAATATGGAACTACTGATAGCGGAGAACCTTTACATTTGGCGATATATAGTCCAGGTGAAGATTTTGTTCTGGACGAAATAAGAGAAGATCATTCAATAATCTTTATAAACAATGGGATTCATCCTGGAGAAAGTGATGGAATAGATGCCACCATGATGTTGTTTAGAGATCTTGCGGAAAATAAAATTACAACTCCCAAGAACACCATTTTGGTCACCATACCTGTATATAATATTGGCGGGGCTTTAAACCGGAATTCTACTTCCCGAACAAATCAAAATGGTCCATTAGAATACGGCTTTAGAGGAAATGCCAGATTTTATGATCTCAACAGGGATTTTATTAAAGCTGATACAAAAAATACCCGCAGCTTTGCTGAAATTTTTCATCAGGTAAAACCAGATATACTGGTAGACACCCACGTAAGTAACGGAGCAGATTACCAATACACTCTCACCCATCTTTTTACACAGCACAATAAACTGGGTGGGGAATTAGGAGAATATTTACAAAAACGAATGATTCCCGCTTTTGAAGAATCTTTATGGGAGCACGATTGGGAGATCACGCCGTACGTAAATGTATTTAATGAAGTTCCCGAGAAAGGTTTTTCGCAGTTTATGGACAATCCCCGATATTCTACGGGATACGCAGCTTTGTTCAACACCCTTGGATTGATGATCGAAACTCATATGCTTAAACCCTACAACGAAAGGGTGGAAGGAACCTACCAGGCCTTAATATCTCTCATTGATGTTTCTGAAAGAGATTGGTCAACAATTAAAGATCTTCGTGCCAGGGCGCAAAGGAAATATCTTACAGAGCGCTGGTATCCTGTAAATTTCGAGATTGACAGCAGCAAAGTTTCCCAGCTTCAGTTTAAAGGTTATGAAGGGGAAATGGTGGAAAGCGAAGTCACCGGGAAACAACGGCTACGGTATAACAGGGATAAACCTTTCGAAAAATCTGTGGATTATTATAACAATTTTACAGCTTCAGAAAATATAGAAATACCACGCGCTTATATAATCCCGCAAGCCTGGTGGAACGTAATCAACGTACTGCAGGCCAGTAAGGTAGAGATGCAAATTTTCCCGAGAGATACAATTGTTCAGGTAGAAGTTTATAATATTGACAGTTACGAGACGCAGAAAAATGCTTATGAAGGTCACTACCCTCATTACAACACCCAGGTGAGCAAATCTGTTCAAAATGTAGCCTTCAGAAAAGGTGATTACTATATTAAGACATTTCAGCCGGGAGTGAGATATTTAATTGAAACGCTGGAACCTACTACTGTAGATTCCTTTTTTAACTGGAATTTTTTCGACACCATCCTTCAGCAGAAAGAAGGATTTTCACCTTATGTTTTTGAAGATATAGCCAATCAATTACTGCAGGAAAATGAAGCGCTTAAAGCTGAATTTGAAAGAAAAAAGGAAAAAGACAGAGACTTTGCGAGCGACTCTTACGCTCAACTCGAGTGGCTACACAAAAGATCTCCTAATTACGAAAATTCTCATTTACGCTACCCTGTTTTTAGGGTTAGTCGATAAGTATTCTTCCGGAAAAAGCAACTTAATGTTTGAGTAGGATTTGGTAAGGGCTTTGCGGCTCTTTTCAAGGTTTTTCCACTTTACTTTTTTAATACCTTCATTAAGTTCGGGAATGAGCTCTCCATCATAAGTGGAGAACATTTTATACCAATGGGTCACCTTAATCCTGTATTTATCTTTCCTTTTAAATATATGATAGGTTTCCTTAATATGAGAGGTGATCTCAAGGTCCTTAATCCCGGTTTCCTCCATCACCTCCCGCCTGGCCGATTCTTCAAGGGTTTCTCCTTTCTCCACTTTCCCTTTGGGTAAATCCCAGCGTTTGTTCCTGTAAATAAATAAAATTTCGTTTTTATCATTAAAAACCATTCCTCCTGCAGCAGTAACTACAGGTAACTTCTTAAAAAGGTGCTTAAGAAGCTTTTCCTCTTTGTCATGATAAAGATTAACAAACATTAATTCTCCATCATTAATTTTGTTTATTATTCTTTTTAACTTCACGGTCTTTATGGGAAAGGACTTGTACTTTTCTCCAATATCCTTTTTTGTTGACAGAATAATAGGAATATCATTTACAAAAACTTTATACATTTGCAAGTATGATTTTAAATAAAGAAACAGCTATAAAAACGGCTGAATTATTATTGCAAATTAAGGCAATAAAATTAGAACCGCAACAACCCTTTACGTGGGCAAGCGGGTGGAATTCTCCAATATATTGTGATAACAGGATTATCCTCTCATATCCCCCCATAAGAAATTATGTAAGAGAACAATTTGCCCGACAAATTGAGGATTTGTATGGGAAACCAGATGTTATTGCCGGAGTGGCAACAGGAGCTATAGGAATAGGAATGCTCGTGGCAGAATATTTAAGCCTTCCATTTATATATGTTCGCCCGGAGCCTAAAGGACACGGTAGAAAAAACCAGATAGAAGGAGTTTTACATAACGGACAAAATGTTGTGGTAATAGAAGATCTTGTGAGTACGGGAAACAGTAGTCTTAATGCTGTAAAAGCCTTAAAAGAAGGCGGAGCAACAATAAAAGGAATGATGGCTATTTTTTCATACGGTTTCAAAGAATCTGACGATAACTTCAAAAAAATGAAGACAGATTTATACACGCTAAGCAACTATGAATATTTAATAGATACAGCCTTAAAAACACATTATATTAACGAATCTGAAGCTGAGACCTTGAAAGCCTGGCGGAAAGATCCAAGTAACTGGAAACCATAATTATGAATTTAGAAAGTCCAAAAGTAACGACCCAGAAGAGTCAACAGGAAATGTATAATTTCCTGACCAATGTTGAAAATTATGAACAGGTGATGCCGGAGAGTCTTGAGAATTTTAAAGTTAAAGCCCCCGATACTTTTTTATTTTCCCTCAAAGGAATGCCACAAATTGAATTGCAAATTAAAGAAACCAGAGAACCGGAACTGGTTGTATTAGGCTCAACATCAGAAAAATTGGATTTCTCAATAGATTTGGTTATCGAACCTGCTTAGTGAAAATATGAGTGAAGTTCAATTATTCTTCAATGGCAAATTTAATGCGATGACTGCTATGATGGTAAAGAGCCCATTGAAGAAATTTATAAATACCCTGAGTGAAAATATCCAGAAGGTTTAAAACAGTAGTTTTACTTCTTTTAAATCAAATGGTTTAAGGACCTCATCCTCTACCCGGACCTTTAGAAGCCCGGTAGAAGTAACTCCAACTATAATACCTGTGAGAAAATTTCCATCTTTAAGTTCAAAGGTGGAAATTTTGTCTTTTTTAAAAAGCAATGCTTCATACTTCTGAAAAATTTTTTCTGAAGAATTCCTGTCCAATGTATTTACGAAATCTTCAATAGATTTTACCACTACATTGAGCACCTCCTCCAGTTCATACTCTTTTGACGATAAATTACGTAAGGAAGAAGCCTGGGGAAGGTCGGGAAATATTTGCTGGTTGACATTTAATCCAAGACCTATGACAGAAGCGGCAATCCTGCCATTTGATAATATGTTTTCAATTAGAATACCGCCAATCTTCTTATTCGCTGCCATAATGTCGTTTGGCCACTTCAATCTAACTGTGTTAAAATTTAGAAGTTTTAAGGCCTTTGTAATTGCTAATCCCACCCCTGCACTTAGAAGAAATTGCTCGTTTATTTCCAGGGAAGGAAGAGGAAAAAGGAGACTCATAGTGAGGTTTTCCCCTCTGTTTGAATTCCAGGTTGCCCCTCTTTGTCCACGTCCCGCAGTTTGTTCATCTGTAACAAATACTACTGCCCCGGAGTCTTTATTGGAAACATACCATTCCTTAGCCAAATTATTTGTAGATTCCGTGGCACTAACTTTGATAATACGCATATTGAAATGGACTGGTTTTTGGGAATTAAATGTTGTGTTAACAAACCCTCTAAAAGACTAAAATGTAATAACTTTGCGTAAAGAAATAAATTTAATGGCAAAAAAAGAAACGAACAACGATCAACTTATAGCTCATATAATAAAAGGAATAGAAGAGGTTAAAGGAAATAACATAGACATTCTTGACTTAAGGGAAATTGACAATACTGTTTGTGATTACTTTATTATCTGTAGTGGAACATCAAATACCCAGGTAAATGCCATAGTAAACTCCGTACAAAAAATTGTAAGCAAATCTTTAAAAGATAAACCCTGGCACATTGAAGGAAGTGAGAATGCCGAGTGGGTGTTAATGGATTATGTAACTGTGGTAGTTCACATCTTCCAAAAACACATCAGGGAATATTACGATATTGAGAGTTTGTGGGGCGATGCTAAAACTACCTCCATCCAAACAAATTATTAAAAGAAATAAAGCAAGAATGGCTAAAAAGCAAACAAATAAAAATATAGAACCAAAGAAGCCCAAGTTTAATGCTTATTGGATTTATGCCGCTATAATTATTATTTTCATTGGGATGAATTATTTCGTAGGAGGCGGTTTTAACGATCCTGCACAAACTAATCCTGCGGAATTTGAATCTTACCTTAGACAGGGAGACGTAAAAAAAGTTGAAATTGTAAACCGCAACCACGCAAAGGTTTACTTAACTGAAGAAGCTAAAAATAAGGAGGAGCACAAGAAAGTTGGAGAACCTGAACTTTTTGCAGCCGGAGATACCCCTGCTTATACTTTTGAATTTGGAGACCTTCAAAATTTTGAAAATTCCATAGAAGCAATAAAATCTGAAAACAATCTAGACACAGTAGTTACTTATAATACTCAGAAAAACGTTTGGGGAGAAGTTCTTCTTACACTTCTGCCATTTATTTTAATTATTGGGATCTGGATCTTCATAATGCGTAAGATGAGTTCTGGTGCCGGAGGTGGTGCAGGTGGACAGATCTTTAACATTGGGAAATCGAAAGCAAAGCTATTTGATCAAAATACTGATGTGAAAACGACTTTTAAAGACGTTGCCGGGCTGGAAGGTGCTAAAGAAGAAGTACAGGAAATAGTAGACTTTCTTAAACAACCGGAAAAATATACCGCCCTGGGAGGTAAAATTCCTAAAGGAGCATTATTGGTAGGGCCTCCGGGAACAGGGAAAACTCTTTTAGCCAAAGCGGTTGCAGGAGAAGCCAAAGTACCATTCTTCTCACTCTCAGGTTCAGATTTCGTTGAAATGTTTGTGGGAGTTGGAGCTTCCAGAGTTAGAGACCTTTTTAAACAAGCTAAGGAAAAATCACCTTCAATTATCTTTATTGATGAAATTGATGCAATAGGGCGCGCGAGAGGGAAAAGTAATTTTTCAGGCTCTAATGACGAAAGAGAAAACACACTTAACCAGTTGCTTACAGAAATGGATGGTTTTGGAACCAATACAAACGTTATTGTAATAGCAGCGACAAACAGGGCAGATGTTCTTGATAAAGCATTAATGAGAGCTGGTCGTTTTGACAGACAAATTTATGTTGATCTACCGGATGTAAGGGAGCGAAAAGAAATTTTTGAAGTACACCTTAGACCATTAAAGAAAGTTGCTGAGGAACTGGATATAGACTTCCTGGCCAAGCAAACTCCTGGATTTTCGGGAGCAGATATCGCAAATGTTTGTAACGAGGCTGCTTTAATTGCTGCCCGTAAAGGTAACACGGCAGTGGGAAAACAGGATTTTCTCGATGCAGTAGACAGGATCGTGGGAGGACTCGAGAAGAAAAATAAAATCATCACGCCTGATGAGAAAAAGGCAATCGCTTTTCACGAGGCAGGCCATGCAACCGCCAGCTGGATGCTGGAACATGCAGCACCCCTTGTGAAAGTAACAATAGTTCCCCGTGGGCAATCTCTGGGTGCAGCCTGGTATCTTCCCGAAGAAAGGCTTATCGTACGACCCGAACAAATGCTCGATGAGATGTGTGCCGCCTTAGGTGGTCGTGCAGCAGAAAAAGTTATCTTTAACAAGATCTCTACAGGAGCTCTTAGCGACCTGGAAAAGGTTACGAAGCAGGCTAGAGCAATGGTGACAATTTATGGCCTTAATGAAAATTTAGGTAACCTTACTTTTTATGATTCAAGTGGGCAGAGTGAATATAATTTCACCAAGCCATACAGTGAGAAAACATCTGAACTTATAGATAAAGAAATTTCTAATCTTATTGAGTCTCAATATCAGCGTGCAATAGATCTTTTAGAGCATAACAAAGATAAACTTACACAGCTGGCAGAAATTCTTTTGGAAAGAGAAGTGATTTTTAAAGATGACCTTCAACAAATCTTTGGCGACAGGCCTTTTGACAAAAAAGAAGAGACTGTTCCCCTTGTAACCAAAAAAGGTGCAAGTGGCCCAAATTTCACTGAAGATGCCCAGATAACTGAAGGTTCTTCAGTTAATAAGTAAGTTAATAATGTATCGGAAAAAATCTTAATTTGACGTAGTGTTAGATTAAGATTTTTTACCTTTGAAATAAAGGCTTTATTAAACCCCTAATCTCAATATGAGTCTATTTAGAAAATTCTTAAATCCTAAATCTAAATCAGACAAAAGTCAGGACATTCCAGACAAGGCTGATCGGGGGAAATATATGCCGGATGTTAAACTTCCAACAGATGAGCGGTTCATGCTCAATTTTAAAAACAACGGCGGAAAATTTATTTATTGTGAAAATGATGATGAGATTTTGGATGCTTTTGATAACATTCTCCTGGAGAATGACTGGTACGAAAAAAACCAGCTGTTGTTTTGATCCAAATCTTAAAACGAAATTTGACAAATTCAATCTCGAATTTACAAAATCTGGTAATTCTTCATTTTTCCTCTCCACCTGTGAATATTTAATAGCAAATGATGGTTCAATTTTAATTTCTTCAAACCAAATTAAAGAAAAGAAGTTGAACGAATTACCTGCTAATTTCATCATCCTTGCCTCTACCAGTCAATTAGTTGACACCATTGGCGAAGGTTTAAGAGGTATTAAATATCACAATAAAGAGCGTATTCCTTCAAACATTACCACTATAAAAAGTTTCGAAACTCAAAAAGAAGGCGATTTTATGAGTTATGGAAGTAGCACAAAAAACCTATATTTGCTGCTTCGGGAAGATCTATAACCAATGAGGGAAACAATTATTAGAACAATATCAGGATTACTGTATGTATCCATTTTGGTTGTTTCTATACTCTCTTCTGAAACTATATTTATAACCCTTTTTTTTCTCCTTGGCTTCGTTTGCCTTTTGGAACTTGAAAAACTGCTCAGGTTAAAAAGTTACGCTTTATACGGGGTACATGTGCTGTTCTTTGTGTTGTTCAGTTATATGAAGTTTAATCCCAATGCCATTGTAGTTTTACTGTGTATTACCATATTTGTAAATCTTTTCCTGGTCAAAGACCTTTTATTTATCAGGAAAATTCCTGTTTTTGAAAAGAAGAAATACATCATTCTCATATTTTACCTTATTTCCTCTATAGTTTTTCTCACTCTTATTCCAACTTACAACGGTACATTCAATCCTATTTTAATTGTGGGAGTGTTTATATTGATATGGATCAATGATACTTTTGCTTTTATTATTGGCAAGAACTTTGGAAAAAACAAACTGTACGAAAAAATTTCTCCAAACAAGACTATTGAAGGTTTTATGGGTGGATTAGTGTTTAGTTGCATAGGGGGTTATTTCATTTTTGAATTCACACATTACCGCAATTTTCAGTTCTGGTTGGGAATGGCAATTATATTGAGTATTTTTGGAACACTCGGTGATTTGATCCAGTCCAAATTTAAACGACAGGCAGGAGTCAAAGACAGTGGAAAGCTAATGCCCGGGCATGGAGGTTTATACGATAGACTGGACAGTATAATATTCTCGAGCCCTTTTATATATGCGTATCTTTTAATCATACAAAATGTTTCATAAAGAAGGACATAGAATTATTATTATTACCGTGTTTTTACTCATCGCAGTAAATATCATCTCTTACCTGTCAATTAACACCTATTGGATCAAATTTGCGATTCTGGTATTAAGTATCCTTGTGTTTTTGCTCATTATTCAATTCTTTAGAAATCCAAAGAGAACAACTCAGGTAAATGATGCTCATGTTGTTGCGCCTGTTGATGGTAAGGTGGTAGTGATAGAAGAGGTTTTTGAAAAAGAATATTTTAATGAAAAACGTCTACAGGTTTCAATTTTTATGTCACCTATAAATGTTCATGTTACCAGGCATCCTATAGGAGGTGTGGTAAAATATAGTAAATATCATCCTGGAAAGTTTCTTGTAGCCTGGCATCCAAAGTCAAGCGAGGAGAACGAGAGAACTACTGTTGTGGTTGAAAACTCTAAGGCTGGAAAAGTCCTTTACAGGCAAATTGCTTAGGTGCTTTAGCGAAGCGTATTGTAAATTATGCCGAGGAGGGCCAGGAAGTGGCTCAGGGAAGCGACAGTGGCTTTATTAAGTTTGGTTCCCGGGTAGATGTCCTCCTTCCATTAAATACAAAATTAAACGTTAAGCTTCAGGATAAGGTTAAAGGGGGCTTAAGCGTAATTGCAAATATTGAATAGATTTACAATGACAGAAATTTCTGATCAGAAGTTTTCGAGGGCTTATGAAATGGCTAGTAGTACAGATTTAAAGTTCCCGCCGGATATTATGCTGCACTTTTATGCATATTATAAAAGAGCAACAGAAAAAGATGGTTTTTACACCCCAAGGAAAGATGAAGATATCCGCAACGGTTTTAAGGCAAATGCTCTTTTACAGGTAAAGGATCTTTCCAAGGATGAAGCCAGGGAAAAATATGTAGAAATGGTAGAAAAATATATAGGAGAGGTTTAACCTCCCCTATTATTTCATTTTCTATCCTATACGTCTTATTTTAGGGAGGCAAGACTTGCTTCCAGCACTTCAATTTTAGATTGCGCATCTGCCTGCTTTGCTTTTTCCACAGCCACCACACTCTCAGGTGCATTACTCACAAATCGTTCGTTGTTCAACTTCTTTTCTACGGAATTCAAGAAACCTCGCGTATATTCCAACTCCTCCGTCAACTTCTTTCTTTCAGCTTCAACATCAATAGCTCCTTCTACAGGAATAAAATATTCATTCGATTTTATACGGAAGGAGAAGGCTCCTTCAACTTTTTGATCTACGGAAGAAATCTGTGACAGGTTTCCAAGTTTTGCTATTACCGAATTAAAATCATTTGAGGCTTTTTCAGTATTTATTACCTGAAGAGAGATTTCATCTTTAAAAGATATATTTTTCGATTTCCTTATATTTCTTATTCCTGCAACAACTTCCGAAGCAAAAGCAAATTGATCAATTATCTCTATGTCAAAATTCTTCATTGCAGGCCATTGCGCCACAATTAGCGCGTCCTGTGGAGATCTCTTTTCCAGCTGTTGCCAAATTTCTTCAGAAACAAAAGGAATAAAAGGATGAAGGATCTTTAGGTTATCTTCCAAAATTGCAATAACATCTTTGTAAGTTTGACTATCTATAGCTTCACCAAATGGAGGTTTAACCATTTCCAGGAACCAGGAACAGTAATCATCCCACACCAGCTTGTATGTGGTCATAAGGACGTCACTCATCCTATACTTGTTATAATGATCCTCGAGCTCTCTCAATGATTGCTGAAAACGTGCCTTGAACCATTTCACTGCCATTTTGGAAGAATCGGCCTGCTCCCTTTTTTCATCAACCTCCCAGCTTTTAATTAACTTGAAAGAATTCCATATCTTATTTATAAACCCACTCCCCTGCTTACAAAGATCTTCATCAAACATAAGGTCATTTCCCGCAGGAGAACTAAGCAACATTCCCACCCGTACGCCATCTGCTCCATATTGATGTATTAAACCCAGAGGATCGGGGGAATTACCCAAAGATTTGGACATCTTCCTTCGCTGCTTATCCCTTACAATTCCTGTAAGGTAAACATGGGTAAAAGGCTTTTCCTTTCTAAATTCATAACCCGCCATGATCATTCTCGCAACCCAGAAAAACAAAATTTCGGGAGCAGTAACAAGATCATTGGTGGGATAATAATAGTTTACTTCTTCATTCTCCGGCTCAAGAATTCCATTAAAGACACTTATAGGCCATAACCACGAGGAGAACCAGGTATCCAGTGCATCATTATCCTGCTTTATATCATAATGAGAAAGTTTTGGATCTCCGGATTTCTCCCTTGCCCGTTCCAAAGCTGCTTCAAGAGTTTCAGCAACTACAAAATCTTCTTTCCCGGGACCGTAATAGAAAGCAGGAATTCTATGTCCCCACCACAATTGACGTGAGATATTCCAGTCTCTCACGTTTTCCATCCAGTGTTTGTAAGTATTCAGGAATTTCTCCGGAACGAGGTTCACATCTTTTTCAAGTACTGCGTCAAGAGCAGGTTGAGCCAGTTCTTTCATTTTTAGGAACCATTGATCACTAAGGCGCGGTTCAATTACTGCACCTGTACGTTCACTGGTACCTACTTTGTTAAGGTGGTTTTCAGTCTTTATTAAAATGCCTGATGCTTCAAGTTCTTTTACTATTTCCTTCCTTACCTCGAATCGGTCCTTACCTTCATAATGCAATCCGTAGAAATTAAGAGTAGCATCTTCATTAAAAATGTCTATTACTTCCAGGTTATGCTTTTCTCCCAGGATCTTATCATTTTCATCGTGTGCCGGAGTAACTTTTAAACATCCCGTTCCAAACTCAATATCAACATATTCATCCTCAATAATTGGCACTTCCCTGTTAGCCAGGGGAACAATTGCAGTTTTTCCTTTTAGATGAGTAAATCTCTCATCGCCGGGATTTATACATATCGCAGTGTCTCCCAAAATAGTTTCGGGACGGGTTGTAGCAATTGTTACCGTGTCCTCACTACCCTTAATTTTATACTGAAGATAATATAAGGTTCCCTGCTTCTCCTGATAAATAACCTCTTCATCACTTAGAGTAGTCTTTGCCTCAGGATCCCAATTCACCATCCTGTAACCGCGGTAGATGAGTCCTTTGTTATAGAGATCCACAAAAACCTTAGTTACAGAAGCAGACATGTCATCATCCATGGTAAATTTAGTGCGTTCCCAGTCACAGGAGGCTCCAAGCTTCTTTAGTTGTTCCAGGATGATTCCCCCGTGTTTATGGGTCCATTCCCAGGCATGTTCCAAAAATTCCTCCCGGGAGAGATCATCCTTGTTAATACCTTCAGCTTTTAACTTTGCTACTACTTTTGCTTCAGTAGCAATGGACGCATGATCTGTACCGGGAACCCAACAGGCGTTAAAACCTTTAAGTCTGGCTCTCCTAATTAACACATCCTGTATAGTATTATTCAACATGTGTCCCATGTGCAGGACTCCCGTCACATTTGGCGGAGGTATAACAATAGTATATGGCGTTCTTTCATCTACTGTGGAATAAAAATACCTATTATCCATCCAGTACTTGTACCATTTTTCCTCTACCTCGCGAATATCATATTTTGGGATAACCGTCATTTGTGGTCTAATTTTTGAAAATATTGAGCAAAAGTACTTATAAGTTGAAGATAAAAAAAGAAGTTGTTAGGCATATCAATTTTGATATAGGACAAAAACAACCTATCTTTATTGACTATCATTACTAAGTAATAAAAGAAAAAAGATGAAAATAGTAGTTTCAATACTGGCCTTATTTTTTGCAGGATTTACTACAATGACTGCGCAAAACACCCCCAAATTCCAGTTTAAAACTGAGGTTATAGATTATGGAGAAATAAAGAAAGGCAGCAATGGGGTAAGAGTTTTTGAATTTAAAAACATTGGAGATGCTCCTTTAATTATAGAAAATGTTTATTCCAGTTGCGGTTGTACCGTTCCCTCCTGGACCAAAACTCCTGTTGCCCAGGGTGAAACAGGCCAAATTGAAGTCAAATACAATACTGAAATTGTTGGACCTATAAGAAGGACAATTAGCATAACCTCTAATGCAGATGAGTCGACAAAGGCTGTGAAAATTAAAGGAAAAGTACTGGAATAGCATTTATACCTAAACAATTTTAAGCTCCCAAAATCCGGGAGCTTTTTTTATTAAGATTTTTACCGTCGCAAATTTTTCTCTTCTTCTCCTCTACTTCTTGCCTGTCTATCTTCATAATTTCCTGCCATACAAATATATTAGATAGCTGTTATAATATAACTTACTCACCGCATTTTAAGGGGGAAGCAGATTTTCTTGTGTACATCTAAAGGTATATTAAGAGAAATTGTCTATTTATTTTTGCACTTTTGCAGCTATAAAAAACCAAACTTTTTATGCCTAAAATTTCACAAAAAGGAATTTCCATGCCGGAATCTCCAATAAGAAAATTAGTTCCTTATGCAGAAGAGGCCGTAAGGAAAGGAAGAAAAATTTATCAGTTAAACATAGGTCAACCAGATATTAAGACACCTCAACTGGCTTTAGATGCGGTAAGAAATCACAATATTGAAGTGCTTGCATACAGTCATTCAGCAGGTTTTGAGGAATATAGAAATAAACTTGCCGATTACTATTATAAAAATGAGATCCCAGTAAGGGCCGATAACATAATTATAACGACAGGAGGATCTGAAGCTTTGCTATTTGCAATGGGAAGTATTGCAGATGCCGGAGACGAAATCATAATTCCTGAACCTTTTTATGCAAATTACAATGGTTTTGCAACTGCATCTGGTGTTAGTATTATTCCTGTTGAATCAAAAATAGAAACAAATTTTGCCCTCCCTCCTATTGCAGAATTTGAAAAACTTATTACCTCCAGGACCAAAGCAATTTTGATTTGCAATCCTGGAAATCCTACAGGTTATCTTTATACTGAAGACGAGATAAGGCAGTTAGCCAAAATAGCTCTAAGACATGATATCTTTCTTGTCGCAGACGAAGTTTACCGGGAATTCACTTATGACGGAGAAAATCATTTTTCAATCATGAGTATTCCTGAACTTGAACAAAATGCAATAATGATCGACTCCGTTTCAAAGCGATATAGCATGTGTGGAGCGAGAATTGGTTGCCTGGTCTCTAAAAACAGGGAGGTAATTCAAACTGCCATGAAATTTGCACAGGCCCGGCTAAGCCCTCCTACTTTTGAACAAATAGCAAGCGAAGCAGCTCTGGATACTCCACAAAGTTATTTTGATGAGGTTATTGAAGAATATACAAACCGAAGAAATTTACTTGTTGAAGGTCTCCAATCAATTGAAGGTGTAACTGTAGCTATTCCCAAAGGAGCATTTTATTGTATTGCAGAATTACCTGTTTCCAATGCTGATGATTTTGCTAAATGGCTTCTGGAAGAATTCCATTACAATAATGAAACGGTAATGGTAGCTCCTGCTGCAGGATTCTATTCTACGCCTAACACAGGATTAAATCAGGTAAGGATTGCGTATGTGCTTAAAAAAGAAGACCTCATACGTGCTGTGGAAATTTTAAAAGTTGCTTTAAAGGAATACAACCAATAATGAAAATTTCCCGTAATACTTCTTTAAAACCCTATAATACTTTTGGAATAGATGTTACCGCCAGTAGGTTTATTTCGGTTACTACTCTGGAAGATCTAAAAGAAGTTCTTAGGAAAAATTATTCCGAAGATCTTTTTATTCTTGGAGGCGGCAGTAATATGCTGCTTACAAAAGATGTAGAAGCTACAGTATTGCACGTAAATCTCAAAGGAAAAGAGATCATAACCGAAACGGAAGATGAAGTTCTGGTTAAATTCTATGCAGGGGAAAGCTGGCATGAAACCGTTCTGTTTGCCCTCGAAAATGATTGGGGTGGGCTTGAAAATCTTTCATTAATTCCCGGGAATACAGGAACTGCACCCATTCAAAATATTGGAGCTTACGGGGTAGAACTTAAAGACAGCTTTGTTTCCTGTGAAGCAATAGATATTCAAACTTTAGAACTTATTACATTTACTAAAGAGGCCTGTAAATTTGGATATAGAGATTCTATATTTAAGAGTGAAGTAAAAGATAAATACATAATTACCAGTGTCACCTTTGGACTTACAAAGCGTAATCACGTGTTAAATACGGGATACGGCGCAATAGAAGAAGCTTTGACAAACATGGGTATTAATTCCCCTTCTATTAAGGATGTATCTTCAGCCGTAATTAAAATTAGAAAACAAAAACTACCCGATCCTAAAGTCCTTGGAAACAGCGGAAGCTTTTTTAAAAATCCCATCGTTTCTACGGAAGAATTAAAGCAAATCCAGGCTCGCTATCCGGAAATTCCATTTTATATAATTTCTGAAGATGAAGTCAAAATTCCCGCGGGTTGGTTAATAGATAAAGCGGGATTAAAAGGTTACAGGGAAGGAGATGCGGGAGTTCACCAGCATCAGGCTTTAGTTCTTGTTAATTACGGCTCTGCAAGAGGACGGGATATACTTCATCTTGCTGAAACTATTCAGTCTAAAATTAGAAATCAGTTTAATATAGAACTTCATCCCGAAGTAAATATTTTCTAAAACAAGAAGAGGCTCACAAAATTTGTAAGCCTCTTTTAATTTTAATGCAGCTGCAATTTTTAGCTACCGGTTCCTGTACCCTGGCCAGTTCCGCTACCCGAGGTAGTATTTGAATTTTTGGTCATCCTTTCCGCCGCAGCATTTTTAGTTGGATCTTTAGGTTTTAAAACAGCATCAATGACATGCACAACCCCATCAGATGCCGTACTATCTGTTTGAGTAATTCTTGCCTGGTTACCAGATCCATCTTTTAAAACGATTTGGTCTCCTTCAAGAGTAGCTGTTATTTCTTCCCCTTGCATAGTCTTAATTGCATAAGAACCGTTTGAACTCTGAATTTGTTGTTTCAGGTCTTCTTCGGTTAATCTTTCCTCTACCATTAAATAGTTAATAGAAGCCACGTTTACATTTCGGTTATCTTCAGTATTACTATTAATTTGATTACGATCTGCCTCAGGTAATTTTTCATACGCACTGTTTGAAGGGGCAAAAATTGTGTAAGTCACCATTCCCTGTGTTTGTTCCATGGTTCCACTTTGGTTACCTGTAGCCCTTTCTCGTACTCCCGTGGCCGGGTCAGGATTATTTTCCTGGTTTTGAGCAGCTTTTTGTGCCTCAGTCGTGGTGGAAGTGGGACTATTTCCTGTAGTTGAAACAGACTCATCCTGACGCAGACTTGTAGTTACCTGATTCCGGTTCATATTTTGGGAAAAGGTACTTAATTCCTGATTTTCCTGAATTCTGGCCGTAACACTGTTCCTTTCGTTCTCAAGTCGCTGCTCATTCATCCTTAAATCGGCTTCCCGCTCTGAATCGACCAGTTCAATGTCCTCATTCTCTCCTTCACTGGCATCGTTTTTACACGAAGAAAATGCAAATAATGAAAGCACTCCCAGCATTAATAAATTCTTTAGTTTCATAATTTAATTTTTTTGTTGATTTAACTGTGCAATTTAGCTCTCAAGTACCTGATACAAATGATATTACATTTAAATTTTAGTTAAATAGTGTAAAGGTTGTATTAATTAGGAGTTACACTTTTTAAGACCCGTTATTATTCTTATTTTTGCATCAGGAATAAAAAACTATGAAACTATTAATTATAACATTTATATTACTGGCACTTGCCGTTGCGTATTGCCATTAAAATATGGGGTAAAAAGGATGGTAAATTTGCAGGCACATGTGCCAGCCAAAGCCCATTTTTAAATAAAGAAGGAGAAGCTTGTAGCTTCTGCGGAAAGTTACCCGATGAAGTTAAAGATTGTTCTGATAGCAGGAAGGTAAATTAACCTACTTTATGGCAATAACTTTACTGGTCCTCTTTCTTATAATTTCTATACTTAATATCCTATTCTATATAGGATATTTTAGTTTTGCTTCAGATAATCCAAAAATGCCCGCACCGAGGAAAGTGCTTAGTTTCGGTTATTATTTGCGCAAAGAATGAAGCAGAAAACCTCAAAAAGCTGGTACCTTCTGTTTTAAATCAAAAATATTTCGATTTTGAGGTTATTTTGATAAACGATGCTTCTACCGATGAAACTTTAGATTTGATGGAGCAATTTCAGGAGAAAGATCCTCGAATAAAGATCGTGAATGTTCAAAATAACGAAGCGTTCTGGGGCAAGAAAAAGTACGCCCTAACGCTGGGCATTAAAAAATCCAAAAATCCTTACCTTCTTTTTACTGATGCAGATTGCCTTCCGGAATCTGACCTGTGGATAGAAAATATGGCCTCTCATTTTGAAAAGGAAAAATCGATCATTCTGGGTTATGGAGGGTATCAAAAAGATAAAACCTCTCTTTTAAATAAACTGGTGAGATTCGAAACTCTATTTACTGCTCTGCAATATTTCTCTTATGCCAAATGGGGGATTCCATACATGGGGGTGGGTAGAAACCTGGCCTATACTTCTACTGAATTTTATAACCAAAATGGATTTGCCACTCACCTTCATGTAAAGTCAGGTGATGATGATCTATTTGTAAATCAGGCTGCAACAGCCAGCAATACTGCCATTTGTTACCATAAGGAAGCAATCACTCGAAGTGTACCCGAGACCAATTTGCGTTCCTGGATTAGCCAGAAAAGAAGACATGTTTCCACTGCAATTCTTTACCAAAAGAAGCATAGGATATTACTGGCAACATTTTTCCTTTCCCAGTTTGGATTTTGGGTTCTATTCCTGGCACTTATAAGTCTTCAATTATTTTGGCAGGTAGCTCTTGTGATTGTAGCTCTTCGTCTTCTTCTTCAATATACAGTCTTTTGGAGAGCAGCTCAAAAACTGGACGAAAGGGATATAGTTTGGCTCGTGCCATTTCTGGATATATTTTTGGTTTTCATGCAATTCGGTATCTTTAGTACAAATCTTATTTCAAAACCCGCTAATTGGAAATAAATAAAGCTGCGCTGCTAAATCAAATAGAACAGGCAAAGGCAGGCCAGCAGGCAGCCTATAAATTTCTTCTCGATACGTTTTGGACAGATGTCTATGCTTTCCAGTTAAAGCGAACCAGGAATGAGTATGATGCTGAAGAAATAACAATACAAACTTTTTCTAAAGCTTTTGATAAACTGGAGACTTTTGACAGTAATTATGTATTTAAAACCTGGCTTATCACTATCTCAAAAAATATTCATATTGACCTGGTAAGAAAGAAAAATTCCTCCATTAGGGCAAGAACTGCCGATGAATCCAATGAGAAAGTTTATAAAATTCCTGATGAAACTCCTACCATTGAAGACAGCCTCATTAGTGAACAACACCTGGCTCAACTGCTAAGTGATATTAAGCAATTAAAACCTCCTTATCAGGAAGTAATCAACCTGCGCTATTTTCAGGAAAAATCATATAAGGAAATTGCTGCGCATCTTGATGAACCGCTTAACAATATTAAGGTAAAATTGCTTCGGGCGAAGAAATTATTGTCTCAAATAATTGAATCCCGGAGAGGCTAAGATCATCCTTTAGATCCCCTTCTACTTTTTATCGATTTCATCATATTATTGTATCTTTGCACCCAAGATTTTCAAAATGACGACAGATACTTTACCTACTCAAAAACCTACTCCAAAACCTAAATGGCTACGGGTAAAATTACCTACGGGAAAGAAATATACCGAACTTAGGAGTCTTGTTGATAAATACGATCTTCATACAATTTGCACTTCGGGAAGTTGCCCTAACATGGGGGAGTGCTGGAGTGAAGGTACTGCTACATTTATGATCTTAGGAAACATTTGTACCCGTTCCTGCGGATTTTGTGGCGTTAAAACAGGAAGGCCGGAAACATTAGATTGGGATGAGCCCGAAAAAGTTGCAAGATCGATAAAATTGATGAAAATCAAACACGCGGTCATTACCAGTGTAGATCGTGACGACCTCAAAGACATGGGATCAATTATGTGGGCTGAAACTGTTAAGGCAATAAGACGTATGAATCCCGATACGACTTTGGAAACTTTGATTCCGGACTTTCAGGGGAACGAGAGAAATATTGACCGTATAATAGAAGTAAATCCTGAAGTTGTATCTCACAATATGGAAACTGTAAAACGACTTACAAGAGAAGTGAGAATACAGGCAAAGTATGAAAGAAGTCTTGAAGTTTTAAAATATCTTAAGGAACAGGGAATCAATCGCACGAAGTCCGGAATTATGCTTGGTCTGGGAGAAAAGGAAGAGGAGGTCATTCAAACTCTGGAAGACCTGCGAAGTGTTGGCCTCGATGTGGTTACAATAGGTCAATACCTACAGCCAAGTAAGAAGCATTTACCTGTTAAACAATTTATTACACCAGATCAATTTAGAAAGTACGAAGCTATAGGATTGGAATTAGGCTTTAGACATGTAGAAAGTAGCGCTTTGGTAAGATCCTCTTATAAAGCACAAAAACATTTAACCTAATTCTCCAGCAAGTCTATGGCTGAAAAAATTAAAATCGGGATCAATGGATTCGGAAGGATTGGTCGTAACCTCTTTAGGCTTGTTTTTGATCATGAATCTATTGAAGTAGTAGCAATTAATGACATTGCAGATGCTATAACTCTTTCCCATCTTTTAAAATATGACAGCATCCATGGGAAATTTCCTTTTTCTGTAAAAGCGGCAGGTGATGCAATTAAAGTAAACGATAAAATTATACCCGTTTTCAATCAGGTTTCCCCTGGAGATATTGATTGGGCTAAGTACGATGTAGAATATGTAGTGGAATCCAGTGGAAAATTTAAAACTACGGCACAACTCCTCCCCCACCTTGGCAAGAGTGTAAAAAAGGTAATTCTCTCGGTGCCACCGGAAGATGAGGAGATAAAAATGGTAGTTTTGGGAGTTAATGAGCATATTTTAGACGGAAGTGAAAAAATTATATCTAACGCCTCCTGCACTACAAATAATGCTGCACCGATGCTGGATGTTATTCATAAAAACTTTGGTGTTAAACATGCGTATATATCTACTATTCATTCCTATACCTCAGATCAAAGCCTGCATGACAGACCGCACCGGGATTTACGCTATCCCGGGCAGCTACACAATCTATAATCCCTACAACCACGGGTGCTGCAAAAGCACTTACAAGGATATTTCCCGATCTACGGGATGTAATAGGCGGTTGCGGGATTAGAGTACCTGTACCTAACGGTTCCCTAACGGATATGACCCTGAATGTTGACACCCCGACGACTATTGAAAAAGTGAACGCAGTTTTTAAAGAAGCTTCAGAAACCTACCTCAAGGGACTTTTAAGTTATACTGAAGAACCTTTAGTATCCATTGACATTATTGGAGAACCTTTTTCCTGTGTGTTTGATGCACAGATGACCTCGGTAATTGGCGGTGATCTCATTAAGTTGATTGGCTGGTACGATAACGAAATTGGTTATTCCAGCCGCCTTATTGATTTAATTTCTTTCATTTCAAAGATTTAACTATATTTAACCGATTATGTACTAGCCATACCCCCAATGAAAAACCTACTATTTTCCCTCATTTTCCTGCTTAGCTGCTACACGTCTGTAGCATTTCAGGAGAAGAGTCAGGAGGAGATTTCGGATATTAATGACAGCATACAGCTCCTACTCAACGAGGCAGAAATATCAGTAAACGTTCTTGACTTTGAAAAAGCACTTAATCAACTAAACCAGGCGCTGGAACTTGCCAAGCGAATTAATGACCAAAAATACATTGCTTTATCGAGCAGTATTCTCGCCCAGCTTTACTACATAAGACACGATAATGAAAGGGCTATTACAGAATTACAAAGGGCAATAGCAATACAAAGAGAGATTGGTGATAATGCCAGGTCTCGCTTACAGTTACCTCAATTACGCTAAAGTTTTTAATGCTCTTGGTGATTTTGACAGGGCATTTAAATATCTCAATTTAGCTGAAGATTTTTATGCTCAGGAAGAAAATTCGGAATACCTGGGAATTGTTAACCTCAACAGGGGAGTTACAACCATCAATGCCGGGGTAAATTTAGAAATTGCCCTTTCTCAATTAAATAAAGCTGAAGATTATCTTCAAAGCAGCGACAATGCATACGAAAAATCCCGACTTTACTTCTATAAATCCAGAGCTCATCTCACGATGAATAATTTTGAGGAAAGCGAAAGAGAAGCTCTAAGATCCCTGGCCATTTCTGAAGAGTACAGTTTTGGCAGTATGATCATGAGCAACAATAAGCTGTTAAGCCAGATCTATGAAGCAACCGGAAAGCCGGAAAAATCTTTGGATTATTTAAAAACAAGCAATCACGTAAGAGATTCTATATTTGATATAAATCGCGAAGCATTGGCCCTTGATGCTAACACGAGGTATAACGTAGACGCAATGCGTACCAGCGTGAAAGAACTTACAAGGAGAAATGCTGAACAGGAAAAATCTTTAAAGGTCAATAAGCTTACCACCATCCTAAGTGTAGCTTTAATTACAATTCTTTCCTTACTCACTCTTTCCCTTTACAAGAACAACAACTTACGGGCAAGAGCCAATGACCTTTTGCAAAAGAAGAATGATGAGCTTACGATTGCAAAGGAAAATGCAGAAAAAGCGTCTCTGGCCAAAGCCCAGTTTCTCTCTACTATTACTCACGAATTACGCACACCACTTTATGCAGTCACAGGCCTCACCCATCTTCTATTGGAGGAAAGCCCAACTGAAAATCAAAAGGAACATCTTAATTCGCTCAAATTTTCCGGAGAATATTTGCTTTCTCTCATTAACAACATTTTGGACCTCAACAAACTTGAAGCCCGAAAAGTTGAAATTCTGGAAACCTCATTTAACCTGGAGAAAAGAATTTCAGATGTACTGGTAGCATTAAAAAATTCAGCTGATGACAAGAAAACCCAGCTACATTTCAATTTTGACCCCGATATTCCGAAGAAATTAAAAGGAGATCCACTTAAAATTTCTCAGATCCTGATCAACCTGATCGGCAATTCCATAAAATTCACCGAGAACGGAGATATCTGGATCAATGTAAACAGGGTTAATCAGGTAGGCCAGCAGGTATTCCTCCATTTCGAAATAAAAGATAATGGAGAGGGTATAACCAAAGAGAAACAAACTTCAATTTTTGAAAATTTCACCCAGGGATCCATGCAGATTAACAGGAAATTCGGTGGCACAGGTCTTGGTTTATCTATTGTTAAAAACCTTCTGAATTTAATGAATAGTGAGATCCACCTGGACAGTGAATTGGGGAAAGGCTCTACATTTAGTTTCGATTTAAAATTTGAAGCTTTTGAACAACCTGTACCTATAAATACTGCCCGAGGAAGAAAAGCAGTTGCTCTTACCAATGATATCATGCACGGTAAAAGTATTCTTATCGTAGAAGATAATAAGATCAACCAGATGATCACGCGTAAAATTCTCGAAAAGCACCAGGTGAAATGCGATGTGGCTGATAATGGGACAATTGCAATTGACAAAGTAAAGTCCAATCATTTTGATTTGATCTTAATGGACATCCATATGCCCGGAATAAGCGGAATTGAAGCTACTATTGAAATAAGGAAATTTGATGAAAATATCCCCATTGTTGCGCTAACTGCTGTAACTCTGGACGAAAACCTGGATGAATTTTATCTTAATGGATTTACCGATATTATACCCAAGCCTTATAAAACCGAGGAATTCTTCCAAAAAATTAATATGCATTTGGCTGCGAGTATTCCTGCCTAGCTCTTTGGCATAAAGCTTGAATATATTGGGCTAGTAGAATTATATACAAAAGAATTGATATAGTTTGAATTAGCCAAAATTGAAAAAATGAGGTGCAAAAGCGCCTCATTTTTCATTTATAAAATCCTGAATGGCCAATTGGAAATCTTTCTCCTTATTAAGAAATTTTGTTCTTATAGGTATATAATAAAATTGGGAGTGAGAAATTGAATTTTGAAGTCTCATATAATCCTTTTCTGTTGTCACAATAATTTCAGCTTCAGAAATTTTAAAGATATCCTTTTCTAAAAAATTGTGATGATCTGGAAATTGCAGATGATCAAAACTCAGGTTTAGTGAGCTTAAGTAATGAAGTAGTGGCTTGGGCTTTGCAATTCCCGTAACCAGAGTAAATCTTTTGCTTAGCTAATAATGCGGGATCAATATTTCTGCCTTTACCGTCGAGCAAATAATCACTATATTCTATATAAGAGAAGAAAAGTTGCTGATGGGTTTTGATTTTCAGTTTTTTCCCGATCTTCTCCTGGTCGTGCAAACTTAAATTTTCCGGAGATTTAGTTACAACAATAACATCTGCCCGCACAGCTCCCGATTTCGGCTCCCTTAGATTCCCTGTGGGAAGCATACGATCTTCCGAATAAATATTATCAAAACTTGTAAGAAGAATATTAAATCCTGCCTGGATTTTCCTGTGTTGAAAGGCATCATCCAGCAGTATTACTTCAGGTTGATATTCAGAAACAATTCTCTCTATCCCCTGCTTGCGGTTTTCATCTACCGCTACAACCGCCTCAGGAAATTTTGTTTTAAATTGAAGCGGCTCATCCCCTACGGTCTCTGCAGCCTCCTTTCCGTGAAGTTCAATATATCCTTTGGTTTTTCTACCATAACCCCTGCTAAGAGTTGCAATTTTATACTGAGGCAAGAGGAGATTAAGCAGGTATTCTATCATTGGAGATTTTCCCGTACCTCCAACACTAAGATTGCCAACAACTATAACGGGAGTAGAATAGGAAAAAGAAGATAAAATTTTCTTATCGTAAAACCAGTTGCGCAATCTTATAACGAGGCCATAGAGTAGTGAGAATGGCAAAAGGAATTTTCTTAGTATACTCATCAAAGCGAAAGTATAATATTTATATTTGAATTAAAATAGTTTTATGGTTATTGCTGAAGTGATAAAACATCTGGAAGAATTCACTCCTCTTTCAACAGCAGAAGATTTTGACAATGTAGGTTTACTTGTAGGGAATCCTCAAAGTGAGCTAACGGGAATTCTCATAACCCTTGACACTTTGGAAGAAGTAGTAGAGGAAGCGATCCAAAAGAACTGCAACCTTATAGTAAGTTTCCATCCTATTATTTTTTCAGGACTTAAAAACCTCATAAGTAAGGATTATGTGCAAAGAGCTGTCATAAAGGCCATAAAAAATGATATTGCAATTTATGCAATTCATACTGCACTGGACAACCACCGCCTGGGAGTTAATAAAATGATCTGCGATAAGTTAGGACTGAAAAACACCCGAATTCTTATTCCCAAAAAAGGAGTAATAAAAAAATTGACCACCTATGTTCCACTTAACGATTTTGAGCAGGTAAGGGAGGAATTATTTTCTGCGGGAGCGGGTGCAATTGGCAACTACGAAAATTGCAGTTTCAAAATAGAAGGAGAAGGCAGCTTCTTACCTAATGAGGATGCAAATCCAACTAAAGGTAGCCGGGGAGAATTGCATCTCGAAAAAGAAGCACAATTGAACCTTATTTTTCCATCCCACCTGGAGAGCAAGATCCTGAAAACCTTATTTAAGAGCCATCCCTATGAAGAAGTAGCTTATGAAATTGTCACATTAGATAATGAACATCAGGCACAGGGATTGGGAATGATAGGGGAATTAGAGAATGCGATGGAAGAGGGAGAATTCCTGTCTCATTTAAAAAACACCTTTAATTCAGGATGCATTAGACATTCTGAACTTCTGGAAAAATCGGTTAAAAAGGTCGCTGTGTTAGGTGGCAGTGGCAGTTTTGCTATTGAGAAGGCGAAAAAAGCAGGTGCAGATTTTTTTATTACTGCCGACCTGAAATACCACGACTTCTATAAAGCTGAGAAAATGCTGGTCCTGGCAGACGTGGGCCACTATGAAAGTGAGCAGTATACAAAAGAATTATTACATTGGTTTCTTAGCAAAAAATTTAGTAATTTTGCGCTTATTTTAGCGAATACAAAAACCAATCCTATCAAGTATTATTAACTATGGCAAAAAAAACCGATGTTACTGTAGAAGAGAAGTTAAGAGCGTTGTACGATCTTCAACTAATTGATTCCAGGATCGATGAAATTAGAAATGTACGAGGTGAACTTCCGTTGGAGGTAGAAGACTTAGAAGATGAAGTAGCCGGATTAAATACACGTATACAAAAGTTAGAGGCCGATCTTGATGTTATCGAGAATGACATTAAATCTAAGAAAATCCAGATTGATGATTCTAAATCGGCAATTAAAAAATATAGCGATCAACAAAAAAATGTTCGTAACAACCGTGAATTTAACGCTTTAAGCAAAGAAGTAGAATTTCAGGAACTGGAAATAGAACTGGCTGAGAAGCACATCAAAGAATACCGGGCACAAATTGAGCAGAAAAAAGAGGTAATTGACCAAACAAAAGAACGTTTGGAAGATCGTCAAAAACATCTTACTCATAAAAAAGGGGAACTTGATGCAATTCTTGCAGAGACTCAAAAAGAAGAAGAATCTCTTCTTGAAAAGTCTAATGAGTTTGAAGCCCAAATTGAACCACGCTTAGTAGGGGCTTATAAACGTATTCGCAATAATGTTAAGAATGGATTGGCAGTTGTACCTAGTAGAACGAGGTGCATCTGGAGGTTCTTATTTCACTATACCGCCACAGGTTATTGTAGAGATCGCAGGCCGCAGGAAGATCATTACCGATGAGCACAGTGGTAGAATACTTGTAGATGAAGATTTAGCTAAAGAAGAACAGGAAAAAATGTCTTCCTTTTTTTCCAAGATCTAGATTAATATAATTTTATTATCCAGGGGTATTAGAAGGTAGAACTTTTTAATACCCTTTCTTTTTTGCTCCTGCCAAGTGTTAACATGGCTTTTACAAAAAAAATGATTTTATCTTCTAACTTTAAAAAATTAAATTCGGCACTATGAAGATCAAATCCCTTTTTCCATGTATTCTGGTTCTATTGATGGTTTTTTCCTGCAAAAACAATAATAAAACTGAAGGCGAAATAGTCAATCCAGAATCTGATGTTCAATTTTCCCCTACTCCCAATGAAATTAGCCGGAAAGATACTTTAGGAAGAACGATAGACTCAACACCTGTTTCACGGGAAGAGGAAGAATTACCCAAAGAATTAAAGACTGCTACTACGTCTCCTACTAAGCAGATATATAAAGGCTGACCAGCAGGGAGATAATAATTGTGCCTGTTACTGTCTTGATATTAACCCAGGAGCAACTTCAGAATTATGCCTGGTAGATGGGACCATGTACATTTCCACCAGAATGGAGAAAAGTGGAAATAATATTAATATATATTTTATTGAACCCTCTGCCCGAAGTTCTGAAGGAAAAGATATTCCCTGGAAGGATTTCGATAAAAATTCTCCAATTGCTACCATTATTCCGCAGAACAATGGAGAAATTGAATTGGATTGGTTAGGTTTTACTGTTAATGGAGACTTAGCTATGGACTACGCCATCTATGGTAAAAAAACCTTAGAAGGTGTTTACAAAAAGAAATAAAATGAGAAATCTATTTTTACTAACTATTGCCCTCTCCCTTTTTTCCTGTGGCAATGGTAATACACAAACCGTAACTAAAAAAGAAATTGCCAACGCCGAACTAGTAGAGGTTCCTATGGAAGGAAATCTTGCCCGCGCATATTTTGCCAGCGGTTGCTTTTGGTGCGTGGAAGCAATTTACGAAAGCATGCAAGGAGTTGAGGAAGTGATCTCGGGTTATTCCGGTGGCCATACTAAAAATCCAACTTATGAAGAAAGCAACAAAGGAACTACTGGACATGCTGAAGCTGTGGAGGTTATTTATGATCCCGAAGTAGTTGATTTCGCCACCCTTGTAGAAGTTTTTTTTGGGTCCCAAAATCCAACCCAGCAAAATGGACAGGGACCTGATGTTGGTTCTCAATACCGTTCTATAGTATTTTTTCAAAATCAGGAACAAAAAGAAGTAATTGAAAGGATAAAAGCTGAAGTTGCAGAAAATTATGACAAACCTATAGCAGCTGAAGTCTTACCATTTCAGAAATTTTGGGTTGCTGAAGATTATCATCAGAATTATGAAAAGCTCAATCCTGATAATCCTTATATCCAAAATGTTTCTATCCCCCGATTAAACAGGTTTAAGAAAAAATTTCCGGAGCTACTGAAAGCCAATGCAAAAGCTGCCCATAAATAATTAATTTTCAGAAAGAATAGATTTGAAGCTCACCGGGGCTTCATTTTTATTAATAGCAAAAGCTGAATTAAATTTTTACCACCAACACAGGAACTTTAATGGAAATTACAACAGAAAATGTTTTACTCATAGGATCCCTCCTGTTGTTCATAAGCATATTAGTAAGTAAAACCTCGTACAGGTTCGGTGTTCCAACATTGGTGTTATTCCTTATGGTAGGAATCCTGGCCGGATCTGAAGGTATAGGAAAAATAAATTTTGATGACCCACAGCTCGCTCAATTCGTGGGAATTGTCTCCTTAAATTTCATTTTATTTTCGGGAGGACTGGACACCAGCTGGAAAAGTATTAAGCCTGTGATGTGGCAGGGAATTTCTCTATCAACCCTGGGAGTTCTAATTACTGCCTTAAGCGTCGGAGTATTTGTAAGTTTTATTACAGACTTTACTATCTATGAAGGTTTACTCCTGGGGGCTATTGTCTCTTCTACAGATGCTGCAGCTGTATTTTCAATATTGAGATCTAAGAATCTTGCACTTAAATCCAATTTAAGGCCAACCCTTGAGCTGGAAAGCGGAAGTAATGATCCTATGGCCTATTTCCTTACTCTCGCCTTTCTGGGACTTGTCCTTGCACCTGATAATAGTATTTACAGCATCATCCCTTTTTTCCTTCAGCAAATAATTATAGGTACTCTCCTGGGGTTTGGGTTTGGAAAACTCAGTAAGATAATTATTAACAGGATTAAACTTGATTTTGAAGGTTTATACCCTGTTTTGGTAATAGCTCTAATGTTCATCACTTTTTCTGCAACAGATTTTTTTGGGGGTAACGGGTTCCTTGCCGTCTACTTATGTGCTGTATATTTAGGTAACCACGACATTATTCATAAGCGAACAATAATGAGGATGTTTGACGGTCTTGCGTGGTTAATGCAAATTGTATTATTCCTTACCCTGGGACTATTGGTCTATCCAAGTCATGTCTTACCTGTAGTGGGAGTAGGAATTTTTGTATCAGTCTTCCTCATATTTATAGCAAGGCCCTTAAGTGTATTTATAAGCCTGCTTTTCTTTAAAATGAAAATGCGCCGCAGGTGGTATATTTCCTGGGTAGGTTTAAGAGGAGCAGTTCCTATTGTGTTTGCCACGTATCCACTTCTTGCAGGTATAGAAAAAGCAGATATGATCTTTAATATTGTTTTCTTCGTCTCCTTATCCTCAGTTTTGCTACAGGGAACGACTTTGTCTCTCGTGGCAAAATGGTTACGTGTTGCTTTACCGGGGAAAGCCAAACAGCGATCTCCTGTAGATACCTTTTTAAATGATGGGGTGAAATCCTACATTAGAGAAATTATTATTCCAGAACATAATCACTCTGTAGGCAAAAGAATTGTAGATCTCAAATTCCCACGCAAAGCCATTATTGCTATGATCTCCAGAAACGACAAATTTCTTACTCCAAACGGTGCCACTCAAATTGAACCCAATGATATGCTTATCATTCTTACAGAAGATCAAACCTCCCTGCAAAGTGTTTATGAAAGCCTTCATCTTGATATGTCACTGGAACAGGAGGAATTTTAATTAATTTCTATGTTTTGATCTTTTAAAAGATGAAGTATTAGTTCTTCTATTTCGGGACTGTTCCACTTTTGAGCTATGTCTTTAGTTTTCATGACTTTATCCATAATCTCCCTCTGCTTAGTCTCCTATCGCAAGAGCTTCAGCATAAGGTTTATTTGAAAAAGTTACCCGCGAGTAAAGTGGAATCCATTTTTCAGGAAAATTTTCAGCAAAGCGATTTTCAATTTTCTTCCGAAGCAAAAATTCGGGAGTTGCAGTTTTATTGCTCATTTCAATAAAATTGCGGTAACTTAATTCTGCAATTGCATCAGCATTGGGTTTTCTCAATTCCTGATACTGCTGGAAAATCATTTCCCAATCATCTCCATGTTCTTTTATTAGATCATCCAAAACCGAGATATCCTCAAAACCTGCATTCATCCCCTGCCCGTAAAATGGAACTATAGCGTGAGCTGAATCTCCCACTAATGCAACCTTATCATTAAAAGTCCAGGGATAACATTTCATAGTCACCATTGCACTTGTGGGATTGCGAAAGAAGTCACGTTTTAGATTTGAAATCTCGTCCCGGATGTCCGGGAAATACTTTACAAAAAATTCATCTGCCTCCTTCTCGGTCTTGATGTTCTCAAAAGAAACAGGACCCTCAAAAGGCAAAAATAAGGTGCAGGTAAAACTGCCATTTATATTAGGCATGGCGATAAGCATAAACTCACCTCTTGGCCAGATATGGAATGAAGTATTATCAAGTTTATGAGATCCATCTTCGTTAGCGGGAATAGTTAACTCTTTATAACCCACCTCAATAAAATGCTGGGAATAATTGAACCTACTTTGCCTTTGCATTTTATGCCTTACCCGGGAAAAAGCTCCATCGGCCCCAAAAACGAGATCATACTGGTATTCGTTCCATTCACTCTTTTCGGTTTTTCCGGTATAAATTTTAGCCTCTGCCAAATCAATATCCCAAACCTTTTCCTCAAATTTAAATTCGGTTCCTGCTTCTTCTGCAAGGTCAATCATTTTTCTATTCAACAATCCTCTGGAAATAGACCAGATTGCTTCCCCTTCTTTACCATATTTTTGAAAATACAAAGGTTTGTCATTGACATGCATTGCCCTCTTATCCAGTGGGAGTGCTAGTTTTCTAACCTCATCCTCGACGTCAATCTTCCTTAAAGCTGCCCAGCCCCGGTTGGACATTGCCAGGTTAATGGACCTTCCTGAAAATTCAACAGTTCTTACGTCCTGCCGTCTATCAAAGACAGTAACAGTATGCCCGTTTTTTCGTAAATAAAGAGCCAGTAGAGATCCTACCAGTCCCGAACCAATAACAGCTATATTCCTGGGGTGTTGCATTCGATTTTTCTAACTATATATAATTTCGAGCATTTTCGAAATTCATAGAGTAAAAGTACTTAAAATATATAAGAACTGCCCCTGTAACCCCTCCTACATATGATTGGATTCTTTCAGGGAGGTATTTATTATATTATTAACAGGTTCTGTCATTGGGATAGCTAACTTTAGATAAAATAGTTTCGATAAACAACTGGAAGAAAAATATCCACTTGTTATAATCAAACAATTAAAAGATAGAAAAATGGATCAGGAAAAGTTAGACCAGATGCGCCAGATACGCAACAAATTAGAAGACATTAAAAATAGCCAGGAAAGTGTTATTGATAAAATCAACCATGTAATTACAGATCTCTTTCAGCATCCTGATGCTGATTTGGAAAAGGCAATGGAAGAGGCTCATCAAAAATCTTCAGATAATGTAGATGCTGTTCGGGAGGTGATAGAAGATTATGATATTAAAATAAATAAACTTGAGAACGAAGGCTGAGAGAATAGAAGTTTCAACTAATTAACCCTGCTAAAGACTTTAGTGGTGGTTTGAATAAGTTAATATTTTTAGGTAACGGGAGAGTTTCAATTTCAGTTTATCTAATAATTTAATCAACATAATTAGAATTTCAAAATCCCATTATTATTAGTCTCATTGAAATTTTTACAAAAATCCTTGCAGGATTAAGGAGAAAAAAATTAATTTCTTATTTAATCGCTTTTTAATTAAGAAATTTCGTTAAACACTCGTTAAAGTAGTTTCGCCTGGACTTCCTATTGTATAAATTCGTAGAGAATAACTAACCAGGTTATGTGATTTTTGAAATGGAGTTTTTTTTACCTGGTTATGGTACAGCTTTATTTTAAAAATCAGTAACTATTAATTTGTAACTAATTGTTACATTAAAACTTTAAATTATGAGAGATTTAATTTGGCTTATCGTAGTATTATTAGTAATCGGCTGGCTAGTAGGTTACTTTGCTTTTCCAGATTTGGGAAGTATTATTCACATTTTAATTGTGATAGCCGTAATTTTAATTCTGTATAAATTACTGACTGGTAGAAGAATGTAATTTTAAAAATTAATACTGGGAGCCCTTTGAATTTTCAAAGGGCTTTTTTATTTAAAAAATTTAGAGATGAACAGGATGTGGAATTTAAATGGATGTACTGCTGTAGTAAGTGGGGGAAGCAAGGGAATAGGCAAAGCAACGGTTATTGAGCTGTTAAATTTGGGAGCAAAAGTGATCTTTACAGCCCGGAAGGAAGAGGATATCAAAGAGTTGGAAAATGAACTTCAGAAAAAGAATTTTGATGTGAAAGGTTTGGTTGCCGATGTTTCTGTACAAAAGGATAGAGATATCATTTTAGAAGAAGTAAGGAGCAAATGGGAGAAGCTTGATATTCTCGTTCACAACGCGGGAATCAACATCAGGAAAAAAGCAAATGAGTATACTGAAGAGGAATACCGTAAGATCCTGGAAATAAATCTATTTTCTCCTTTTGAGCTAAGCCGAATGCTTTATCCCTTACTTAAAAAGAGTTCCGGAGGTACAGTTATCAATGTAGCCTCTGTTGCAGCCCTTCAGGATGTTGGAACAGGAACCCCCTATGCTATGTCTAAAGCCGGACTATTACAACAAACCAGAAGTTTGGCTGTAGAATGGGCCATAGATGGAATTAGAGTAAACGCTGTATCTCCATGGTTTACAGAAACGCCATTAACACAGGGATATCTTTACCAAGAAGAAAATATTGTTAATATTCTAAAACGCACTCCTTTAAAGCGGGTTGCAAAAGCCGGGGAAATTGCGAATATTATAGCTTTTCTTGCTATGGAAAAATCTTCCTACATAACTAAGCCAAAATATAGTAGCAGATGGGGGAATGACAATTAATGCCATTTAACCGGAGTCTTACCAATTAGAAGGAAATTATTATTACATTTAAACAAAGCTTTGAATATGAATAAACTGTACTTTCTCCTTGCTATTTCTCTCTTCCTTGGAAGCTGTAAAAATGAATCGACCCCTTCTACTTCTGTAGAAACGGAGACTACTAAAGACCCACTGACTACGGAAATTGCTCTTGCAAATGGTTTCAGTAATTTTGAAAATGTAGAACAATTGAATTTTACTTTTAACGTGAAGGTCAATGACACGCTGAGATCTCAACGCTCCTGGAAATGGTTTCCAATGGATGAAAAAGTGGAATTAACAGAAAATGGAAGTACATTAAGCTATATTAACGACGGAGATCTTACTGATGAGGAAAAATCTATAGACCAGAAATTTATAAACGACTCCTATTGGTTATTATTCCCATACCAACTCATGTGGAGTGATTATGAATTTGAGCAAAACAGAAGTGCAGTTGCACCTATAAGTGGAGAACCAATGAGACAGGTCTCTATTTCTTATACGAACGATGGTGGTTATACTCCGGGAGACACCTATCACCTGTTCCTGGATAACGAAAATTCTCTAATAAAGGAATGGACCTACGAATCTTCGCAAGGCAGAACAATGTCTACTACCTGGGAAGATTACGAAACTTTTAATGGTATCACTATAGCTCAAATGCACAAGAGTGAAGACGGAAGTTTTCAATTATACTTTACAGATATTGAAGTAAAGGCGGAACAGGATTCTACTTTGTAAAATTAATATTTAAGACCTCTCACTAAATTTTCAGAACCATCAGCAGGTTTCCATTTCGATTCAGGTTCAAAATAATTCCAAAGGTAAGCAGAAATTTTTCTTTGTAAGACCCAGCTTTCATTATCATATTCCCAGGAAGCATCTTCGTTTTCTTTTGTAGCCACATAGAAAACGTAATCACCACCGGGAGCATTGACCATCACTAATTCCGATCTTGACCTGTCTACCATTCCCTGCTTGGCCGCAGTTTGTACGTAAGGAGGAATTTGGGAAAGAGAATAATCGGTATAAAAAGAATTTGTCATCATCCGGTACATTTCGTCACTGGCCGCGGCACTTACTAATTTCCTGTTCCTCATTTTCACTAGTAACGAAGCCATTTCTTTAGGAGTTGTTTGTCCCCATCCAAATTCTTCCCAATTCTCTTCTCTGCCCTTCGTTCTGGAATTCACCCGGGTATTTTGAAGTCCCAGCTCCTCCATAATTTTGTTTATTGCCTCTCCTCCACCTGCCAGTTCCTGGCTCCAAATGGAGGTGACATTATCACTGTAAGTAATCATAAGTGCTGCAAGGGTACGAAGATCTGTTTGAGTACTGTCCTTAAAAAACTGCATTAAACCTGATCCTCCATATACCCGCTCATCCCGGTAGATAAGGGTGTCGTTCAGGGAAAGTTCCCCGCTGTTGATCTTGTCAAATAGTGCTATTAGAATTGGAACTTTAACTATACTGGCCGTGGGGAAAATAGTGTCCTGATTTATTGCGGCTTCTTTGCCAGTTTTTAAATTGTAAACATATACTCCTGCTGTTCCATTAAAGTCACGGGTTATTTCTTTTAAACCCTTCACAAGTTCCAAATCCTGTTGAGGAGATTGAGCCCGGAATTCAAAGGGGTAACTTAAAGCCAAAATAATTAAAAGTCTACAGATCATATTTCAGGAGAATTTGATAAAAATATTAACGACAAATAAATTCTAAATAGGGATTTTTACTCCAAAATACCTCTTTTAAGGATTTGTCCAAATTTATACATATCTTCAAAAGAACAGTAAAAAGGTGCAGGCGCCAATCTTATAACATTAGGTTCTCTCCAGTCTGTAATTACACCATTCTTCATAAGATACCTAAAAATCTCCTTTCCTTCTCCATGGAGAAAAACAGAGAGTTGCGTCCCTCGTTCTTCCTGCAGCATAGGAGTAATTATTTCAAATTTTCCATTCACTTCCCTTGCAATTTCCTGAAGTATGAATTCAAGGTAAGCAACAATTTTATTCCTCTTTTCTATTAATGCTAAGCATTCCTACCTCATCAAACATCTCTATAGACGCAAGGTAGGGTGCCAAAGCAAGAACGGGAGCATTGCTAATTTGCCAGGCGTTAGCATCTGGTTCAGGTTGGAAATTCGGTTCCATTAAAAATCTTCTTTCCTTATTATGGCCCCACCAGCCTTCAAAACGTGGAATGTCAGTCCTATTATGATAGCTCTCGTGTACAAAACATCCTGAAGCGTTCCCAGGTCCGGAATTCATATACTTGTAGCTACACCAGGCTGCAAAATCTACATTCCAGTCATGTAACTTAAGTTCAATATTTCCCGCAGCATGTGCAAGATCCCATCCTACTTTTGCACCAATTTTTTGACTAAGCGGCAGTAATAGTTTTCATGTCCATCACCTGCCCTGAATAGTAATTGACACCCCCAATAAGAACAAGCGCACATTCCTCCCCAATTTCCTCTATTTTTTTAACTATGTCTTCGGTTCTAAAATGATGTTCTCCTTCCCGCTTTTTAATTTCCACTACAGCCTCACGTGGATCGTATCCATGGAATCGCACCTGTGAGGCAATCATATACTGGTCGCTTGGAAAAGCTTTTTCCTCACATATAATTTTAAATCTTTTACCTGCAGGCCTATAGAACGACACCATGAGTAAATGAAGATTCACTGTAAGGGTATTCATTACTGTCACCTCGTGGGGTTTGGCTCCAACAATTTTGCTTAACTTTTCCGGAAATCTTTCGTGATAGTCCCACCAGGGTTTATTAGAATGAAAATGACCTTCCACAGCCAGTTCCGCCCAATCTTCCATAATATCATTGACATATTTTGCTGCAGAGCGGGGTTGCAACCCGAGGGAATTTCCCGTGAAGTAAATTACTTTTTTCCCATCCACTTCAGGAAATAAAAATTCCTCTTTATATTTAGCTAAAGCATCATTTTTATCCAGGGATCTGGCGAAATCCCGGCTATTCTCAAAATCCATAACTATAGTTTTGCAGTAAAAATACCATTAAAAAGCTGCATCAAAAAGCTGCACATCCATTTAAAGGAAATTCATTTTAATGGCGGTAGAGTTTATTAAATTTGCTAAAACGACCCTTATGCATTTTATCCCCGAATCCTTAGATGAATATTCAGTAAATCACACTCAACAGGAACCTCCATTACTAAAAGAACTGGCAAGGGAAACTCATCAAAAAGTTTTACAGCCCCGAATGTTGAGCGGCCACTATCAGGGAAGGTTACTTAGTATGATTTCAAAAATTGTTAAGCCACGAACAATTCTTGAATTAGGAACCTACACAGGATATTCAGCCTTATGCCTGGCAGAAGGTTTACATCCTGAAGGAGCACTTCACACCATAGATGTGAATGAGGAACTGGTAGATTTTCAGAAAAAATATTTTCAGTTATCAAATTACAAAAACCTTATCCATCAACACCTGGGAAATGCATTAGATATTATTCCTACACTAGACCTGAAATATGACCTGGTTTTTATGGACGCCGATAAACCAAATTATCCGGCCTATCTGGACTTGTTGATAGATAGAATTAATCCGGGAGGAATTCTTCTTACAGATAATGTACTATGGAGTGGAAAAGTAGTGGAACCTAGTGAAAGAGGACGATCTTTCTACTATTGCTTTAATAGAATACAATAAAAGAATTGCACAGGATGACAGACTTGAGACGGTCATGCTACCAATAAGAGATGGACTAAGTATTACAAGAGTTAAGTAGGAAAGAAGATCTTAAGAAGTTAAGACTTGTTTGTAAAAGGAAGAAAGTATCTAGAAACGCCTTTTTACAGAGGTAATTTCTTCAATGTCTTCTTTAACTTTGCTTATTTCCTGCCGAACATCCTTTGAAATATCAGAATCTATACCTTGTTTTTCGGCACTTTTGGTGATCTCATTTTTGATGTCATTGGAAGCATCCCGTAAAGTGCGCATTCCTTTCCCAAGACCTCTGGCGATTTCGGGAATTTTATCGGCACCAAAAACCATTACCAGTATAAACATTATAAAGGCAATTTCTGCTCCACTAATAAATAAAGGAAGATGAATCATAGCACACAAATATAACCACAAATTTATCCAAAAAAAGAAGCCGACTCGTTAAAGTCGGCTTAATATTTTTTTTACACTAAATTAGTTTCCTGAACTGTCCCGAAATTGTTCAAATTTGTCCACTTTCACTTCTTCCGGCCAGGAATTGTTTTTAAGATCTACATCTGCAGTTTCAAGATTGGGATCTACTACAATTTTTACTATTTCCTTATCGGTAGCTACTGCCTTACTTATTTCATTATCATTCTTTCTCCAAACCTGAACAGGATAGGTAATTTTTTCTGAAGTACCATCAGCATAAGTATATTCTACTATCATAAGCATTACGAGACCTCCCGGTTTTACAAAAGTGATCTGGTAGAAATACTTTGGAGATTTTAAACTGGCTCTTTCAGCAGGTGTAAAATTGTCCATCACATATTCATTAAGCCGGGGGACATTTTCAAGGGGAGTCCTGCCTTTCATTTCTTCAGAATATTCTTCACTTCCTTCTTCTACTACAAAGAGAGCTTTTACCTCTTCAGGATTTTCAACTCCATATTGCTTTAATCGTGCAATTCCATCCTTTGTAGGCTTATCTGTTACATAATATTTTTTAACCTCCTTAATTCCTATGTCCACATTATCGGTACTGTAGAACCAGCCTCTCCAATACCAGTCAAGATCAACTCCAGATGCATCTTCCATTGTTCTGAAAAGATCCTCGGGTGTTGGGTGTTTAAACATCCAACGTTGTGAATAGGTCCTGAACGCATGATCAAATAAATCCGGACCCATTACAGTTTCCCTCAGGATGTTAAGAGCCGTAGCAGGTTTACCGTAGGCATTGTTCCCCAGTTGATAAACATTCTCAGGATTGCTCATGATGGGAGCAATATAATTTTGGTCGCCCTTCATATAAGGAACGATATTGGCAGGAATACCTCTCCTGGAAGGATAAACCTCGTTTGGCGCAATTGCCTGCGGATATTCTTTACCAAATTTTTGTTCAGCAAGATACTGGAGGAAAGTATTTAGTCCTTCGTCCATCCATCCCCATTGCCTTTCATCACTATTTACGATCATTGGGAAAAAGTTATGCCCCACTTCGTGAATAATCACGCTAATCATTCCAAATTTAGTTCTGTCACTGTAAGTACCATCTTCCTCGGGTCGTCCATAATTCCAACAGATCATTGGATATTCCATCCCCTGATTTTTGGCATGAACCGAAATTGCTTTATGATAAGGATATTGAAAAGTGTGATGTGAATAGGTCTTCAAAGTACTTGCCACCGCAAGAGTAGAATATTCCTCCCACAGAGGGTTTCCTTCTTTAGGATACATAGAAATAGCCATCACATTTTTTCCCATCACATCTGTATTCATCATATCAACGACAAATTTTCGTGATGTAGTGAAGGCAAAATCTCTCACCATCTCTGCCTTAAGTTTCCAGGTCTTCTTTTTTTCTGAAAAACCTTTTTCAGCTGCTTCAGCTTCTTGCTGGGTTACAATAATAACAGGTTTGTCAAAAGACTTTTTAGCCTGTTCATACAAGTTCATCATTTCACGGGAATAAACTTCTTTTCTGTTCTGGATTTCCCCTGTTCCATCTAAAATATGATCTGCGGGAACAGTAATATTTACTTCATAATTCCCGAAAAGCAGGGCAAATTCACCGTTCCCCCAAAATTGCATATTCTGCCATCCTTCTACATCATTGTAAACAGCCATGCGGGGAAAGAATTGGGCTATGACATAAACATTATTTCCATCTCCAGGAAAATGTTCGTAACCCGATCTCGCTCTGTCAGTAACGTGATTGTTAATTTGATACCACCATTTAATTTTAAATGAGTAACTCTCTCCCGGTTTTAATGGCTGCGGAAGATCTATTCGCATCATTGTGAAATTTATGGTATAAGGAAGAGCTTTCCCGTCCTTACTTACTTCTTCAATTTTAAATCCACCGTCAAAAGGCTCCTCCATAAACTGAGTTACAAAACTCCCCGGATTGGAAACCGGAGGTATCCCACTTGCATCTTTTTGCAAGGCAGGCGAATCTTTAGTTCGTATATTTTGATCCAGTTGAACCCAAAGATATTCCAGCGGATTGGGAGAATTATTATGATAAGTTATAGTTTCTACCCCTTTTAATTGCTGGGTTTTATCATCAAGCTCAATATCCATTTTATAGTCGGCCTGATTTTGATAATAAGCTTCCCCGGGTGCACCTGAAGCGGTACGATATTGATTGGGTGTAGAAAAAAGGTCATAAAGTTGACGAAACTTATTCTCATTAAAATGGCCTTTTTGTGTTACTTCCTCCTTTTGGCTTTCGTTTTCCTGAGCATAGACAATTTAGCGGAAATAGTAAAGCAAAAAACCAGTAATAGGGATTGTATTTTTCTCATTCTAAAAATTAGTTTATACAGGGCCTAAAAATAAGGTTTTATTCCTCATTATTAGGTACTCTGTTAGAATTTAATAGAGTCCATATCCTTGTCAGAAATTAAAACCATACTTCGGGTACGGCCATTGAGAACTACATGGACAAGGTTCTTTTGCTCTTCAAAAAGGTCCATTAAAACGGAATTTTTTACAGAAATTTCCTTAAATGGTTTAACCCCCGGCACTTCAATGTAAAATAGGATCATATCGTTTTGAAACTCTTTCCCCAGGTATTTCACCTCTACCTTTTTTCCGTCTAAAGCAACATCAATTTTTTGTTCAAGGTATTTTTCAATGTACTCCTCTACACCCGAAGTTTCTAAGCGGGGTCCAAGTTTAATATTCTTATCATACCTGTCTTTTAAAACATCTTCAAAGTCATCAATAAAAACCCGGGAAAGGATTTGCAGACTTTGGGCTTTTTCGTTGTATTCAATTTCAGTTACGCTTACATAAAACTTGTGAAGACTGGGTAAAGGAGGTAAGGCTTATTACAGCCAGTAAAAGAAGGATTTTATTTCTCATAATAAAATGCGGTGTAGGTGCAAATATCTTCAAGAAGTATTCCACAAAAAAACAGCAGGGCACCTCCTCTTGTTTCCATAAGGAATTACTGCTTTTTAAAATAAGCGAACTGCTTTTGCATTTTTTGAAAATATTCTATTAACTGCAGTTCGTTTTCATTAATAATCCTGTTGCGGAGGTCAGAATTTTCTGCACAATAATACATGAAGGAGTATATTTCCTCCTTCGGAATATGAAGAAGAGTGGTAAAAAACTCTGTGGAAAAAGCATCAATAGCCCTTTCTATAAGGCGCGATAGGTCCTCATTTGCTTTTATCATCTTAAGCCTTTTCAATCGCCCGGTGAGAGCATTAATGGCCATATCCAGCGGAATTTTCAGAGTGCGATGTTCAAACTTAACGCTTTCAGAATGTAGCTCTCTTTCAGCTTTTGTTGGCAGAGGTTTTTTAGACAAAGGAACTCCAAGCTTAAACTTATCGATGATCTTGATATCTGCAACGTCCTTTCCAAGATTTCCTGATAGACCGGAATCATTAATGTTTACTTCTTCTAATTCATTAATAACTTCTGAAAGCTTTATCTCAAGATATTTTTTCTGAAGATTTTCAGCTGTCACAATGACCTATAGTTTTTCGTATTGCACAGAAGAAAACCACAGCGTATCGTTTTCCTGAACTTCAATGAGAAATGATCCTGTTGCAGTGTTTAATGTTCCCGTGCCGCGGGAAATGTTAATTATATGAAGAGTAGATTCTTCCAGGGAGTCTGCAAAAACTTTTCCTGAAAGATTCACCACCTGGCTTTGACAGTATATACTGAAGAAAAGAAAAAGGAACAGGGGGAAATTTCTATTCATATAAGCTTTTAACTCCGTATAAAAGCAATTATTTTAATTGCCTGCACGAAGAGCTTTATACTTTTCACTTTCGTTAAATAAAAAGTCAATGAGAGCGAGCTGGTTTTCCTTTTTAAGTAATGCAGAATTAATACCTACGTCGTCCAGATAGAAAATGAAATCCTCAATCCTGTCTTTGGTAATCCCCAGGCTGCTTGTAAAAAAATTATCATCAAATAACTCTCTCACCTGTTTAGAAGCTGGTTTTGCAGGTGCGGTATACATAGGTTTGGATTTCCCTTTTATACCAAGCACATCTGCTAAAAGGCCAAGCCCGCCAAGGATGTTTAAACTACTAAGCACCAGTAGATATTTCATTTTGCCTCATGGCAAGATGATCTGGTGCTGCAAGGGGATCATTAATATCAGCCTCGAATCTTTTGTTTTTAATAGCACTAAAATCTACTTCTACAGGAAGATCCTTTACGATCTCAATACTGGAAAGATCAGTATTTATATTAAGGTAAGTTTTATATTACTAATATTTACCTCGGCAAGCTCATTAACATCCTCAATAAGATTTACTTCAATAACACCAGCTTTTAAGTCTTCTTTAGTTACTACACGTTCTTCATTTACAAATTGAATAGATGAAAAGAGAAGAGTATCATTTTGTTTCACCTCTATTACAAAGGTACCTGTGGAGGAATTCACAGTTCCTGTTTGTTGAGATTTGTTGATAATGTGCACCGCTGAACCATCGAGATTATTTGCTATGATTTTTCCCCGTAAAGGGATATTTTCCTGAGCCTGTGCCGCAAAGGAGAAGAAAGCTCCAATAATCAATAGGAGTAACTGTTTTTTCATATAAGTATAGATTTATTCAGAGTGACGCAATATTTTACTTCCTGCCACGCTGCCTTTTATATTTTTTACTTTGTTCAACTAAAAAATCTATTAGTTCAAGCTCGTTCCCTTTCCGTAACATATGCTCTTCAAGCCCATTCTCATCGGCGTAATAAATAAATTCATTAATATTCTCAATTTCAATATTTAAATTTTCCTTGAAAAATTCATCTCCGTATAACTCCCGCACATCCATTTCCAAAGAAGCCGATGGTTGTTGTACCTGCTCCTGTCTACTTGAAATAAGCAAAGCTTTAAACAAGTTTACAAAATTTAATCCATTCACCAATCTGGTTTGATAGGTGGCAAGGGCTGTATTATATGGAGCGTCCTGGGTATTTGGTGCTGCATCTGCCTCGAAATACATGTTTTGAACCTGCATACCATTTAAGGTATCGGGAATATTTACAACCGGAAGCCGTGCAATATCCACCTGTACATTACCAGTAAGATCATAAGGACTTACAATTACCTCTGGCAGTTCATTAACAACTTCAGTCACATTAATATTTAACTGTCTTGAATTTATAACACCTTCATTAATAACTACAGTAAAACCCTGAAATTGTACAGCTGAAATACGAATGCTATCATTGACCCCAACATTAAGCCTGAATTCCCCGGCATCATTGGAGACAGTTCCTCTATTGGTATTCAAATTAAAAACACTTACTCCTCTGGCCTCATCTTCGGCTGGCATTTGTATACTCCCGTCAACACCAACTCTCAATTTGTCCTGACTATACACCTTACAACAGAACAGGATCAAAATAAAAATTAAAATCTTTTTCATAAATGGCAATTTACTTAAAGAAACAATACTTTTTATTATAATTCCTATAGAAGCGGCTAAACTTTTGTTAAACAAGTTGATTTATTAAATTTACAAAAAACACTCATTCCTGTCTAATTCCAGGGATTAGGAAAAATGATTTAATATGAAAAATGCTATACTGGCAAGCACCTCCACCCTTCACGGTGAACAATATTTAGAATATTTGATTCCGGAAATAACTAACCACTTCAAAGACTGCAGAGAATTGATTTTCATTCCCTATGCCCGGCCTGGTGGGATTTCTCATGAAGTGTATACCCAGGGTGTAAGGAAAGCTTTCGAAGGCCTGGATATAAGAATAAAAGGTCTTCATGAATTTAAGGATCCTGTACTGGCAATAGATAATGCGGAAGGTATATTTACAGGTGGAGGTAATACTTTTTTACTGGTTGAGAAACTTTACCGAAACAAAATCATGAGTTCCCTGCGGGAATCTATCCTAAGGGGCACCCCCTATCTTGGCACCAGTGCGGGAACTAATATTGCTTAAGCCTCACTATGCAAACAACTAATGATATGCCAATTATATATCCGCCTTTATTTCAAACTCTGGGAATTGTACCTTTTAACATCAATCCTCATTACCTCGATCCCGATCCTACCTCAAAACATAAAGGAGAAACAAGGGAAACCAGGATCAAGGAATTCCATACTTTAAATACTCAACTAGGTAGTGGGTTTAAGAGAAGGAAGCTGGATTGAAGTTAAGGCTGATAAATTTTCGTTAAAAGGAATTCATTCCGCCAGAATTTTCCGGGTTGATGAAGTACCTTACGAGTTAGAACCGGAAAGCAGCCTTACACATTTAAATTAATATGGATTACCAAAAGATCTTAAACACAATTTACGAAGAATTAAGTCACATAGATCTACAGGGAGAAGTTGCCAGTTACATCCCTGAACTCGCCAAAGTTGATCCCCGAAAATTTGGAATGCATCTATATGTTGGAAAAGGAGAACATTTCTGTTTTGGTGACAGTACCGAAAAATTTTCTATACAAAGTATTTCCAAGGTATTTACCTTAACCATAGCCATGCAATTATTGGGAGAGAACGTATGGGAGAGGGTTGATGTGGAACCATCTGGCGATCCTTTCAATTCCCTTACGCAGCTGGAATATGAGAACGGAATTCCCCGAAATCCCTTCATAAACGCAGGAGCTCTGGTAATATGTGACATCCTGGTCTCTAATTACGAGGATCCCAAAAAGGAGTTGCTTTCATTCGTGCGAAAAATAACTCAGGACGAGAATATTAACTACGACCATAAGATAGCAGCTTCAGAAAAATCTACGGGTTTTAGAAATATTGCTTTGGTAAATTATATGAAAGCTTTAGGTAATATAAAAAACGATGTTGAACCCATTGTAGACTTCTATTTTCATCAATGCTCCCTTGCTATGTCCTGCGAAGAATTGGCTAAAGCTTTTATGATCTATGCCAATAACGGAAAAATGTTGGAAACAGGAGAAAAAATCCTTTCCAGAACAAAGACAAAACGTATTAATGCTCTAATGCAAACCTGCGGATTTTATGATGAAGCGGGCGAATTTAGTTTTGAAGTGGGATTGCCGGGGAAAAGTGGAGTTGGCGGGGGTATAGTCGCCATTCATCCCGATCAATACTCGGTGGCGGTATGGAACCCTATTCTTAATCAAAAAGGAAATTCTGAATTAGGTATGGCAGCTTTGGAAAAACTTACCACAATGACAGGATTGTCAATTTTTTAGCTATAAATATTTCCATAAAAAACCCATCTATTGATGAGGTTTTTAAGAGCAGGAGACCGGGTTCCCTTCTGCTACACTCAGGACAGGTTTCTCACCCGATATGAAATTGAAAAACCCCATCTGGCGATGAGGTTTTATGAGCGGGAGACCGGGTTCGAACTAAGCGACATTCAGCTTGGAAGGCTGACGCTCTACCAACTGAGCTACTCCCGCGGACACTGCAAATATAAAGTTTAAATTTTTCAACTTCCAAAACTTTTTTAGAGCTTTTTCAAAAAATGATAACCCTTGATCACAAAATCGTGATTCATGTAAAATTTATGAGATCTAAAGTTGTGAACGTATGAATTAAGCTCAATTGTTTCACAATCCTTTTCAGCAGCATAATCAAATATAAAGGAAAAGATCCTGGTCCCAATTTTTTTATTTTGGTACATAGGATCAATAAAAACGTGATCAACCTCACATGATTTTCCAGCATAGTGCCGTGTCATAAACCACATGCCAAAAACTCCTATGATTTCACCAGCATTATACACCCCATAACATTCGTAATTTTGGTCAAACATTTCAGCAAAACGTTTGCGAAGTAGATCCAGGGGAGTTTGATGCTCCCCCAGCTGGTGAACAAAAGGAAGGACGATCTCCAGATCTTTCTTTAAAATCTTGTTAAATGCCAATTCCATCCTGCCGTTTTCTGCGAAAATAGTCATAATTTTAGCTTTTATTATCTTCGGCTTAGTATTTAGTTTCTGAAGGAGAATCTTTCAAAAACCAGCTGAAGTTTCTATAATTTATTAGATAAAATTGAACAACAACTTATGAAAGATAAAGCCGGAAAAGCACAGGACCTTATAGATGAACAATTTCTTAAACAACGGAAAATTTTTCTTTGGGGAGAGGTTAACGATAAAACAGCAAAACACGTAATAGATAGATTACTTTACCTGGACGCTCAGGGTGATAAAGAGATTCAGTTTTTCATAAACAGCCCCGGAGGATATGTAACCGATGGATTTGCCATTTATGATACCATGCAAACCTTAAAAAGTCCAGTATCTACCATTTGTACAGGACTGGCCGCCTCTATGGGATCCATATTGCTTTCCGGAGGAACTAAAGGAAAAAGATATATTCAGAAACACGCTAAGGTGATGATCCACCAACCAAGCGGGGGAACCCGTGGGCAGGCTTCTAATATTGAGATACAGGCAACAGAAATTTTAAAGACCAAAGAACTTAGTGCCAAAATTCTTGCAGAAAATTGCGGGCAAACTATTGAAAAGGTTTTAAAAGATTTTAACAGGGATTACTGGATGGATGCAGAGGAATCTGTTTCCTATGGTATTGTAGATGCAGAATTCAAACCATAAACGATGGAAAAAGAGATAAAACATAAGGAAAGCGACCGAAGAGGTATGTTCTACATGGAGGATGAAAAAGGAATAATATCAGAACTTACCTATGCCCGGAAGGAAAATGGAATTATGGTAATTGATCATACTGAAACCCGCCCGGAACTTGAGGGTCAGGGTCTTGCCTCACGCCTGGTAAAAAGAAGTGTGGAATTTGCCCGGGAGCAAAATTTAAAAGTTGATCCTCTCTGTCCTTTTGCAGAAGTTCAATTTGATCAAAATCAAGATTATAAGGACGTTCGTGTGGATTAAAATTGAGGGAAAATTCTTTTTATTTTTCCTACCCAATTTTATAGATAATCCGGATTTAGATTATAAAAAATCACTTACAGTGGTTTATAAATATGCGTTGCCAGTAATAAAAGCTGGCAACGTTCTTTTTAAGGAGGTTTTTAAATAGTCTTAAATGAATTGAGACGATCCTCATTTGAATGAACGTTTTTATAGATTAGAAATAAATGATGATAAAAAAGATATTTTTAAATAACTATAGTAAAAGCATTAAAGGATACCTGCTGCTTTTTATTTTATTCCTTTTAATATCCTGTAAGAATGACTCCTCCGGGAGTAAGGATTCTTTCTTTTCCTTTGGAAGTGATGAAGTAGAAATTTTGGGAACTGCCGACATTATTCAACAGGAGTTGACTACTGAAGAAAATCTAAAGTTGTTACGCAAAGATTCAGCACTGGCATTTTATAAAAGAAGGAATTTTGAGCCCGCCTGGCAGGATCACGATACACGTGAGAATCTACTAAAAACATTTGATGAAGCTGAAGTTGAAGGTCTTTACGCGAAGGATTACCACGGGGAAGAAATAAGAAAGAAGCTTGAAAATATCCAGGATCTGGATGATACAGAAAAAAGCCGTTTGGATATTATACTTACAGATGCTTTTTTAGAATTTGGAGAACATCTGTTAAATGGTAAAACCAATCCCAAAAACTTTCATGAAATTTATGATGTACCACGGGACTCTCTTAGCACGCTGTCCATCTTAGAAGAAGTGGTACAGGAAAAGAAACTTGAAGAATCAATTGAAAAACTTAGGCCACATCACCCCCTTTATTTTGGGCTCATAGAATCTTCACGAGAGTATAAAAAACTTAAAGAAAATTTTAAAGGCTTTGAAATCATTCCTGAAGGAGAAATGGTCAAAGCAGGTGAAAAAGATCAACGTTTGCCCTTAATCCAGGAGCGTTTGAAATTTTTTGGACATCTTAATGAGGTCGATTCCACTAACGTTACGAATTCTGAAAACATTCAGGAGGCTCTTAAAAGCTTTCAAAAAGAGAATGGAATTGAAGCTGATGGTATTATAGGTAACAGCACCATTAAAATGCTCAACAAAGGTTATGATAAACGATATGAAGATGTACTGGTAAACCTGGAAAGATGGCGTTGGTATCCCCGGGAACTAGGAGATCATTACATTATAGTGAATATAGCTAACTTTCAATTACATGTAGTAAAAGATAACGATACCGTCAAATCTCATAAAACGATGGTTGGTACAGAAGCCAGAAAGACACCAATTTTTTCCGAGGAAATCGATCACATTGTTTTTAATCCCACCTGGACTATTCCTCCTACTATTAAAACGAGAGATGTAATACCCGGAATGAGAAAAAATTCTAATTATTTATCCAGGAAAAATATTGAAGTTTATGATGCGAGCGGTTCGCCAGTAAGTGCTTCCTCTATTAACTGGAACGGCGATGAGGCCCAATCCTATACATTCAGGCAGGAACCAGGGGTTACAAACCCTCTGGGGAGAGTGAAAATTATGTACCCTAACCAGTACTTGATTTATTTACATGACACCCCATCAAAAGCTCTGTTTGAAAGGGATTCAAGATCTGAAAGTTCGGGTTGTGTAAGAGTCGAGGATGCCATAGGCCTTGCTGAATATCTTTTAAGTGATCAGGGCCAATACTCCTCTAAAAAAATAGAAGAGATTATTGCAAAAGGAGCTACAAAGCAAATTGAGATGAAGCAAAAAGTAAAAGTTTATCACTTATACTGGACAGCCTGGAGGGAAAATGGCAAAACCAGATTTACAGAAGATATTTACAATTATGACAATAAGATCCTGGAAGCTTTAAAAGCTTCCTAAGCTCTTATCATTTTTGAATTTTTTGTGTATTTAAGATCGTTCGAGTGAATATAAACTACAGACTTATCTTTAATAATATCTATAAATTTTTGAGTTAGATCTCTGGGTACTGCAGGGCAGCCATAACTTCTTCCCAATCTTCCGGTGCGTTTAGCTACTTCAGGATTCGCGTAATCTGCTCCGTGGATTACTACATAACGCTCACGGGCTCTTGAATTAAATTCCTTTTCCTTACCATCAATAAAGAGAGATAAACCATTTTTTCCGAAGTAAGTTTCCCCGGTCACATAGAAGCCAAGAGAACTTTGGAGAGAGTTCACAGTGTTGGAAAATTTGGTTGCAAATTCCCCCTAAGTGTTCTTTCCATGGGATACAACAGTGTTTAAAAGAACTTTTTGTTTGTCCATATCCAAAACCCATAATCTGTTTTTAGTTGAGGACATCGTGAAATCAATAATTGTAAGTATTTTTTTATCTACCTGCCCCTGATTTTCCAGTTTATAATAACCTAACATTCCATTTTTAAAGCTTGCCAGGTTAGGCATAGTAGCATTCTTTTCAGAAAATTCGTCGTATAATTCTATGATTTCTTCCTCTAAGGTAAGATCCTCAGTAGTGCCGGAACTGAAGTAAGTGCTTTTTTGGAAGGAGTAAATGTGCTGGAGTCGGTGGTAGTAAAAGCGAATGAAAATATAAAAATTGCCAGTACAGTTAAAATCTTATGCGTCATAAATTAAGTTTTTTTTAGTAGTTGGTGTTAATAAATGTACAAACACAATACCAACTTTAAACAATATTAATTTAATTTCGTTAAAACCCAAACTTTAACGTTTGGAAGTCTTTAGGATTAAAAATCAGGCAAATAGAGCTATTTTTTCTGATCCTTCACATCCTTCAAACGCGAAAAAACTTCTTTTATTTCGTATCTAAAAAATAATTTCGTTAAAATTTTTAAATTAATATTTTAACATTTGGATATAAATGACAACTGTTCCTTCAGATAAATTAATTTGAACTTTCTAAACCTTTTTTATTCTCCTTTAAAGCAATGATTATTTTCTTACGTCTTCTACACTAAAGTTAGCCTGCTAAATTTCGAAGCGCACCAATTAGTTTTTATCTTTACCATACAAACTTTAAATCATGAATAAAAAAGTAATCTTAATGATTCTGGATGGCTGGGGACTCAGCCAGGATGAAAACGTCTCGGCCGTTGCAAAAGCTAAAACTCCTAATTTTGATTCTCTTCTCTCGAGGTATCCAAACACACAACTCCTCACCCACGGAATGAACGTGGGACTTCCTGATGGACAAATGGGCAACAGTGAGGTAGGACATATGAATCTTGGAGCAGGAAGAATAGTTTACCAGGACCTGGCTAAAATAAATCTTGCAGTGCAAAACAAGAGCTTATCCAAAGAACCTGTGCTCGAGCAGGCTTTCAATTATGCTAAAAATCATAACAAACCCATTCATTTTATGGGCTTATTGAGTGATGGTGGCGTCCATAGTCATATAGATCATTTAAAAGGATTACTAACAGCCGCCGATGAGTTTGGGGTGAAGGAGAAGTACGTACACGCATTTACAGATGGCCGTGATGTTGACCCTAATTCAGGCCTTGGCTTTGTTAAAGAAATAGAAGAACATCTTAAATTGACCAATGGAAAACTTGCATCTATTATTGGCCGCTACTATGCCATGGATAGAGACAGAAGATGGGAGCGGGTACAAAAAGCCTATGACCTAATTGTTCGTGGAGAGGGAACCAAAACAACAAATGCCAGTGAAGCTGTACAAAGAAATTATGACAATGGTATTACAGATGAATTTATAGAACCTATTGTTCTTACCGATGATCTTGGAAATCCTGTGGCCACTCTAAAAGAAGACGAAGTAGTGATCTTCTTTAACTTTAGAACAGACCGCGGCCGACAGCTCACTTATGCTCTTACCCAGGAAAATATTGCAGAATACAATATGAAAATACTTCCATTGTACTTTGTGACGATCACTAAATATGACGACAGTTTTTCCAATATTAATGTTGTCTTTAAAAAAGATAATATTAAAACAACTTTAGGGGAAGTGTTGGAATATATGGGCAAAACCCAAATTAGGATTGCAGAAACCGAGAAATATCCACACGTAACATTTTTCTTTTCAGGAGGTCGCGAGGAGCCTTTTAAGGGTGAAAAAAGGATCATGGTCAATTCTCCTAAAGTGGCCACTTATGACCTACAACCCGAAATGAGTGCCTATGAATTAACCGAAAAAATTATTCCCGAAATTAAGTCCCACAGTGCAGATTTTGTATGTTTAAACTTTGCAAATCCCGATATGGTAGGACACACAGGGGTCTTTGAAGCTGCAGTTAAAGCTTGTGAAGTTGTAGATGAGTGCCTTGGAAAGGTGGTGGATACAGCTCTTGAAAATGAGTATAGTGTACTTATAATTGCCGATCACGGAAATAGTGAAATGATGATAAACCCAGATGGATCGGCCAATACAGCACATACTACTAATCCTGTTCCTTTTATTTTGGTAGATAAAGATGTGAAATCTTTGAAAAGTGGTAATTTAGGAGACATTGCACCGACTATTCTGGAATTGATGGGCATAACCAAACCCGAATTAATGACTCAACATTCACTTATATAAGATTATCTTATGAAAATTACATTTTACATTTTAGCCCTGGCCGTAATGACTTCCTGCGGAAATACATCAAAGACGGCAAAGGATCCTATAGCACAAAGCACTCCAACTGAAGCAGCTCCCGTTCTAACTGAAGCAGCTTCCACTGCACCCACTCTGGCTAAGGCTCCACGGGCACAACAAAGTAATATGATAGTAGGGCAATTTCAAAAAGAAGATCTTCAGGAAGAGCCTTATTCCAGCTGGTTTAACAGCAGTTATGAAAGTTACTCCCCTTCAAAAGAGGCAATGGAAACTATAAAGAAAAACATTTCAGATTATGAGATCGTTGCTTTCATGGGAACCTGGTGTCCTGATAGCCGACGGGAAGTACCGCATTTTTTTAAAATTTTGGACCAGGCTAATTATGACCTTTCCAAACTTAAAATAATTGGGGTAGACAGAAGTAAGACTACACCAGATAATTTACAGGAAGGGCATAGTATTAAACGTGTTCCAACTTTTATTTTCTATAAAAACGGAAAAGAGGTTAACCGCTATGTAGAATATGCAAAAGAAAGCCTGGCAGAAGATATAGCCGCCATAGTTTCGGGCAGGGAATACAAAAATTCCTACGCTGAATAGTCTTGTAAACACTATCCTCAGAAAGATCGTGTAAGAATTTTTTTCTTCTTAACTTTGCGACATGCACAAACAATTAACTATTGCTGTTGATTTTGACGGCACCATAGTAGAGAACAGGTATCCACGAATAGGAAAACCACTTTTGTTTGCAATTGAAACTTTGAAAAAACTTCAGGACGAAGGGCACCATCTTATACTGTGGACCTATAGATGCGGAAATGAACTTGAAGAAGCTGTAGAATTTTGCAGAAGCAAGGGAATTAATTTTTATGCAGTAAATAAAAGTTATCCCGAAGAAGTTTTTGAAGAAAGGATCAGCAGGAAGATTCAGGCTGATATTTTTATAGATGATAGAAATATTGGTGGTCTAAAAGGCTGGGGAGAAATTTATCATTCCCTTGCCTCGGCAGGCGGGCCAAGGTCACAAAATATTATTAGGAACAAAAAACGAGGTAAAGATGTTTTACATTACCTTAAATCAAAATTATGATGGTTACAAAAACCAGGGAAGAGATTGAATTAATGAGAGAAAGTGCCTTAGTCGTTTCAAGGACATTAGGCATGTTAGCTGCTGAAATTAAACCCGGTATTACTACATTATATTTGGATAAACTGGCAGAGGAATATATAAGGGAGCAGGGAGCAGTCCCCGCTTTCCTGGGATTATACGATTTTCCAAACACACTTTGCATGAGTCCCAATGCACAGGTGGTACATGGAATCCCAAACGATGTTCCTTTGGTGGAAGGTGACATCATATCTATTGATTGCGGGGCTAAGAAAAATGGATTTTATGGAGATCACGCTTATACTTTTCCCATAGGTGAAATCGCCGAAGAAACCAGGAAGCTCTTAGAAGTCACGAAGGAATCTTTATACGTGGGAATTAATGAATTTCGTATTGGAAATCGTGTTGGAGATGTAGCTTATGCAATCCAGAAATATTGTGAGGACCACGGCTATGGAGTTGTAAGAGAGCTGGTAGGTCACGGTTTAGGCACAAAAATGCATGAGGACCCTGAAATGCCAAATTACGGTCAACGAGGCAGAGGTAAAAAATTTATTGAAGGAATGGTCGTAGCGATTGAACCTATGATTAACCTTGGCACCCAACGAATAAAACAATTAAAAGATGGTTGGACTATCCTAACGGCAGACAATAAGCCGAGCGCTCATTTTGAACATGATGTCGCTATTTTGGATGGAAAACCAGAACTTCTTTCTACATTCAAATACATCTATGATGCTCTGGGAATAGAAAGTACTGAAGAGGACAATTTCAGGTCTAAAGTATATGATTAAAAATTATCGGCACGAGGAATGGAAAACTCTTCATAAGGATATCTGGCAGGACAGGTTCGTATATAAAGTTTCCAATTATGGACGGGTTATCAGCTACGTTAAAAATCCGGAAGGAGAATTACTCTCAGGGGGAAAAACGGCAGGATATCTTTCATTTGTTGTTGTCCTGAAATCAGGAAAAAATAAAAGTTATTATTTTCATCGCGTCATTGCCGAACTATTTCTGGAAAAAGGTGAAAATGATCAATACGTAATCCACAAAAACTACGTGAAACATGAAAACCAGGTTTCAAATTTAGAGTGGGTTACAAAAAAAGATTGGACCTTACACCAGTATAACAATCCGCAGGTACAGGAGAATAAGCTTAAAAGAAAATTAAGACAGGCTACTTCTTATTCCAAGCTCACCTATGCACAAGCGGTTATTCTCAAAAAGAAACTCCTGGACCCTAATAGAAAAACAAGGATTCGGGTTTTGGCAAAACAATTTGGAGTTTCAGAAATGCAATTATATCGCATAAAATCGGGAGAAAATTGGGGCGATATTGAGGTATGAAGATCTTCAGGAAAGTTTTAAATACCATTCCCCGCCCTTTACTCATTCGATTTAGTTACCTGGCTAAGCCATTCCTCCAGCTATTTCTTAAGGGTAATAAATTTGAAGATCCCATAGATGGAAAAACCTTTAGGAAATTTCTGCCTTACGGATACGAGAATCAAAGAGAGAATGTTCTTTCTCCTTCTACTTTGTCTTTGGAAAGGCACAGGCTTTTATGGCTCTACTTAAATGCCGAAACAGGATTCTTTAGGGATAACCTTAAAGTTTTACATTTTGCTCCGGAACAAGCCTTCTATAGCCGTTTCAGGAAATTAAAAAACCTTAATTATACTACTACCGATCTTAACTCTCCTTTAGCTGATGTAAAAGCTGATATTTGTAATTTACCTTTTGAAGATAGTTCTTTTGATTTTATTCTTTGCAATCATGTTCTGGAACATATTCCAAATGATACCCGGGCCATGCAGGAGCTTTTTAGAGTTTTAAAACCGGGTGGCACGGCCATTCTACAAATACCTCAGGACCTTTCCCGTGAGGTTACATTTGAAGATGATTCTATAACTTCAAGGGAAGAAAGAGCTAAAATCTTTGGACAGTATGATCACGTAAGAGTGTACGGCAGGGACTACTTTGAGAAATTAAGAAGCATTGGTTTTGAAGTAGAGGAAGTAGAATATTCCAGGGATTTACCTTCAGAAGAAGTTGAAAGATATAGATTGGCAAAGGGAGAAATTATTCCTGTTTGTCATAAACCTATTCTTTAAGAAGTGCCTGCTCAAAACCGGGAGTAGAATACACTTTAACTTCTTCCTCTGCCGTCGAATAAATTAAATAAACATCTACTTTTTCTAATTTCTCTACCAGCTCCACTGCCCTTTCATACCCCATAGCCATAAACGCGGTTGCATAACCATCGGCCAGGGAACATGTAGGAGCAAGAACCGTGGCACTTAAAAGATTACTTTTTTCTGAAAGACCTGTGAGTGGATTAATGGTATGTACGAATCTTCTCCTAATTGGAATCAACTCTAAATTTCCTATAATTACCCGAAGTTGCCATAGCTCTGTTTTCCAGACGCAGGGCAGCTGTAAGGGACCTCTTTCCCTCGACCTGGAGAGGATCATCAATTCCCACGGTCCAGGGGAAATCTTTACCGAGGTTCTTCCCCTTGGCTACAAGCTCTCCACCAACTTCTACGAGAATATCTTCAACTCCTTTACTTTCTAGATATGAAGCAAGTACATCAACAGTATAGCCTTTGGCTATAGCATTAAAATCGAGATATATTTCAGGATGATCCTTTATAATGTGGTTATCATTTGAAAGTTTAAGCTTATTGAAACCTACGTACTGAAGCATTGAATCTACTTCTTCCTGGTCTAATTCTGCCTCTCCTGATTCCGGTCCAAATCCATAGGCATTTACAAGATTTCCAACTGTGGGATCAAAAAAACCGCGGCTCTTAATATAGATTTGATAAGAATCCATAAAGACCTTACGAAAATTTTCGTCAACCATAATAGTGGTATCTCCGGCATTGATTCGGGAGATGTCAGAGTTGTCCTGATAGGTACTCATCGATTCATTAATATTTCTAAAAATGGAATCCAGACTTTCCTGCAGTTCCAGTTCTTCGGGATAGAAAAATTTAATTTGATAAGAAGTACCCAGGGCCTCTCCGCTATAGATCTGTTCTTTGGATTCCTGACTATTACAGGCCAAAAATAAAATAATAAAAAAACCACTAAAGAACAGCTTACTCAATTTCCTGAAGTCCGTCATAATTTATAATATAATCTTCTTCTTTTACCATAAGCTTTTCGTAATCCTGTGAATTCGCAAGACCTACCCCGGCATAGAAGGTTCGTGCATTAAATTTTACTGCGTGATCCTTCACCTTCTTCATCAATGCAAGATCAAAATTTTTTGGGTTATCTGGATAGGTAATTGCTCTAACAACCACGAAGTGCAACTTCTTTTCTTTTAGTGCTACAAACTGGGGATTTGTTTTAAATTCACTGTTGACCCCCAGAAATTCATAACCATTTTCCTCAAGATCCTGTCCTACGATATTCATCGCAAGATTATGAAGTTCCTGTTGAGTAAGTTCCGTTTTCATACTAGCTGCAAATTTACAATTCTGCTAAAGAATATTGTTGATCCTTTTTAAAAATCACAATAGGCTTAACAAAAAACAGCCGCCCTTTGGCAGCTGTTCTATTATTGTATGGTACAGGTTAACCACCAAAATCATCAAATCTCACATTTTCAGGTGGTACCCCAAAATCATCAGTCATTTTTTCTACGGCTTTATTCATAAGGGGCGGTCCACAAAAGTAATATTCAATATCTTCAGGTTCCTCGTGGAACTTAAGATAATTGTCAATAACTACCTGGTGGATAAACCCTACGAATCCATCTCCTTCATCATCTATACTTTTCTTAACCTTCCAGTTGTCCTCTTCAAGAGGTTCAGAAAGGGCAAGGAAAAAGCGGAAATTAGGGAAATCTCTTTCCAGAGCACGGAAATGTTCAGTATAGAATAATTCTCTTTTTGAACGTCCACCATACCAATAAGTTACTTTTCTTCCTGTTTTTACAGTACGAAAAAGATGGTACAGGTGCGAACGCATAGGGGCCATCCCTGCTCCCCCACCTACGTAAAGCATTTCTGCCTCACTTTCATTGATGAAGAATTCCCCGTAAGGTCCTGAGATAATACATTTGTCACCTTTCTTTAAAGAGAAGATATAGGAAGATGCGATTCCAGGATTAACATCCATCCATCCATTCTTTGCTCTGTCCCATGGTGGGGTAGCAATACGCACGTTCAGCATAATTTCTCTTCCTTCAGCAGGGTAAGAAGCCATAGAATATGCACGCTCCACTGTTTCAGTATTTCTCATTACAAGAGGCCACAAGTTGAACTTATCCCATTCCTCTTTAAACTTCTGTGGATTTTCCGGATGCTCATCAGGATGGGCAGTAATATCCATATCCTGATACTTAACTTCGCATTTTGGAATTTCAATTTGAATATAACCTCCTGCCCGATAGTCCATATCTTCAGGAATTTCAACTACAAATTCTTTAATAAAAGACGCCACGTTGTAATTACGTACCACAGTTGCCTCCCATTTTTTGATTCCAAACACCTCTTCAGGTATTTGAACTTTCATATCCTGCTTTACCTTTACCTGGCAACCAAGTCTCCAACCCTGAGCAATTTCTTTACGTGTAAAGTGTGGCTCCTCTGTAGGGAGAATAGATCCCCCACCTTCAGAAACAATACATTTACACTGGATACAAGTACCACCACCACCGCAGGCAGATGGCAAAAATAATTTGTTTTCACCCAAAGTAGACAATAAAGTTCCACCCGATCCAACTTCCAGATCCTTTTCATTATTAATATTGATTTTTCTAAGTCCTGAAGGAACAAGTTTGGCTTTAGCACCTAAAAGTACACCCACCAATATTAAGATCAATACTAAAAATACAATTACACTTGCTATAATAACTGTCATATCTTCTAATTATAATTTGATTCCCATAAAACTCATAAATCCAAGAGCCATTAAATGGTAATAATGAAAGTTATACCTAATCCTTTAAGGGGAGTAAGCACATTAGAATAAGTAATTTTTTCACGGATGGCTGCAATACCTATAATGGCCAGAAACCAGCCAATACCACTACCTAACCCATAAGTTACTGCGTATCCTATTCCCGGAAAATCCTTTTGCTGCATAAATAACGCGCCACCAAGGATAGCACAGTTAACCGCAATAAGTGGAAGGAAGATACCCAAAGCCCCATATAAAGCCGGAGCAAATTTCTCAACGACCATTTCTACCAGTTGCACCATTGCCGCAATAACGGCGATAAACATAATAAAACTAAGGAAACTAAGGTCAATCGTTGCATATTCTGCTCCTAACCAGGATAAAGCACCGGGACGAAGCAGGTAGTTGTCCAGAAGGAAGTTAATAGGAACGGTCATTGTAAGTACAAAAATAACCGCAGCACCTAATCCCACAGCTGTTTTCATTGTTTTGGAAACTGCCAGGTATGAACACATCCCAAGGAAATAGGCGAAGATCATATTCTCTATGAAAATACTCCTGACAAATAAATTTACGTAATCCATGATATATTTTTTAGCTGTTATTGATTAGGCCTCAATTAGTTTTCGGTTTCTGGATCTTTGGAACCAGATCAAAATACCAACAACTATAAGAGCCATTGGGGAGAGGAGCATTAATCCGTTATTTTCATATCCTATAGCATATAAATAGAGTAGATTCTGCAAGGGTAGCTCCTTTATGGCCAAGAACTTCATAGCCGAACAATTTGCCAGCACCTAACAATTCCCTGAAGAAAGCTACAATAACAAGAATTAATCCGTATCCGGCAGCGTTACCTACCCCATCAAGAAAAGACCTGTAGACACCATTACCAAGAGCAAAGGCTTCCAAGCGTCCCATTACTATACAGTTCGTAATAATAAGACCAATGAATACTGAAAGCTGCTTACTCACATCATAAGCATAAGCCCTTAAAACCTGGTCTACCAATGCCACCAAAGATGCTACTACAACAAGCTGAACGATAATTCTGATCCTACTCGGGATCATATTTCTCAACATTGAAATAATCATGTTAGAGAAAGCCATTACCGCTGTTACCGCTAAAGCCATTACAATAGCTGGTTCCAGCTGCACTGTAATTGCAAGTGCTGAACAAATACCAAGCACCTGAACAGTTATAGGGTTATTATCATTTAAAGGATCTGAAAGTAGTTTCCTGTTTCTCTTAGAGAGAAAACTTTCTTTTTCTTCAGAATCTGATAAGAAAAGAACCATTGCGTTCTTCTTATCTTCCCGTGATTTTTGTGTTACCTCAGCAGATTGCTCAGGGTTTAAATTTTTTTCCTGTGCCATAATATTAATTATTTGCAACTTTTACGTCAGTTTGGCTTTTGAAGTATGGTAAATAGTATTGAAGCCTTTCTGAAATCATATCTGATACCCCATCTCCAGTAATTGTAGCCCCGGAAATTGCATCAACCTGATTGTCATCTTTTGAAGTACTGCTGTTTCCTTTAACAACCGACACTCCAATTAAATTACCTGAACCATCAAAGATCTTTTCATCTGTGAACCGCTCCCTAAACCATTCCTGGGTAATTTCTGCTCCCAATCCGGGAGTTTCCCCAAGGTGATCAAAGACGGCTCCTTTTATGGTGTTTACATCATCTTTAAGAGAGATGTAACCAAAGATCGCATTCCATAATCCCGATCCTCGTAGTGGAACTATATAATATTTTTCACCTTCAACTTCGGCGATATACAATGGAAAATTTTGTTCCAAAGGTTCTCTTTTGATCTCTTTAGCAAGATCCACATCAAAAGCTTCTACACCCTCTTTTATTTCTCCTTCGTAATCAAGTACAATTTCCTCAGTTATGTACTTTTTGTACAATTCTTCAGCTCCTGCCCTGTCCGTTTCAACACCAACAGTAGCAAGAATGTTCTGCATTTTTTCCTGACGCATATTCTCATACTGCGTAGGCTGCAACGAGGTAGCGGCAAAAGCCAGAATACTACCCACTACCACCACCATCACTATAGCAAAAATAAATGTATAGGAGTTAGTGTTTGTTTTATTGACCGATTTCTCTTCCATTTTTAAACAGCTGTATTAATTTGTGGATTCATAGAAGTATCTCTCCTCTTTAATCTCTTTTTAACGTTACCCTGTATTACATAATGATCAATTACAGGCGCGAAAACATTCATTAACAGGATCGCAAGCATAATACCTTCCGGATACGCAGGATTAAACACCCTGATCATTACTGCAAAAAATCCTATTAAAAATCCATATATATATTTTCCCCGTGTGGTTTGTGATGCCGAAACAGGATCTGTAGCCATGAACACTATACCAAAAGCCAAACCTCCGGCAATTAGATGTTTATACCAGGGGAAATTTGTTAGGGCATTTCCTTCAAAACCAAAATAAGGAAGGGAATTAAAAATAAGCCCCATTACTATAGCCCCCACGAAACAACTCAACATTATTCGCCAATAACCAACTCCGGCAAAGATCATAAAGGCCGCACTTAAGCAAGAATACACAGGGTAGAAGTCTCTGCTATAGAACCGGGAATCACTCCCACAAACATATCCCAGGCATCGTACTGCACCTTTTCGCCAGCTGCAAGACTACCTAAAATAGTCTCTCCCGATACTGCATCGAGTTCGTATGCATTGCTCACCCAAACCGAGTTTCCAGACATATAAGTAGGGTATGCAAAGAATGCAAAAGCCCGGGCAGTTAAAGCGGGATTAAGAATATTCATTCCTGTTCCTCCAAAAGCTTCTTTACCTATAATAACTGCAAAAATTACAGAAATAGCTACCATCCACAATGGAATGTCTATTGGCATTATCATAGGGATCAACAACCCGGTAACAAGGTATCCTTCGTTAACTTCGTGGCCCCGCATAATAGCAAATGCGAATTCAATTCCTAATCCCACCCCGTAAGAAACGGCAATCATAGGAAGTATTTTTGACGCTCCGTGACCAAAGGCCTCCCAGAATCCAACTTCTGCCTGAATTTGCGAAAGGAATTGGTATCCCTGGTTCCACATTCCAAAAATTAAAGCAGGAAGTAAAGCAATAACCACTGTAATCATAACCCTTTTCAAATCTACAGCATCCCTAATGTGAGCATAAGTTTTTGTAGTATGGTTAGGGGTAAATAAAAAAGTATCTAAAGCATTAATGGCAGGAGCATATTTTTCAAATTTCTCTCCCTTATTAAATGGCTTTTTAAATTTATCTAATCTCTGTCTTATCCATTCCATAATTAAACTTTTTAACCTACTTCAGTAATCATTAAATCCAAACCTAACCGTATAATTTCCTGTGTTTCAATTTTAGAAGTATTTACATAATCAACTAAAGCAAAATCTTCAGGAGCTACTTCATAAATTCCCAGGTTTTCCATTTTTTCAATATCCCCCGCCATACAAGCCTTAATCAATTGCATAGGGAATATGTCCATAGGAACTACTTCTTCCATTTCTCCCGTCACCACTAAAGCACGTTCCTCCCCATTTAAATTGGTAGTAGGTTCATACTTTTTCTTGGGAAATAAGAAGGACAGGGAAGTCCTGGAACTGGAATGGATATTATTATATGTAAATGGTAACCACCCTAACATTCTATATTGATTTCCTTCCGGAATTAAACTAAGGGTGTTGTGATAAAATCCCAGGTGTTGATTATTGGAGATTTTTGTACCTGTAAGCACGTCTCCGGAAATGATCCTTACATTCTCTGGAATTCTTCCAATTAACTCATTGGAGTTTGCTCCTATTTTAATTTGGTAATACTTTCTGTCTTTAGCTTCACTGCCCACTACTGCAACAGTACGATTTGCGAGATACCTTCCGGTAAGAAAAACATTTCCAATTATAGCAACATCCTCAGGTCCCACTGTCCAAACCCGCTCACCAATATTAACAGGGTCCAGTTTATGGATTTGAACTCCCACATTTCCTGCAGGATGTTTTCCTTTAACATGCACTATTTCGGCCCCTTTAATATCCTTAAGATGAGTAGCAGAACTTTCATCAACAGAAAGATATACTTTCCCGGGGGTCAACTTTTGCAAGGCGTAAATCCCCTCCTGAAAAGCGGCCACTTTATCCTTTAAAATAAATCCCTTATCTCCTGCCAGAGGAGCTGTTGTAACGGCAGAGACAAAAATTGACTTGGGCGTATCTTTTGGATCTGCAACAATATCGTAAGGCCTTTGCATTATAAAAGCACCACATCCACTTCTAAGGATAAGATCTTTTACAGATTCTGCATCTGCCGTTGAAGCATTTAACTTTCCGAAGTCTTTGTATTCATCATTAAAGTAGCTTCAATGATCACTTCCAAAATTCGTCGTTTTTCACCGCGTTTAACTTCCAAAACAGTACCACTCACAGGAGAAGTAAACCTCACCTCTTCAGTATATTTAGAAAAGAAAATTTCATCACTTAAGCAAGAAGTTTATCTCCTTCTTTGACAACCATTTTTGGAATTACTGAGTGAAAATCGGGGGGTTTAATGGCGTAGGTTTTAGACCTTGGGGCCTCAACAACTTGTTTTTCCGCCTCCCCTTTTAATCGTAGAGTTAAACCTCTTTTAATTCGAATGTCCTTTGACATAGGATGGAGTGTATATTAAAAATTATTTTTTTAGGTGCGCAAATTTACTAATTTTAACCCTACAACTCCCAAAGAAATCAGATATTTTTCAGACTTCAAACCTGTTAAAAACAAGGCCTTTTTTTCGGGTATATTAATTGCATCACACTTTTTCCTAATATTGTTATTATGAAGAACTTACTACTGTGTTTCACCATTTTATGGAGTGCCTGTATTTATTCCCAGGTCTTAATGGAAACCCCGGCTCCCGGTTTTATACGCAGTATTGAATTCCGGGGAAGTTCTTCGGTCACTGGAAATCCTGTAATTGCATTAGGAGAACCGCTCCATCTTAAATTTGATGATATAATTGGGGACGAAGCAGACTATTACTATACTATAGAACATTATAATTATGACTGGACCCCTTCAGAACTAGTTAAATCTGAATATCTTTTAGGGTTTGATGATGTGAGAATCTTTAACTATACCAATTCGTTTAATACCCTTCAGCCGTATACTCATTATGAATTAAGCATTCCTAACCGGGATACCCAGGGCCTAAAAGTGACGGGAAATTATGTTCTGAATGTTTACAATAACAGTAAAGAATTGATCTTTTCGAGAAAGTTTATGGTTTACCAACCCCTTACACAGGTGGGAGTAACCATTAAACGTTCCAGGGACCTTCAGTTTATTAATAAAAAACAGGTTGTGAATTTCACTATTTACTCACCAGATATTTTACTGAGAAATCCTGAACGAACAGTAAATGTCATGATTATGCAAAACTATAATCTAAAGTCGGCTATTACGAACATTAAACCACAATACAGTCTCGCCAATGAACTTATCTACAGGTACGATCAATCCACCGCATTTTTGGCAGGAAATGAATATCTTAAATTTGACAGCAAAGATGTTAGAGCTCCCACTGTTCAAATAAGCCGGGTTGAACTCAATGATCTCTATCATCACTTCTTATTTACTGACAGGTCCAGGGATGAGCAACCTTACACTTATAATCCCGATGTCAACGGGCAGTTCGTTGTAAGAACTCTACAGGGAAATGATCCGGATATTGAAGCAGAATATGTTTGGACCCATTTCTCCCTAATGAATTATGAACCCCTGGGCGGTGGGGAAATTCACCTCTTTGGCGCTTTCAATAATTTTCAACTGGACGAATCTACTTTAATGAAATACAATAAAGAGTCGGGTCTTTACGAGAATGCGCGATTATTTAAACAAGGCTATTATGATTATAAATATGTTCTATTAAAAGAGGACCAATCTATGGATCCCGGCTTCATTAGCGGAAATTTCGAAAAAACTGAAAATGAATTTCAGGTTTTAGTTTACTTTAGAGACCTGGGAGCCCGTTATGATCAAATTATTGGCGTGGGGACTGCAAACTCAATTAATATTACAAACTAAGCAGGTAGTAATGGCCTTACTGCAACAAAAAAATCCCCGTACTGCAACAAATCATAGAGGAAACCGCTGCCTTAATTGTGAGCATCCATTAGATACCAGCGATAAATTCTGCCCCCAGTGCGGTCAAGTAAACAGCACTAAGAAATTAAGTTTTGACGACTTCTTTAATGAATTTTTTGCAGGATTATTTGCTTATGATTCCCGAATAAGAAGAACCTTAACTACCATACTTTTTTACCCGGGAAAAATTTCCTGTGAATACATTTTTGGGAAAAGAGTAAGGTATGCTAACCCCTTTAGATTCTATTTAAGTGCATCTATCATCTTTTTCATTATTTGGAATTTTACTGGTGACTATGACAGCATGTTAAATAACTCTACCAATAATAATACTGAATTAACTGCGGAAGAAAGAGAAGAATTAAAGGAAGATCTTAAAAAAGTACCTGGTGGTGAGGCTATAAACATTGATTCTCTAATAGCAGCTCCGGCAAAAACTACAGGTAGGGTAATTGAAATTTCAGATTCTTTAGAAGCTACCTCGCAGGGGACGGCAGGCGGCAATTATATGAATGATTATATTAGTCAGGAAAAACTGGATAGCCTGCCCTGGTATAATTCTCTAATCTCCCAAACCGATTACTACAATAGTTTTTATAAGGAAACTTCGCTTAGAGAACCATTTAGCGCTATTGACTCTTTAAATCATACGAACTCCACCTATAACCGTTGGATCTATAAAAAAGTGGTGGACTGGAATAGTATGCGAGATAATCCATCAATCTTCTACAACTACTTTGTTAGCAAATTGCCTTTTATAATTTTCTTTTACCTGCCAATATTTGCTCTTTTTATCTGGTTGCTTTACCTAAGAAGGCCCTTCAATTATATGGAGCACCTCGTCTTTGCTTTCCATGTTCAAACCACCTTTTTTATAATGATGGCACTGGGGTTAATTCTGGATTATATTTTCTCGTCTGACACCTTTACTGAAATACTCACCTTCATTTTCCTGTTCTACCTTTATAAAGCAATGCGCAAGTTCTATTGCCAGGGGAGATTTAAAACCATTGTTAAATTTATACTACTAAATGGAATATTTACTACATTAGCTATCATCGCTGCCTTATTTTCCCTAACGGCTTCTTTTGCAATCTTTTAAAAATGATACAACAGGTAACTAGTGGCATAAAGATTTCTGTCGAGACCAATTTCGAAGGCACATTTTATAAGAACTATAAAATAAACTTCGCATTTGGCTATAGGATCACCATTGAAAATCAGAGCAAAGACTCTGTGCAATTAAAATCCAGATTCTGGAGAATAAAAGATGCTCTTAATAACACTGAAGTTGTACAGGGAGAAGGTGTTATTGGCAAGAAACTAGGTGCTTAAACCGGGAGAATCGCACACCTACAGCAGTGTTTGCCTCCTAACAGCACCTTTTGGGGCAATGAGTGGACATTTTAATATGATCAATTTCACTTCCTCTAAAAAGTTTAAAGTAGGAATCCCTTCCTTTAAACTTAGTGCTCCCTTCGCTTTAAATTAAGAAAAAATCTAGGTTTTTATTTCCCGTTCTGTTATTATTCCCGTAGTTAGATCTTCATAGACCATTTTGGTGTAATGCTGAAAATTTATTATCTGGGTAATACTTTGGGTTTTTACAAAACCGCGATCCATTATAAGATCTACCTCTGGATTTCCCTCTCCCCCTGAATGATGAAATTTCAAAAGATTTTCTGAAGAAGCTTCAGTTTTCAAGAAATCTTTAAACCATTTAAGACGACTTTGTCTCATCGCCTCATCATATAAAGGAGATGAAGACCAAATATGAGCTTCCAAAGGTAGTTCCTGGATGTGCCGAAGGTTCCCATCCCACACGAATTCTATAAATCTAAGGTTGTCGCTCCAATCCACCAGAATAATTATAAAAGGCTCGATCCCTTCCAGATAATATTCCATTAATGCTGAATCAATATCAACTGCACAGAGTAACTCCTTTACCACCACTCCCCTGCTCTTCCTATATGTTGATTTTCTTTGATGAGCTTCAAAAGCACCATTTTAAAGACAGATCAACCTGCAATTTTCGCCAACTCCTATCCAGGTGCCTCCTGCAACCTTGTCCTTTGGGAAAAGGATGTTCACCCCGTTTACTTCATAGATTTCCGGCGGAACAGCTTTTCTTTCAGCCGCCTCATCCCTGTTTGAAGTTAGTATAAAGCCTTTTGTGGTTTCATTATTCGGAAGCAGAGTTACTGTACACAAAATGGTTTTAGATTTAGCTGAAATATTAAAACTTAAAGATAATCGAAAATGACAACTTCAGAAATCTCACGAGAGCATAAGTCGGTTAATTTTTTTTACCTTTACGCTCCTTAATTAGAAACCTAAAAATCAAAGAAATAATATGGGAAAAGGATTTTTTCAAGTTCCTACAGCGGTCAATGAACCTATAAAGTCATACTCTCCCGGGACCCCCGAAAGAGAGGAAGTATTAAGTACCTACAAGAAATTATGGAAATCTACTATTGAAGTACCATTATATATAGGATCAGAGGAAATTAAAACAGGGGACACAAAAAGCATGCACCCTCCTCATGACCACAAACACAACCTAGGAGTTTTTCATCAGGCAAAAAAAGAACATATAGATTTGGCCATTTCAGCAGCTCTTGAATCTCGGAAAAAATGGTCGCGACTTGAGTGGGAACAAAGAGCAGCAGTTTTTTTAAAGGCAGCCGATCTTATTGCAGGACCTTACCGCTCCAAGATTAATGCCGCTACTATGATAGGACAGTCGAAAACTATTTTCCAGGCCGAAATAGATTCAGCCTGTGAACTTATAGACTTCCTGAATTTTAATGTGGAATATATGGCGCAGATCTATGAAGAGCAGCCCGAATCTACACCGGGAGCCTGGAACAGATTGGAGTAAGCACTTTGGAAGGGTTTGTTTATGCCATTACCCCCTTCAACTTCACAGCAATCGCAGGAAATCTTCCTGCCAGTGCAGCTTTAATGGGTAATACCGTAGTGTGGAAGCCTAGCGACAGCCAGGTTTATTCCGCTCAGGTAATAATGGAGGTTTTTAAAGAAGCCAGTCTACCAGATGGAGTAATTAATATGGTAATGGGAGACCCTGTAATGATTACAGATACTGTACTTGCAAGCCCCGATTTTACCGGAGTGCATTTCACTGGTAGCACCCATGTCTTCAAGGGAATCTGGAAGAAAATTGGAGAAAACATCAACAATTACAAAACATATCCCCGCATTGTTGGGGAAACAGGTGGTAAGGACTTTATTCTTGCTCATCCTACAGCAAACCCTAAACAAGTGGCTACAGCCATCTCTAGGGGAGCATTTGAATTTCAGGGACAAAAATGTAGTGCAGCTTCCAGGGTTTACCTTCCAAAGAGCATGTGGGAGCAAGTGAAAACTTTTGTGACTGAGGATGTCAAATCTTTTAAAATGGGATCTCCGGAAGATATGAGCAACTTTATCACTGCAGTGATCCACGAAGGTTCATTTGATAAACTTGCTGAATATATAGACAGAGCAAAAAATGATAATGATGCTGAAATCGTGGTTGGTGGTAATTACGATAAGTCTAAAGGATACTTTATTGAGCCTACTGTAATTCTTACAACAAGTCCTGAATATACCACAATGTGTACCGAACTTTTTGGTCCTGTGGTAACAATTTATTTGTACGAAGACAGCCAATGGGAAGAAACCCTTAAGCTGGTTGATGAGACAAGTGAGTATGGTTTAACCGGAGCAATTTTCTCAGGCGACCGATACGCCATTGCACAGGCAACTGAAGCCCTTCAAAATTCGGCAGGAAACTTCTACATCAATGACAAACCTACGGGAGCAGTAGTAGGCCAACAACCCTTTGGTGGAGCCAGAGCCAGCGGAACCAACGACAAAGCCGGATCAAAACTGAACCTGTTACGATGGGTTTCTCCACGAACCATTAAAGAAACTTTTGTACCTGCAACAGATTACAGATATCCATTTATGGGATAGAAAAATAAACTAAAATTTTTAGTAATACAGAAGCCATAAACTCTCCAGTTTATGGCTTTTTTTATGCTGTAGGAAGAACAGTACCGTAATGAGAAATTAACATTTTATTTGTAGGTATAAGAGATGATTTTAAATCCTTTGCTATCGGTTTCCTCTCCCGTTTTTGATCTTCATCGACTATTACCGCCTTTCAACGAAAACATAAATTACCATAGTTAAATTGCTGTACTTTAGATTGTTAATTGGCTTTTCCCCAAAGCGAAATTATAGAATTTAACCGTCTTCAATTATCCCCTAACATAGTTGAAAGCACCTAACAATGTACGACTATGGGAAAAAAATTACTTTCTGTATTCTTTCTTCTATTTATATTTTTTTTAAGCTCCTGGAGTGGGTTTGGACAGGAGTGTACTGGTACTGCCTCCGTTAATATTACTTCAAGTGAAGCAGATAATGCCATTTGTGCTTAGTGAAACTGTAACTTTTACAGCTACTGCACAAAATGCAGGTACTAGTCCTAAATTTCAATGGAGAGTAAATGGAATTAATCAAGGATCTAACGGTTCAAATACTACTTTTCCAACACCCTCTAATTTTCAAACTGGCAGTATTGTTACAGTTGTATTGACGCCAGATTGTGAAAATTCTTCGCCAGTTACAAGCAACAGTATTTCTACAACGGTTAACGCATTACCTACTGTTAATGCAGGGACTGCAGTATCCCCCATTTGTCAGGGAGGAACGACGGGACCATTAGGAGGATCTTATGGTGGAGGAGCAACATCAGCCGTTTGGACTGCGGATGTAGCGGGCGGAACTTTTTCAAACAATTCTGGAAATACACCAAATACAGCAACATATACTGCTGCCTCTAATGCACAAGGAATAATTACCTTGACCCTTACTACCTCAGGTGGATCTTGTGGAACAGTAAGTGCAACAAAGGCATTAAGTATTAATCCAAATCCGACTGTAAATGTTGGAGGAAACATAAGTGCAATATGTCAGGGAGGAACAACCTCTGCTTTAGGCGGCTCCTTTGGAGGAGGTGCGACCGGAGCAATATGGTCTGATGGCGGAGCCGGAGGTACTTTTGCCAACAATTCTGGTAGTACCCCGAATACAGCGACCTATACTGCTGCTTCAAATGCACCATCATCAATCACTTTGACGCTTACCACCGCGGGTGGATCTTGTGGTGCCATTAGTGCCACCAAAGCTTTCACCGTCAACCCGAATCCTACTGTCAATGCTTAGGTGGTTCCATTGCCATTTTTTGTCAGGGAGGAACTACTTAGCGCTTTGGGAGGATCTTATGGTGGCGGAGCTACTTCAGCCGTTTGGACAGATGGAGGTGCAGGTGGTACCTTTGCCAACAACACAGGAAATACACCTAATACAGCTACTTATACTGCTGCTGCAAATGCACCTAGCTTCAGTTACATTAACGCTTACAACAGCAGGAGGATCTTGTCAAACTGTGAGTGCATCCAAGACATTAACGATCAATCCAAACCCTACTGTTGATGTGGGAAGTTCAATTGCAGCAATTTGTCAGGGAGGAACAACCGCTGCTTTAGGTGGTTCTTTTGGTGGAGGAGCTACATCAGCAGTATGGACAGATGGAGGAGCAGGTGGAACTTTTTCAAATAACTCTGGAAATACTCCAAATACAGCAACATATACTGCTGCTGCAAATGCACCAAACTCGGTTACTTTAACCCTTACAACAGCAGGAGGATCTTGTCAAACAGTGAGTGATTCTAAAACTATAAGTGTAAACCCAACCCCAACTGTAAATGTTGGTGGAGCAATTGCCGCCATTTGTCAGGGAGGAACAATAAGGCGCATTAGGCGGCTCGTTTGGTGGAGGAGCTACATCAGCAGTTTGGACGGCTAATGTTTCGGGTGGAAGTTTTGCTAATAATACTGGAAATACACCCAATACAGCTACATATACTGCTCCTGCAAATGCGCCTTCTTCCATTATTTTAACTCTTACAACGGCTGGTGGATCTTGCGGAGCCGTAAGTGCCACGAAGACAGTAACTGTAAATCCAACTCAGATACCATCTGTAACCATAACTGCTTCTTCTACTAGTATTTGTACAACGGCACCATCGGGCTCTACCCCGGTTACCTTTACTGCTACGCCAGTAAATGGAGGAGCGTCTCCAACTTATCAATGGTTGAGAAATGGTACACCCATTTCCAATGAGACCAAATCAACTTTTACAGCGAATTCATTAGTCGACGGATCTGTGATTTCAGTAAAGATGACGTCGAATGCAACTTGTGCAGCCCCCCAAACTGTAACAAGTAGCAATAGTATAACTATGAAAGGTTATACACCCCCTGCAGCCCCTGTATTTGTTGCCTCATCTGGAAATGTAAATATATCATCAGGCGTTTGTCCTCCCGTCTCAGATTTGGTTTACACCGTTATTCCTGATCCTAATGTAACTTCCTATAATTGGACAGTTCCTCCTGGGTGGAATATTGTTGGGGGAGCCTAAGCACTAATTCAATCACGGTCGAGGTGACCGGAGCAGCCCAATCAGGAAGAAATGTTAATATAATAGCTTCAGCTAAAAACGCCTGTGGAACTAGTTCTCAAAAGACTTTCTCGGTAAATGTAAATAACTCAGCGTCTGTATATGCAGGTTTAGACGCAACTATATGCAAGGGAGGTTCAATTGTACTTTCTGGTGAAAATAACGGTTATGCTCAAAATTATGAATGGACTGCGACTCCAGCTGTAGGAGAATTTAGCAATAATAAATTATTAAATCCAACTTACAATCCTCCACCAGCATTTACTGGTACAATTAGTCTTAAATTAATTAGTACTAAGCAACCAGGCAATGTAAAATGTCCTGTAGTTGCTGATGAGATGATTTTAACTGTTAATGAACCTGCAACAGCAGTTGCAGGAACCGCAATAACCGCCTGTTCTAATGCTGCTGTTAATATTACAACAGGATCATCAGCTTCTAATAACGCTGGTATAAATTGGACTTCTAATGGAACAGGAACAATTGCTAATCCTACTTCTCTTACTGAAGCTACTTACACACCAGGTACTAATGAAACTGGACTAGTAACTTTAACTTTAACAGCTACAGGAAATACTCCCTGCGCAAATGCCGTATCAACAAAAATAGTGACCATATCAAAAGCTCCAACAGCAGTTGCAGGAACTGCCATAACTGCCTGTTCTGATGCCGCAATAAACATGACAGCAGGATCATCAGCAACTAATCACACTGGAATTACGTGGACATCTAATGGAACAGGAACAATTACTAATCCAACTTCTCTTACTACCGCCACTTACACACCCGGTGCAAATGAGATTGGTCCTGTTATTTTAACATTAACAGCTACAGGAAACAGCCCTTGCGCAAGTGCTGTATCAACTAAAAGCTTGACAATATCAAAGGCCCCAACAGCAGTTGCTGGAATTGCAGTAACTGCCTGTTCAAATGCTGCAGTTAATATAACAGAAGGATCATCGGCTACCAACAACACAGGAATTGTCTGGACATCTAATGGAACAGGTACAATTTCTAATCCTACTTCTCTTACTGAAGCTACTTACACACCCGGCAATGGAGAAACCGGACCTGTCACTTTAACCTTGACTGCTACTGGAAATACTCCTTGTGCAAATGCTGCGTCAACTAAGACTTTGACAATATCACAGGCTGCCACAGCTGTTGCAGGAACAGCAATAACCGCCTGTTCAAATGCTGCAATAAATGTTACAGCAGGATCATCGGCTTCTAATAACACAGGTATTGTATGGACTTCTAATGGAACAGGTACAATAACAAATCCTACTTCTCTTACTGAAGCTACTTACACACCCGCCATTGGAGAAACCGGGTTTGTCACTTTAACCTTGACTGCTACTGGAATCACTCCTTGTGCAAATGCTGTGTCAACTAAAACATTAACAATATCACAGGCTGCAACAGCCGTTGCAGGAACAGCAATAACCGCTTGTTCAAATACTGCAATAAATATTACAGCAGGATCATCGGCTACCAACAACACAGGAATTGTCTGGACTTCTAATGGAACAGGTACAATTGCTGATCCTACTTCTCTTACTGAAGCTACTTACACACCTGGCAATGGAGAAACCGGGCCTGTCACTTTAACCTTGACTGCTACTGGAATCACTCCTTGTGCAAATGCTGTGTCAACTAAAACATTAACAATATCACAAGCAGCAACAGCAATCGCGGGGACAGCCGTAACAGCTTGTTCTAATGCTCCAATAAGTATAACAGAAGGATCATCGGCATCCAATTATGGGGATATTCTTTGGACATCGAATGGAACAGGCACAATTGCGAATCCTACTTCTCTTACTGAAGCTACTTATACACCTGGCAATGGAGAAACCGGGTCGGTCACATTAACCTTAACAGCTACAGGAAATACACCCTGTGGAAATGCTGTGTCAACTAAAGCATTGACAATAAATCAGAAAGTACTAATAATATCCCAGCCTAATCCGTCTCAAATAGTTTGTGCAGGTTTCCCTTTCGAATTTGAAGTTGAAGCGACCGGAACCAATTTAACTTATCAATGGCAACTTGATGGTGTAGATATTCCAGGTGCGACCAGTGCTCATTATTCGGTAAGTCAGGCTTCCTCAACTCATAAAGGGAAATATAAGGTATTAGTTAAAGGATCCGATCCCTGTACCGATGAAATTTCCAATGAAGTTCAATTAGAAGTTAATCAAAGTATAACTTTTGCTACTGGTGGCCAACCGACAGCAGAAATAAAAAGCTGCGTCGGAGACAGCAATCCCATTATATTATCCGTTACTGCTGAAGGTACAATTTCTGAATATTTATGGAGAAAAGATAATATTCCGCTTTCGGATGGTGGAAATATTTCCGGAGCTACGACTGCCCAATTAACTATATCCAACCAAACTCCGGATGATTCTGGTAGCTATGATGTAGTTATAAGCAGTCCGGCGGAGTCCTGTTCACAGATTATTTCAAATCCATCTGTTGTTACTGTGAATTCTAAATCGGCTGATCCGACATCTGTATCTACGTCTGCATCGGAAAATGCAATTTGTTTAGGTGATAGTACAGTCCTTACCCTTAATGGCGGTGGGGGTGGAACCGGAGAAGAGATTAGATGGTATACAGATTCTAATGGTACTAATCAAATAGGTACTGGAAATAATTTAGAGGTAAGTCCTGAAGTAACAAGAACTTATTATGGCAGATATGAAGATCCTTCAGAATGTGCCACACCTTCTGCTTTTGCATCTGTGGAAGTCACAGTAAATTATAACTCTACAATTGAATTAACCTCTGCCGAAGGTAGCGATGAACAAACAATTTGTATTAACAATCCTTTGACCTCTATCATCTATCAGATTGGTGGCGGGGGCGATAATGCTGTGCTCACCGGAGACCTTCCTGAAGATGTCATAGGGTTATTTGCTGATGGGAAATTTACTATTAGTGGTACACCTTCAGAATCGGGAACATTTGATTATACTGTTACTACCGAAGGACCTTGTAATCAGGAATCTTTAAGTGGAACAATAATCGTAAATGCCGATTCTGTTATCGCTTTGTCGTCTCCGGAAGGAACCGATGATCAAACACTGTGCATAAATACTTCAATAACGCCCATTTCTTATACAGTTTCAGCAGGTGCAACAAGTGCGAATCTTGTTGAAGAGAGTTTACGGCAGGATTAATAGGAGCATATAACAACGGTATTTTTACCATAAGCGGAACTCCTACTGAACCAGGAACTTTTGATTATACGGTAACTACTATTGGAAACTGTGTTGAAGAAACTCTTAGTGGAACTATTGTCGTTAATGATGTAGCATCTGTAAGCTTAAGCTCTTCTTCGGGAAGTGATTCCCAAACTTTGTGCATCAACAATGGAATAAAAACAATAACATATTCGGTTGGCGGGGGCGCAACAGGAGTTGAGCTCACCGGATCCCTCCCTGAAGGAATTTTACAGAATTATGATTCTGATAATAGGATTTTTACAATCTCTGGTACAGCTACATCGGCAGGAATTTTTGACTACACTATTACCACTACCGGATCCTGTGAAAATAATTCTATAAATGGAAAAATAACGATTCAGGATAATTCCACAATTGGTCTTTCCTCTGGTGAAAACACTACCAATTTCAACGTATGCATAAATGGTGAAATAAATTCCATAACCTATTCTGTTGGTGGAGGTGCTACGGGGGCAAATATTTCTGCAGGCACATTACCAACTAGGTCTTATTGGAAAATACGAGAATGGAAGTTTTACAATAGCGGGAATACCAACAGTTGCCGGAACTTTTAATTACACTATTACTACTACAGGACCTTGTCAAAATGCTTCAGTAACAGGTTCTATTACTGTGGATCCACTACTAGTTGGAGGAACTTTATCTTTTGGATCTGTAGGAAGAATTTTTATGATTTGCGAGAATCCTTCTAAAGAAAGCTTAACTCCTCTTACCTTAAGCGGGATCACTGGTCACATAAAGGTTTGGAAATACAGAAAAAGTTCTAGCACTTCTTGGACTCCGATTCAACAAAATGGCAGCAATTTTACTGGATCAACCTTATCCAGAGATCAAATTTTTGCTTTAGGTCTGAATGAAACTATTTCATTCCAGGTTGAAATTGAAAGTGGAGCTTGTACACCGAATGTTTTATCACCACGAGCTATATTAAGTATAGTACCCTCAGATATTGAGCCTGCACCCGTGACTATAACTCCTGGAGTGGTATGTTATGGTGCTAATGTTACCCTCAGCTCAAGTACAGGATATGCAAGTGGAGGTGATATTGGAGGAGGAGAATTTGATAACTCCTCTATTACAAATCATGGATGGAGAGTTAAAAGAGATGGAAACAACACTGATCTGGGCTTTAACTCAGGAGCAAATAACACCCGACCTGCAATTTGGCTTCGGGTAAATCCACATGAGTTTTCAACAGCAAATGTAAATAATCCTACAAATAATCCTCCCGATGTTACCTGGGATTCCAATCCATCAAATCAAGGCAACAAAGGTTTTGCAATTATATCTGGTGCCAATGCTGCTACTTTAGAAACACCTGTTTTTAATACTTTTGCAATGGAAACTGGAAAGCTAACTTTTGATCAGGCTTATAATTTAACTTCCGGAGCATCAATAAGTGTGGATATTTCTACTGACGGTGGAGCAACCTATCAAACTCCTCCCCTATATTACAAAGCAGGGCCAGAAAGCAGTGGCTACTTTAATGGATTCAGTGCAGGAGATTCAGACAACCAAATCAGCCTTAATTTAGAAAACTATTTAGGGGAAGGGAATTTGAGAATACGGTTCCATTTTATTGGAACCAGAGTTGGTGATGTTTGGGCTATAGACAATATGGATTTACCTGATGGCCCCAACGGTGTTGGAATGGTTTGGAGAGATTACACTGATCCTGCAGCTCCAATAACCATTGGAACAAGTACTTCAGAACAATGGCAACCAAAAATTATAGGATGGAACACTTTTGAGGTAAGAACGACTCTTCAATTAAATTCTGAAGGACAAGCTTGCCAAAGTATTGAAAATTTTGAACGGGTTAAAGCCTTTGTATTCGACACTTACACCGCAACCGCAACTGCAACTGGTGGCAGTTGTGGAAATAGTAGTACAAAGTTAACAGCAACTGTTGTTAGCGGTACCAAAGGTGCTATGGCAGAATTTAACACTCCAGGATATACCACTCCTGATGGTTATACAGGAAAATGGGAAGTTACTGGGCCAAATGGGTATTCTTATTCTGCTTCACATTTCACCCCAGCAGTGAATGATCCTAATGCCGTTTTTACTCCTAATTATCAGGGAGAGTTTAGCCTTAACTGGAAACTTACTCCCACAACCAAAGGAGAAGATGGAAATTTAATAGAAAATCAAACCTGTCCTCCGGCCAGTACTCCCATTAAGGTAACTATTCAAGATTGTTCTAAGTTAGATTTTGATGGAGTAGATGACTTTGTGGATTTAGGCGAGGAATATACCGGAGACTACAGCATTGAAGCCTGGATACGGCCAGAAGCTGCTACCAGTACAATTATTAGTACTCTTCAATTAGAAATAAATATGGCAGATCTTTCTGGCTTGGTAATACCTAATAGTCGATGGTATCATATAGCTGTGGATTCTGACGGAAAACTTTATGTAGATGGAATATATACTGATAAAAACATTTCCAAAGCTGGTACAACAAGAGCATTCATTGGAGCAAGATGGAATGCACCTAATCCTGAGAATTTCTTTTCTGGATGGATTGAAGAAGTACGGATTTGGAATGGTAAAATCGAGCAGGAGCAAATTCGATTTTTAATGAATCAGAGGCTTCAAACTGGTGCGAACATAGGGGTTAAAATACCTATGCCTGCACCTGGCTTGCCCTATTCAAGCTTGTCTGGCTATTACCAATTATTAGCTAACAATATACTCAATGGAGGATATACACTAGATTTAGCTGGTAATTCTGTTAATGGTAAGCTTAGGAATATGGAAACGTTGCAGGAGAATACTGCTCCGTTACCTTACACTTCAGCGGCTGATGGAGATTGGACTACCCGAGCTACCTGGACTCAACCTGTGGTGTGGGATTATCCAAATAGTACTGGGTACAACGGAACACCTATAGAGTGGAATATAGTAGAGATTTCTCATAATATTGAATCTCAAGCAAAAGATATTACAGTTTTAGGACTTATCTCTGTGGAAAACGAACTTACCATCGCCGCTCCGGGCGCTCAAAATGAATTTAACTCTGGACAATTTTTAAGGGTTAGTCATTACCTTAAATTGGACGGAGGAATTGACCTTGTAGGAGAATCTCAACTACTGCAGGACCTGGAAAGTATTGTTGACCTCCAAAGCTCAGGCTGGCTTGAAAGAGATCAACAGGGAACAGCAAACAGCTACAACTACAATTACTGGTCTTCGCCAGTGAGTTCAAAAGCTGGAAATATTCCTTATACTATTAAAGGTGCAATGAAAGATGGGACAAATTCCGCAATTGGGGCTTTTGCAGATTTACAATTTGGAACTCCATATGCACACGCAGACGGAGCAGCTGCAAATCCCCGAAAAGTAAGTAGCTATTGGCTAAACTTATTTCACGGTAATGAAAATGTATATGCTGAATGGATTAAAATAACTGAAGACACGGGAATTCCTGTTGGTGAGGGTTACACAATGAAAGGTACTGCTGGAAATGCGGCAATCTCCGATAGACAAAATTATACTTTTAGAGGTATACCAAATAATGGCACAATTCATCTATCTATTGCAGCTGAACACAGTTATCTTATCGGTAATCCATATCCATCGGCAATAGATGCAAATGAATTTATAAAGGACAATTTAGAAGATGTTGCGCAAGGAAAAAATGACGGAAATTCATTTAATGGATCCTTATATTTTTGGTCACATTTTGCCGGAGGAGATACTCATATACTTAAAGAATATATTGGAGGTTATGCAGTTTATAATTTAGCAGGGGGAGTGAAAGCCATAGCTAATGATTATCGGATAAATTATGAAGCCGGAGGCTCAGGTGGGGAAGTGCCAGAACGATTTATACCTAGTTGGACAATCCTTTTTTATAAATTCTACATCTGTTGGTGAATGGAATCAAAATAATTCAACCAACAATCCCCCTGCTATAACCGGAGGTGATTTAGTGTTCAGGAACAGCCAAAGAATATTTGAAACAGAAGGTGATCACTCTGTTTTTCATAAGCCAGAAATAGTGGTTAAAGGAAACAAAGAAGTCAAAGATCATTTGGATAAGAGAACGAAATTCTGGTTGAAGTTTAAATCTCCAAAAGGTTATCACAGGGAAATACTTGTCGCTGCAGATGAGAATACTACCGACGGATTTGACCTGGGTTATGATGCTCCTATGATTGAATATAACATAGAAGATATGTTTTGGTTAATTGGTGCTACTGAATTAGTTATCCAGGGAGTACCTGATTTTGACAAAGCAAGAGTAATTCCTATGGGACTTGTTATAGACGGTACTGAAGACTTTACTATTGAAATTGCTAAATCTGTAAATGTTCCGGAGGGTATGGAAATATTCTTAAAGGATAAAGCCACAGATAGTATTCACGATCTAAGAAAGACTGACTATGTTTCTACTTCAGAGCCTGGTTACATCAACGAACGCTTCGAGATTGTCTTCTTTAAAGAGGATCCAAAAATTGAACCTAAACCAGAGGTTCCTGGTGAAGAGGTAGACTATGGAATAGATCTTTCATTTAGACATGCGCACGTGGGAAGAGAACTTCAAATCCTTAATCCTAAACAGGTTCCAATTAACGAGCTTCTTCTGTTTGACATGAATGGTAAATTAATAACAACCTATAAAAATATTGCACACGAGAAGGAAGTGAGATTGCTTAGTGAAGAATTACAGTGCAGGTGTTTATATAGCTAAATTATATTCTGAAAGTACAGTGATAACAAAGAAAATTATAATTCAAAATTAATAAGATTCTTCCTACAAATAGAGGTAATATTGATAGATCTAGTGTATTTGGTCGAAAAATGATGCTTTTAAACGGTAAATTTTTCGGCTAAAACGCTTGTTATTAAATTTTTATATATACTTTTATCCACTATTTCTAAATTTAGTGGATGGGAAAAATTACTTTTCTGGCAAGAACCTCTTTGCTAATAATTTTTCTTTTAGGTTCTTCCCTCTCCTTTTTAACGGCAAAAAATACAAAGACAGTGGAAATTACCATTTCCGGAACTGTCCTGGATGTATCTTGTTCCGGCGTTAATGACGGGAGTATCTCTGTTAATATTTCCGGAGGGGTTGCCCCTTATACCTTCACCTGGACCGAACTTAGCCAAACAACAGAAACAGTTTCCAACCTGCCTGTTAAGTTCCTATACCATCACTGTAACTGATAAAGAGGGAAGTTCTACATCCAAAACCTTTGAAGTTACAGAACCCGCTCCCTTACAAATTTCTCCTTCCACTACAACAGAAGTAAGTTGTCATGGAGCTAGTGATGGTTCTATTACAGCAGGAACCGTTTCCGGAGGAACAGCGCCTTTTGAATATTTTTTAAATGGAGATTTTAGTTCTACGAACACCTTCTCGGGACTTACAGAAGGAACTTATACTCTTACAGTTAAAGATGCTAATGCGTGTGAAATCTCTCAGGAAATTATCGTTTCTCAACCTGAAGCTCTTACCATGGCTGCTCCGTCTTTTACTGCAATTAGCTGCAATGGTGGGAATGATGGAACTGTAACAGCAGGAACTGTTTCCGGAGGAACTGGATCTTACCAGTATAAACTAAATGATGGCACCTTTGGAAGTACAAATTCATTTTCAAACCTTTCTGCTGGAAATTATATATTAACTGTTAGGGATCAAAACGAATGTGAAACTTCTCAGGAAGTAACAGTAACTCAACCTGATGCTCTTAGTATGACTGCTCCGTCATATACGGCTGTCAGCTGCAATGGCGGGAATGATGGAACTGTAACAGCAGGAACTGTTTCTGGAGGAACGGGATTTTATCAGTATAAAATTAATGATAGCACCTTCGGAAGTGAAAATTCATTTCCAGACCTTTCCGCTGGAAATTATATAATAACCGTTAGGGATCAAAACGAATGTGAAACTTCTCAGGAAGTAACAGTAACTCAACCTGATGCACTTATCCTTGCTGCCCCAACTTCTACAGGGGTTAGCTGTAATGGTGCAAGTGACGGTACAGTTACCGCGTGCTGTATCTGGTGGAACCGGAACTTACCAATATAAATTAAACAATGGCAACTTCGGAAGTGCCAAATCGTTTTCAAACCTTTCCGCAGGAACTTATACCATAACAGTTAAGGATGCTAACGCCTGTGAAGCTTCTCAGGAGGTTATTGTTACTCAACCTGACGCTCTTAGCATGGCTGCTCCAGCATTTACTCCGGTAAGCTGCCATGGTGGAAATGACGGAACAATTACAACAGGAACAGTGTCCGGTGGAACCGGATCTTATCAGTACAAACTAAACAATGGCACCTTCAAAAGTGCAAATACTTTTACCAATCTTTCTGCAGGTACATATACTATAACAGTTAAGGATGCTAATGCCTGTATTACTTCTCAGGAGGTAATGGTAACGGAACCGGAGATTTTAAGCGCCACAGTTTCTTTTACTGATATTACCTGTAATACTGCAAACGATGGTACAATATCTATTTTATCTCCTATAGGTGGTTCAGGTGCTTACCAATACAGTATAAACAGTGGTACATCCTGGCAGGACTCCGGAATTTTTACCAATTTGAGTGACGGTACCTACCCAACCTTAATAAGAGATAAATCTCATCCCAATTGTAGAATCTCCCTGGACACGCACCTGGAGATTACCCGCCCTTTTACACTAAGGGGTGATATTTCCGGTGAGAACGTGAGCTGTAATGGGGGTTCTGATGGTAGTATAATTATCTCCAACGCTACGGGGGGATATGATTCATACGAGTTTAGCATAAATGGCACTACCTGGCAAACAAGTGAAATCTTTGACAATTTACCTGTAGGAACTTATTCAGTTCAAATTCGTGATGCGGTAAATCAGGGTTGCACAGAAATTTTGGATCCGGCATTTGAAATTACTGAACCCGCTGAACTATCTGCAACTATTGTGTCTAAAACCGATGTTTTGTGTAATGGTTATGCTACAGGAGCAGTTACTGTTTCGGCCACCGGGGGGACTGCTCCCTATACATATTCATGGGGTTCATTAGGAGCAGGGGATACAAAGACTGATCTGCCTGCAGGAACATATTCGGTAACAGTAAAAGATGCTAATGGTTGTACAACTGCACCTCTTTCCGTTACTATTACCCAGCCGGAGACCTTTGTAGAAATTACATCTGTTTATACCACATCCGGTTGTTACCAGCAAAATAACGGAACTGCAAGAGTAGAAGTTAGCGGTGGAACAGGAAATTACTCCTTCTTATGGAGCAATGGGCAAACAACTCAAACTGCTACCGGACTTGCTCCCGGAAATCATACGGTAATAGTAAAAGACGGAAATGGCTGTGAAAAAGCCAGAACTGTAACGGTGTCTACTCCTACTCAATTGAAGATCACCGGATTTTTGACTACTGAAACCACATCCTGGGGATCGGCAACAGGAACTGCAACTGCACAGGTTAGTGGGGGAAGTCCTAATTATACTTTTAAATGGACAGGTGTTGGAAGCAATAGCCAAACAGGGCAAACAGCTCACAACCTTCCTGCCGGGACTTATACGATCACAGTAACCGATGCCAATGGGTGTAACGTTACTAAAGAAGTAACCATAATAGATGCTCTGGATGCCATTATAATTCCCACCTCAATTTGTGAAGATGATGAAAATTTAATTAGAACCTCCTATTTTAAAGTAGATAATCTTACTGCCAGAGGGGGAACAGGTCCTTATACTTACCAGTGGAATTTTGGTAAGGCAAGTACACCATCGACGGCAACGGGTCCAGGAATTCATCGTGTAGAATATTCAGAAATTGGTGACAAAACTATTTCTGTTATAGTTACTGATTCAAAAGGCCTGAAGTTTACACAAACTATAATACAGTATGTAGGTGGCTGTTTTGCCGATGATTGTGGTTCAAATGATTTGAGTGCAGACGACTATTTCATCGGTGATAGTAATGGTAACGAAATTACTACTGCAAATTGCGATGATGTCCAGCAAAAATATCTTTACGTAAGGGTACCGAGCAGCCCGCATAGATATTCCTTATACATAGAATATATTTATTCCCTTGAGAATATTGATACTGGAGTAAAGGAAAATTTTAAAGATTTTGGCTGTTTTTATGATCGTACAGATATTCCCGACGTAGCACAAACCATCCCTATTGATTATAGTTGTGGAAAAATTTTAAAAATAGAAGGTATTTATTTTACCTTCTCCAATAATAAAAAATGGAAATGTGGAGAAGGTCCCGACCCTAAATGCTATTCTACTAACAATGAAGCAACGGTAAGATCTCCTTTATATGCTGTAGCATTTCCTAATGAGCTTCTATGTAATGGAGGAATAAACGGAGTAATAAATGCCAGAGCGTCTGGAGGAAGTGGAGCTTATACTTATAAATTGCTTTCTTCTACAGGAAGTACCGTTAGAAATGCCCAAACTTCAAGCAGCTTTACAGGACTTCCCGCAGGAAAATATAAAGTTGTTGTTAATGACGGAGTAGAAAATTACACTACTGTCGAAGTGGAAATTCGACAACCCTCTAACCCCCTTTCTTTGAAGTTGACTTCAGAAACAGGTATTACCTGTTATATGGGCAGTGATGGTACTGCTACTGTCCTTGCTGAAGGAGGAACTCCTAATTCTACAGGAGACCCTTATATCTATGTTTGGAGTAACGGCCAAACAACAGCAACAGCAACAAACTTAACTGCAGGAGAATATACTGTTAGAGTCATTGATGCTAATGGATGTGAGTTGACTTTACCTGTACAAATTGCACAACCTGCACAAATTCTTGCAGTCGCAGGACCTGATCAAACCTTATATTGTGGAACTACCACTACACAATTAGAAGCAGTTTATACTTCTGAAGTAACTCCAGGGCAGACAGGGGAATGGACTATTGTCAACGGACCTGCTTAGTGGATCTTTTGCCGACAAGAATAATCCCACAACCACATTTACAGGTGCCCAGGGAACATATACTTTGAGATGGACTGTTCCCTGTGGAGGTAGTGATGATGTCAAAATTTCGGTTAGTTTCTGCAGTACTTTGGATTTTGATGGTATTAATGATCATATTATTTTTGGAGATCATTTTAACCCTTCTGAAAATTTTGCTCTTGAAGCCTGGATCAAACCCAATCCCAATACTTCCGGCGGTATAAAGACTATTTTATCCAAACGCAATATTTCCGGATTAGCTGAAGGAGGATATGATCTTATTATAGAAAATAATATTCCAAAATTTAGATGGAACAACAGCACTCTTGTCTCTCAATATCCCATTGGGACAGACAGGTGGTATCATATTGCTGTAATTAAAGGTGGAATAGACGAAGGTTTATATGTCGATGGAATTAAAGTAAATGCCAGCGGCACATCCCCCGGAGTACCATTGCCTGTTGTTCATCCCTTCCTTGTAGGTGCTGCATACAATACTGCTACTCCTGCCAACCCTCTTAATTATTTCCATGGTTGGATAGAGGAGGTGAGAATTTGGAATGTTGCACTTACCCTGGAACAGCTTCACTTCATGATGAATCAAAGACTCCAAAATAACTCCGATAAAGTTAAGGGTGTGGAAATACCTTTCAATGTGCCCGGAGAACTCTCGTGGACTTCCCTATCCGGGTATTACCAAATGGAAAAGGTTGAAAATGGTTATACTTTGGGAGAAGTGACCAATAGTCCAAAAGGTAATTTGATTAATATTACGACCATACAGGAAAGAACCGCTCCTTTACCTTATATTTCAACCCGTGCAGGAAGCTGGTTCAGCGATGCTACCTGGTTAAGACCGCAGGTGTGGGATCCTCCGGGAAGCAAAGGAATTGACGGTACTACAGTTATAGACTGGAATATCGCCAGTATTTCCCACAACATTAATTCCGGTGGTAAAAACATTAAACTTCTGGGATTACTTTCCAAAACGGGAAAATTAACGATTGCAAATCCCGGGGAAGCATTAAACGAAAAGAATTCCGGTCAAAGTCTCACGATTACCCATTATCTTCAGTTAAATGGATCGATTGACCTGGTTGGAGAATCACAGTTATTACAAACAGATATTCTTTCCAGAGAAGACATAGAGCCTGAAGATACAGCTCTGCCCCAAAGTATAATAAGCGTCTTAGCGGAGTCCAGCTCTGGATTTATTGAAAGAGACCAGCAGGGAACAGCCAATAGTTATAATTATAACTACTGGTCTTCCCCCGTGTCCCTGCGGGGGACTCCCAATAACTCCACCTATACTATAGCATCTGTTATGCTTGACGGAACAAATTCCAGTACTCCAAAAGGCCTGAGTTTTGGAGGACCCTATTGGTTTGCTGACGGTGCTTTTACTACCCCAAGGAAAGTGAGTAATTATTGGTTGAATAAATTTAGGGGCACTGCCAACGTATATAGTGAATGGAAAAGAATTAGCCAATTTGACACTTTAAGGGCAGGAGAAGGCTATACTATGAAAGGTACTTCCGGGGCTGCAGCTATAGAAGATCGACAAAATTATGTCTTTACAGGAAAACCTAATAACGGAACAATTTCTTTAACGGTGGGACAGGAGCAAAATTATCTTTTGGGGAATCCATACCCATCGGCGATTGATGTGAATAAATTTATTCTGGACAACCTTAGCAGTTCTGATGTAAGTGGAGCAACAAACACTGCTAATATTTTTAATGGAGCAGTGTATTTCTGGGATCATTTTTCCGGTGGAGACACTCACATATTAAAAGAATATATTGGCGGTTATGCTACGCGAAATTTAATAGGTGGAGTTCCGGCCATCTCAAGTGACGAACGGGTTATGGCAAATGATAGCATTGGAAATAAAATCCCAGGACGGTATATTCCTGTAGGACAGGGATTTTTCATCAATACTTCTTATTATCCTGAAGATGCCATGGATGTAACCGTAGTTGGAGGAAACGTTATATTTAGAAATTCACAGCGGGATTTCGTACGGGAGACCAGTGGTAATGAAGGTGGTTCCCTTTTCCTTAAACCTGAAGTTCATTCAAAATCTACTGAGAAAACAGATCTCCGTCCAAAGATTCGACTTGATTTTAAATCACCTCTCAACTATAACCGACAAATCTTTGTAGGTGCTGATCCTAATACTACAGATGGTTTTGATCTTGGATATGATGCTGCTTTAAATGACAATGTTCCCGAAGATATGTACTGGCTCATTAATTATGGCGAATATGTTATCCAGGGAGTACCTGATTTTAATCTGAACAGAGTGCTGCCTTTAGGAATTAAAACAACAGAGGAGGGAGATTTGACTATAAAGCTTAACAAAGTTGAAAATCTTGATGAGAAGGTTAATATTTTTGTGAAGGATCTTGAAAATAAGACTTTCTGGAATCTTAAAAAAGGAGACTTTACAATAAACCTTGATCCTGGGTTCTACCACGAAAGATTTCAAATTGTCTTTAAAGAAGATGTAGTATCTGAAATACCTGATGAAAAAGAGGAACCTCAAAAACCTGGAGAAGGCACGGGAGAAGAAAAGCCAGGGGAAGAGGTAAATGGGGAAATTTCTATAAAATACATTTCCGATTTAAAAGAACTGGTTATACAAAATCCAAAACAGGTAGAGATCATAGATGTATCAATTTACAGCCTTGGAGGCCAAATCCTGGAAGATCATAAGAACCTTCAAAATCCTAAAGAAATTGTACTTCCCGTTCGTAACTATAGTTCTGCAGTATACCTTGTAAAATTGACCACTCCTTTGGGTGTTATACAGAAGAAGATTATCATAAACAACTAAAAAAAAGCCCGGAAATTTCCGGGCTTTTTTAGTTATAAATTAAGGAGTCAAAACGACTTTAATGCAGTTATCCTTCTTCTCTTTAAAGGTTTTATAGGCTTCCGGAGCCTCACTTAAAGGCAACCTATGTGTTATTATAAATGTGGGATCTATTGCTCCCTCCTCTATTTTTTCCAGGAGTGGTTTCATATACCGTTGTACATGCGTTTGGCCCATATTAAACTTGAGAGCTTTGTTCATTGCCGCACCAAAAGGAACTTCATTAACGAAGCCTACATAAACTCCGGGAATGGACACTGTTCCTGCTTTTTTACAGCTCATCATGATCTGTTGGAGAACGTAAGGTCTGGACATAGGAAGTGACAGGACTTCTTTTGTTTTATCCACTACCTTTCCTATCATACTATCTCCATGGGCTTCTGCCCCCACAGCATCAATACAGGAATCAGGACCTTTTCCGTTGGTCATTTCCATCAATTTCTCGTAAACATCTGTCCTGTCAGTGGTGCGAATAACTTCTGCTTTACCGTGAACTTCAGCGAGATTTAATCTTTCTTCTACATTGTCTATTGCAATAACTCTTCCTGCTCCCAGCATCCAGGCACTCTGAATAGCAAATTGGCCCACAGGACCGCAACCCCATATAGCGACTGTATCTCCTCTTTGTATATTAGCATTTTCAGCAGCCATATATCCGGTGGGAAAAATATCTGATAGAAATAGCGCCTGTTCATCATTGAGGGTATCAGGCACCTTAATCAAGTCCCACATCGGCATAAGGCACCCTTACATATTCTGCCTGTCCACCGGAAAAACCTCCCATCATATGAGAATAACCAAATATGGCAGAAGTTGCATGGCCCAGATTTGCTTTTGCAAGATCAGGCTTTGGATTTGAATTATCACACAAACTATAGAGGGTGTCATTACAATAACTACAGTGCCCGCATGCAATAGTAAAAGGTACCACTACCCTATCCCCTTTTCGAAACTTTTGGACATTATGACCTATTTCCACCACTTCTCCCATGAATTCGTGACCCAAAATATCTCCTTCTTTCATAGTTGGCACCAATCCATCGAGAATATGAAGATCGGACCCACAAATTGCTGTGGAGGTGATCTTTATTATTATATCTCCGGGATCCTGTATTTTAGGATCAGGTACATTATCTATTCTTACGTCATTCCTTCCGTGCCAAACTAATGCTTTCATATTTTTCTGTTTTAGTTAATATTGAATTATTTCTTTCGTTCATCCCTCACAAACTTTCCGTGAGAGGGAACTCCATCTTCTTTAAAATTATCTGCCAGATGTTTTAATCCCTGTTTTAATTCCTCTCCCTCCATATGACTGCCATGGCCTGTTACAGCATAATCAGGTTTAAGGGCTTCCAATTTTTGAACTGATTCTTCTGCCATTTCCCAGTTAGTAGTTAAATAAACCGGAGGACCCTGTACTTCGGTCTTCTGAACCAGCACTTTGTACATGGAATCCTGTTTTACGGTTACAAAAGCATCGGCCGCAATAAGAACTTTATCCTTTTCCCGGAATAATGCCACCTGCCCCGGGGAGTGTCCCGGGACATGGATCCATTTCCATTCCGGAAGACCGGGTACAGTAAAGTCTGTAGGAAGTTCCCTTAGGACACCCGATATATTAATGGGTTCTATAGGATAAATTGAAGAAATTTTAGCAAGCATACCACCCTCAACAGATGTATCAGGCTCGGGATATCTCTTCTCTCCTGTGAGGTACAAAAATTCAAGAGGGTGTGCGTATACAGGAACTCCCCATTCATTGATAAGATGAACCAGTCCACCAACATGGTCAAAGTGTCCATGAGTTAATATTATGGCTACTGGTTTTTTTCCTTTACCAAACCTCTTCTCAGCAACTTTTACAATTTCCTCTCCCGATTTAGGCATTCCTGCATCTATTAAAACCCAATCTCCTGCAGGATCCCCAATCATTATTACATTTACTATTTGATTGGTGTAGTAAAATACATCATTACGAATTTCCCTTCCCTTACCACTCGAAATAGAGGTCATAGGAATAAACTTGTTATCTTTACTCTGGTGCATTTTCTCTTCCATAATTTTTAATTTATATTACTCCTGAATTCTTTGTAAAGGATCAAAGGCGGGTCCTTCCAGTACTTCCCCTTCTACATCAAAGCGGGTTCCATGGCATGGACAGTCCCAGGATTTTTCGGCATTGTTCCAATTGACAATACATCCCATATGAGTGCAAACCGCAGAGAAAGCTCTAAATTCACCTCCATTTGTGCGATAAACTGCTACTTTTTTATTGTCTATTTTTACAACTTGAGCTTCTCCAGGAGGGATGTTCTTAAGTTGCTCATCTGAACCTCTAGAAAGCCAATCCTTAACCAGTTGGGCAGCTACATCAAAATTTTCCTTTATAAATTCTTTTGATGCTTTTGCAGGATTATGTCGGGAAGCTTTAAAAAGAGCCTCGTATTCATTCTTCCTTCCCGTAATAATATCAGTATTTATTATTGCCGATAAGGTTCCATAGGTTAAACCATCCGTAGAAAATCCTGTTGCAATTAACTCATTGGAATTGGAGGTTTTTCGTCCAATGTACGGGAGGAGATCGGCAGGTTTATAATTTTGTCCACCCCATTTATAAACTACTTCCTTAATTTTAAATTTTTCCTCTGCAAAGCTTATAAGTTCCTGAATATGCTCTTTATTATCTTTTGCCTGGCCAACCTTGTGAGGCCTGCCTATACATAATAGATATTGTTCGCCTCCCCTGGAATACGATCTAAAAGAGAATTTGTCACCATTGAAATATCCCCAAAATATACCTTCAGGATAAGTTCCCGATTGAAGTTTTGCAGCTATTCCATATTCTCTATACGGTCCTAACACGGTGTGATACTGCAGCTCTACACCCTTTGGTGTATGCGTGGCCTGGATCACGTATTTAGCAGTAACTCTTCCCCCAGTAGTTTTAAGAATAAAACCATTATCAGTTTTATCAATATCGCTCACCCGGGTGTTCTCATAAATGGAGCAATTCTCTCCTTCTATCACCTTTGCCAGACCCTGTATATAAAGCAACGGATTGAATTGGGCCTGATCTGGATAACTAAAACCTTTAATACCACTCACCGGAAATGGCTCGGTTAAATCAGCTGTTCCTAACCCGGCTTCTTCGGCTCTTTTTCTTTCAGCTCCCAAATCCTTTTCATTCTTATCTTCAAAAAGATAGAGCGGCAATCTTTTAAAGTCGCATTCAATTTGGAATCGCTGTACCGTTTGTTCAATAAAATTCACAGCGCTTTCCCTTGCTCTCACTATTTTTCCAACCACCTCTTTATCATACTTGGACCTTAGAGGCTCAAGAAGATTATCTGTTATTGCGTAAAGGTTTCCAGTACTGTGGGAAGAAGTACCACGTCCTATTTCACGGGCTTCTAATATGGCTACCTTCATTCCCCTTTCTTTTAAAAGAAAGGCAGTAGTTACCCCGGTAATTCCCCCTCCCACTATGGCAACATCTACCGTAAGATCTTCATTTAATTCTGAAAAAGATTGATTTGCGGCGTGTGCATTCCAAATTGAATTTGTGAACATTCTATTTATATTAAGAGTTAAATAAAAAACCTGAAAATCAAATCTTCAGGTTTTTTATATTCTGATATATTTATTCTAACTGTAATTTTTTTCACCCAAATTTCTTCCGCTGAAGTTTTCCAAGTGATCCATTTCCTCTTCGAGATCCTGGTATAATTTCAATCCCATGGATTCGATCTCATTAAGAATTAGCTGCATAGAGTGTTTTTGAAAAAGCAGCATCTCTCTTATTTGACCCATACTTATTCTCGAAAGCAGACTGTTGTAAAACCCGATGTTTTGCTTTTCCCGGCGGTAGCATTCTTTAATCAGTCCGTCTTTCTCTACCCGAAAAACTAGGTAAAATTGGTGAGTGATGGTCTTCCCAATCTGGGTAAGATTTAATTTCTCCACCCATTAATAAAATTTCATTCTCTAGTACTTCTATTTCGTACTTAATTCTTTTACAAAATGCTCGTTTTTGATGCGCAAGCTTTCGAAAAAAGTTTTTATATAAGAGTCTTTTACTGCTCTCTGCAGCACTTATGTAAACCCTTCCGTCTAAAAAGCTCTTAGCCAGAACTTTATATAATAATCCAATGGTATCTTCCCTGTAACCCATGATTTCCCTCCTTTAATTGTATACTTAAATTTAGCCTCTAAAATTCTGAAATGAGAGCCTTTTAACTAATTTAACTTCATGTAAGGTTTTAGATAACACAGCTTTAACTTAGCCTGAGAAGAAAAAGATTGGGGTCAAAACTTTTGGTAATAAATACTACAAATAAAAAACGCCTGAATTTCTCCAGGCGTTTCTTCTAATATTTTAAAGCGGGAACTATTTTTTTGCTTCCCTGTTTAATCGTCCTTCTGCCATTTTATTAAGATCCTCGTCTGCTTTATATTCCTGTTCCAATGTTTTGGCCAGTTTTTTAGCAATTTTATCATGTCCAAGTTCTTTGGCATAACGAATTACTGTTCCGTATCCGGAAATCTCGTAGTGTTCCACTCGTTGTGCTTCTGCAATAATTCCTGCATCTTTCACATCTTCGTCTGCATCTTCTTCCAGAAAACTTTCGGCCTCTTCAATTAAGCCTTTCATAGCTTTACATTCTTCACCTAAGTTGGTTTAATTCCCAGTTCATCACATACTTCCTTTAAACGTTCTTTATGCTCCTTAGTTTCTTCAAGATGTTTTTCAATAGCTTTTTTCAACTTATCATCACTTGCCTTTTTTGCCATTTTTGGTAACGCTTTAATTAATTGCGATTCGGCACTATAAAGATCTTTTAATTGATGTTGAAATAAATCTTCTAAATTTTTCATAATTATCTGTTTTTATTGGTACTACCAAAACTACAGAGTAAAGGCCTTTTATAGAGTTAAATGATTGATAAAGATATGTTGTATTTGTATTAAAGGGTATCATCTATAATAACACAGAAAACATATAGAGCTAGCCTTTAAATTTCATAAGTAAGTAAACTACTTTTTTTGTTTCGTAGAAATCTTCTGTAAAGTAATTATTAAGCGGAAAGATTTGAACGTTGCGGTAGGGTTCTAATTCTTCAGAAAGGTCACCACCTTTTAAATAAAGAATACCATTTTTGAATTCATGATTATTTTCCTTTGCGATCTTACCTTTTACCCAATGCACAAAGGTTGGCATGGCAGCCACTGCGCGGCTCACAATAAAATCATACTTTCCGGTTATTTCCTCTACACGTGAGTTAGTAGTTTTTACGTTAGTAATTCCCAGGCCGGAGACTACCTCATCAACTACTTTAATTTTTTTTCCTATTGAATCAACCAAATGAAACCGGGTCTCGGGAAAAAGAATTGCAAGAGGAATACCAGGAAAACCTCCTCCAGTACCTACATCCAGAATAGAAGCCCCGGGATTAAATTCCTGCACCCTTGCTATTCCCAGGGAATGTAGTACGTGACGTAAATACAATTCATCTATATCCTTTCTGGACACTACATTTATTTTTAGGTTCCAATCCTTGTACAGTTCCTGTAGTTGGGAGAATTGTTCTAATTGTAGTTGAGAAAGATGAGGAAAATATTTGTTGATTAGTTCCAAAATGCTTTATTTTAAAGCAAAAGTAAGGAAAAATTGAGGTAAACTTTACACTATTCTAGTATCGGCACAATTAATGTTTTACCTTTACATAATTATCTTATACCTCATGAATTTTAATCAAGACTCCATCCGCTTTTCCCGAATTGATTCGGCTAAATTTTTTAGAACTTTAAATAAACGTGTTAATAATTACTTCAAAGAAAATAATTTAGCTAAAACGGGAAACTGGAAATTACACCTTAAAGCATTGGTAATGTTTACCTTGTTTTTGGCTCCGTATTTTCTAATTTTGAGTCTTGACATTTCCCAATGGTGGATGCTACTACTAACCATTGTAATGGGCGCGGGCATGGCCGGAGTGGGAATGAACATAATGCATGATGGTAATCATGGCTCCTATTCAAGTAAAAAATGGGTAAATAAATTTATGGGAGGAACTATATACGTACTTGCAGGAAATGTTTATAACTGGCAGGTGCAACATAATGTCCTTCACCACACCTACACCAATATACACGGGCACGATGAAGATCTTGATGCAGGAAGAATAATAAGATTTTCCAAACACGCAAAGTGGGCAAAATTTCATCGCTTTCAACAGTATTACTCGGTATTTCTTTACGGGCTTTTAACTTTTAACTGGGCCCTCACTACAGATTTTAAACAAACCAGGAGATATCTGGCTCGAAAACTGGCTTATGGCAAATTACCCAGCCCAGTAAAGCAATGGAGTATTATCGCTATCACAAAACTTATTTACGTAAGTATTTGGATCGTACTGCCAATGATTATTTTATCAATTGCGTGGTGGAAAATCTTTTTAGGATTCTTTATAATGCATTATACTGCAGGTCTTATCCTTAGTGTAGTTTTTCAATTGGCGCATGTAGTAAAACAAACTGAAATGCCACTGCCCGATGAAACCGGATCCATGAAGAACACCTGGGCGATCCATCAATTATACACGACTGTGAATTTTGCGACTAATAACAAAATTGTTAACTGGTTCACTGGCGGTTTAAACCATCAGGTAGAACATCACATTTTTCCCAACATTAGCCATATACACTACTCCAAAATAGCAAAGATCGTTAAGGAAACCGCCAGAGAGTGTAATTTACCTTATAACGAATATAAAACAACCAGGGAAGCAATTATTGCCCACTTTGAACATCTTAGAGAAATGGGTATGAAACCTGCAATTTCAGCTTAAGTTTTATTATTAACCAACCATTTATGCAACAAAAATTATCAGACAGGATTAATAACCTCGCAACTTCTCAAACGCTGGCCATGGCTGCCAAGACAAGAGAATTAAGGGAAGAAGGAAAAGACATTATAGGTTTAAGCCTTGGAGAACCAGATTTTAATACTCCAGATTTTATTAAAGAAGCCGCCATACAGGCAATTAATGACAACTACAATTCATACACCCCGGTAGACGGTTATGTTGAATTAAAGGATGCCATTATAACCAAATTTAAGAGAGATAATAATCTTACTTATAACAGGTCCCAAATTGTTGTTTCAACCGGAGCCAAACAATCTCTGGCAAACGTGGCAATGGTCATTTTGAATTCCGGAGACGAAGTACTTTTGCCTTGCCCGTATTGGGTAAGTTATGCTGAAATAGTTAAACTGGCAGATGGAGTTCCTGTAGAAATTCCTACAACAGTAGAAAGTGATTTCAAAATTACTCCTGAACAACTGGAAGCTGCCATTACTCCTAAAACCAGGATGATTTGGTATAGTTCACCCTCCAATCCAAGCGGAATGGTCTATAGTCGTAAAGAACTTCGGGCTTTGGCAGATGTGCTGGTAAAACACCCGAACATTATTGTGGTGAGTGATGAGATCTATGAGCACATAAATTTTGTTGGAGAACATGCGTCTATGGCAGAATTTGATGACATGTACGATCGGGTGGTTACTGTCAACGGAGTTTCAAAAGCCTTTGCAATGACTGGATGGAGAATTGGATATATTGGAGCTCCAGACTGGATTGCCAGGGCCTGCAACAAAATGCAGGGTCAAATTACCAGTGGAGCGAATTGCATTGCTCAACGAGCAGTAATTACCGCGCTCGAAGCTCCCGTAAGCAAAATTCAACATATGGTGGACACCTTTAAAGAAAGAAGGAAACTAATAATTTCCTTACTTAATGAAATCCCAGGATTTAAAACCACTGAACCAGAAGGAGCTTTTTACGTATTTCCTAATATCTCCCATTTCTTCGGAAAAACTATCAAAGGACATCAAATTAAAGATGCTACAGATTTTTCTATGTTTCTCCTGGAAGAAGCACTTGTTGCCACAGTAACAGGAGACGCATTTGGAAATCCTGACTGTATAAGACTTTCATATGCCGCCAGTGAAGAACAAATTGAGGAAGCATTAAAAAGAATTAAGGCTGCAGTTTCCTAAAGATAAATTGTAAAAAAATAAGAGCCGCTTTTTGCGGCTTTTATTTTTAATATATTTTACCCTAAGAGGAAATCTTTAAGGGTTTAGCTTATTATAAAAATAGTTTCTCCACCTTATTAATAGATCGGGGTAGGCAACATACCACTATCCGGTCCCCAGATCTTATCATAAAATCTCCCAGTGCAATTAAACCCTCTCCATTCCTGATGATTCCTCCTATAATTGCAGATCGTGGAAAATCAAGATCTTTAATTTTTTTGTCGCAGACCTGGGAAGTTGGTTTAACTATGAACTCTAAAAGTTCAGCATTCATATTGTTAAGTTTGGTCATGGCCACAACCTCTCCTTTTCTTATATATCTAAAGATATTATTGGCCGCCAGTAGTTTCTTATTGATAAGTGTATCTATTCCAATAGAATGACTTAACTGAAAATAGTCCATGTTTTCAACCAGAGCTATTGTCTTTTTAACGCTCTTGGATTTTGCTACAAGACAGGACATGATATTAGTTTCAGAATTACCTGTTACCGCAATAAAAGCATCCATCTCGTGAATATTTTCTTCATCAAGTAATTCTACATTTCGCCCGTCACTATTGATAATAAGTGCATCGGGCAACTCATCGGCAAGATCAAATGCTTTTTCCCTGTCATTTTCAATTAATTTCACTTTGAAATTATTCCGGCATAAATCTTTTGCTGTCTTTTTACCTATTTTACTTCCTCCAAGGATCATTATATTTTTGATGGTATGCTTTACTTTTCCTGTAAGTTTATATAATTCTTCAACTCCACTAGTAACTGTAACAAAGTAAACCTGATCCCCCTCTTTAAATTGAGTATCTCCTCGAGGAATTAAGGTATACTGTGTACCAAACCTCTGGATAGCAATAGGTACAAAATGGAGTTTTGGGAAAATTTTTGCGGCATCCTTGACAGTTTTTCCTACGAACATAGCAGTCCTGGAGAGATTTAAACCAATCATAGTAAGTGCCCCATCTTCAAACTCGTAGCTGTCATTAAAAGCAGACTGGTCCAGAAGTAAAGCAATTTCTCTCGCGGCAAGTGCTTCGGGGGAAATTAATTCATCAATTCCAAATTGGGTAAATCCAATTTCTTCCTTATTTTCGAGAAATTCAGTATTAGAAATTCTCGCAATAGTGCGTTTCGCTCCCAATTGCTTTGCAAGTACACAAACGGTAATATTTGTGGCTTCACTAGAAGTTACACCTATTACCAAATCAACATATTTTACATTAGCGTCTTTTAAAATAGAAATTGAGGTAGCATCTCCCTTAACAGTTCGTATGTCTAAGTGAGTATCAGCATATATTAAATTGTCCCTGTTGTTATCTATAAGTGTAATATCCTGGGACTCAAAGGAAAGTAATTTAGCCAAATGAAAGCCAACTTCACCAGCACTAAGCGATAATAATCTTCATAAAGAGCGATCAAATTGTAATTATTCTCAAAGGTACATTAATTTAAACAATCCCGAAATTCCTGAATTTGAATAAAAAACCCTTCTCTGTGAGTCAATTATTGGATAACTCTTATCTTTGACCCAAATTTTGCCGTATGGAAAAGAAAGTTACACCTTATAAAGATTCACAGCTTAATAAGAAGGAGCAGGTCGAGCAAATGTTTGACACTATATCTGAAAATTATGATGGATTAAACCGGGTGATTTCTTTTGGGATTGATGTCAAATGGAGAAAAAAGGTTGTAAAGAAAGTACAGGATCAAAAACCTGAAAATATTCTCGATATAGCCATAAGTACTGGTGATCTTGCTATTAGTTTTGCCCCCTCGGGCGCAAAAGAAATTGTGGGTCTGGATATATCAGAAGGAATGCTTGCTGTGGGACGAAAAAAAATTGCTGAAAAAGGTCTTTCAGAAAAAATTAAAATGGTCCAGGCAAATTCTGAAGCATTACCGTTTGATAATAATTCTTTTGATGCCATAACAGTTGCTTTTGGAGTTCGAAACTTTGAAAACCTCGAGAAAGGTTTAGGGGAAATATTACGAGTATTAAAACCCGGGGGTATCTTTGTAGTTTTGGAAACCTCTGTCCCAACTAAATTCCCGTATAAACAAGGCTATCGATTTCATTCAAAAGTTATACTCCCACTCATCGGGAAAATGTTTTCAAAAGATAAGGTGGCCTACTCCTACCTTAGTGAAAGTGCTGCTTCCTTTCCTTTTGGAGAAGAGTTCAACAATATTTTACGTAAAATTGGGTTTATAAACGTAAAGGATGAGCCACAAACCTTTGGTGTAGCTACTATATATACAGCTTCTAAAAATTAATATGAAAAAATATTTTGCCATTTTGGGGCTGCTATTCTGTTTTTCTCAGGGTAACGCACAAATTTTTTCGGGAGAACGATTACTAAATCAACCAGACATTGATGTAAAAAGATGGTCCTGGGGTTATTTCCTCGGCTTTAATAAGTATGACTATTCTTTTAGATATAAAGAATACCTCCCCAGCCCCTCTACCGGGAAAGATTTAATTGTCGAGACTGGAATTGGTTTTAATGTAGGTCTTGTAGGGAGCTTAAAGCTTTCCAACAATTTAGATATTCGATTGGAACCAGGTGTAAGTTTCAACACTGCAGGAATTAAAGCAACTTATACTACTGAGGTTGATGAAGTAAGCAGTACCCACGTTCACATTCCATTGCTGCTGAAATTTTCAGCTAACCGATTAAACAACTTTCGACCCTTTGTTGTGGGAGGAGTATCAACTTCAATAAATTTATCCAGTAACGAAAATAATCCTGAAGCGAATATTAGGATGACTACGAATAACTACTTCTATGAAGTAGGAGTGGGAATAGATTTATATTTTTACTATTTCAAGCTTTCTCCATCGCTTCGTGGAGTTTTTGCCTTGAATAATGAATTTATTTCCGGAACTGCAGACATGATGAATGTTGAAACTATGCACACACGAGGAATTTTTCTGAATTTTACATTCCAGTAATTAATTTATAGTCCGCCGTTTGAATTCGCTTAAGACAATGGCCGTGGCGGTAGCGACATTCAAACTTTCGGTTTCTGCAGCAGTTCCAAACTGTGGGATATGTATTTTTGAGCTAATTACTTCTTCAATCTCAGAAGAAATTCCATTAGCTTCATTGCCTAATATTATAATGCCTTTTTCTGAAATTTCAGACTTATAAATATTACTTCCATCCAGAAAGGTCCCCCATTTTGGGGCACTGGGATTTTCTTCAAGAAACTGAAGTAGATTTTTATAAACTATATTCACTCGCGTAATACTTCCCATTGTTGCCTGTACAACCTTAGGATTATAACAATCTACGGTGTCAACAGAGCAAACAAGGTCCTCTATTCCAAACCAGTCGCATAACCTAATAATTGTCCCCAGGTTTCCCGGATCTCTTACTCCATCTAAAGCAACAATAAGTTTTTGGGTATTAACTCTTTTCTCTGTTGGTATTTCAAAAAGAGCCACCGCAGTTTGAGCCGTTTTTAACCTACTGATTTTTTTCAACTCAGCCTGGGTTATTGTAAAAGTTTTTTCTTGTGGAGAAACAAAAATATCTTCTGCAGTAAAAAGACTATGAAGTTTAAAAGGAGAGCTTAAAAGTTCTGCAATTCCTTTCCTTCCTTCCACCATAAAAAGTCCCGTTTTTGAACGACCTTTTTTTTGCTCAAGACTTGTTATTAACTTAATTTGGCTTTTGCTTACCATTGATTTGAAGTAATTTTAAAATCTCTAAAGAAGTTTTATTGAAACGCCTTTCTGCAAAAATATCGTTATTTATTTTAACCGTTGTATTATTAATTTCCTGTAATGCTGTAAAGAGAGTAGAAAGTGATGAATTGCTTCTTACCAATAATACAATCTACCGTAACGGGGAGGAAATAAAAAAAAACAGAATATATAACCAGCTGTACCAGGAACCCAACTCCCGGCTCTTAGGTGTTCCTATAAAATTACATTTTTATAACTGGGCAAAGCAAGATCCAGACTCCGCTTTTCTTCACTGGTTGCACAAAAAACCGGGAAGGGAGGAAAGACTGGTAAACATTTATTCACGAAAACAGGTGGATAAGATGAGGGAGGCGTACGTTAACTTCAATGAGTGGATAAAAAGCACAGGAGAAGCCCCGGTAATTATTGATGAGGAATTAGCTAAAAAATCCCGGAACCGATTACAATCCTGGTACTTCAATAACGGCTGGTTTAATGCTCAAATAGACTATGAAATACTACCAACTAAAGAGCAACGTGGTGAAATTAATTATTTTGTAACTACCAAAGAGCCCTATATAGTTGACTCCATTCGTACCAGGATTGCATCACCTGTTATAGATTCCATTTATGAAGCACATTCGTCTGCCTCTTTAATTAACTCAGGAGAACAATACCGCACTTTAGATTTTAATGAAGAACGGGACAGGCTTACCTCATTATTCAGGAACAATGGAGTGTATAATTTTGATCAGGAATACATAAGTTTTGAGGCCGATACTGTTGACACTAATTACAAATTAAACTCTACAACAATTATAAATAACAGGCAGGTTAACAATAATGGGATATCCACCAGGGAACCCTTTAATATTCACAAAATTTCGCGGGTAAATGTATTTACTGATTATTCCTATGCCAACAGGCTCAATCCTGTAACCGATAGTGCGCAGTACAACGGGTATTACATTTACAGCTTCGATGAACTTGAATTTAAACCCCAGGCCATTACCGATGCTATATTCATAAGACCGGGACAAATTTATCGGGATAGAGACAGGACACGAACCTATAACAGGGTAAGTTCGTTGCGGGTATTTAAATATCCCACTATTGAATATACTGCAGATCCTGCAGATACTACAGATACCAATTTAATTGCAAACATTTTTCTATCCCCTCTACAAAAATATTCCTTAGGTTTCGATTTTGAGGTATCCCAAAGTAATATTATGGACTTCGGAATAGGTTTTGGAGGCTCTCTTCTAATTCGGAACGTTTTTGGAGGTGCCGAAAATTTTGAAATTTCAGGACGGGGTAGTGTTGGTTCTTCTTCTGATGCTGCACGCGGAAGCTCAAAAGACCGTTTTTTTAATATTTCGGAAGTTGGAGCTGATTTAAAATTGACTTTCCCAAGGATCTTTCTTCCTTTTGATACCGAAAAGTTTATTCCGAAGTATATGTCGCCATTTACCTCAGTGAGTTTAGGAGTAAGTAGCCAAAACAATATTGGTCTGGATAAACAGAACGTAAACGGAATTTTGAATTACAGCTGGAATCCCTCCCGGATTCTTTCACACCGCCTGGATCTTTTAAATATTCAGTACGTTCGAAATGTGAATACCGATAATTATTTTAATGTCTATAGAAATTCCTATAACAATCTAAATGAAATTGTTAGATCGGGTAACGTTGTTACTTCTCCACAATATTTAACTCAGGAAGGCTTACTTTCCATTCCTAATGGTGCAGAGGGATTTATACGCGACGTCACCGAGGAAAATTCAGGAACCTCTGGCCTCTCACCCGGCCAGCGCCAGGAAGTTAGAAATATAGGGGAACGGAAAAAGAGATTAACTGAAAATAACCTAATTTTTTCAACCAACTTCACCTACTTACGCAACAACAAAGAAAATCTTTATGACAGTGATTTCTCCAGATTCCGGTTTAAAGTAGAAACTGCAGGAAATGTGCTGGCCGCCGTTTCGGGAATTGCTTAGGTTTGGACCGTAGTGCTTCAGGAGTTTATGAAATTTGGGGAGTAAATTTTTCACAATACGCCAAGACAGAAATTGATTATATAAAACACTGGGACTGGGGCAATAAAAATATCTTTGCAATAAGAACATTTGGTGGGGTTGCTATTCCTTATGGCAATGCCAACAGCATTCCTTTTATTCGTAGTTTTTTTGCCGGAGGACCAAATGATAATCGTGCATGGCAGGCATACGATCTGGGTCCGGGAAGTAGCGGCGGAAGGAATGAATTTAACGAAGCAAATATGAAAATTGCTTTAAATGCAGAATACTAGGTTTAACATCTTTGGAGCTTTAAATTCTGCCTTATTTGTAGATATAGGGAATATTTGGAATGTGCTGGATATCGTAGAAGAGGATGCCGCCACCTTCAATTCTTTTGCAGACCTACAGGATATCGCAGTTGGAACAGGTACGGGCCTGCGCTACGATTTTAACTTTTTCGTTCTTCGATTTGACGTTGGTTTTAAAACTTATGACCCTGCACTACCTAAGGGTGAAAGGTGGTTTAAGAACTACAATTTTAATAATGCCGTATATAATGTTGGAATTAATTACCCTTTCTAACCAAACAATTTTCCTATTTTTGTATAACTAAATAATGAAAAATCACGTAAAATGAGTCACAACATTAAACCAGGAGTAGCCACAGGAAAACAAGTACAGGAAATTTTTAAATATGCCAAGAGCAAAAGGCTTCGCCCTCCCCGCGGTAAATGTTATAGGCTCCAGTTCAATTAACGCAGTTCTGGAAACAGCGGCAGAATTAAATGCGCCTGTTATAATTCAATTTTCTAACGGCGGTGCTCAATTTAATGCAGGAAAATGGCTATCTAATGAAAACCAACGTGCCTCAGTTGCAGGAGCTGTGGCTGGAGCAAAGCACGTTCACGAGCTTGCAGAGCTGTACGGGGCAACCGTAATATTACATACAGACCACGCAGCAAAAAAACTGCTTCCCTGGATTGATGGGATGTTAGAGGCAAGTGAAGAGCATTTTGAAAAAACAGGGAAACCGCTTTTTAGCTCTCACATGATTGATCTCTCTGAAGAATCTTTGGAAGAAAATATAGGTACCTGCAAAAAGTATCTTGAAAGAATGAGTAAAATGGGGATGACCCTGGAAATAGAATTAGGTGTTACGGGAGGTGAAGAAGATGGTGTAGACAATACAGATGTTGATGATTCTAAACTTTACACTCAACCAGAAGAAGTTGCCTATGCATATGAGGAACTAAGCAAAGTAAGTGATCAATTCACAATTGCAGCTGCATTTGGAAATGTTCACGGAGTTTATAAACCTGGAAACGTAAAGCTTACTCCAAAAATTCTGAAAAATTCTCAGGAGCACATTAGCCAAAAGCATGGTCTTGGAGATAATCACATTGACTTCGTGTTCCACGGAGGTAGCGGTTCTACCCTTGAGGAAATAAGGGAAGGAATAAGCTATGGAGTCATAAAAATGAATATTGACACAGACCTACAATATGCTTATCTCGAAGGAATAAGAGACTATATGTCCAGTAAAAAAGATTATCTTCTTGGTCAAATAGGAAATCCTGAAGGTCCTGATTCTCCAAATAAAAAGCACTATGATCCTCGTATATGGATTCGTGAAGGAGAAAAAACTTTTGTTACACGTTTGAAAAAAGCATTTGAAGACCTTAACAACGTTCATACATTATAAGAACAATATTAAGACAGCCGGAATTAATATAATTCCGGCTGTTCTTATTCATGGTTAACGCACTGATACTAAAAAATTTGTTGCAGACGAACTTACAAAGAGAACAAAATGGCGTGGTTTAAAAGAACACAAAAAGGTATACAAACACCTACTGAAGAGAAAAAGGATGTTCCAAAAGGTTTATGGTACAAATCTCCTACAGGTAAAATTGTAGATGCAGAGCAGCTTGAAAAAAATTTCTATGTTAGCCCTGAAGATGGTTATCATGTGAGAATTGGCAGTAAAGAATACTTCAAAATACTTTTTGACGACAATCAATTTAGAGAACTAGATAAGAATATAACCTCCAAAGACCCTTTAAATTTTGAGGATACTTCTAAATATACTGATAGATTAAAGGCCGCTCAGGAAAAAACCGGACTTACTGATGCTGTAAGAACAGCGGTAGGTAATTCCAAAGGTAAAGAGTTAGTGGTTGCCTGTATGGATTTTAGTTTTATTGGTGGTTCTATGGGATCTGTTGTAGGAGAAAAAATAGCACGTGCTGCAGATTTTTCTTTGGAAAACAAAATTCCCCTACTAATTATTTCAAAATCTGGTGGCGCAAGAATGATGGAAGCAGCTTTGTCCTTAATGCAATTAGCAAAAACTTCTGCTAAACTTGCACGCCTTTCAGATGCTGGTATACCATACATTTCTCTTTGTACAGATCCTACTACAGGAGGAACTACGGCTTCCTTTGCAATGCTAGGGGACATCAATATATCTGAGCCAGGGGCATTAATTGGGTTTGCTTACGTCCACGAGTTGTAAAAGATACAACTGGACAGGATCTCCCAAAAGATTTCCAAACTGCAGAATTTTTAATGGAGCATGGATTTCTTGATTTTATAACTCCCCGATCTGAACTTAAAGATAAAGTTAATCTCTACCTGGATCTTATCCAAAATCAGTAGTAAGGGCCTGAAAAATAAATTTATAGGCCAAAGGTATTTAATCAAAATATTAGTATATTTGCCGCCTGACAGAAATCCTGTCAATACATAAAAATCATTAAAATTAATATTGGAATGTATTTAACTAAAGAAGAAAAACAAGATCTTTTTGCAAAGCACGGTAAAGGAAAAGATGATACCGGATCAGCAGAAGGACAAATTGCGTTGTTTACACAACGAATCTCTCACCTTTCAGATCACCTGAAAACTAATCGTAAAGATTATAATACAGAGCGTTCATTAGTAAAGCTGGTAGGTAAAAGAAGAAGTTTGCTTGATTACTTAATGAAGAAAGATATCATGAGATATCGTGCTATTGTTAAAGAATTAGGTTTAAGAAAATAAATTTTAAAGGGGGCTTTACGCCCCTTTTTTTATACAGGAAAGACTTTTTAAAAGTCTTTTTTTGTTATATTGGTTACAAAACTTACCCTGTCCTGCAAATGGACAGAAAGTAGTTTTTCATTGGTCTGCTACACAACAACTACACACAACAACACAGCAATTCCCGATGAAAATTCAAAGGGAGACCATTGTTTAACGTAATATGTAGAGTTACATATTAAATTCAAAAAAATTTATGATTCCAAAAACATTTAAAGAGGTTATCGAGTTAGGAGATGGAAGAACTATTTCACTCGAGACCGGAAAATTAGCAAAACAGGCCCATGGATCGGTGGAGCTTAGAATGGGAAATGCTGTAATGCTTTGTACCGTTGTATCCTCTCACACTCCAACTACAATGGATTTTTTCCCGCTTACATTAGATTATCGTGAGAAATTCGCTGCAGCAGGAAGATATCCTGGTGGTTTCTTTAAAAGAGAAGCCAGGCCAAGTAATGAGGAGATCCTGGTAATGCGTCTGGTAGACCGTGTTCTGAGACCATTATTTCCATCAGATTACAAATTTGAGACACAGGTAATGATCCAGTTAATGTCTCATGATGAGGAAGTGATGCCAGATGCTCTTGCAGGTCTTGCTGCTTCTACCGCTATTCAGCTTTCTGACATTCCTTTTGAAACTCCTGTTTCTGAAGCTCGTGTAGCCAGAATTAACGGAGAATTCGTTATCAACCCAAGTCGTTCAGCATTAGAAGAAGCTGATATTGATATGATCATTGGAGCTTCTGCAGATTCTGTGATGATGGTAGAAGGTGAAATGAAAGAATGTAGCGAAGAGGAAATGGCTGAGGCTATAAAATTTGCTCACGAAGCTATTAAAATTCAGATTGATGCTCAGGTTCGCCTTGCAGAAGCTTTTGGCAAAAAAGAGCCAAGAGAATATGAAGTTGCGAGAGAAGACGAGAGTGTTCAGCAAAAAGTCAGAGAAGCTGCTTATCAAAAAATATACGATACCGCTAAAGATTCTAAGGCAAAAAAAGATCGAAGTGCAGCTTTTTCTGAAATAAAAGAAGAAATTAAGGCACAATTTTCTGAAGAAGAACTGGAAGAAAATGGAGCTATGATTTCTAAATATTTTAAAGAAACTCAAAAAGCAGCTATTAGAGACCTAACTTTAAAAGAAGGTACTCGTTTAGACGGTAGAAGGACAGACGAAATTCGTCCTATTTGGAGCGAAGTCGCCTATTTACCTGCTACTCATGGTTCAGCTCTTTTTACAAGAGGTGAAACTCAGGCATTGGCAACCGTGACTCTTGGAACATCCAGGGAAGCAAACCAGGTGGATCTTCCAACTTTCCAGGGAGAAGAAACATTTTATTTACATTATAACTTCCCTCCTTTCTCAACAGGTGAAGCTTACCCCTTAAGAGGGACTTCAAGACGGGAAATTGGACATGGAAATCTTGCACAACGCGCACTTAAAAATATGATTCCTGCAGATTGTCCTTATACTGTAAGAGTTGTTTCTGAAGTATTGGAATCCAACGGTTCATCTTCTATGGCTACTGTTTGTGCTTAAGTACTATGGCCCTTATGGATGCTGGTATTAAATTGAAAAAACCTGTATCAGGAATTGCAATGGGATTAATCTCTCAGGGTGAAGATTTCGCGGTTCTTTCGGATATTCTTGGAGATGAAGATGCTTTGGGAGATATGGACTTTAAAGTTACAGGTACCAGAGATGGAATTACTGCCTGCCAAATGGATATTAAAGTAAAAGGACTTTCCTACGAAATTCTTGTGAAAGCTTTGAAACAAGCAAGAGAAGGCAGACTTCATATTCTTGATAAAATAGAAGAAGCCATTTCTCAGCCTAATGAAAGCGTAAAAGCTCACGCTCCTAAAATTGTAACAGTAACCATTCCTCAGGAATATATTGGTGCACTTATTGGACCAGGTGGAAAAGTAATTCAGGAATTACAGAAAACAACTAAAACTGAAATTGTCATTAACGAAGTTAATGAGCAGGGTGTTGTAGAAATCCTTGGAACCAGCCAGGAAGGAATTGATAAGGTTCTTGCTAAAATAGACTCTATCACTTTCAAACCTGAAAAAGGTAGCGTTTACGAAGTTAAAGTTATAAAAGTTCTTGATTTTGGTGCAGTAGTAGAATATTTAGATGCTCCCGGAAATGAAGTTTTATTACACATTTCTGAACTTGCGTGGGAACGAACTGATAATGTTACAGATATTGTAAACATTGGTGATGTTATAGACGTGAAATATTTTGGAGTAGATCCAAAAACGCGAAAAGAAAAAGTTTCACGGAAAGCCTTACTTGAAAAACCTGAAGGTTACCAGGCAAGACCGCCTCGTGAAGGTAATGACCGCAACGATCGTAATGACAGAGGTCGTGATAACCGTGGTGGCTCAAGAGACAACCGTGGCCGCGACGACAGAAGATCTAGAGATAATAGGAACGATTAATTTCACTATACCTAATAACAGAGTCCTGAAGAAATTCAGGACTTTTTTATTTTGTGAAAGTGCGGGATCTTCTGGAAATTTAACTTCTTATAAATTTACTTTAAGTAATTATTCCATATTTTTGGAAAAAATCCATTTTCTCCAAATAGAAAGGAATATTATGTCATTTGAAAGAATTAAAGAGAAGCTGAACATCCTGGCAGATGCCGCCAAATATGATATCTCCTGTTCCAGTAGTGGAAGCAAAAGATCCAATAAGAATAAAGGACTGGGGAACAGCGACGGTATGGGAATTTGCCATAGTTATACGGAGGATGGCCGCTGTGTATCTCTCCTTAAGATCCTTCTTACTAACCACTGCATTTTTGACTGCGCATACTGTGTTACGAGGAAAAGCAATGATATTCCCCGGGCAGCTTTTAAAGTACAGGAAGTGGTAGACCTGACAATGAACTTCTACCGCCGCAATTATATTGAAGGACTCTTCCTTAGCTCAGGAATATTTAAAAGCCCTGACCACACTATGGAACGTCTTGTGCAGGTAGCAAAAAAGTTGAGACAGGAAGAAAACTTTCATGGCTATATTCACTTAAAATCTATTCCCGGAGCAAGTGACGAGCTAATGCTGAAGGCTGGATTATATGCAGACAGGCTATCAGTCAATATCGAGATTCCTACCGTGTCAGGACTTAAATTGTTGGCACCGGATAAAAAGCACGAAGACTTTACTAAGCCTATGCTTGCTGTTCAAACAGGAATAGAAAAATATAACAATGAGCGCAAGATCATCAGAAGCACTCCAAAATATGCTCCCGCAGGTCAAAGCACGCAAATGATCGTTGGTGCCACAGGAGAAAGTGATCGGGATGTGATGTTTTCTGCAGCTTATTATTACAAAAAATATCAGATGAAGCGGGTGTATTATTCGGGTTACATTCCGGTGGCAAATGACAACAGGTTGCCTGCATTGGGCACTCCTGTACCTATCCTACGAGAGAGCAGGCTTTATCAAACAGATTGGCTTCTGCGTTTTTATGGATTTGATGTACGTGAATTATTTAATGAAGATCACCAAAATCTGGATTTAGATATTGATCCAAAACTTAGCTGGGCATTGCGAAACAGGGAGATGTTTCCATTGGATATAAATAAAGCTGAAAAGGCTCTCCTGCTGCGTATTCCCGGAATGGGTTTAAAGAGTGTTTCTAAAATTATTGAAGCCCGCAGGTTTCGAAAACTCAACTGGGAACACCTTAAGAAAATAGGCGTGGCATTAAATAGGGCTAAATACTTTATTACCTGTGATTCCCGGGATTGGGTGAAGCAGGATTTAAGCGGAATTCAAATAAAAGGCCTGGTATTGCAAAATTCTGAAAGTAAGTTCCGGAAAGAATATTCTTCTCAATTAAGTCTTTTCTGATGCAGCGGCAGAGCATAAACTTTATTTACGACGGAAGTTTTGAAGGTCTCCTCACCTGCATCTTTGTTGCTTACGAACAAAAACTTCAGATTACTCGTATTTATACTGAAGAAAATGCACAACCCGATTTTTTTGCTGAAATCCACGAGGTGATAACAGATACTGGAAAAGCTGAAAGAGTTCACAAAGGATTAGAGTCTAAAATAGATTCTAAAGGATTTCAGCAATTATTTTACACCTTCCTTAGTGAACTTCCGGGAGTGGAAATGCTAATCTTTGAAGTTGCTAAACTTGCTTTTGCACAAGATACCTTCAGCATAAAAGATTATGGAAATCCATTAGTTTTGAAAGTCGCACAAACAGCCAAAATGGTGGACAGAGAGAAGCACCGGATGGAGGCTTTTGTGAGATTTAAGCTGACCAAGGATCAAATCTATTTTTCTCTTATATCTCCTGATTTTAATGTTTTACCGCTCATTTTGAGTCACTTTGAATCTCGATATGCCGATCAAAAATGGGTAATTTATGATTCAGGAAGAAATTTTGGAATATTTTATGATTTGGAAAAAGCTGTTTATATCAATTTAAAGGATTATGATAATCACAATAATAGGAGCCAAAATAAAGGAATATTTGATGATTCTGAAAAAGAATTTGAGAATTTATGGCAGAACTACTTTAATAGCGTGAACATCCAGTCCCGTAAAAATTCCCGATTACACGTTCAACACGTTCCAAAGAGGTACTGGAAGTATTTAAGTGAGAAGAGACCTTTGCATAAATAAAAAATAGTTTAAATTTGTCTATTCAACTAATCAAACATTTTAGAAATGAAAAAATTATCTTTATTATTATTAGCTTCTGTTTTCACATTGTCTATCTACTCTTGTAGAGAAACTACTGAAGAAAGAACAGAAGACTCATTAGAAGAAGTAGGAGAAGATATCGAAACTACTACTGAAGAGGCTGCTTATGAGACTGAAGAAGCTGCTGAAAACGTAGAATCTGAAATTGAAGCAGAAGTAGAAGGAACTGACGACTTACAATAGTCGACATTACATTTTATTAAAAAAGCCATCATGATTATAGTTGTGATGGCTTTTTAGGTTGAATCTTAAAAGTGGTAATTATGAAAAAGTCATTCTTAATGTTATTGTTGGCCATTTTCTCGTGCACCCTGTTCTCCTGTAGAGAAACCACCCAGCAAAAAACACAGGACGCAGTAGAAGCTATAGGTGAAGACATTGAAGATAACACCAAAAAAGCAGGAAAGAAAATTGAGGAAGGAGCTAAAAAAGTAAAAGAAGAAGTACAGGAGGAAATTGACAATGCGGATGATGTCAATGGAGAAGAAGTCAATGAAGAAATCCAATAGTACCTTAACACTTAAAAGTACCTAAGTAGAATCCTTTTCTATTTTTTATTATTTTAAATAAAAAGCTCCGCAGAGATTTGCGGAGCTTTTCTATTATACCTTTATTATCTAAGCATCCGTCTTAAGGCTGGCATCAATTCTTGCCACTAGATCATTCCAGTGGTATCGGGTCAAAGAATCATTTGTGTTGGATCTCCTTTGATTAATATCTCTTCTCAATCTCTCCATTTCGCCTCTCATTAAAGCTATAATGTCACTTTTTAAAATACCCTCACTATCCTCTTCTTTCAACTTTTGAACATAGTTGGTCGCTGCATCAACATACGATCTCTGTATATTTCTACGATAAGCATCCACTTTTTTGGAGCTGTACAGTTCGGCGAAAATACCTTTTCTAAGGTCGTTCATAAGTTCAACAACAGTATAAGCCTCTCCTCCATTTACCTGTTCATTGGTTACCATTCGTTTCAACCTGTCTTTATCTAAAAGGTTATCCAAAGAACGTGTTTGCAAACTTTGAATTCGCTCTATAGCCCCTGCAGATTCAATTCTATTCAATAAGTCCTGATTCAATAACCAGTCTGGAGTAGTGAAGGCATCTTTATTCAGAAAACTCACTGCCTTCTTTTGAATATCTTGTGGAACAGGAGTGTAAATAACACCTTGCTGATCGGAAGTTTTACGGGTTTCATAAACTCCTCCCACGTTAGCTATGACGTGAGAAATATATCCTCTCCACATACCGGTCAATTCCCCGTACACTTCTGCAAGTTCATCATAGCCATATCCATCCTTTGCAGTCCATTCCACGAGATTTGGAACCACTTTTTTAAGATTGGCTAAACCATATTCCCCTGCTTTTACCTGGTCAGCTCCCAGACTTTCTCTTTGAGACTGAGGATCTACACCATCATAACCTCCCCCAAACTCGTAGACTCGATCCCCGGCTTTATCCAGAATCCATTTGTCCAGAACCTTTTTTTCTTCCTGAGGAGAATTTGCTTCCGGAAGAAACCTGTAACCCCAGTTTATGGCGTATAAATCATAAGGCCCCATCATTCTTATGTATCGAACTCCTTTATCTTCAGGTTGAGCTATATAGTTAACCCTTGCGTAATCCATAATTGATGGAGTAAGACCATATTTTTGTGTAAATGTAGCAGACCTTAAAGAATCTGTTGGATAAGCGGCACTTGCTTTCATGTTATGCGGTAGACCAAGCGCGTGACCAACTTCATGAGCGATTACCATTCTCATCATTTCTCCTATTTCCTTCTCTGGCGTGTTAAGGCTTCTTGCTGCGGGGTTTTGAGCACCTGCTTCAATCATAAACCTATTTCTATAGGAACGAAGGTGGTTGTGATACCATATGATGTCACTCTCAATGATCTCTCCTGTACGGGGATCTGTCACTGAAGGCCCTACAGCATTCCTTGTAGTACTGGCAACATATCTTACAACACTATATCTTACGTCTTCAGGACTAAACTCCGGATCTTCTTCTTTTGTAGGTGGATCTTTAGCTATTATGGCATTTTTAAAACTGAGCAGCTTCAAATGCTACGTTCCAGTCTTCTATCCCCTGCTTAAAATAAGGTCGCCATTTCTCAGGTGTGCCCGGGTCAAGGTAATATACGATAGGCTTAACAGGCTCAACAAGTTCTCCTCTTTTATAAGCCTCCACGTCCTTAGGTACCAACCTCCATCTTCGAATAATCTCATAATCATCGGACTTCAGTTCCTCAGAATCATAATTGTACTTTTGTGTTGTAAACCACCCTACGCGATAATCAGCCAGCCTCGGCTGCATCATATCGTCCGGAAGTAAGATCATAGACTGGTTCATAAGAAGAGAAATAGTGCCCGCCTGACTTCTTTCCGGCGGTTCTTCAGCTTCATATGTCATTACATGTTTAATCTCTACATTCTTCGGATAAGCCTGAGCAGATTCGATATAGGACCTGTTTTGGTCCAGCTTCTTCACTTTATATCTCTTCTTAAGAGACGAAGAAACTCCATTTATAGCTTCAATATCTGTTTCAAACAAGCTGTTTACCTCAACAACAACTGCAGACTTGTCCTCACTATAAGCCGAAATTTTTGCGCTGTAAAGGATTGGAAAGAAATTGTTTGCTGCAACCGACTGATAGATAGGGGAATTTTCGTCGCTTTGGTTCTCAAAGCTTATAACTTTTACATCTATAAAATTTCCTCTTTGCGTCCAGCGAATTACCTGCTCGTTCACTTTGGAGCCAGCATTAACATAACCTCCTCCAAATCCCGAGGGGACCCTGGCAATCCTGCTTACCAGGAGCATATCCTTGTCTAATAGAGTAAGAGGGATTTCAAAATACAATTTGTCTCCCATCCGGTGGGTGGTGAAAAGGCCTTCATCACTTTTTGCCGCTCCGGCAATAACTTCATGATATGCTTTGAGATCACCTGTAGATTTTTTAAAACTTGTGGAGGAATTAGAAGAGTTTGCCTGTGGGTTTTCTGCAACTTTACCCTGACTTTGACAGCCAAAACAAAGTGCGGCAATAACACCTATTGCCGATATTTTCCTGATCATAAAAAATTTTATTTAAATGCTCAAGATACTAAAAACCCCCATATTTAGTAGAAGAAAAATACAAAGTTGCCCTTCCCAACTGGCAAAGGAAATTTTAAAACTGAAATAATATTTTACGAAACAGAATTTTTTCTTTTTTCTACAATTTCTCTTATCTTAGAAATAAGTTCATCCATTTCAAAAGGCTTGGCAATAAAATCATCTGCCCCGGCCTTTTTACATTTATCTCCGGCATTGTGAAGAGCAGACATCATTAAGATAGGAATATTTTCTGTCTCTTTATTATTTCTTAACCTGGAACAGACATCTGTACCGTTTACTCCGGAAATGAGCATATCTAACATGACCACCTCAATTTGCTTTTCTGCAATTATGCTTTCAGCACTATCGGGAAGTTCTGTCACTGTTACCTCAAATCCATAAAACTCTAATAAGGTTTTCAGCATTTCTCCAATTCCCGAGTCGTCATCTACGACCAGTATTTTAGTTTTTTCACTCATATTTAACTCTCTTGATCTTTAGCGGCCACCGAGAGATTGAAACCAAACTCTGATCCTTTGCCCAATTTACTTTTTACCGTAATAGAGCCCTCATGGCGGTGAATTATTTCTTTAGCAAGGTACAAACCAATTCCAAAGCCTGAATAAGTCTCCTCACTTTTTGTTCCTACACGATAAAAACGTTTAAAAATTCTTTTATGGTCCTTCTCTTCAATTCCTATACCACGATCTTTCACACAAACATTCACAAATCCTTTTTCAATCTCCCGTATATAAATTTCTACTTTGCGGTTCTCGGGTGAATATTTTATAGCATTGGTCACGAAGTTTATTAGAACCTGCCCTATCCTATCTTTATCGGCATGTATATTACAATTAAAATCATGAAAAACTTCTATTTCATGTTGGGTATTGGTATAAGTAATATCCTGAACGGTTTGATCTACCAGTTTATTTAAATTAAAGGTTTCCTTCCTTAGCTCCAGTTTATTTTCTTCCAATCTGCTTAGGTCCAACATTTCTGAAATCAACCGGGTAAGCCGAACGATTTGATGATCAATTCTTTCAAGAGAAGGCTTTAAAGGAAGCGAAGAAATATCGGTTGTTTTACTGTTGTTAAGGAGACTTAGCAATAGCTGGACATATCCTTTAATGGAGGTGACAGGAGTTTTCAATTCATGACTTACCATTTTAAGAAAATCTTCCTTTCTTTTCTCCTCCTCCTTTATTTTTTGAATTTCTGTCGTAGTAGCGATCCATCGGTTAATTATCCCATCTTCATTACGCATGGCCTCTCCCCTACTTAAATGCCATTTATATTTGCCTTCTGCGTTCCTACACCTAAATTCCATTTCAAACCTATTACCTGTTGCTAAAGAGGCATTCCATCGTCTTACAAATTCTTCCTTCTCCTCAGGGTGAATAAGATCCATAACTCCGTGAATTTTGAGCTCCTCAAAGCTTAATCCGCTATACTGTATCCAATTTTGATTAAAATAAATTGGTTCCCCATTAACATCACTCTTTGCAACTTTCTCCGGCATAAGGTCGGCCATTTGCCTAAACCTGGATTCACTTTCCTTCAAAAGATTTTTAGATTCCACCATTTCCGACACATCAAGAGCCATATTTAAAATTCCATAAATTTGCCCTTTCTCATTGCGCAAAGGTTTATAGGTAAAGCTGAAATAACCTGATTTAAGTTCATTCTCGATATTTAACTCCACCCTGTCCTCTTTCCCCCAATATGTTTCACCTGTGGTGAATACCTTGTCAAGAAGACCGTAAAAAGGCTGACCTTCAAGTTCAGGCAAGGCTTCACGCAAGGTTTTCCCCACAACAGATCTGTCCTTACCCCATAATTGGATCATGGCATCATTGGCCAGCTCAATCTTCATCTCTCTTCCCGTATAAAGAGCCGTAGCAACAGTAGCTTCTTCAACAATAGAGCGAATTCTATGCTCCTTTTCCCTTAGCAATTGCTCCTTTATTTTATCCTCGTGAACATCTACAACCGTACCTATCATGCCCTTATAAGTACCATCTGATGTATAATTAGGCACACCCCGTGCTATCATCCACCTGTAATTTCCCGCTTTGGTTAAAAGTCGATAAGTTGTACGATAGCTTTGACGATTTCTATTAGCTTCTATAAATGAAGTTTCGGCCCGTTCTTTGTCATTAGGATGAATGGCATCTAACCAACCATAATTTTTTACCTGTTGCTCACTCTGGCCAGTATAGTCCATCCAGTTTTTATTCAGGAAAGGACTATACCCATCCTTGTTTGTTAACCAAAGAATTACAGGTGCAGTGTTAATAAACGTGCGTAATTGTTTTTCACTTTCTTCGACTTTTTTCCTTGCCAACACCTGTTCGGTTACATCTATAGCATGCACAAAAATGCCATCTACTTCCCCTCCAGAACTTCTTGTGGGATGATACACAAAGTCCAGGTAGGAAAGTCTTGGCTCTTCCTCTCCCACGTCCAGTTTAATAGGGATTTCATTTCCCACAAATGGATTTCCTGTAGAATAAACTTTGTCAAGAATTTCGAAAAAGCTCTGGTTTTCAACTTCAGGCAGAACCTGACGCACTTCCTTACCAAGAATGTTGGTTTTTCCAACCAAGTTAATATAGCGTTCATTGGCCAGTTCAAAAATATGCTTCGGACCCCGTAGGGTACAAATTGCAGCTGGTGCGTGAGATAAAATATCATTCAATCCTTTTGTAAAAGTTCTTTTTGAACCTGTTAAAGGACCTGTAGATGAATTTTTAAAATTTATTAAAAGCAGAATTTCCCCGGCTTCGAGATCCAAACGACCTATAGAAATATCAAATTGTTTTTTGACTGATAAGTTATTGAGAATTATTGTTGAACTATCTGATTGTTTTTTCCCTGTAATTATAGTGTGCAACAATTGTTCGAAGCCCATTTCATACGTAAAAACATCCCGCAGAAATTGTTTTTCTATGACTTTAGGCGAAAGATGAGAATGGATATAAAAATCTTTATTTCCGGAAATTATTCTTAGCTCCCTATCCAAAACAAGTAAAGAACCCTGGGCAACTTTTAATATTGCCTCCGCATTTGCTTTAAGAACAGGTTTAAAAACAATTGAAGAATCAGGTTCTAAAGAAGTTTTTTCCATGATGATAATTTCCGAATAAGATTCGTCAATATTAACTTCAAAAATACATTAATTTTATAGCTTCTGTTGGGGCTTAACAGCAAAATTGAGCATTTTTTAAAAAATTACTCCAGGAATATTACTTTCAAATTAAAAATTATTAAGGTTGAAAGTTTTTCTTATTTTTCAGGAACAGAATTATCTATGAAACCCAGTTATTTTATTTTCATCTTCTTAATGAATATTCTGTGCTTTGGCCAATTAAAAATTTTGCCGAAGGGTTTTGTGTATGTGGATGAAGTAATTCCCGATATTATTGTTGACCTTAGGTACACAGGTACAAACAACTTTTTAGGGTCTCCGGTTACAGGATATAAGGGTTCCCGGGCAATTCTTACTGAACCTGCAGCCAAAGCTTTAGGAAAAGTTCAGGAGGATTTAAAGAACAGCGGATATTGTATTAAAATCTTTGATGCATACCGACCTCAAAGAGCGGTCGATCATTTTATTAAGTGGTCTCGAGACAAGGCTGATACTCTAATGAAAAGAGATTTTTACCCAAAACTTCCAAAGGATCAGTTGTTTCGCCTGGGATATATAGCTACGAAATCAGGACATTCGAGAGGCAGTACCGTGGATCTAAGCCTGGTAGAAGCAGAATCAGGAGAACCTGTTGATATGGGTGGGAGTTACGATTTTTTTGGCGAAATATCTCATCACTCCTCCACACAAGTATCAGAGAAACAAAAAGAGAACAGGGAACTTCTACGAAAAACAATGCGTAAATATGGATTTTTCTCCTATTCCCAGGAATGGTGGCATTACACCTTTCGCCCAGAAATGTTTCCCAATACCTATTTTGACTTTGTGGTTGAATGATCCGGATTTTTATTGCCGTCAACCAACCTGTAAATTTTCTTTTTTTGATTTTTCAGTTTGGAAAGAGCGATTTTGTAATAGTTAATCTCATTTTTTTCCTTGAGCAGCTTATAAAGATCACTACTAATTTGATTATCATTCCTGGTAGAAATTATATACCAAATAAAATTATCTTTATTCTTTCGGTAAACATCTAAATGAAACACATTTTCATAACGCTCCAGTTTGCCTAAAAGATCGAGGGTGAGAGCTGTTCTTAAACATTTTTTACACTTAGAACAATTTATTCCCTCTTCTTGCTTTCTACGAGGACTCGTACAAATATCAAGATGATCATAAGTCCCTTCAAAATCTGCAATAAAGCTTGTTCTTTCTAATCTAGTAAGATTTGCAACTGCAGAAAAAAAGGTTGTAGATTCTGTAGAAAGCATATTTAAAATAAGAGAATCATAATCCTGAGTATCATAGTCGTGAAGCTTGAAAAAATCAAACCTATTTTTAGAAGCTGAATAATAATTTCTAAACAGTTTTTGCAGAAGTAGAGCACAGGACGCATTACGCAAAGTGTTAGTTTTCTGAAACTTCATCATTAAAATTTCACTAAGGTTGGAATCAATTGGTATAATTTCCTTTCCTTCCCGGGCAGCAAATTTTTCAGATTTTTTCAATCTTTGTTTAAAAACTTTTTGAGTGAAATTTCCTCCAGATCCATGAGATCCAGCATTAAAAAAGGTGAAATATTTAATTTTATATGAACCTGTTTCGTTCCTGTGATCATAATAAGCTGAAAATGAATCAACACCGCAGGAAAGACCTGTGGCTGCAACATTACCCACATTTAAATTGTTTTCGTTTAATTCTAAGGCATTAACTTTTATTTCCTTCAAGTCAGGATTTGCAAGGCATAACGCAGGAATTAGGTAATGATTAATTGAATACAGCAGTTTTGACGAAACCGGGCCTTTTAAAGTTATATCTTCTCCCTTCTTTAAAGCTAAAAAAAGTAATCCTACAAGAAAAGCATCCAAATTTTCCGTAACCAAATACTTCTCATATTTTCCGGGAACCGTGTACCAAAGTTTTTGCTCTTTATTCTCTAAAGTAAACTTTACTGATAATTCAGCAAGATCATTTTGCAAAAGCTGAAGATGCGGTTTTTCAATTATTATCATACTTTCAGGGTTTGACTTCTCTATTATAATATTGAATAGAAATATTGCATTTGCAAAGATAGTTTTTTAGGTTGGCGGTTAAAAGTCCTGTTTACTATTTAAACCCTTGTTTACAGGAGCTATGGAGTTAAAAAGAATAATATGATGTCTATCCATTATTAATAACCTCTAAGCCAGGTTTATTTTTTTTCACCTCGAGGTTATTACTTTTATATATTCTAATGGCTTTCCCCCCTTTAACCTCATTATCTTTAATTACTATATTATTGCAATACGAAGCACCTACGTACAATCCTTTTTTATGCGAAACTCTGTCAACATTTCCTTCAATCAAAATATTTTCTGTCCAGCCAAATTTTATGACAGGAGAAGAGCTGCCATAAGTATTGGTTCTCACATTTTTTATAAATTTCCAGTTTTTTCTAATTGTAGGATTCTTCTCATTTGAGGTCCTGCAAAAAATAGTATTACCTGAACCTGTATATTCATTATTGTGAATGTAAATATTACTTACATCACCTCTTCCACCTGCTGCAAAGGGGGTTAACTGAACATCAATTTTTGAATTTCTCACTTCAACATCATTGGCAAAACCTTCATCATGAAAAGGCTCTAAATCAATACCTGATCTCCTACCTTTATCAATCCACACCTTGTCTATAATAATCTTCCTCGCATCAGAGACCGCAATTCCCTGTAAGCCTGTAAACTTGAGATGCAGGTTTCGTAAAATAATGTTTTCTGATGGATTTGTAGTACTTTGGCCTATATATACTCCATCCCCCCAAACACCATAAACGGAGGAATCTTCAATGGTAATATTTTGAGAATTTATAATGTCAAAAGCATGTTCAAATTCCCAGTAAGACTGGTAAGCTGGAAAACCTGATTTACTACCTGAATCCTTTCCACCTTCCCAAAAATCAGGTGTAAATTCTGATGATGAACCTAATACCTTTCCTTCAATAGTATTTGAACCCTCAATTCGAATGTTTCTAACAGTAATATTTGTGCTTTGATGAATTCTGAAATGCCTCCTATGGGAGTAATTTCCTCTACTAACATTACCACCAAAAGGTATTGCGGGAGCCTTGGTGTAAAAAACAGTAGGCTCTTCTTTGGAAAAACCTTCAATAATTAGATGGTGCTTGTTTACAAAGTTTATAATTCCATTTTTTCCCTTTGGGTTCCATTCCAAATTTCCTTCTGTCCAAAATCGTCCTCTTGGGAATTTTATAACATTTGCCTTTTGAGCTGTTCCATTGGGTACAGCATCTATTTGATCCTGAATATGTTTAGTCAAATCACCTCCCCCCTGGACATTGATATAATAAATATTTGTAGTATCAACTACTTCTTCCGCACCCTTTATGGTCCTCAATGTAAGTGCTGAAGTATCTTTATTTAAAGTGGAACTAATTCCCAAGACAAAAATGGCATAAATCAGTAAAAAAGTAGTTTTGTATATGAACATATTTTTAAAACTTAAAAAGTGAAAGAGAAAAAAAATCCAATCCTCATTTTTTAAATCTACGGAAGAATTATGCCAAAGCTGCACCAAATTGAGAAAAGGCAAAAGTTATTTGCAAACTCATTTATATGTTATAAGAAACCGGGTCATTAAAATAAAATATAGAAAACTCTCAGGTACGGATCTACCACACCTCCAAATGCTGATGTATACAAGAACTTAATGGTAAAAAGATAATTCCTGAAAGTGAAGCTAAAAGAATGAGGGGCTATAAAAATTTTAAAGACATATCTGGCCGATAAAATGGTATTTACCCCAGGATCCGGTAAGAAGAATCGATGCAATAAAAAATTTTATAGGTGAAATTTTCGAAAAGGTATAGTGGTTCCTGAAGAAGCCAAAAAAATCTTAACTCGAATTGATCAAAATACTGTTCATTATAATTTATTGTACCGCTCAAAAAATAGTGAACTTCTTTTTTGCTATGTAAGGCACAATTATAATGAATTGCTTATCTGTTCTATTTCTTATAAAAAATCATTGCCTCATCGACAACCCGTTCCAGACCGAGATTCTGTAATTCATTTTCTAAAGGAGTAATTTCATATATTGCTCTTTTCTCCGGATATAAATTCACTACAAAAATTGCTATTTTTTCTTTACCCGAAATTTTTCTCTCAATTTGGGAAATGAACTGGAGAGTCTCCACAGGCTGGAAAAAAGAATCAATACCTAAAGATGACTCGGGATAGAGATATCTAAAAATGTGAGATTTATTTCCATAGAAATATACATTATAGCCTTTGCCCTGTAAATCTGCTACCTCAGCTTGAATTTTTCTCAAAAATTGAGCTCTCAACTCATTCGTTCTAAGCGGGTATAATAATTCACTTTCTACTGGAGAGTTCAACAAATTTAAATTTTTATCTTCAAAAATACCGCTCCCCTTTTCCAATATTGAGAGGGGAATTAAAATGATAAATATCAATATCCAAAACCTTTTTAATTCTATTCCTGTATACCACATTACAAAAGGAAAAAGCAAAAACAAAGAAGAAACTTTTAAAAGTCCGGTTATTGATCCCAAAGGATTGACAAAAAGGAATAGTACAAAGGTGTATATAATCAAGCTATTTTTAAATTGAGGAATCTCGCGGTTCTGGTAAGTGTGGACTCCTACGATAGACAAAGGTAGAGAGATCAAAAAAAGAGAATAATTCCACGAATAATTGGTATTATAAATAAAAAGAATTATAAAGATGAAATATACAATTCCAAAAATTACTAAAGAAATTCTACCCAATTTCTTTAACAGCAGGAATTTGTAAATTGAAAACAAACTCAGGTTTAAAATTATGTACAGCAATAGTTTGAATGCATCCTTTAAATAATTTGTTATAAGACTTTTCAATGAGTAGTATTCTGAACCTTCTACTGTCTTTTGTAATTTTCCCAGCCCGTTGTAATACAATAAATAAAATATAGCTATAGTCGATAAGGAAAGGATAAGCACGAATAAAGGATCTTGCCACCTCTTTTCCCTTTTTCTCCCCTCTTTTAATTGAAAAAATACACTTAGCATAACAATAGGTATTACCGCAACATTAGGAATTCTTACCACAACTGCTGCTCCACATAAAAACGAAATTAATCCTATCAAGAAAAAATTGGCTTTTGAAAGGTATAGAACTGTAAGGGAGAAAATGAGAGAAAGAAGAAATACACTTAGAGTATCATAGCCTAAAATATTAGCATTTAACGGAGAAATTAAAATTAATGTACTGCCCAGGTAAAGATATAATTTGGATCCTTTTTTCTTGTTTCTAACGATGAAGAACGGTAATAGCAAAGAAACCAGTAAAAAAAAGTATTTATAAATCTTAAAGTAATAAGTTTTCCGCCAAAGACTTTAATAATTGATTCAATTGTTAAGGAGCTTAGGAGGAATGAGAAAACGTGTTTATTACCCTCAGAATAAATCGCCTGGTTTAAATGGTAAAAACCATCTGTAAAATCTAAACCAAAAAATATCCACGAGAAATAATAAAGAACAGCAAAGACAAAAAAAACTTTAGAAAGAATATTAAACTTCATAAAGACTGTTAAACAAATATAAATTATATGTGGTAGAGGAATTGTTTTTAGAAGATATTCTCTACAGGTTATATCCTAACACTTATGTCCTTATTAATATCTTACATATTAATTTCCAACCATATATTTAATGCTTAGCTTTTAAATACATCCATTTAAGTCCTCTTTTTCTCCCTTCACGAACAGCAGTTACTTTTAGCTTTGGATGAAGAAGCCACCAGGGCGCTTCCTCAGGCTGCCTCCCCCTAAAATGAATTACCTCAATATTATGGCTATTCCTAAACCTTTGAGTGAATTCTTCTAAAGCGAAATTTTCTTTACCGTCATGCAGCTCTACTAACATATCTATTTTATAAAGCTTCTCGACTTTTTGGGGATCTAATAAAGATGTTTCAGCACCTTCAATATCACATAAAATAAAAATATTTTTATCGGGTAGAGTATTTAAAACTTCGTGATTACAAAACTCATGAACTTCAATATTGTTTTGAACATTATTTTTAATAGCCAATTCTTTGATATAAGGATGAGCAGCCAAATTCGTGTCAAAGGCCTGTATTAAAAAATTTCTGTGTCCCTCTATCTTTTTTAAATAAGCCAATCCTACTACATAAAAACCTTCAGCCGCCCCTATATCTATGATTATCTCATACTCCTTATTTACTATTTCAGAAATAATATTGTGTAACTCCTTTTCGTAAGTTCCTAAAATTTTAGGTAAAAAGGCACTGCCATGAGATGTATTAATATAAAACATTCCCTGAAAAGGACCAGACACAATCTTTTTTTGATGGATGTAATATAAAATTTTTTCAAAAATTTTATATTTTTTGGTTTTCATTTGGGAGGTTTTATGTTAAAGGTACTAGTTTTCCAAAACTTTAAAAAATACTAACTATAACTTCAAAAGGAAGTATAATGTAGTATAAAATTAATTGCGAGAAAAACTAGCTATCTTAGGCCTTTAAAAATAATTAATTCTAAGTTTTTGATAACTGCTTTTGAACGATTAATAATCAGTTGTATTTTGGTAATTTTTAAAACTTAAAACCAAAAAAAACCCTCTAAATCAATAAGATAAAGAGGGTTTCTGTACTCGGAGCGGGACTTGAACCCGCACGACCGTTGCTGGTCATTGGATTTTAAGTCCAACGTGTCTACCAATTCCACCATCCGAGCGTGGATTGTATACTGAGCGAAAAACGGGATTCGAACCCGCGACCTCCACCTTGGCAAGGTGGCGCTCTACCAACTGAGCTATTTTCGCGTATTTCTAAGAACTTACATTCACAATACTAACCTGTAGAATGCGGAGGCAAATTTAAAACAATTCTTATAATACCAAAGACTTTTTTGTACAATTTGAACTTTCTAATGTGCATTTTTTGCCTACTCAAAAAAGAACATCTTTAACTTCTTGTACTTCAACGCCTAAAACATCCAATCTTTTTCCCGTTTGCCCATTCTCTTCTCTCTTCTCTCTTCTCTCTTCTCTCTTCTCTCTTCTCTCTTCTCTCTTCTCTCTTCTCTCTTCTCTCCTACCTCTCTTTCCCCTGGAGTCTTGTATCTTGTTTCTTGTTTCTTGTTTCTTCTATCTTAACTCTCTTTTCTGAAAGTCAGTGTCGATCACGCCTTCGCCTTCTGCTTACTGCCAAGCATCCTCTTGATTTCGTTCAATTTCATCAAAGCTTCTACCGGGGTGAGGGTATCTATATCTATATGTAGTAGTTCTTCTTTTAACTCTAACAAAAGCGGATCATCCAGATTGAAAAAACTCAACTGCAAATCGTTTTCAGCTGATTTCTTCAGCACCGCCCCGGCATCTTCCATTTGATGACTCTTCTCAAGCTTCTTCAGGATCTTATTAGCTCTGCTAAGTACCTGTTGTGGCATTCCTGCCATCTTTGCCACGTGGATTCCAAAACTGTGTGCACTCCCCCCGGGAATAAGTTTCCTTAGAAATAGAACATTATCTTTTAGCTCCTTCACAGATACGTTGTAGTTCTTGATCCTGGAAAATGTTTCTCCCATTTCGTTAAGCTCGTGGTAATGGGTCGCAAATAAGGTTTTGGGCCTCGCCGGATGTTCGTGCAGATATTCTGTAATGGCCCAGGCAATAGAGATCCCGTCATAAGTGCTCGTCCCCCGACCGATTTCATCCAAAAGCACCAGGCTTCTTTCTGAAATATTATTTAAAATGCTGGCTGTTTCATTCATTTCTACCATAAAAGTAGACTCTCCCATCGAAATGTTATCACTCGCCCCTACTCTTGTAAAAATTTTATCTACCAAACCAATACGGGCAGACTTTGCAGGAACGAAACTCCCCATTTGCGCAAGAAGCACAATTAAAGCTGTTTGACGTAATATAGCAGACTTACCACTCATATTAGGATTAGGTTATCATAATGATTTGTTGCATCTCTCTGTCGAGATATACATCATTAGCAATATAAGCTTCTCCCAGAGAAAGTCGCTTTTCGATCACGGGATGACGACCTTCTTTAATATCAAGTTCAACCGAATCTTCTATTTCGGGCTGTACATAATTTTCCAGAATTGCATGTTTAGCAAAGGAGCAAAGGCAGTCAAGTTGACCTATAAGTTTTGCATTTTGCTGTACTTAGCTGTATATAATCAGCCAGCCAATTAACCAATTTAGAGAAGAGTTCCTGTTCCAGCTGCTGTATCTTCTCTTCAGCTCCCAGGATTTTTCCTTCGTATTCCTTAAGTTCTTCTGTTATGTATCTTTCAGCATTAACAAGCGTTTGTTTTCTGGTCCAGTTTGAGGGGACCTTATCTTTATGGGTATTTCGCACTTCAATATAATATCCGTAAACATTGTTACTTCCAATCTTCAAAGAGGAAATACCAGTTTCTTTGGTTTCCCTCTCCAGCATATTGTCCAGGTAATCTTTTCCTGAAAAAGCAATGTTCCTCAATTCGTCCAGCTCCGGGAAAAACCCCCTGGCTATACATTCTCCTTTAAGAATATTAACCGGAGCATCTTCATTAAGTGTTTCCTTGATCTTCGTCCTTAGTACTTCGCAATTTTGTAACTGATCACCAATAACTTTTAAAGATTCCTCCCCACAATCCATGGCTAAAGCTTTTACAGGGACTACGGCATCAAGAGAATTTTTAAGATGAATTACTTCCCGCGGACAAATTTTTCCAGTAGCCACTTTAGAAATGAGCCTTTCCAGATCGCTTATTTGCTTTATATGCTGCTGAATTTTTTCCAGATCATTTCTATTATTTATAAAATAAGAAACAACCTGCTGTAGTTTTTAATCTTTTCAGCATTTTTTAGCGGAAGGGCAAGCCATCGCTTCAACATTCGTCCCCCCATAGGGGAAATCGTTTGATCAATAACATCCAGTAAAGTCACAGCATTTTGAGCCGTAGAATGATATAATTCCAAGTTTCTTGTGGTGAACCTGTCCATCCACACGTATTCTTCTTCGGCTATCCGGTTTAAAGAAGTTATATGCTGCAGCTTGTGATGCTGGGTTTCTCCCAGGTAATGTAGAACAGCTCCTGAAGCTATTACCCCTTCAGCAAGATGATCTACCCCAAATCCTTTAAGGGTTTTGGTATTGAAATGTGAATTAAGAGATTCATATGCATAATCGCTCTTGAAAACCCAATCCTCCAGGTAGAAACAATGAAAAGCATCACCAAAAGTTTTTGTGAATTCCTTTTTAAAATTCTTCTGGATAAGAACTTCGCTTGGACTGAAATTTTGCAGTAATTTATCTATATATTCCTCATTACCCTGGGCCGTCAAAAACTCTCCGGTAGAAACATCCAGGAATGAAATTCCTAATATCTTTTTACCATAATGGATGGCACAAAGGAAGTTGTTAGACTTACTATTCAGCACCTCATCATTCATGGAAACACCCGGTGTAACTAATTCTGTAACACCCCGTTTAACAATGGTTTTAGTCATTTTAGGATCTTCGAGTTGGTCACAGATCGCAACCCGGAGCCCCGCCTTCACCAATTTAGGTAAATAAGTATTTAAGGAATGATGTGGAAATCCTGCCAGTGCAGTTTCTACTTCACTTCCATTCCCCCTCTTTGTAAGTACAATGTTAAGGATCCTGGCAGTCCTTACTGCATCTTCACCAAAAGTCTCATAGAAATCCCCTACCCTAAACAGCAATAAAGCATCGGGATACTTTGCTTTAATAGCATTGTATTGCTTCATCAACGGAGTTACCTGCTGTACTTTTTTTGCTGCCAAAATTTGTGGAATTATTTAAGCTAAAAGTAATTATTCCTATACATTAGAGGAAATATAAGATACACCTTTTATTCAAAATTATTCACAATACTAAAGGAAAGAAAAGCAGGAAACTTACTTTTCTCCTAACCCGGGCAGGCTGGGATAATGCTAATTCTTTAATACAAGAATGAAACCTCACGAATAGTTGCGAGCTGGTTTTTGTTGATAAAATATCAATCTCCCGCATAAAATGTTCTTAGTTCCCAACTCGTCAAATCCAAGGTTGGGATTTCCATAGTGGCTCCAGATGACGGATCATACTTCTTGAAATTCTTCTAATTTACCGCTGAACAAAAGTGATTTCCGGGAAGTTCATTGGATGAAAATCTGGTTTAATTAATTCTTTTGTTTTTCCGGGTGTTTAGGACTTTGCCGACAGAACCATTTTCTGAAGGAAATAAATTAAAGATAAACTGTGAATTTAACCCTTTTTCATGCCTGTGAGAGACATAAATTATGGCGGTTTCGGTTCTTTCTGAAATATAATTTATTAGTCGGGTGAGCAATATTGCACTCTTCTCGTCCAACGAAGTAGTAGGTTCATCTAAAATAAGTAGAGGAGGATGTTTTATCATTGCCCTTGCCACAAGCAGAAGCCTTTGCTGCAGAAGTGATAAATTTATAAATGGTGTATTTCCTTCCTCCGTTAGCTGCAGGGTCTTCAACCAGTCCTTTGCCAACTTATTTTGTTCCTCAGTCGGCTCCTGATACAGTCCCACACTATCTACAAGACCCGATATTAGCATTTGTTCCGCAGTATGAGTTCTTTTAAATAGTTCGGTAAGAGCTGGCGAAAAATAGCCGATTTTCCTTTTAATCTCCCATACACTTTCCCCACTGCCTTTCTTCTTTTCGAACAAAAAAAGTTCCTGGCCATAAGCCTTCGGGTTATCACCATAGATCATACTCAGCAAAGTGCTTTTTCCTGAGCCATTTGGCCCGGCCAGCTTCCAAAATTCCCCTTTTAGAATTTTCCAGTTGATGTTCCTTAAAATTGGCTTACCCTCATACTTTACTGAAACATTCTTCATTTCAACCAATACCTCCGGAATACCTTTATAATCTATTGGCGCCGGAGGAATAACAGGAACAAATTTCGTGTTTTCTTTTCGGTTAACATTCTTCTGAAAATCTGAAAGACTATAGATAGTGGTCTTCTCCTTTTCTTTAAATAATACATGGGAAATACAGGTAAGCAAATCCTCCCTTCTCTTAAAAAGCTGAATTAGAGGAATAGCTTCGGAAAGTTCCTGAAATCTTTTTCTCAATTGCATCACTGATTTTTTATCCAGACTGGCAAACGGATCATCCAGGACCAAAAAATCAGGTTCCTGATTTATCAAATGATCCAGCAGGGCCTTCCGTCTTTCACCACTGGAAAACGTCCTGATCCCCCGGCCTTCTCCCTGCACCAGTTCACTGCGGCCATGCCGTGCATCCTTCTCAATAAATTCATCCAGCACAACATCAGATAATAAAACCCCTTTTTTACCTCGCAATTCTGCCAGCTCTTCAACCACCTCTCCTTTCAGCAGTTCCTGGAGCCACTCGTTATGGAGGGAAAATTCCTCCCCGTATAACGCATAATGTCTTATTTCATTTTTCACATAAAAATCTGTGCCTGTTATTATTGTTTCCCGTTTTTGCTTAAGCTTTCCAGCCAGTCGCTCAACCTATCTGTCCAGGTTGCCAAATAACCACCTTCTTTGGCCATTGCAAATCCGTGCCCTCCTTTAGGATAGAGATGCATTTCAGCAGGAATATCTTTATCTGTCAATGCTTTATAGAATAAAAGAGAGTTTTCCACAGGAACCGCAGTATCATCAGCTGTATGCACCAGGAAGGTGGGTGGTGTGTCCTTAGTTACCTGCAACTCATTTGAAAATTGATTCACCAGTTCCTCAGCTGCATTCTCTCCTAAAAGATTCCTTCTGGACCCCCCGTGGGTAATTCCATTCTTCATGCTTATCACCGGATACACCAGAACAGAAAAATCAGGACGTGCAGAAAGCTTGTCAACAGCATCCTCCTTTTCCAAATAATCCTCATCAAAGCGAGTCGCCAGGCTGGCTGCCAAATGTCCTCCAGCTGAAAAACCCATTATTCCTACTTTATTATTCTGGATATTCCATTTTTCTGAATTAGCCCTTACTAACCTTATCGCTCTCTGCACATCCTGTAGAGGCGCCTTATAACTTTCTATGACCGATTTTGAGTCGGGAAGCCGATATTTCAAAACCACACCTGCTATACCTTTGGAATTAAGCCACTTGGCAAAATCCGTTCCTTCCCAGTCATAGGACAAAAATCCGTAGCCGCCACCTGGGCAAATCACAACTGCCTGGCCTGTTGCCAATCGTTTAGAAGGTAAATAGACTTCTATAGAAGGCTCCTGCACCTTGGAAATGCTTAAAATTTCCTGTTGATTCTGAATTTCTTTCTCATTAGATTTTTCACTATTAGGAATACCGTCAGGCCATAGGGAAAGTGTTTCCTGTTGTGCATAACTAAGCAAAAAAGGCTGAAAAAAAGATAAAATTATAAAGCAGTTGTTTTTTCATTTTTAAAATTGTTTAATTCATTGTTTTAAGTTATTTCTTTGACTTCAGAAAGTTGTACCCTTCTCACTCTTTCAATCTTTGACTCCTTCACTCTTTAACTCCTTCACGTTCTACTACTGATACCCTGCCGCCTGTAAATTAAATAATTCAGCATAAAGTTTATTATTTAGAATTAGTTCCTGGTGGGTTCCTATTTCCAATACAGAGCCATCTTTTAAAACCATAATCCTGTCAGCAATTCTAACAGTACTGAATCTGTGAGAGATAATAACTGCAGTTTTGCCTTCGGTTAACTTAATAAACCTGTCAAAAGCTTCCGTTTCTGCACGTGCATCAAGAGCCGAAGTTGGTTCATCAAGTATTAGGACTTCTGCATCTTTCATATAAGCCCTCGCAATAGCAATTTTTTGCCATTGTCCTCCCGAAAGATCTTTACCCTGTTTAAAGCGTTTTCCCAGTTGCTGGTCATATTCTTTGGGCAGGGCAGAAATAACTTCCCTCGCAAGACTTTTTTCCGCAGCACTGTCTATTCGTGGCTGGTTCCCAATTTCACCTATTTCCCCCATCGCAATGTTTTCCCTAAGCGTTAATTCAAATTTGACAAAATCCTGAAAGATCACTCCAAAATATTGTTGGTACTGCGTCTGATTATATTTTTCAACAGGGTTATCATCAAGCAGAATCTCTCCCTCTGTAGGCTCGTAAAACCTGAGCAATAACTTTATTAATGTTGTTTTACCTGCGCCGTTTTCTCCTACAAAAGCAAGTTTTTTCACCAGCCTTCAACTCGAAATTTATATTACGAACCACCCATATTTCAGATTTTGGATATTTAAAGCCAACATTCCGGAATTGAAAACCTTTCTGGATCTTCTGTGGTAAGGGCAACTTTTCTTCAGAATTATCTTCAGCATATTTTAAATCAAGAAACTCAAAATAGTCCTGCAGGTACAAAGCGCTTTCAGTAATAGCTGTAAACCGGGTGAAAAAACCCTGAAGCTTGGCTCGAAGCCTATTAAAAGAGCCCGAGAGGAATGTGAGATCCCCCAGGGAGAATATGCCTGCAACGGTTCTAAAAATAATAAAAACGTAGGCTCCGTAATAGGCCGCTGTCCCTATAACATTGAAAAAAGAACCCCAGCCCGCGCGCTGCTTTGCCAGCCCTTTGCTTTGCGTATAATATTTATCTGACAGATTCTTAAACCGTAGGGCCAGATAATCAGAAAGGCCAAATAGTTTCACTTCCTTTGCGGTTACATCACTGGCCCCGGCGTATCTTAGATAATCCAGTTCCCGGCGTTCCTGCGTCCAGCTTCTCGCCAGCGAATAACTGGTACCACTAAATTTTATTTCATTTATAATTGTGGGAATAATAGAAACGACAAGCAGGAGAACAAGCCAGGGTTCAAAAGTTACAACCCCGGCCAGTAAGGTTATAATGGTAATTATGTCCTCTCCCTGTGTAAGAATATTAGACATTAGCCCTACTCTCCCGGTGGTTTGCTGCCGTGCTCTTTCCAGCTTATCGTAAAATTCTGAATCCTCCAGTTGATCCAAATTTAATTCTGAAGTTTTCTTAATGATCTTTACTGAAGTATTGATAGAATATTGATCTCCCAGCAAAGCATCACTAAGACTAATCGCCCGGCTGATTAAATCGGATATTATTGCCAGACCAAATTCGGCCGCCACCAATATCCACAGCCTGTCCAGGTCTTTCACGTCTGCTCCTATCTGCAATACCACCTCATCTATAATAAGTTTTCCCACGTATAACATGAGAACAGGTAAAACAGCATTGATGACCCGGCATGATAAAGTTGCATAGAAAAGTAACGGATTAACTTTTCTTATCTCCTTAAAAAATCTGGGGACAAATTTTAAAGAGGCAAAACTCTCTTTAAAATTAATTTTATTGGGTTCTAAAGTGGATTTCAGTTTTGGCAAAAGCTATGATTTCTCTTTCTGTGCAAGTTAGTAATGAATTTTTACACAAAATCTTAAATTTACTGTCTAACTTCTTTTCAGCATAGTTTTAACAACGAGAGTACTATTAATTAGGAAACTTTAAGGATTTCTTCTTCCTGCGTCTCCTCCTTCTTTTTATCGACCTGCTCAACTGAAAACTTGGGGGTTATGTCTTTATAATAATGAGGAATGGGTACGGGAAGGACAGAGGCCAGCATTATCAAAAGCAAAAGGGTAAGCAGCCTTGCTAATTTTTTTATACTTTTCATAAAATAGATAAATAGTTTAGTCTTATTTAATATTGGGAACATGGTGTTCCTCGGGCTAAACTATCAAGAGAGAGGAAAAGGCTCTTTTATAGAAAAAGGCATTACTTTTTTATTCGGTAAAACATAGCTATAATCAATGATTACCTGTTGTTGCTTCAGATAGTTTTGGTAGATATTTTGATCCTGTCTAAGCTGAAAAATTTTAAAATGAAAGCTCGTATGGGCTGTAAGTAAACCTGGCTTAAGCGGAAGGTTCTTATCTTGGAAAAGCAGAAAAGGCTGCCTGGTTATGACTTAGCTTTTCTACCAGTTCCGTAGTTTCAACTTTACCATAATAGGTACAATTATTTCCGTTAGAACAAATCAGGAAACTCAGTAGAAATAAAAGAGCAGTTGCTTTCTTAATAGTATTCAACTTCATTTTATTTAGTGCAAGTAAGGATATTAACTCATTGCTCATCCCTCGCTTTGGAGAGAATCTTAACTAATTCATACTTAAAAGAGGAAACGTCCTGGGGTGGATTGGCAACCGGAATTCTTTTGACTATTATATCATATATAAATCCTGGTTCATAATTGAAGCCGACAATATCATCTTTGAAATAAAAGTATTCCCAATCTTCAGAATCAATCTTTTCTCCCTGCTGAATTAACAGGCATTCCCCTTCCATTAATCCTTCACAGTTAACAGTACTACTGTTTACCCTCATTTTAATCTCTTCTCCAACATCAGCTGTTGCACTGCATCCTGCAGTTAAAACAAGCACCAACAAAACAAGGATCTTCATGTTCATGATTGATTATATAATAAAAGTAATCAATTCTGAAAAAACACGATCATAGACAATTGATTTTCAGAACCTTTTATTGAAAATTTGTTTTTAATGGACCAGCTCTTCAGAAATTAATTCTTTATTAAGGGCTATTCCGGCTAAAGATCCTGCAGAAACTGCATGAGAAACTGCTCTTCCAAGACTCGAATTATCACTAAGCAGCGTAAACACCAGGAACTTCAGTTTTTTGAAAAAGATCTACCTCTATTCTTCCATGTTCAGTAAAAGTACAACCCAATTCCTGCGGGAGGTTAGATTTCTGCTTTATTTCGGGAGAGGCATAAAGCGCCTTTAAATTTTGTTTTGTATTATCTTTGAAAATTACATTTTGAATGTTTCCTTCTACATGTTCAAAGGCAGCGATTTCCTTTTCTTCTATTCTTATGTTATTGTTATGAAGCAGGGCAGTATGGTCTTTTGAAAGTGTAGAAGTACCATTAGTGTATAAAGTAATTTCACCTGACCAGTGGGAAATTAATTTTACCTGCTCATAACCTTTTTCCCCATTTCCGAAAACACCCGTTTTAGCACCCTTAAATTCATACCCGTGACAATAGGGACAATGTAAAACTGAAACACCCCAACAAGCAGCAAAGCCTTCAATATTTGGCATAATATCAATAATTCCTGTTGTAAATAATAGCTTTTTTGATTGATACTCCTCATTATTTGCGGTTTTAATCGCAAATCCCTTTTCAGTTTTTTCTGCCTTGACTGCTTCTCCTTTCAAAAAAGAAACTGTAGGATATTTTAATACATCTTCCCTGCCTTTGGAAGAAAGATTAGCCGGAGTTTCACCATCTCTGGTTAAGTAATTGTGAGTAAAGGGTGTGTGACTGTTACAGGGGTTCCCGGCATCTATAACGAGTACCTTTCGTAATGATCTTCCAAGACTGAGCGCTCCTGCCAGTCCCGCATAACTTCCCCCCACAATAATTACATCGTATAGTGCGTTTTGTGCCATAAATTTTGATAATTGAAGCAGGGCTTAAGAAGCCCTTATAGTTTTCCGAATAAAAATAGGTTCCTTCTACTAAAAGAGAATTGATGTTTTGTTAATTAACTTAGCTTTTGCTTATTCCTGCTGTACAAGGTATTTTCAGAGATATCATTTTTTAACCCCCTGAAACTTTATATTTTTGCCAAATGGAAAAGCGAAAATTGAAGAACAGCGAACTCGATAGAAAATCTGTTTCAGAATTTCGGGAGGCATCTAAAACGCCCTTAATTGTAGTCCTGGACAATATACGCAGCCTGAATAATATAGGCTCTGTTTTTCGCACCTGTGACGCCTTTCTTATTGAGAAAATATATTTGTGTGGTATAACTGCCACTCCACCTCATAAGGACATTCATAAAACGGCATTGGGAGCCACTGAAACTGTTGAGTGGGAATACCGGGAAAGCACATTGGAAGTAGTGCGAAACCTACAGCAGGAAGGAAAGAAAGTATTTTCTGTCGAACAAGCCGAAAACGCTGTTATGCTAAATAATTTCCAGCCAGAAAAGAATGAGGCCTGTGCCGTAATATTTGGAAATGAGGTTAAGGGGGTTCAGCAAGAAGTAGTTAATGCAAGTAACGGGGTCATAGAAATTCCGCAGCTTGGCAGTAAACATTCCCTAAACATAGCTGTGAGTGCCGGGGTGGTGATTTGGGACCTATTTGTTAAGTTATCTTCAGGAGCTTCTGAGCGCTCCAATTTTTCTCATTAGTTCAGTAGAAATCTGGAGGTTCAATTCTTCTATTCTTCCTTTACTCTAACGATAACGAACACGTTACCCCTTCTATTTTATTGTTGAATGCCCTTGACATTCTTCTATTTCTAATTTTCACTCCTAAAGAAAACATTGGGATTTTAAATGTAGTCCCAATTGTAATTTCAAACATTTTTAGAAAATTTTAACTCCTTTTGTCGATTAAGTTTGCACCTTGACGGAAATTATAGTTCTTTTACGCAACCTATTTAGTTCCAGCTGTTAAGAAATTAACAGTAAATAATTTGGATATTTTCGTTAAAAGCAGGCAAGGATTGTTAATAAATCCACTTCCCCCCGTATGAGGCACAATTACTTTGTATTAAGTTTATTGTCAATTTTATTTTTCGCATCCTGCACCCCGGAATTTCGGGGTGAGCTCGATAATATGCTTCATGAAGCCAGTATAACCTACTATATAAGCCCATCGGGGAATGATTCTAATAGCGGCAATACTCCAGATGATGCCTGGAAATCTATAGAGAAAATTAATTCCCTGGTACTTGAGCCGGGTAGCAGGATCTTTTTTGAAGGTGGTAGCGAATTTCCAGGTACTCTTTACCTTGACCAGGATGATGCAAATGACGCTTCCCATCCTGTTAAAATTTCTTCCTATGGAAATGGAAAAGCCAAGATCCTGGCAGGGAATGGCTTTGGAATTAATGTTTACAACACCGCCGGAATAAAAATTAATAACCTTATCGTTGAAGGCAGCGGGATGTATACGAATCAGGAATCGGGAATTCAGTTTTATAACGATTTACCGGGGAATATAAAACTTGAAAATATTGAAATAACAAATTGCGAGGTATACGGTTTTAAAATTTTTGGAATTGTAATTGGAGCCTGGAACCAAAATTCAGGATTTAAAGACGTTCTCATCGAAAACAATAAAGTGCATCACTGCCTGGACGTGGGGATTGGTTCTTATGGGCATTTCTCAACCACAAAGACTGAGTTATGCACATTACAATATCAACGTAAGGAATTGCGAAGTATACGAAATTGAAGGATATAATAAAGGAGGAAATTCGGGTAACGGCATTGTTCTCTCTGATGTTCAAAACTCTGTGATCGAATACAGCACTGTATATAACTGCGGAAAAGGAAACACTTCGTGTGGAGGACCCGTGGGCATCTGGTATTGGGATGCAGATTCAGTCACCATTCAACACAGCGAAGCTTATAACATAAGTTCCGGAAGCGGTGCAGGATGTGATGGCGGGGGATTTGATCTTGATGGTGGTGTTACTAATGGTATAATGCAATACAACTACTCTCATGATAATGATGGTGGAGGTTATCTGGTGGGCCAGTTCGATTATGCACGACCAATGAAAAATATTACAGTGAGATATAATATTAGTGAGAATGATGCTGCTACAAATGGAGGAAGTGTATATCTCTTTAACGGGTCAAGGAATATGAGCGACATTTATGTGTACAATAATACTTTCTATATAGCCGAACAATCTACCAACACCTCTTCGGCTGCAATTAAATTCTCAAACTGGAAACCTATAAATAACAACATCAATTTTTATAACAACATTCTATATGCTGCTAACGGTGCTGATCTTGTAAGCATTCCTAAAGGTTATTCGGCAAAATTATACGGTAACCTTTACCACAGTAGTGACAATGCTAAAATTGTTTATCAGGATGTGATTTATAACAATCTTGAAGCTTTTAGAACCAGTGGCAATGAAATGTATAATAATACTCCCACCTAGTGTTGAAGGAGATCCAAAGCTTATAGCGCCAGGTTTAGGAACTATTATAGGGTTTGGTAACGAATTAAAAGAACTGAAAGCTTAAGGCTTCTTTTTGAATCTCCTGCCAAAGACAGAGGAATTAAAATTGAAAGTAGTATAGGTGAAAGAGATTATTTTGGAAACCAACCCCTCAAAGGATTAAGCCAGGACATTGGAGCTCACGAGCTTTAAGACCGGGATTTAAAATACCCCCTTCCCCCTATCCCCCTGTAAAGGCGAAGAAATCTCTTCGCCTTTTTCATTTTACTCCCGTTGAAGATCTATTTCATTTAAAACTGAAAGATAATCGCCGCGATCATTAACAAAATCTTTATCGGATATTTCTATTATCTGTACCCGCATTTCTTTTTGAGATTTTATAAAAGATAGATAACTCTTGTTGATCTCAATCAGGTAATCTGGTTTAATGTTCTGCTCATATTCCCGACCTCTCTGTTTGATATTCTCAAGAAGCCTCTCAGTATTCTGGTACAGGTAGATATAAAGATCAGGTTTTACCAGTTCCTTATACATTATTCTGAAAAGTTTATCGTAGAGTAAATACTCATCTTCCTGTAAAGTTATTTTTGCAAAAATGAGGGATTTGAAAACGTCGTAATCTGAAACAACAAAATCTGCAAACAAATCATATTGCGCAAGGTCATCTGATAATTGCTGATACCTGTCAGCCAGAAATGACATCTCGAGAGGGAAAGCATAACGGTGCTTATCTTCATAAAATTTTGGAAGGAAAGGATTATCCTTAAATCGTTCCAGGATGAGCTTTGCATTAAAATCCTGAGAGATCATTGTAGAAAGGCTTGTCTTTCCTGCACCAATATTTCCCTCTATTGCTATATAATTACAATTTTGAAAACTGCGCTTCTTGGAAGGATTTGTCAATTCTCCCTGATAACCTTCAATGGATGAAGTATCCTGTACTTCCTGCAGAAGCTGCCCCACTGTCTTACCTATTCCCGGATGTATTACTTTTGAAGCTATATCAGCCAGAGGTTGAAGCACAAACCTCCTGTTCTGCATATGTGGATGTGGAATTTGCAAATGCGGAATATCAATTATCTCCTCTTCAACAAGAACTATATCAAGATCGATACTGCGGTTTTGATACGTGGAGGACTCGCTCCTCAATCTACCCAATTTTTTTTCTATTAGAAGAAGTTTTTCCAGCACTTTTTCCGCAGAATATCGGGTCTTCATCTCTATACAGGCATTTAAAAAAGAATCTCCTTCAAAACCCCAGGCAGGGGTTTCATAGATTTTAGAAATGGATCCTATTTCCCCAATTTCTTCGTATATTTTTTCCAGTGCAGCTTGCAGGTTTTGTAATCTGTTACTCTAGTACTTGCCAAGAGCGATGTAGAATGTGCGGGGAAAATTCAAACCTTTATTACGAGTGTTTAGGTGAAGACTGAATAATTTGCGGCAAATTAAACAAAAGAAACTTACATCCCCTTAACTTTGCAGCTAAGAGTTTTAAACAATTAAGGTGAGAGCACTTTCTTTAAAAGATCTTTTTCTGGCGCAAAAAATTTATTTAATTCTCGCCTCCCTTTTTATTGCTTCTCTTGTAGTCTCTAACCTTATATTTCAGAAATTCTTTTACTGGGACTTTTTTGGAATTTACACTTTTGAAATTTCGGTAGGCATCCTTCCCTATCCCATAACTTTTTTAATAACCGATATTATTAGCGAAATTTATGGAAAAGAAAAAGCTAACCAGGTGGTCACAGCGGGGATCTTTGCCTCAGTATTTTCCCTGCTAATTGTTTACAGTGCCGATTACGTTCAGGCAACTACCTGGTCACCTATAAATAATGCGCTCTTCACCCGGGTATTCGGTGCTACCGGAATAGCCGTTTTTGCTTCTATGACAGCTTATTTACTGGCGCAGTACATTGATATACAGTTATTCCATTTTTGGAAGAAACTTACCAAAGGTAAGCACCTGTGGGTACGGAATAATTTTTCAACCTTTCTTTCGCAATTCGTAGATACTTTTTCGGTCTTATTTTTGCTTTGTACCTTTAACAAAATTGAATGGGATTTGTTTGGCACTCTTCTCCTCAGTGGATTTTTGTTTAAAGTGCTGGTAGCGGTATGTGATACCCCCTTTCTTTATTTAAGTGTTTATGCACTAAGAAAAAGGTTTGGTTTAGGTTTGGGAGAGGAAATAAACCTGGAACGAACTACATTTGAGGAAGGAAAAAATATCCCTTAAAATAATAATGACAATGAAAAAAGCTTTTAAAATAGTTGGAATAATTCTTCTGGTGCTTATCGTTGTTTTGATAGCAGCACCTTTTGTCTTTGAATCTCAATTAAAAGACCTGCTTAAGAAGACCATAAACGAAAATGTTAACGCCACTGTGGAATTTAGTGACCTCGATTTGTCCTTTTTTAGAAGCTTTCCACAGGCTACTCTGGTACTAAGTGATCTAAGTGTAATAAATAAAGCTCCTTTTGAAGGTGACACCTTAGCAATTAGCGAAGAGACGATCCTGGAAATGTCTATTAAAGAACTTTTTAAAGGGAGTGATCAACCCAAAAAAATTGACCAGCTTATTCTAAATAATGCCTATGTTAACATTAAAGTAGACTCTCTTGGAAACGCCAATTACGACATCGCTATTGAAGACACCACGGCTACTGCCACGGATACTGCTGCAACCGCCTTTAGTCTTGACCTCGAGCATTATGAGATAAACAATTCCAGATTAAAATATTTAGATGAGGGGCAAAAACTTTCTCTTTTGCTGGAAGATTTGAACCACCAGGGAACAGGAGACTTCTCCCTGGACCAGTCCAAACTGGAAACCAAAACCAGATCATTTGTCACTTTTGATCTTGATGGAACAAACTTTTTGAGAAGGAATAAAGTCGCACTGGATGCGGTTATTCAAATGGATCTTGAAAATATGCGCTATACCTTTCTGGAGAACCAGGCAATGATCAACCAGTTACCTCTCAAATTTGATGGATATGTGCAGGTAAATGAGAATAATAATGAAATTGACCTCACTTTTAAAACACCTTCATCTGACTTTAAAAATTTCCTGGCTGTCATTCCCGAGGAATACGCAAAGAATATTGAAAACGTTCAAACAAGTGGAGATTTTGTGGTGAATGGGATGATCAAGGGAATTGTAGACGAATTGCATATCCCTAAACTCGATGTAAGTGTAACTTCTAACAACGCATCTTTTAAATACCCCGATCTCCCAAAAAGTGTTGAAGACATAAACCTGGATCTAAGAATACTTAATACTACAGGCCTGGCAGATGACACTTATATGACCTTTGAAAATGTCACCTTTAGAATTGACAGAGATGTTTTTGCTGCCAATGGAAGCGTAAAAAACCTAACTGGTAACATGCTCGTGGATATGGCTTTAAAAGGAACAATTAATCTTGCCAATATTGAAAAGGCCTATCCTCTTGAATTAGAACAGGAGCTGAACGGTATACTTACTGCCGATGTCACCACGAGTTTTGACATGAATTCTATTGAGCAGGAGCGTTACGAAAATGTAAACAGCAGTGGTACCGCCAATATTAAAGATTTTAGCTACAGCTCTCCTGAAATTCCCAATGAAGTAAAAATTGCAAATGCCGATTTAAATTTTAATCAGGGGAATGTAAGGGTACCTCAACTCATTCTTACTACAGGGCAATCTGATCTTCAGGCTACAGGAAATATTGAGAATTTGATGGGTTTTCTATTTAAGGATCAAAGCTTAAAAGGTTCATTTAATGTGAATTCCAATACTTTCTCTGTAAATGACTTTATGGTTGCTGAAGCTCCTGTAGAAGAAGGAACCACTCCGGAAGAAACTCCCACTGAACCAAATACAACCGCCACACCTACAGAGGCAGTAAAAATTCCATCATTTCTTGATGCACAGCTGGATTTCGCCGTCAAAAAAGTTTTATATGATGATCTCGTTTTAAATAATGCAAAAGGAACTTTGCTTATCCAAAACGAAACAGCAACTTTAAAGGGGATAAGTGCCAATATCTTCGACGGAAATATCGGTCTTAACGGAAATGTCTCCACACAAGGAGCCGTACCCACCTTTGATATGAAGCTGGACCTTAACGCAATGGATATTGCCAAGTCTTTTACAGGACTGGACCTGCTAAAAGGCCTGGCGCCTATAGCTACCGCTCTTGAAGGAAAATTGCAGACACAGTTAAACCTGAAAGGGGATTTAAATAAAGATCTTACTCCCTTGTTAACGAGCATTGCTGGAGATGCCTTTGCTCAAATTCTTACTGCCGAAGTAAAACCTGAGCAGCTGGCTTTACTTTCCAGGCTGGACGAGCAACTAAATTTTATTGACCTCAATGATATTAATTTAGATAACCTCAAGGGCTATGTAACCTTTAAAGATGGGGCAGTATTAGTGCAACCATTTGATTTTAATGTAAAAGGTATAAATGTAAATGTAGCTGGAGGTCACAGCTTTGATATGTCCATGAACTACAATCTTACCCTGGATGTCCCTGCACAAATGTTAGGCAGCCAGATTGGTAGCGCATTGGGCAAATTAAGCGGTGAGGATATCAAAAATATGGTAGTAGCTCTTCCTATTGGTTTAAAAGGGCAGTTTCAAAACCCTCAAATAAATATAAATATGGAGCAGGCAGTAAGCAGCCTAACCCAGAGAATTGTTGAAAAACAAAAGGAGAATCTAAAAGAAAAAGGAACCGATGCTGCCAGGGATATTCTTGGGGGTATATTGAACAGGCAGGGACAAAAACAAAATCCGGCTGATACGACAGCACGAAGAGACACTTTGCAAACAAAAACTCCCCCTGTAACTCAAAAAACTGAAACTCAGGTGAAGGATGCTGCAACGTCTATTTTGAACGGACTCTTAGGAGGTAAGAAAAAAGCACAGGATACTACCCGAATGAATAATTAAAGCTGAAAAACTGTAAATAAAACACCCGACAATTTAAATACTGTCGGGTGTTTGTTTTATAGAGACAATAGTTTTTAAACCATTACTTTACCTCCAGTTCAACCACATAACCTTCATGGGCACGAACATTAAAAGCAGTACCGTCTTCAAATATTAAATATTGCCCTTTTATTCCCTTAAGCACTCCTTCATAATATGGAGCTTTTGTGAGATTCAAAGTCTTTACTTTCTTTGGAAACTGAAGTACAGGAAACCGGATTTCAGTTTCTTTGTTATTCTCAAGATAGTAATCCTTTGCTTCTGCAGGAATATATTCTTTTAGTTTTTCCCGCTCCTCTTCCAGGTTGAGATCTTTAATATCATTTGTAAGCATTCTTCGCCAGTTGGTTTTGTCAGAAACATGTTTCTTCAAAGCTACCTCGGTAATTCCTGCGAGATATCTGTTTGGAACTTCAACAATTTCAATAGCCTCATGCGCCCCCTGGTCAATCCATCTGGTAGGAATTTGGGTTTTACGGGTTACTCCCACTTTTACGTCACTGGAATTGGCTAAATAGACAATATGGGGCTGTAACTGAGCTTCCATTTCGTATTCCAGGTCCCTGTCTGCTATTCCTAAATGGGCCTTACTCATCTCGGGACTTCTAATCCATTCCCCGGTTTGTGGTAAAGTACTAAAACATTGATAACAGTGACCCTGAGCGAATACCTTTTTTTGTCCATTACAGTGAACACACCGAAAATTGAGGAAATTTATGCTTAATCTTTTATCAAGAATTTGATTCACGTGAATAAAATCTAATTCAAAGATGAGATAATACTGCACCGTATCTTCTAATTCTGTTTTCATTTTGGTGAGCATTCCTTCGTACCTCATATATTTTTTACTTATTTTGCTGAAATCTAATTTTTGCAGGCTTCAGGATTAGTTATAAATTTAGCCAGGATTACTTATTACTGAAGCTTTTTTTCCGCCGCCTAAAGATAAAAAATAAAAATGCCAATCCCATTAGTTAACTCCATTGCTTCCTGGTTTCTTAAGAAGCGTATCCATCAAATGGAGCTGTTTATTAAATATCCGCATGAAGTTCAAAATGAGCTTCTGAAAAATCTTATTTCCAAAGCAAAAAATACAGAGGTTGGCAGAAAATACAATTTTTCTGAAATTAAAAACTACAGAACATTTGCTGAAAGAGTTCCCGTACAGGATTATGAAGATTATAAACATGATATTGAACGCAGCCGACTGGGGGAAAATAATATCTTTTGGCCCACTCCTATAAAATGGTTTGCCAAATCCAGTGGAACAACCAGTGCAAAAAGTAAATTCATTCCGGTGAGTGATGACTCTCTTGAGGATTGTCATTATGCTGCAGGAAAGGATATGCTTTGTATGTACTTAAATAATAATCCGCAATCTCAGATGTTCACGGGGAAGAGCCTCAGGTTAGGGGGTAGTAAGGAGATCTATAAAAACAACGGCACCTCTTATGGGGATCTTTCAGCAATACTTATTGATAATATGCCATTTTGGGCAGAATTCAGCAGTACTCCCAGCAACGAAGTTTCATTAATGAACGATTGGGAAGTGAAAATGCAGGCAATTGTAGACGAAACTATTCAGGAAAAAGTGACAAGTCTGGCGGGAGTACCCTCATGGATGCTTGTTTTACTGAACAATGTTCTGGAAACTACAGGCAAAGAGAATTTGTTTCAGGTGTGGCCTAATCTTGAAGTATATTTTCACGGGGGAGTTAGTTTTGATCCCTATGCACCGCAATACCAGAAGATCCTTCCGAAAGAAGATTTTAGGTTCTATGAGATCTACAATGCCTCTGAAGGTTTTTTTGCCTGCCAGGACCAGAATGACTCTAAAGAAATGTTGCTTTTGCTTGACTATGGTATCTTCTATGAATTTATTCCCATGGATACCTATAATAGCCCGGGACAAAAAGTAATTCCTTTGAGCGAAGTAGAGACAGGTGTTAATTACGCAGTTATTATCACTACCAATGCAGGATTATGGCGATACAGGATTGGCGATACTGTAAGGTTTACTTCCACAAGTCCCTACCGGATAAAAGTTTCAGGACGTACCAAGCATCACATCAATGTTTTTGGGGAAGAACTTATAATAGAAAATGCCGAGAATGCCCTCAAGAAAGCATCACTCCTTGAAAGTTGTGAAATAGTAGACTATACAGTAGCTCCTATTTTTATGGAAGGAAAAGAAAAAGGTGCTCACGAATGGATTGTAGAGTTTAAAACCCCGCCAAAGGATCTAGAAAATTTTAAACTACAACTTGATCTCGCACTACAGGAAATAAATAGCGATTATGAAGCCAAACGGTTTAATAATATGACCCTCAACATGCCTGTTATTCACCAGGCAAGGGAAAAGCTTTTTTACGACTGGTTGAAGAAAAACGATAAACTGGGAGGACAGCATAAAATTCCGAGACTTTCAAATAGCTAAGCAGTACCTGGAAGAATTGCTATCTCTGGGGGAGGAAAGGTAAAATAGGTTCAAGGTTCCAGGTTCAAAGTTTAAGGTTCAAAGTTTAAGGTTTAAGGTTTAAGGTTTAAGGTTTAAGGTTTAAAAGTTTCTGGTTTCTGGTTTCAAATTCCAATAATTAATCTTGGTTTTGTTTATTAAAACTATTATCCTTTTACTTGAACTTCGTACTTCCGACTTCCGACTTCTAACTTCCGACTTCCGATTTCCGATTTCCGACTTCTAACTTAACTATTATACCCGAATCTTTTCAATTGTCTTGGATCGTTTCTCCAGTTCTTGTTGACTTTTACATAGAGTTCAAGATGTACCTGTTTTCCAAAGAAAGCTTCCAGATCTTTTCTGGCTTCTACTCCTACCCTTTTTAAAGCAGCCCCTTTGTGGCCAATGATAATACCTTTTTGAGTTTCACGCTCTACCATAATGATGCTGCGCATACGGATGATCTCTTCCTCCTCAAAAAACTCTTCAGTGTCTATTTCTACACTATAAGGTATTTCTTTTTTGTAATGCACCAATATCTTTTCGCGAATAATTTCATTCACAAAGAAACGCTCCGGTTTGTCGGTTAGGGTGTCTTTTGGATAAAATGCCGGAGATTCCGGAAGAAGATCTACGATCCTCTGGAAAACTTCAGGCACATTAAAGCCCTGCAAAGCCGAAATTGGATAAATTTCAGCATTAGGGACTTTGTCCTTCCAAAGTGCTACCTGCTCCTCCAGTTGCTCCTGATTAGAGGTATCTATTTTATTCAGCAGTAATAAAACCGGAATACTGGAATTAATAATTTTATTAAAAAAAGCCTCGTCCTTCAATTCCTTCTCCCCAATCTCCACCATATAGATCAGGATATCAGCATCCTCAAAGGCAGACTTAACAAAATCCATCATAGATTGCTGAAGATCATAGGCGGGCTTAATAATCCCGGGAGTGTCACTAAGGATCACCTGGAAATCATCTCCATTCACAATTCCAAGGATCCTATGGCGGGTGGTTTGTGCTTTAGAAGTTATAATTGAAAGTTTTTCACCTACAAAAGCGTTCATTAAAGTAGATTTTCCAACGTTTGGATTTCCTATGATGTTTACAAAACCAGCTTTATGTGCCATAACAGTAAATATTTTTACAAAGATATTTTATTTGAATTCGCCTTCCTAAGGCTTTATTGAAATTGTTAGGGTTACTATTGTCCTCCTCCTTTCAAATATATGCTCCTGAAGTTAAATTTTACTAAATTTTGTTTAATACATCTTTCCAGTAAAGGAAAAAACTTACAAAATTTTTATCTTTCAGGAAGGACTTAAATTTACAACTATGCCCGAAAGGATTAATGGAGACAAAGACTTTGCCAGTGAATTATCGGTAAAGAACAAGGCTCTTCGAGTTAACTTCAATGAAAACATCTACGGAACTTTTGCTGAAATTGGAGCTAAGCCAGGAAACCGTTCGGAATTTTTTTAGGGCTGGTGGTGCTTCGGGAACCATCGCAAAAACCATGAGTGCCTACGATAAAGACTTCAGCGATGCTATTTACGGCCTCGAACCTCAGGGAAGATATGTGACCGAGGCAAGGCTAAAAAGCATGTTGAAATATGAGACCACTCTTATTGAGCAGCGCCTTTCCAGAAAAAAGCATCCTAATAAACTTTTCTTTAGTTATGCTAACACTGTAGCGACCATAGATTTTGCAAAAAAATATAAAGGACACGGATGGCTGGGAATAAGATTTCAGGTTAATCCTGAAGAAGAATACAGTGAGATCATCATTCACGTTCAGTTTCACGAAACAAATGCAGCCCTGCAGCAAATTACCCTTGGGATCATGGGAGTAAATCTTATTTATGGAGCTTTTTATAAATATGACCAACCCCGGGAATTGCTAAAATCTTTATACGACCACATAAATAAGGACAAAATAGAAATTGATACCATAAACTTTACGGGACCCTTATTTGAAGAAGTAGACAACCGCCTTATGAGTCTTCAACTGGTAAAAAATGAAATGACCCAGGCCGTAATGTTTGCTCCCGATGGGCACATGGTTTTACCCGCAAGTATCCTTTACAAAAAGAACATTTTGACGCTTAGGGGTAGTTTTAGGCCTGTTACCAGGGTAAACATGAGTATGTATGAAAAGTCGCTCGAGCTTTTCCTTAAAGAGAAAAAAGTAGATAGCGAGAAAACAGTAGTAATTTTCGAGATTACGCTTTCTAATTTAAAATCTGAAGGGGAAATTGACGAGCGGGACTTTATGGCCCGTGCAGAATTATTATGTTCCCTTGGGCAAACGGTAATGATCTCCAACTTCCAGGAATACTATAAAGTAGTGGAATATTTCTCCCAACATACAAAGGAGAGAATGGGTCTCACCATGGGGGTAAATACTTTTATCGAAATTTTTGATGAAAAGTATTACCGCCATCTTAGTGGAGGAATTCTTGAAGCCTTTGGAAAGCTTTTCTTCCGGGACTTAAAAATATATTTATATCCTCTAAAGGACAAAGAAACCGGGGAGATTACAAACAGCCAGAATTTAAAAGTTCATCCCCGAATGAAGGAATTGTACAAATTTTTCATCGACAATGGAAGAGTGGTAGATATAATAGATTACGACCCGGAAATCCTGGATATATATTCAAGAGAAGTTTACAAAATGATCTCTGAAGATAAGCCGGGCTGGGAAAATATGCTGCCGAAAGAAACTACTGAGATGATCAAAAAGTACAATATGTTTAGAAAAGAAACTACTTTCAGAAATTAAAAAAGCGGAAATCTCTTCCCGCTTTTAATATGTTGTAATAGTTATTAGTAGATCTGGTCCTCATCAAGAGCTGTAAAAGCTTTAATTGCAGCGTTAGGTTCTATAATATTATATCCTTTCCAAAATTCTGAATTGTACACTTTAAAGGTTTCGTATTCAAATGAATTGGTACTGGTAAATTCTTTAAAAACATCTTCCCCTATTGGGCTACTCTCATAAACAACCAGTTGATATTTTCTTACGTCTCCCGCATTAATTTTTATATCAAGATCAAGCTCATTTTGCCTGCGCTTCCCTTTTACAAACTTATTTTTCTCAATTATTGTAAGGGGCCTGTCAATACCAAAACTGTCTCCCCTTTCAAATTCCAGGTACTTTGGATCGTACTGTCCCTCCTCTGCCCTTGAAAAGATCATTTTACCGCGGTATACATCCTCGCTGGCGCTAATCCCAAACAATTTGAAACTTTTTATAGGTTTTATATTATGATAATCAAGCCTGTGAACACCGTAATCCATAGTATTTACATAGATCTTCCCTTCAAAATCTCCTCTCCATTTTGGTGTGAAGGAAATGACATATACTATAAAATTGTCCATTTGTGCATAACCTTCAACCTCAAATTTATACCTTCCTGGTTTTTCAAAGACATCAAGAGTAATGTCTTCATTCCAGAACGTGGACTTCATTAATTTACCTATTTTTAGAGTAGTAGAGCTGGCAAGGTTCTTTTGTCTTTCTGCAAATTCTTTTTCTTTTTGTTCAGGAGTTTTTTCTACTGAAGTTTTGGCAACTTCTTTTTCCTCTTCCATTTCCTGTGTCAGCTCTTCAGCATCAACTTTTACTCCAATGATTCCTGACTTTATTTTAAGAAAGGAATTGCTTTTGATGTTGTCTTTAAAGATTCGCTCCAGTTTATCTGTTAGTTCAGTTAATCCAGTGGTGCTTTGAGGGTTATGAAGATTAGCCGCTTTTACTACCTGTAATTTCTGGTTATCGTAATTTCCGTAAATATCTCCAAGTACTTCCTTATAAGAATCAGAATATCTGGGAACTTTTTGGGAGATGCCTGTCATAAGAGCCTGATCAAGATCGGGAAACGTACTTTTATCCACTAAGAGATCAAACCTCTTAATATTGTTGACCTGGGATTCTCTAAAGAAAAACCGTTTATGTGTGAGATCAAAATTGTAATTCTGCTCAACATTCTGTTTTACCTTCTCTATGATCTCCTTTCCCTTTAAATTCTTATTTGTAAGAAATACATCCTTAAGTTCAATGTTTGAGGATTTAAGATAAACAGTCTCATCCTTTAAATCTTTAACTGGAAACCCCAGTGTTTCAAATCCCATAGAAGAAATAACCAAACTATCCTCATCCTTTAGCTGTACCTGTAAGGTAAATCGCCCTTCATCATTGGTGATTACCCCTTTGTTGGCAGCATACTGTACTGTTGCATAAGGAATTGGTTGCCTTGTATGAGCGTCTACCACAACTGCGGTGATTTCCTGTGCTTTTAGGTGATATAATGGAAGAATTAATAAGGTTGTAAGAAATAAAAGGCTGCGCATAACTAAGGTTTATGAAAAGACGTAAAAGTATATAATTTGTTACGCTGGAGGATGAAAAATTTTATGCTATAAAAAAATTCCGGCTTAAGTACAGCCGGAATTTTAATAGTATAATTTTAGTTTTAATTAATCCTGTTTGTAAAAATTGGAAGGCCAGGCATCATTAGAAAAATTTACATCTGGAAGAACCTTATCAGGATCAAGTTCTATGCTTTTCACTTCCCTGTCTGTTCTTAAAAGATGATTCCAGGAATCCCCACGCTGCCATATTTCTACGGGGAGTCTTTGAGTTTCTGTACTACCATCTGCATAGGTGATTTTTAGCTCTAAGCATTGGGATGTCCCCTTTGTTTGAGAGAGTGACCACATAATTTCCCTGGTAAGATTGTACTCCATCCAAAGAGATATCTATATTCCCGGTGCCGTAAAACCATCCTTTCCAGAACCAGTCAAGATTTTCACCTCCAACATTTTCCATATGATTAAAAAAATCATTGGGTTGTGGATGTTTATACGCCCAGGTCTTTATATAGGATCTAAAGGCATTGTCGAACCTCTCCGGTCCAAGAATATATTCCCGTAAAAGGAATAAGCCTATTGCAGGTTTGTAGTAGGCTATCATTCCCAGGTTACTCAAATTCGCAACATCGGGATAAGTATCTATACCTTCCCTGTTAGGGTTAAGAAACCAGCTAATTGAATTTCTCGTCCTGTTCAATCTTGAAGGGTATTCTCCATTATTAAATTCCAGGGTGCTATAGTGGTTAATAAAGGTATTAAAGCCTTCATCCATCCAGGCATATCGGCGTTCGTTAGTACCCACGATCATAGGAAACCAATTGTGCCCAAACTCATGATCTGTTACTCCCCATAGGGACGCTCCCTTACTTCTCCAGCTACAAAAATTTAAACCGGGATATTCCATTCCTCCTATTTCTGCAGCAACATTAGTGGCTACCGGGTAAGGATACTCAAACCATTTGGTAGAATAATGTTCTATAGATGCTTTTGAATATTCGGTAGAGCGGCCCCAGGCTTCTTCACCCATACTTTCCTTTGGGTAAGCAGATTGTGCCAGGGCTTTACGACCACTTGGCAAATCGATTTTTGCTGCATCCCAGATAAAAGCTTTTGAAGATCCAAAGGCTACGTCTCTCGAATTTTCGATCCTGAAGTGCCAGGTAAGTGTCCCCTCCTGTTTTGCTCTTAAAGACATATCATTGACTTCTTCAGGCTTAAGTAAATAAACCGTAGTATCGCTCTTTTTTGCCTGCTCCAGTCTTTCTCTTAAGGTTTTGGATAATACCTGATTTGGATTTACCAATTCGCCGGAGCCAACAATAATATGATCAAAAGGTGCAGTAATTTTATAATCAAAATTACCATAATCATAATAAAACTCTCCTGCTCCTAAATAGGGCTCCACATTCCAGCCTATTATATCATCAAAAACCGCCACCTGAGGAAACCATTGAGCCATTGCGTATATGGTTCCATCTTCTACTTCCAAACGTCCCATTCTATCCATTCCATCCACAGGAATTCTGTACTGGAAATCCATAGAAATAGTAGCTTTTCCACCGTTTGCTGCAAGAGGTTCGTCAAAAAACACCTGCATCCTTGTATCATCTATAAGATGTTTTGTAGAAGTGCTGCGTTTTACCTTTGCCTGAAGATTGCTAATGGTATATCCTCCATCCACATCTCCATTATAACGATTACCCTGGACAGGTGTGGTTAAAGTACCACGGGAATTTTCCCTGAACCGGTTTTGTTCCAGATACATCCAAATGAATTCCAGTTCCTGCGGACTGTTATTTGTGTAGGTGACTGTGACCTTTCCTGTAATAGTATGTTCCACGTCATTCAGGCTTGCCTCAATATTATAATCGGCTGAATTTTGCCAGTAAGCATATCCAGGTTTACCCGAAGCTGTACGAAAAGCTGTTCCCTGCCTGTTTGTAAATTGGTCAAAATCCGCCTGATTCGAAGGAGCTACTTCTTGTGCCTGCGTTTGCGGAAAGATCAACATGAGTCCCATAATAAGACTCAGTTCAAAATATTTCTTCATTTATTTTAATTTAGTTTGCCGCTAATTTAAATAAACTTGTAAGAAAGTACCAACAGGAGAAGTAAATACAGATGATCTTTTACCTCCACCAGGTTTTATTTTAATTTTCAAATTCATATTTCTACACTCCTCCCTCCGGAATTTTTTAAAAGGGAACTGAAAATTTAATTGATATTATTAGAGATGACCATTAAATATCCGGCGAATATTTTATAAAAGATCTTTAGCCCGAATATTCCTGCTCCTTTAAAATAAAACAGAGATTTAAGGAAGCCAGATAATTCCTACTAATAAGTATTTCAAACCTCGAAGCAGTTTTGCTAACTTAATTTCTGCATCTTAATAATTAGTACTTTCCCTCCTTTAACACAATATTATAAATAAATACCAGCCAATTTTGTACTTTCCCAGTTATAAATATTAAAAACTAACTAATATGAAAAATATTTTTTTAATTCTGGCTGTTGTCGCAATGGCTTTTACCAGTTGTAATGACGACAGTAAAAATTTATCTGAAGAGTTTGATAAACTTCAAAAAGAAACTGATTCTATAAGTCAGTTGCATCAGGAATTCCAGACCAAGCACGAGCAAATGAAGACGGAACACCAAAACCTGGCACAACAACTACAAGGTCAGGAACTGGAAGATTCCACCTGGTTGGAAACTTTGGCTGAATATGAAGTTACTTTAAAAGCACACGAAGCACAACTTGCAAAACACGATGAACTTCTAAAAGGACACGAGGAATTAAGGAGCAACTTTGGAGAACTTTCTACTGCTGAAATGGAATCTCAAATTGCAGCTATGAGAAGTAATCACGAGCAAATTCAAAGTGACCAAAGTAACATGCGTGATGAGCACGATAGTATGATGAGTGACCTTGAAAATATTAAAAATAAAGCTATGGATCAAACTGCCGAGGGAGAAGAACCTCAGAAAGAATAGTAATTTTTTAATACAACAGGAAAGGGATTTAGCAAAAACTAAATCCCTTTTTTATTTATGATCTTTTCAAATTGTTTCAGTGTTTTAAATTAAATATCGATATTGGTAATTTCCACACCTGTACCTCCCTCAATATGCACCAGGACAAGAAGCTCATTGTTTCCTATAATAATATTACAAATCCTGGCCTGCTTCAGGTTACCTGAAAGCTTAACACCATTTGCCACTTCCATGGTATTTCCCAGCTTTTCGTTCAGCTTTTCAAGTTGCGGAGCAATATGAGAACGAAAATCTACCGACATTTTATTCCTAAGCTTATCATACATTAAAGAGTTTGCAACCGTCTCCAGAGTTTTATTCATAAACCAACTGTTGCCTGTTCCCACGATTTTATAATCTCCAATTCTTAGCCTTTGTTCCAGTTCTTTAAAGTCTACGGTTGCATGGAAAAGCAGGCTTCCTTTGGTATTTTTAAACAGGGAAGTTAGAGTGGTAAAATGCACCTCAACAGTAAGGTCATAATCCTCCTCAATACTCCTTCCCAGCGAAACATCAAGAATTTTGGCATATTTAGTAACATCTCCATTTTCTTTTTCCACCTGTATATTTTCACCAACCATTCTTTCCCGAAGCACTTCCTCGAGCACATGAAATTTTACTTTTACAGGTAGACTTATGTCAATATTATCGCGTAATTGTTTCTCCATACAAATCTTTAAAATTGCAGTATCAGGGGTTCAAAATTATTTCATCATTAAAATAAGTAATTAAAAATTAAAAACTGATAAGGTTTAATTAAAAGATGCAGTTAGGATACATAACCATAGAATTACCCAACTTTATATCCTGAAGGCAGGAATTCTCCAGGGGGTAGATTAACAAATGAAAAATAAAATTTTCAGCAGTTATGCTCGCGTAATTTTTTGAAGTATGACATTTATAATCTGCAAACACTTTAGTACATACGAGCATCCGGGTTTTAACACCAGATAAAAATCACCCATAAGATTGGCTCCAATTAAAATCTATCTATGATCGTTCCCGGCATCACCCCAAAATGTTTTTTATAGGATGTAAAGAATATATCCTTGTTGGCAAATCCTGCTTTTCTTGCCACATCTGCCAGGTCAGAATTTCCATCAATTATTAGGGAGCGGGCGTATTTTAGTCTGGTCCTCATCACGAAGTCCTGAGGACTTATTCTTTCAGAATTCTGAATTTTAAAATGTAAAGATGCAGGACTTAGTCCCATCGCTGCACTTAAATCTTCTATATTAAAGGCAGGATTCTGAATGTTTTGAAGTATGATTTTTTCCAACCGCCCGCCAAATTCAGTATCCAGAGAACCTTTAAGGATCATACTGTTGCGTTCACTTAACCTGGGATTCTGATGAGGCCTGGACTGAGCTTGCTGAAGGTCATCAAGAATTACCTGAAAGAGCGCATTAATATTTAAAGGTTTAGAAATAAGCGAGAGCCCCTGTTCTGCTATGTCCCCGGGCAATTTATTTCTTTCGGCAGGTGTAACCATCAGGTAAAATGCAGAATTTCCTATAACCCCTTCTTTGTTCAAAGCTTTAAATAATGAGAGGCCATTCATTCCCGGCATTTCAAAGTCCGCAATAATAATTGCAGGTTTTATTGTAGTGGCTATTTGGTAAGCCTCCATTCCTCGCTTGGCTTCAAAAACCTCCCCTAACCTTTTAAAAGATTCTATAAATATTTTCCTTAATTCATCATTATCCTCAGCAATAAGGACCTTTACCCCCAGGTTGTCCATTGGTTGCGGCAATGCTTCATGAATTACCTGCTCTACTTGTTTTACAGGAGCAACCTGTTCAGGAGATTCTTCCTGGATCGATCTTTTCTCTGGCCCAGGTTCGCTGGTTTCCGCTAGTTGATGATTCTTTAAAATTATTGTAAAAGTGGTGCCCTGGTCTTTACTGCTTTCAAAAACAATGCTTCCTCCAATTTTGCTTATAAAATCTTTTACATATAAAAGGTTGAGTTGTTGAGAGTGCCCTTTAACTAAAGTGTTTTTTGCATTCTCAAAGTAATCTCTTATAATTTTTTGATCCTCCTGTGGTAGTCCCAACCCGTTATCGGCAATTTGAACTTTGAGATCTCCCCTGTTGGTTTGAATGAGGTTGATGATGATCTTACCACCATCAAAAGAATAAGTTATGGAATTCGAAATTATAGTAAGGAAAATCTTATTAAGAAAAAATTTATCATTGTAGAAATAACCATTGCTCCATTGATCATTTACGTAAATCTCCAGACCTTTTTGTTTGAGTAATGGATCAAGATCCTTCGTAAGATCCTTTATATATTCCTGTAGGTTGATCTTAGCAATTTTTGGCGGATGTCCTTTAACTATTCCCGCTGATTTAGAACTTAAGATAGGCTCCAGAAGTTCCTGAAGTCTATATATAATGCTTTGTAAACGGGATTTATTTTTCACGTCCTCTTCCTCTGCAATACTATCTAAGGAAGCGAGTAGAACTGTTAAAGATGTTCCCATTTCCTGGTTCAGGTTTTGAACATAAGATGTTTTGGTTTTTTGTGATCTTCTCCTGTTCTTCCTAAAGACCCTGATGAGAATAAAGCATAGTGCAAGCAGAATAATCCCTGCTAAAACATAGGCTATCGGTGACATCCACCATGGGCTGCCTATTTCAAAAGAAGCTTCTTCTACCTCACTCCATTTACCTCCAGGTTTTCTCGCTCTTACAAGAAAAGTATAATTTCCCGGGCCAAGGTTTGCATAACTAACTCTTTCCTGATTTGATGCCAATGACCATTCTTCTTCATAACCTTCTAGCCGCCAGGAATATTCAATTGAGCTATTAAATCCGGGATAGGTAGAATAAAAATTGAAATTAAGGGAATTTTCGTTGTGTGCCAATTCTACAACTCCAGCCTCTTCTCCAGGATTAAATTTTTTGTTTGGATTCCTATTTAAATCTATAGAACCAAGAATAACTTTAGGGGCAATTTCTTCTGAAGCCTTGATCTTTTCAGGATCAAAAATGCTAACTCCCTGATAAGTTCCAAATGCCAGCTGGCTATCTAATCTCGCATAACTCCCGCGGGTAAAAACCGGACTCAAAAGACCTAAGCATCTTTATCAAAAACTCTTACAGCAGAATCTTCTTTCATCTCCAGGAAAATTAAACCCCTGGAAGTTCCGGCCCACACTTCATCCCTGCCATTCATAATGAGCCCCCGAATTCGGTTTGAAGGCAAACCATTTTTCCTGTTGATCTTCTTAAAAGAATCTTTTTCCAGATCATAAATTACAATTCCGGCACCTTCAGTAGCCAATAAAATTTCCCCGGAAGGCGTTTCACTTATTGAATTGATTGTAAAATAAGGCAGGTCATCCCATCCCGGCTGAAGTTTAGAAATAGGCACAAACTCGTTTCCTCCGGGAGTTAAAGAATAGACACCATTTTTCCCGGCAGCAATAATGCTTCCTGAAGATAATTGATGCAGGGCTTCAATATTTTCAACAGGATAAGTGACTATGTCGTTGCTGGGGCTTATTCTAATAATTCCACCTTCTTCTCCCCCGGCCCATACATTTTGATTGGAATCAACTATTACGGCACTTACCTTTTGCAGACTTGTTTTTGTTTTTGCATCTGTAGAATAATGTGCCCTTAAAAAAGTATTGATGTTTACTTTATATAAGCCATCATTATAAGTGGCTACCCACATATGAATATCATTTGCGTGCAGGTCCTTTATAACATCGGGCTCGTTGTGAGCTTGTGTAAAAGATAAATTCTTAAGATGCTGCCAGGTATTATTTTTTATATTCCAAATACTCAATCCCTCTCTCGTTCCAAACCAAATATTTCCATTACTGTCTTTTTCAATAGCTGAAGTTACATTGTCAGCGAGGCTTGAATATTTTTGGGGATCATTCCTAAGAAATTCAAAATATTTCTGTCTTATGTTTAAGGAATGTAACTGGCCGAAATCTGTATAGATCCAGAGTGTGTTAAAATCATCTGCATACAAACCTTTTATGTGACTATCTGCAAGTGAGGAATTATCACCATTTTCCAGGCGGTGCTGGGAGATGAGATTCAAATTTTCATCCAGCACGATCAAGCCGTCTCCCTTTGTAGAGATATAAAAATTCCCCGATCTGTCATTCGTAATTGCTGAAAGTGGTACACTTTGAGAAGAATAGGGAAGGGAATAGACTTTTTCAGTCCTGGTGAAATCTTCACTTACTCTAAATAAGCCTTCGTCTGTTGTACCAATGAGATAAAATTCTCCCGAGAAGAAAATACTTTCCACCTTAAGATCTTTATAATTCAGCAAGGGAATTTTATCGTAATGGCTGCTGGTCTTGTTTAAGCTGAATAATCCTTTGGAAGTTCCAAAAATCACCTGCTTATTTACGGTAAGTAATCCGTTGACTATTTGTTCGGCCGGAAAAGAGGTAACAAGCCTAAGATTTTCTCCCGAATAATTCCATATTCCATTTTGGGCCCCCAGCCAAATTGTGCCATCTTCGTCTTCAGTAATTTTTTCTATTGCTTAAGCTGAACTGCAGCATTCTTGGAGGGTATTGGGGAAAACTTCCCTTCCTTATGATCGAAAAGCAATAATCCCGAAGCCGAACCTGCAAAAATCCTATTTTTAGAATCAATAAAAATGGTGTTTATGTTTCCTGCCTCTTTGGGTATACCTTTAAAACGATTGTAAACTTCAGAAACTGAAGAATTGTATTTAAGAATTTGAGTATTGGAAGAAACCCACAAATTCCCAAGGTTATCCTGTTGAACTCCCGTTATTTCCTGAAAATCTCTGCTTATTTCAGCAAATTCATCTATTTCCTGGTAAACCTGTCCATTTGCTTTTTCTGTATTGATTATCAAAAAAGTGAGTAATACAGTAAAAAGTAAGCTAAATTTAAAATTCCCCAAAACTTTAAATATTTAGTAAAAATAATTTAAACAATGTACAGATATCCCGGAATGCTTAAAAGCAGTTCGGAACTGACTTATTAAGACTTTATTAACCGCTTCTATAAGAACAAATTCTGCAGAAAAATTCAGTTCTCCACGTCTTATTACTATTCCGAAATTTTTTAATTTTTACAGGATTTATTCTTCTGAAGTAAAGATACCCCGTGACCTTGAGTAGAAGTATTCAAATTATTTAGTTGGCAACCTTTTGCTGAGGAAGGAATTCATTCATTAAAAGGTATACCTCAGCCCTAGTAAGTAGCTGTCATCGTCACCAGAAAAGCTTACCTGGATTTGTTTTTCCTCGAGAGGAGTAGTGAAAAACCAGGTGCTTCCTATCCCCACAGCAGCTCCTGCCAACACGTCCCAGCCGTCGTGCCGGGCGGCATTGAGTCTACTATAGCCCGTAAAACCTGCCAGGATGTAGGCTGGTATGCTATACTTAAATCCGTATCTCCTGTGATAAAAGGAGGCACTTTGAAAGGCGATAGAGGTGTGGCCCGAGGGAAAGGCATAATCTCCTCCTTCAAGCGGCCGTTCCTTATTTATTAGATATTTTGCCGCCCCCGTTACGGCCAGGTTGAGGACAAAACTTTTTGTAAACTGCCAGGTTCCTTTTGTATCCTTTAAAATTAAACTGGTGGCAACTGCCGATGTCAGTAAAAGAACTATAAAAGCGTCGCCTGAAGTTTCCACATTGGGATCCTTATCTTTAAATACCTGACTAAATGAATCACATGGCAAAAGAAAAACCACGCCCAGGAAAAAAGTTAAGACAATTCTTCTTAGATGATAAGGAAGAAGATTAGCAGAAGTGCAACAGTGAGCTTGAAATGCAGACAAAGGTTATATTTTTTCGTTCGTAATATTTAGTTTAATAGAGGATTACAAAGATAATGGACATAAAAAAGAGAGAAAATTTTACAATTTTAATGTTTTGCTAAACTTCTATTTAATTTTACAAATTAGTGATCCCTATTGCCTTAATTGTTATCTTTTTTGTTCTTCATTAAGTACAATCATTTTTATAAATAAGCCGTTAATTTTTTCGAAACAAGATATCTGTTTTCCAAACTTTTGATTTAATCTTGTATAATCTCCAGGTGACTTTTTAAAACTTTTTCAGGTATGGATCTCCAGCATTATCTTAAGCGCATTCATTACAAGGGCAAAACTGAGGTTTCTATAGAAACATTAAATTTCCTGCACCGTGCCCACGTTCTTAATGTTCCATTTGAAAATTTTCATGTGATAAACCGAATTCCTATTGTTCTTGACCAGGAAAAATTTTATTCAAAAGTTGTGGAAAGGAAGAGAGGCGGCTTTTGTTATGAATTAAATGGTTTATTTGCAAAGGCATTAGAAGAAATAGGATTTGACAACTACTTTATAGGCTGCAGTGTATTCGTGCCACCACTGAACGATTTTGGATCTAATTTTGGACATTTGGCAATTATAACTTCCATAGACGAACAGCTTTTCCTAGTTGATGTAGGTTTTGGAGATGCGTTTTTAGAGCCGCTGGAACTTAAATTTGACGAACCTGTATTTCAATTTGGATTCTACTACAGGCTTACCCAATTGCCAAACGAGGAGATTTTGTTAGAAAAATCGCTGGATAATGAGAGTTACCAGAAAATGTACAAGTTTACCCTTAAGAAAAGAGATCTTCAGGATTTTGCCGAAACCTGTGAATTTCATCAGGTCTCTCCACTTGCTCCTTTTACTAAAAAACCGCTGTGTTCCCGTGCTACTTCAGCCGGAAGGATCACCCTTACCTCAACAAGCCTTACAATAACCAATGGGCAACAAAAAAAGGAAGTACCTATATTATCTTCCTCTCAATTTGATGAACTGCTCGAAGAACATTTTGGCATGAAATTTACAGCAGATCCGGATCTGGTAGCCTAGTTATTCAGTCAGTTAAAAGACGAGGCTCATTATTGTGCCTTTATCCTCCTCACTGGTTATCTGGATCTTTCCTTTGTGTAGCATCATAATTTGCTTACACAGGCTTAGGCCGATTCCACTACCATTCTTCTTTGTAGTAAAAAAAGGAATAAATATGCTATCCAATATTTCTGCTTAGGTATACCTGTACCGTTATCCTGTACCTTAATGACAGGATTTAAATTGTAATCCTGCAGAGCCACTACCTTTATCCGCGGCTCGGGGTTTTGACTACATGCGTCAATGGCATTCAGGATAAGGTTAATTAAAACCTGTTCTATTAGATAACTGTCTATTTCAATTTGAAGATCGGGGTTTTGTTGCAGGAATTCAATAGTTATATGTTTGTCCTTAATAGAGGGTTGCATAAGATGCTGAATATTCTGGAAAAGCTCCCGCACATAAACCTTCTCAAGATTGAGATGAGTAATTTTATTAAGACTGCGATACGTCTTTGCAAATTTCATTAATCCCTCACTGCGGGCTTTAATACTGCTTATGCCAGCATCCATATCCTCCATATCCAGGGGATATTCCTTCGCATTTCCGGCAGATAATCTAATTTGTGACTGCAAAGTATCAGCCAGGGAAGAAATAGGTGCAATAGAGTTCATTATTTCGTGAGTCATTACACTAAGAAGCTTTTTCCAGGCTTCAGATTCATTTCTGTCCAGCGTTTCATCTATATTCTGAAGAACGATGAGTTTGTAGACATCTTCATCAATATGAAAAACGGTATCTGAAATGAGGACCTTCAGCCTTTCATTATTTACTGAAATACTTACAGCAGTAGCTTCAGAATAATAGGTTTCAAATATTTCTTCGTACAGTTCAGGTTTACGGCGCTCCACGAAATTTATATTCTTAAAAGAAGGAAGGTTAAGGGTTTCTTTAATAGAATCATTTGCCCAAAGAACGAGGCCATTGTCTAAATTATAAGCTATTATACCAATATCCACCATTTCGAGGATCTTTTGAAGGTAAAGATATTGCACCTCCTTTTTCGCATTTATCTCACGCACCACCTTGTTAACCTCATTAAATCCTTTATGTAGATTTCTTATATCGCGTGGGCCAAGGTCTTCAACGAATCTGCGCGAGAAATCCCGATATTTCACCGCTTCAAAAAAGTCATCAATCTCAGTAAACCTCCTTGCCAGGAATTTGTGGAGATTCATAAAAGTGAGAAAACAAACTACACCTGCTCCCAACGCCAGGTAGTACCGGGTGGATATAAAAGAATATGCCAGGAGTGCCAGGAATAGTAGGAGAATAAGCAGCCTGGCCAGTAAGAAAACACTGTGGGACTTATAAGTCATATTTTTCCAGTCTACGATAAAGTGCAGCCCTCGTAATTCCTAACTCTTGTGCAGATTTAGAGATATTACCTTTATTCTTTTTGATCACGGTGAGAATAGTATTTTTCTCTATCGTTCCCAACTTCATATCACCGGGTTTAGAAATCTCCTCTGCATTTTCTATTGCTGAAAATACCAGGTCTTCATCTGTAAGTTCATCTCCTTCAGCCATAATTACAGATCGTTCAAGTACATACTGAAGTTCCCGAACATTGCCGGGAAAAGAATGGCTCTTAAGCTTATTTTGAAAACTTTTTTCAATTTGGAAAGGACCTTTTTGATACTTGGAAGCATACACCTGTAGAAAATGCCTGGTCAAAAGCATTAGATCACTGCCCCTGCTGCGCAGGGGAGGCACTACAATATCCACAGTATTTATCCTGTAGATTAGGTCTTTTCTAAACTTATTCTCATCTGCCAGCTCCGGGAGGCCCAGATTCGTGGCACATATAAGTCTAATATCAACAGGAATAATTTCATTGGATCCCAAAGGTGTAATGTGACGGTTTTGAAGAACTGTAAGTAGCCTCGCCTGTTGTCTCAGGCTAATATTCCCGATTTCATCCAGAAAAAGAGTACCACCCTGCGCTGCTTCAAACCTTCCTTTCCGGTCCTCACGGGCATCTGTAAAAGCTCCTTTCTTATAACCGAATAATTCACTTTCAAACAAAGTAGAAGTCAATGCCCCCACGTCTACCTTTACAAAGGGTTTATTTTTTCTAAGGGAATTTTCATGAATAGCTTTTGCCACCAGATCTTTACCCGTACCGTTCTCCCCCAGGACAAGAATATTAGCATCTGTAGGAGCTACCTTCCTCAGTTTTACAAATACGTCCTCCATCACCTCACTTTCACCAACAATTGCTGTTCCTTCTGAAAGTTTTGGATTCTTTGGTGTTTTTTTGGAAGATTTCTTTTCAACCAGATTTCTTACAGAATTGATCAACTTTTCATTATTCCAGGGCTTTACTAAAAAATCTGATGCCCCTTCCTTTAAAGATCTTATAGCAAGATCAATATCTCCATAAGCAGTAATAAGAATGACATCTGCCCCGGGACTTAGTTTTTTAATTTTATTCAACCAGAAGATCCCTTCATTCCCTGTATTTACCAATCCGTTGAAATTCATGTCGAGAATTACTATATCAAACTGGTTGTTGCCTAACAGCGAAGGTATTTGATTTGGATTCTTTTCCACAACCACCTCCTTCACCATACTTTTAAGTAATAAACGAAGTGCAGTGAGCACATCTACGTCGTCATCAATGATTAATATGCGGGCTTCTTTAAGTATCATTGGTACAATATTACAATTTTATAATTAGCTGATATACCTCTCTTTACTCAAATTTTGGAAAGACCAAAAACTGTATTGTAAGCGAACAGCAATTGTTCGAAAACGGACAGTTTTTCCCTCTATTTAGGAGGCAAACCCAATAAAATCAAGCTCTTGAGAATCTGGCATCATTCTTCATATAAACAAGAGAAAATAAAATTATAAATGGACATACCATTAAAAAAGAAAAGATTTACAACCTCCCGGATTCTTATGATATTGGGGGGAGCTTTGCTCCTGGCCTTAATTATTTTTGTACTCATTTCCTCGGGAGGTAACTCTAAATTAAACGTTCAAAAGGAACGAATAAGTATCAATACTGCAACTCAGGGCATTTTTCAGGAAAATATCCCCGTTAATGGAATAGTACTACCTATTACCACCATATATCTGGACGCTTTGGAAGGTGGAAGGGTGGAAGAAAAATTTGTTGAAGATGGCGCCATAATGGAAGCCGGAGATCCTATTCTTCGCCTCTCTAATACCGATCTTGAATTGAGCCTTGTAAACCAGGAGACTTCGGTTTACAACCTGCTTACCCAAATGCAGATTTCTCAAAATGCAGCCCGCCAAAACACCATTAACAGGTTAAATCAATTGACAGATGTAGAAAACAGCCTCATAGAAGCCGAAAGACTTTATAACCTCAACAAAAAACTGTACGAGAAAAAGGCGATTGGAAGACAGGATTTGGTGGAATCTGAAAATAACTACAACTACCAGAAACAGCGGATGGAACTTGCAGAACAGGTAATGAAACAGGATTCTATAGCAACGAGGCAGGAGGTAACCCAGGCGCAAAATTCCTATAGCAGGACTCAAAGCGCTCTAGAACTTATGCGCAAAAAAGTGGGAGATCTCATTGTAAGAGCACCACGTAGACGGGCAACTTACCTCCCTTGATGCTGAAATAGGCCAGTCTAAGAACAAAGGGGAAAGACTGGGGCAGATCGATGTGCTTAGCGGTTACAAAGTAAGGGTAGACATTGATGAGCATTATATCTCCCGCATCTATAATGGGCAAACCGGAACCTTTTCTTTCGACGGAAAAGAATACACCCTCACAATAAAGAAAGTTTATACCCAGGTAACCAACGGAAGATTTCAGGTTGATATGCATTTCGATGGAGAAATTCCTGAAGGGATTCGTAGAGGACAAACACTTCAAATTAGAGTTGCTCTTAGCCAGGAAAAACAGGCTCTTTTAATTCCGAAGGGAGGTTTTTTCCAACAAACAGGAGGTAACTGGATCTTTAAAGTGAGTGAAGATGGCCAGAGTGCCTACAAAACAGATATCAGGCTTGGAAGCCAAAACACCGAATATTATGAAGTATTGGATGGGTTGGTACCAGGAGACGAGGTCATTACTTCCAGTTATGATAACTATGGTGACATCCAGGAACTGGTCCTCGAGTAATGTAACACCAAAAATTATAGTTGGTCTTTTAGTTAAAGATCTTCACAAATGAAAAACCAAAAAACTATATAAACAGAATTAATTAGAAGCAATGATAACAATAGAAAATCTAGAAAAATTCTACAGGACTGAAGAGGTTCAGACAGTCGCTTTGAACAAGCTTTCTTTCAAAGTTAAAGAAGGAGAATTTGTAGCCATAATGGGACCTTCCGGGTGTGGAAAATCAACTTTACTAAATATTTTAGGACTGCTTGATGACCCCGATGGTGGAAGTTTTGTGTTCAACGGGACGGAGGTTTCTGGTTTTAACGAACGCAAACGAGCTAACCTGAGAAAACATAACATAGGTTTTGTATTTCAGAGCTTCAACCTTATTGACGAATTAACGGTATATGAAAAATGTAGAGCTTCCGCTAATCTATACAGGTGTAAAGTAAGCTGACCGTAAAGTGCGTGTTCATGAAGTCCTTGAGAAAATGGGAATTATGCACAGGAGGAATCACTTTCCGCAGCAACTATCAGGAGGTCAACAACAACGGGTGGCAGTAGCCCGTGCCGTGGTTAATAATCCCAAACTTATCCTTGCCGATGAGCCTACGGGAAACCTGGACAGCAGCAATGGTAACGAAGTTATGGATCTTCTTACAGAGTTAAATGAAGCAGGAACTACTATCATTATGGTAACGCACAGTGAACACGATGCCAAATACAGCCATAGGATCATCAGGATGCTGGACGGGCAAAAGGTTACAGAAAACGTTCTTGTTTAAGATTAGGGTCATCATCAATCAATAGAATTATCACTCAATTCCCGCACTATGTTTCTCAATTTCATTAAAATCGCACTACGTAATCTTTGGAGGCACAAATGGTTTTCCCTCATCAACATTTCGGGTCTTGCAATTGGGCTAACAATGGGATTTTCTCATCCTGCTCTATGTAGGATTTGAACTTAGCTATGACAATTTCCACTCTAAGGGTGATCGAATATATCGTGTAGTGGCCGATGTGAAAACTCCTTCGGAAGTTATTAAAGGAAATATTACTTCGTGGGCTGTAGCGCCAAATCTTGAACCGGAATTTCCTGAAATTGAAGCTGCCATTCGTGTGAACGAAATAGAGGCCCTGGTAAAAAAAGATGATCTTAAGTTTTTGGAAGAAGACGTAATCGCTGCAGATCTTAGGTTTCTTTACAAGCTTTGATTTCGATTTGCTTCAGGGGAAAAAGCAAACTGCATTAACAACTCCTTTTACTGCCGTAATATCCCGGTCCACGGCTCAAAAATATTTCGGAGAAGAAGATCCCCTGGGAAAAACTATTAAAATCTTTGATGAAGGATATTCAGTTGAGATCACAGGGGTAATGGAAGATATCCCTTTGAATTCTCACATCCAGGCAGATATTGTTCTTTCTATGGTAACTTTTAGTCAAAATCTTTACCAGGGTGTAGATGAGCAATGGGGAAATTATAGTCCTTCCACATATATCCTGGTTGCCCCTAATACCAATCCAAAACAACTTGAAGCAAAATTTCCGGCTTTTCTGGAGAAGAAGGCTGGTAACGAGATGAAGGAATCACAAATGTTTGTATCTCTCTTCCTGGAACCCTTTGAGGAGGTTTATCTTCATTCTTCAAGAGGAGGATCTGTGCAGGGCAGTATCAACAATGTATATATATTTGGAATGGTTGTGGTATTTATTTTATTGATCGCCTGTATTAATTTTATTAACCTCACCACAGCCCGTTCAGTAGAAAGAGCGAAAGAAGTAGGAATAAGGAAGGTTGTGGGAGCTCAAAAGAGACATCTTGGTTCTCAATTCATAGGAGAATCAATTGTCATATGTTTCATAGCAGCTGTTTTTACTGTTGGATTTGTTTCACTGCTACTGCCCTACTTCAACCAAATGGCCGGAAAAACGGTAGCTGAAAATATCTTTTCTGAACCTTTTTACCTGCTGATGTTGTTTGTTGTTGCTATAATTTTAGGACTCATTTCAGGTATTTATCCGGCACTTGTTCTCTCTTCTTTTAAGTAGGTAAGCGTCCTCAAAGGCCGATTTTCTGCAGGAAGCAAGGGAGTTTTTTTAAGGAAGGGTTTGGTAATTAGTCAGTTTACTATTTCTATAGTCCTTATTATAGGTACAATTGTGATTTACAACCAGATGCAATACATGAGGACGACGGACCTGGGTTTTGATAAAGAACAAATTGTGATGCTAAGACCAAACAATAACCCTGCACAGGAAGCTCTCCAGCAAGCTCTGTATAAAATCCCCGAAGTAAAAACCAGCACTTTTAGTTCGAGTGTACCGGGAGGAAATAATTATGGTGCTTATTCAGAAATTGAAAATAAAAAAGGAGATCTCCAGATAGCCAACATTGATGTTTATTTTGTGGATTTTGACTATATCCCAACATTTGATATTGATTTAGCTGCAGGAAGAACTTTTTCCCGTGATTTTGCTTCAGATACTACTCAGGCGATGTTGATTAATGAGAGTGCGGTGCAGCTACTGGGTTATTCTTCAGCAGAGGAAGCTATTGGACGTAAGTTTCGACAGTGGGGTCGTGAAGGCCAAATAGTGGGGGTGGTTAAAGATTTTCATTTCACCTCCCTTCAGGAAGAAATTAAACCTCTAAGCATGCGTATCGAGCCGGACAGGACCAACCTCCTGGCTGTAAAAATTGACCCCGGTAATGTGCCTGGTACTATTGCCTCCATTGAGAAGGAATGGAACAAATTATTACCTCAACAACCTTTTGATTACTATTTCCTCGATGAATTCTTTGACAGGCAGTATCGCAGTGAACAACGCTTTGGAGCACTGTTTTTAAACTTTGCAGGCCTTGCCATTTTCATTTCCTGTTTAGGTTTACTGGGACTCGCCTCTTACAGTACAATACAGCGCAGGCGCGAAATAGGAATAAGAAAAATAGTGGGAGCATCGGTTTCGGGAATAGTGAATTTACTATCAATAGAATTTTAAAGCTTGTTCTTATTGCTTTTGTAATTGCCTCTCCCCTGGCCTGGTTCCTAATGGATAAATGGCTACAGGATTTTGCCTATAGAATAGATATTAGCTGGTGGATTTTTGTTGTAGCCGGAGTAACTGCAATCTTTATTGCACTATTTACCATAAGCTTTCAGGCAATTAAAGCTGCCATTGCGAACCCGGTAAAGAGTTTAAGAACAGAGTAAGCACCCTGTGTCTTCCTCTCGTGCAAGTCCCCCCGGTGGGAACCAAAGCGAAAGAGGAGAAACCACGAAAAACCCTCTAAAATTGATTTAAAATTGTCAATATGCTCAAAAATTATATCAAAATCGCCTGGCGCAACTTAAAAAAGAAACCGCTCTTTTCCTTCATCAATGTTGTGGGACTCACTACTGGACTGGGCTGTACTTTTTTTTTTTACCTGTGGGTGAGTGACGAACTTATGATCGATCGTTTTCATAAAAATGATGCGCGACTGTATCAAATTATGGAAAAAAGTACAGAAAACGGCAATGTGCTGATTCATGATCACACCCAGGGGCCCCTTGCCGAGGCACTGGAAAAAGATTTTCCTGAAGTAGAGCATGCCGTCACGGTGATGAATCTGGAAAAAGAAGGTATGAAAATTACTTTTACCAATGAAGAACACGCCTATAAATCGGCCGGAGTTTTCTCCAGCTCCACCTTTTTTGACATATTCACTTTTCCTCTTATTGAAGGGAATAGAGCACAGGTGCTTCAGGAAAAAAACAATATTGTTGTTTCAGAGCAATTGGCAAACAAACTCTTTGGCTCCAGTCAAAATGCTATGGATAAAAGTTTGGAGTATTCCATCTTTGGGGTAAATCACGTCGCAAAAATCAGCGGTGTTTGTGAAGATGTCCCCGCTAATTCCACTTTAAAATTTGATTTTATATTATCCAAAACCAAACTTTTAGAAGACATCTGGGTCAATGGAAAAGAATGGTATAACACAGGTCCTGAAACCTATGTTCTGCTCAAGCCCAATACCAATGCAGCACTTTTTGAAGGAAAAATAAGTAACCTCATTGACAAATATGACGAGGGAAATATTTTCAGCATTTTTCTACGAAAATTTTCTGATGGCTATTTGTACGGGAACTATGAAAATGGAATTCAAAGTGGGGGAAGGATCACCTATGTGAGATTGTTTTCTTTAATCGCTATCCTTGTACTGCTCATAGCCTGTATTAACTTTATAAATCTCTCCACAGCACAAGTTTCCAGCAGGTTTAAGGAAATAGGAATTAAAAAGGTAGTCGGCACAAGCAGGAGTGCTTTAATGCTGCAGTTCTTGACCGAGTCGATAGTCCTGAGCTTTTTGGCTACGGTGCTTGCTATTGGTCTTGTTTTACTTTTCATGCCAAGTTTTAACTACATCACTTAAACAAAGCACTCACTGTTGAGTTTTCTCCTCTTAATATTATTTTGTTGGTAGCCGTAACCCTGGCAACTGGGCTGCTTGCAGGGAGTTATCCGGCCTTTTATCTTTCCGGGTTTACACCTTTAACCACGCTCAAAGGAAATTTTAAAGGGAAAGTGGGCGAAATATTTATTAGAAAAGGCTTGGTAGTCTTTCAATTTATGGCTTCTATTATTCTTATTATTTCTGTACTTGTTATAAAAAAGCAAGTCAATTTTGCACTTAATAAACCCATAGGCTACGAGAAGAACAATATTATTCATTTTGACCTGGAAGCAAAGGCAAGTGAAAATACCACCTCATTTTTTAATGGCCTAAGGACTCTTCCAGGGGTTGTAGATGCTTAGGTGGAATAAACCAAACGCTTATTCGGGAAGACGGTGGTTCTTCTACCTATGGTATTTCCTGGCCGGGCAAAAAGGAAAACAACCCTATTGATTTTCTAATAAGGGGCATCGACACACACCTTATGAGCACCCTCAATATGAAAATGGCTGCTTAAGTAAACCATATTCTGAGGATTTGGGTGCATTAGATTCCTGCGTGTTGTTAAATGAAACAGCAATCAAAATTATGAACCTCAAAGATCCCGTGGGTAGAAAAATAAATGTTTGGGGTGAAGATAAAACGATACTGGGTGTCATAAAAGATTTTCATACCAGTTCTGTCATGCGAAACATCCCACCACTCGTTTTCCATTAAGCCCCAGGAAGCCACGATGGCAATGGTAAGCATCAAACCGGGAAATGAAAGAAAAACGCTGGAACTGATCAAAAGGTACTATGAGCAGTACAACAACGGTTACACATTTGATTTTAAGTTTCTGGATGACACCTTCCAGGCTCAATACACAACAGAGCAGCACCTACTGAAACTTTCAGGATACTTTGCTTATATGGCAATCCTCATCTCCTGCCTGGGGCTTTTGGGACTTGCCACCTTTAATGCCGAAATGCGAAAAAAAGAAATCGGGATCAGAAAAGTTTTGGGATCTTCTTCCCTGGGAATTTTAAAGTTGTTAAATGCCGATTTTATAAAACTGGTGGGACTTTCCCTTGTTCTGGCCATTCCTATCGCCTGGTTTGTTATGCAACGCTGGCTCTCTCAATTTGCCTATAGAATAGATATAAGCTGGTGGATTTTTGCTGTAGCCGGGGTAACTGCAATCCTTATCGCACTGTTTACTGTAAGCTTTCAGGCAATTAAAGCTGCCATTGCGAACCCGGTAAAGAGTTTAAGAACGGAGTAAAATATGAAAATGTAAATTTTAAGATCATCATTTCATTCATCAATAAATAAAGCTTATGCTTCTCAATTATTTCAAAATAGCCTGGAGAAACTTATTAAATAATAAGGTGTATTCCCTCATAAATATATTCGGTCTTGCCCTGGGCATGGCAGTCACTATTATGATTTGTCTCTGGATTCAGGATGAGATAAATTTTAATAGATCTTTCCAAAATCACGACCAGATTGCACAGGTATTTCAAAGTCAGACTTTGAATGGTGAGGTTGGAACGGGACCAGCTATTCCAAGGCCTTTAGAATTTCTTTTCAGGGAATCTTATAATTCAAATTTTGACAAACTTGCGATGTCTTCCTGGACCAATTCTAAATACCTCAAATATGGAGAAACCAATATTTCCAAAACCGGGAATTATATACAGGAAGAAGGACTGGAGATTTTTGAACCAAAAATTTTAAAGGGAGACAAAAATGGCTTAGATGAAATAAACTCTATCATGATTTCTGAATCAACAGCCAAAGCTTTATTCGGAAACAATGATCCTCTGGGAAAAATTTTAAAAGTAAATAGCGTAGATGATATGCTTATAACTGCCGTGTATGAGGATTTCCCGCTAAACACCTCTCTATATGATGTTCATTTTCTCATGCCATGGGAACATTATATTAATTCGCAGGAATGGATAAAGTATGCCAGGGATCAATGGGGAAATAATTCTTTTCAATTATTTGTGAAAATTCCCGAAGACCTCTCCATGGAAACTGTTACGGCCAATATTTTAGATTCAAAAAAGAAGGCCAATGAGGAAGCAATAAATTTTGACACTAAAATTTTTCTTTTGCCTATGGCCGATTGGCACCTGAGATCAAACTTTGAAAATGGGGTGCAAACCGGAGGGAGGATTGAAAATGTATGGCTTTTTGGAATTATAGGAGCTTTTGTGTTGTTCCTGGCCTGCATAAATTTCATGAACCTGAGCACAGCAAGATCTGAAAAAAGAGCATTAGAGGTGGGTATTCGTAAAGCTATAGGCTCTAGTAAAGCACAATTAATTAAACAATTTTTAAGTGAGTCACTTGTGGTGACCATGATAAGTTTCATCGTTTCCCTTGGATTAGCACTCCTCTTTCTAAGCACTTTTAATGAACTGGCAAGCAAAGAAATTACTTTCCCCTGGTCGAGTCCTGAATTCTGGATCTACTCCTTAGTGTTTATCATAATTACAGCCTTGTTAGCCGGAGGTTATCCTGCTTTATACCTGTCCTCTTTTAGACTAGGTAAGAGTTTTAAAGGGAACATTTAATTCCGGAAGGTTCTCTGCGCTTCCCAGAAAAGTGCTGGTCGTAACACAGTTTACTGTTTCTGTTGTTTTAATTATTGGAACTCTTGTGGTGATGAGCCAAATTCAGTTCAGCAAAAACAGGCCCGTTGGATATAACAAGGGTGGTTTAATACAGATCTAAGTTATGAGCGCAGATTTTGAGGGGAAAAACGACCTCATGCGAAACCAGTTTATAAACTCGGGTGGGGCAATTGAAATGGCTACCTCCATGAGCCCAGCAACCGAAGTTTGGTCTAATCGATCAGGTTATGAATGGGAAGGAAAACCGGAAGGTTTTCAGGAAGATTTTGCCTGGACCGAAGTCTCCTTTGAATATGTGAAGACTCTCGGAATGAAAATTATAATGGGGAGAGATTTCTCGAGGGAATTTGCCTCAGATTCCAATGCAGTTATTATCAACAGGACCGCGATGGAATATATGGGGATGACAGATCCTGTTGGAAAATATCTAAGGGATGATAATGAGGAAGATCCGGGACCACCAATGCAAATTATTGGAGTTGTGGAGGATGCCATTATACAGTCCCCCTATTCACCTGTAAAACAGCAATTATTTGTTTTTGACAGATTTAATAATGCCAGTTATTACAATCTTAGGTTGAACCCGGAAAACAGTGTTTCTGAAAATCTTACGCTAATTGAAAATACCTTTAAACAACAGTTCCCAAATCTACCTTTCAAATACGATTTTATAGACGAAGAATATGCTAAGAAATTTGCGGCAGAGGAACGGGTTGCAAGTCTGGCTCAAATATTCACAGGTCTCGCAATATTTATAAGTTGCCTGGGATTATTCGGGTTGACTTCTTTCGTAGCTGAACGACGTACAAAAGAAATAGGTGTTAGAAAAGTTCTTGGTGCAACAGTTACCAATTTATGGCTTCTGCTATCAAAAGATTTTGTACGGCTGGTTCTTATTTCCCTGTTTATTGCCATTCCTGTTGCATATTATTTTATGCAAGGTTGGTTGCAGAAATTTTCTTACAGGACAGAAATCTCCCTCTGGATTCTAGTGGCTACAGGAATTGGTGTTTTGATGATCACGTTGTTAACAGTAAGTTTTCAGTCCATCAAAGCAGCTTTGTCTAACCCCACCAGAAGTTTAAGAGCTGAGTAAAAGGATTTAAGCCTAAAAAGAGAAGGAACAAAAATAATTAAACTATTAATCATCATTCAACTCCCTATGATCAGGACTTATTTCAAATTAGCCTGGAGAAGCCTTCAGAAGAACAAACTGCAAACCTTCATCAATTTTCTCGGTCTTACCGTGGGAACAGTGTGTTGTTTGAGTATCCTGGTTTATGTTTCGGCTCAATTTGGGTATGACACACATCACGCAGAATCAGAATCTCTGTACCGCATAAGGACTATCAATAAGAGCCGGAATAACAGCAGCATCGATTCTGACCGAGCAACGAGTAGCCCACCCATTGCTTTTGCGCTCAAAGAGGATCTCCCGGAAGTAATAGAAGCCTGTCGACTGGTATATATGGGGGAAGGAAGTGATGCTTTACTACGTGTAGCTGAAAGTGCATCGGGATTTTATGAACCCCGTGGTTACCTTGCAGACCCTACGGTTTTTAATTTATTTAATTTCAGTATTACCGAAGGTCAACCCAAAGGCGCCTTGGTAGAACCTAATACTGTGGTACTTTCCTCAACATTAGCCAGGAAATTGTTCGGAAGTGAAAGGGCCCTGAACAAATCCCTTGTTATGGGAAGTGGGGAAGAAGAAGTTTCTTTAAGAGTGACTGGAGTTTTCGATGATCAAACAGGGGAAAAATCTCATCTTAATCCCAACTATTTTATGAGTATGAATTCCCCGGGTTTGGGTGAATTCGTACAAAATGTACAAAATTTTGCCATTCAGAATTTTGTGCACAGCTATATAAAACTTGCGCCGGGGGCAGATGCTAACCGGGTGCAGGAAAAGCTTCCTGCTTTTTTAATGGCGCGGGGTAAGAAAGATCTTGCAAGTGCAGGATTTGAAAAAACATTGCTGCTGCAAAAAGTTAAAGATATTCATTTATACTCAAGTGGAATAACCAATCAAATAGAGGAGGTATCAAATATTAATTATCTCTATGTGCTGCTCATACTTGCGCTTTTCATCCAGTTGGTGGCCTGCATTAATTTTGTAAATCTAAGCACGGCCCGGGCATCTAAAAGGGCTAAAGAGATTGGGGTGCGAAAAGTAGTAGGTGCAGGAAAGGCTTCTCTTGTGGGGCAATTTTTAGGAGAATCTTTATTGCTTTCCTTAGGTGCTTCTATTATAAGCATACCAATAACTGCACTGGTTTTACCCTTTTTAAATCTACTTATTACGGGGAAGGTCAATCCTACAGCTTTGTACGACTGGAGAATATTTACTGCCCTGTTAGGTTTGAGTATCATCACAGGATTACTTGCAGGCATATACCCTGCCCTAATTTTATCTTCCATAAAACCCATTAAAGTTTTAAAAAGCTCTTTCAGCATACAATCTGGTAGCGGCACTTTTCGTAAAGCGCTGGTGGTATTTCAGTTTGTGGTATCTATAGGATTAATAGTAAGCGTAATAGTAATTATTCAGCAATTAAAATATACCCAGGTAAAAGATATGGGGTTCAATAAAGAAAACCTGATCGCAATAAGGTTGGGTACAAGTGAAGCCAGCAGTAAGTATAGTGCTCTTAAAAATGAGATTTCCCAAATAAGCGGAGTGATGGAAGTAAGCGGCAGTAACCACTACCCTTCTGAACTTATGCTTGGAGACTTAGGCCTACATCTACCGCAAGATGATCCTACAAATCAAACGGCCGTTATTTATAATGGAATTTCTGAAAACTATTTTGAAACCGTAGAAACACCTCTACTTGCCGGAAGGAATTTACGGGCGGGCGACAGCACACAGGTTATTGTTAACAAAGCCACTATTGATGCTTTTAATATTAAAATGGACAATGCTGTTGGTTCTACCCTGGTGCAAACTTATGAAGGTGTAAGAGAAGATTTTGAAATTGTGGGTGTAGTAAGTGACTTCCATTTTGCATCCCTTAAAGAAGATATCGCGCCGCTATTACTTTTTAACGAGGAGGCCCCAAATTGGCTTCTGCTAAAGGCAGACGTGTCCAATTATGAGCAATTACTTGCAGATCTTGAGCAGAGTTGGGAAGCAGTAAATAAGGATACACCTTTTACTTATTCATTTATAGACAAAGAAGTAGAAAAACTATATGCAGAAGAACAACGCCTGGCAAAAGTTTCTATTGTCTTTACCTGCCTCGCGGTCCTTATAAGTTGCCTTGGCCTGTTCGGGCTGATCTCATTTATGGCAGAGCAGAAGAAAAAAGAGATCGGGATAAGAAAAGTTCTGGGAGCAAACGTGAGTACAGTGGTACATATGCTCACAAAAGATTTTGTAAAACTGGTGTTGATAGCCTTAACTATCGCAGCTCCCTTAGCCTGGTATTTTATGAACCAGTGGCTTCAGGATTTCACTTACCGCATTGAAATAAGCTGGTGGATATTTGTATTGGCAGGGGCAGTTTCACTGGTTATTACCATACTAACCATAAGCTTCCAGGCAATTAAAGCTGCCATTGCGAACCCGGTAAAGAGTTTAAGAACTGAATAATAAAGGCTTTAACCCCCTTATGGGGAAAATGTAAAATGTGAAACTATGATCCTGAACTATTTTAAAACTGCCTGGAGAAGCCTGGTAAGATTTAAGCTTACCATAAGCGTAAGCCTGTTTGGTTTATTTTTAGGTGTTACCTGTTTTCTCCTGCTGTCTACTTATATTTTGAATGAAATACGGTATGATCGTTTTCACGATAAGGCAGATCGCATTGTAGCTGTAAATATGAGTTACAAATCTCCCGCCGATGCCGATTTTGTTAGCACTACATTAACCCCTACTGCTGTTGTTCCGGTTGCTAAAAGAGAATTTTCGGAAGTTGAGGAGGCCGCCAGGATTTACAATTATGGTACCCGGGAAGTAAAGGTTAATAACGTTCTTTTTACCGAAAAAGATATGGTTATTGCCGATGAAGGATTCTTTAGAATTTTCAGTTTCAATTTTATAGAAGGAGATCCGGGTGAGGCTTTAAAAGATCCATATTCTGTAGTAATCACAAGTTCCACTGCCAAAAAATACTTTGGCCCGGGACCTGCACTGGGTAAAGCAATCATAATAAATGAAGACAATTGGAAGGTAAGTGGTGTAATTGAAGATATTCCTCCCTATTCCACACTGCAATTCAATATTTTGGGCTCTTATAGTTCAGATCCAAGAGCAACTTCAGAAGTTTGGAATTCAGCAAATGACAGATCCTATTTATTACTTAATCCGGCTTCAAAAACTCAGGATCTTCAGCAAAAAATTGATAAATATGTTTCCAGTCGTTTTTCAGAAGAGTTTAAGGCCGGATTTAAATTTCAACTGCAACTACAACCACTTACCCAGGTGCATTTATATTCAGTGGATAGTAATGATAACAATGTTATTTATTTATACATCTTAAGTGTAATTGCAATTCTACTGCTAATTATAGCCTGCATAAATTTCACCAATTTAATGACCGCAAAATCCTCGGAACGCTTGAGGGAAATTGGGGTTCGAAAGGTTTTAGGGGCCAAACGTGTTAATCTTATATTTCAATTTTTGACCGAATCTGCCATTGTAAATTTTATCGCCCTCACATTAGCCGTAATAGCTGCTCACCTGTTGCTGCCATCCTTTAACAATTTCACAGGGTTGAGCATAGGAGTGGGAACCTGGCAGGAAGATGAATTTGTACTGTTCCTTATTTTTCTTTTTACCTCGATGACTCTCATAGCGGGAACCTGGTAAGCTGTGATTTTATCCAGGTTAAAACCTGTAGCCGCTTTAAACAAAATTCAAACTAATTTGGGAAGTTCTACCATTCTAAGAAAATCACTTTTAATTTTCCAGTTCACAGTATCAATAGCCTTTATTATCGCCACCCTGGTAGCTCAAAAACAGCTTCATTTTATACAGAATACCAATACCGGGGTTGACCGTTCAAATGTAATCGTACTGGATGGAGGAAGTATTGATCTTAAACAATTTGAATCTTTTAAAGAGGAACTTTCTGGTTACAGCTCCATACAAAATGTTACCGCCTCATATGATTCTCCTGTAAACATACAGGGTGGATATTCATTTTCTGTAGCCGGAAGGCAGGACGGGGAAGGTATGTCTATTACCGCTATTCCAGTTGATAAGGATTTTGTTTCAGCGATGAACCTGGAAATTATTAAGGGCAGAAATTTCACTACTGCTGATAAAAAACTGGTTTCAATTGACCGTCCAGAACGTCAATATGCTTTTATGCTGAATAGAACGGCTGTTGAAGCACTTGGTTATATTCCCGGGGAAGCAATTGGGAAGGCTGCAAGTCTAAACGGAAGAAACGGTTTAATTACAGCCGTTCTCGAGGATTTTAATTTTGTATCTCTTCACCAGAAAATAGAACTAGTAGTAATTTTTGCAGAATATGACTGGTTTGGGCAGATACTTATAAAAACGACAGGTGATAATATAAACCAGGCCATAACTGATATTGCAACAACCTGGAACTCATTTAATCCGGGCAAAACCTTTGAGTACCGTTTTCTCGATGACGAATATAGAGAACTTTACCAAACTGAACAGAGAACTGCTTCGATCCTGAATATTTTCTCCTTAATTACAATTCTCATCTCCTGTCTGGGATTATTTGGCCTTGCTGCTTTTACCGCTACCCAACGAAAAAAGGAAGTAGGTATAAGAAAAGTCCTTGGAGCATCTGTTGCACAGTTAACCACCTTACTCTCCCTGGATTTCTTAAAGCTGGTTTTACTGGGAGTGTTAATTGCAGTACCTATTGCCTGGTATGGGTCTCATTTCTGGCTTCAGGGTTTTGCTTATAAAATTAAAATGCCTTTTGAATTATTTGTAGTGGGCGGAATTCTGGCTATAGGAATTGCCCTGGCAACGGTGAGTTTACAAACAGTAAAGGCAGCCATTGCGAACCCGGTAAAGAGTCTGAGAACAGAATAATTATTTCAGGTCTCTCAAATTAGGAACTTGGGAGATAAAAAACATCAGGTGTTATGATCAAAAGCTATATAACCTCAGCAGTTCGAAACCTAATGAAATTCAGGTTCATCTCCCTGATAAATATCTTCGGGCTTACTATTGGACTTTGCTGCTGCCTTTTAATTTCAGCCTTTGTGCTTCATGAACTGAGCTATGACCGCTATCACGAAAATGCTTCAAATATCTATAGAATTGAAAGAACCTTTATTAATCCTGAAACTGGAATACCTTCTCTTGAACTGGGATCTGCAGCACCAGCCATTGGACCATTACTTGAGAATGATTTTAAAGAAATAGAGAAATTAACAAGAGTTGTTTCTGCAGGTATCGTTACCCTTCAGCATAAAGACAATATTTTTAATGAAAACGATACCTACTTTGCCGATGAGAATTTTGTGCAAATGTTTAATATCAATTTCATAAAAGGTAATCCTGAACATGCACTTACTGAAAACCTGAAAACCCGGTTCCCGGCTTTCTTTAATAGCGGCCTTGAAGCATCAGGCTGGATTTCCCTTAATCTAAGGCCGCTCAACGAGATTCCTTCATACTCTCATACCGACCTTGAAGCTGAAGTGAACGGCAACACCTCCTATCCTATTAAAACTTAAGAACCGAATAAAATTGTAAAAATGATCTGGAATTACTTCAAAATAGCGTGGCGAACCTTAACTAAAAACAAGGTTTACTCATTCATTAATATTCTGGGTTTAACCATAGGAATCGGGGCATGCATGAGTGTGGCCACAGTTGTTATAGATGATCTTTCTTATGACACGCACTGGAGTAAAGGAAATGACCTTTACAGGATCATTACTGTTAGTACCACCGGAAGTAACCAATCTAAAAGGATGGCTTCTTCATTTGCTGGTCTTAATCCCGTCTTAATGAATGATTTTCCGGAAGTAGAAGCTGTCTCACAGTTAAGTACCCGCCCCATTCATTTAAAACTTTCTTCTTCGGAATCAGATCAGGTTGAAGTGAATCTTTTACAGGCAGATACTACCGTCTGGAAGATGCTGGATTTAAAAATTTTGGCTGGAGGTCCTGAAAATTATATCCACGACAAAAAAAATCTGATCATAAGCCGCAGTTTAAAAGAAAGGTTCTTTCCAAATGAAGATCCAGTTGGTAAAATTATTTCTGATGTACCCTCTTATGGCGCAGAACCTAATTCATACGTTATCACAGGAGTTATAGAGGATATTCCCTCGAATACCCACTTAAGAGCCGATGCACTTCTGGTGCAAAAAGGAAGGCTGGAAGTTTTAAACAAGGAGCAATTTGGCACCTTTCGTCAAAATTATGTGCTTCTGAAATCAGGTACAAATTCAAATGAGTTTGGTCAAAAGCTGAGTAACTGGTATGCTGACTTTGTAGAAGCTGAAAAGGCAGATTCATTTGAACTACAACCTGTAAAGGACATTTATTTACATTCTGATTTTGCTGAATATCAGGAAATAAAAGGAAGTTTTTCAAATATATACATCCTTAGCGGGGTCGCTTTGCTTCTGCTCATTGTGGCCTGTGTTAATTTTATTAATCTTAGTACTGCCAGAGCAGTTAAACGGATGGGGGAAATAGGCGTAAGAAAGATTCTTGGTGCCAACCGTAAGCAACTGGTATTCCAGTTTCTTACAGAAGCTGTTTTATTCTTTACTATTTCTGCCTTAATAGCCACTTTCTTATATAAATTATCTGTCCCTTTTATTGAAAATTATTTGGGGCATGCATTACAACAGACCTTTGTCTCAGGTTTTTACCTGTTTGGAATAATGACTGTAATTCTTCTTTGCATAAGTCTTCTGGCAGGAGGCTATCCCGCCTTTGTAATGTCAGGATACAATCCTGCCGAAACCATAAAAGGGAATTTATATACCGGAAATTTAAGTGGCCAGAACCTGGTAAGAAAAAGCCTTGTGGTGCTTCAATTCTCAATTTCTATTATTGTTCTTATCGCACTCATTGTGGTACAGCAGCAGGTGACTTTCCTTAAGACCACAGATATTGGATATAATAAAGAATCTCTTTTAAGTATTGGAACTGTGAGCTGGGACGGCAAAGGAGATGTTTTTAAAACCCAATTATTAAAAAATTCGAATATCGAAAAGGTGAGTGTTTCCACCTGGATACCTACTAAAGGAAGGTTACATGTCCAAAAGAGTACCCGATCCTGCAGATCCTGATAAAAGTATTGAAATCTATTATATAAGTGCAGATCTTGATCTTGCAGAAACCCTGGGTCTTCAATTGCAGAAAGGAAGGCTCCTGGACAAAAAATTTCCTTCTGATGTAAAAGCTGGCAATCCCAACGGTGAAATCATTTGGAAGGAAGAGCAGGAAATCCAGTAACAGCCCTGCTTCAATTCTAACTTCATATACAGCGAATATTCTTCAGGTTAAAAATTTAAATGAAAATATTGAAGATGCTAAGATAACCCCGGTAGGAATTGTGGAAAATTTCAATACCGAATCTTTAAAAACTTCTCTTAAACCAACAATAATTACTGCGGAAAATCCTATTCCTTACGGAGGGATGATAATAAGAACAAAATCAGGAGCTGAACAGGCAGTTTTAGAAGAACTGCAAAAATTGTGGACGGAATTTTATCCCAATAAATTACTGGAAGTAAACAGGGTAGATGAAATGTTAGCCACCCAATATAAGGCTGAAAGTAAATTGCAGCAGTTGTTTGCCTTTTTCAGCGGATTAAGCTTATTCCTCGCTGCAATGGGAGTTTTTGGACTTATAGTTCAAATAACAGAACAACAGATAAAAGAAATAGGAATAAGGAAAGTGCTGGGAGCTTCGATTAACTCCATTATCCTACTTTTTTCGAAATCATTTCTGAAAATAGTAGCGGTAGCTATTGTTATTGCTTCTCCTATCGCATGGTATATTATGCATGACTGGTTACAGGATTTTGCGTACAGGATAAACATTGAATGGTGGGTATTTGCACTTGCAGGAACTCTGGCCTTGTTAATAGCAATTCTTACAGTAAGTTTTCAGGCAACCAAAGCAGCAATAGCAAATCCGGTAAAAAGTTTACGAACCGAGTAAAAATATTATTATGATCTGCAACTACTTCAAAATAGCGTGGCGAAATATTTGGAAGAATAAACTTTTTTCCTTCGTAAACATTATGGGGCTTGGTCTGGCCATTCCATTTGCTTTGCTTTCTTTGATGCAGGTTCAAAGTGTTTTTGAATACGATAATTTCCATCCGGAGAGAGAAAAGATATACCGTGTTACCACACAAATAGAAACGCCATCTGGTGAGAAAACAAAGTATGGCTCCTCTCCTATGGCCGTTGCTAGCAGATTGAGAGAGGACTATCCCTTTGTAGAAAAAGCTACTCATACAACCAGAGAATTTGGATGGGAACTTAACAATAGTATCAAAACTATAGAAGTAAACCCACTCTTTGTAGAGCCTGATTTTTTTAAAATTTTTGCCTTTCCCCTTAGAACAGGAACAATACCAGATTCTCCTAACACAATAGTGTTGAGCCATGAAATGGCACAAATATTTTTCGGAGATGCAAATCCAATAGGAAAAACCGTGACTCATCACGACTATGGAGAATTAACTATTACGGGAGTATTGCAACCCTATGAAAAAACCACGCATTTTAGAAGTGATGTCCTGGTTTCTATGGCTACCCAAAGCAAATTCAGGGACCAGAACCCACAGCTGGATCTTACAGGATATACTTATGTAAAACTTCAGAATGAAGAAAACCGCAAGAACCTGGATGCGGCTCTGGCTGCAATTACAGCAAACACTAATAAACTGGTGCAGGAGAAGGACGAAAAAAGATTATTTCAAAGCCAGGCTTTTGACAAAATCTCTCCGGATTTTGAAGAGTTGGAGGACAATCCCTATGTAGAATCTCTCAGGGACCTTTCGGTTAACTTTTTTATGGCACTCGCTATAATCTTACTGGTAAGTTTTAATTATACCAATCTCACCCTTGCACGATCATTAAACCGTGCAAATGAAGTCGGGATTAGAAAGGTAAACGGCGCCAGCCGGAACCAACTTGTATGGCAGTTTCTATGTGAATCTATTCTAATAGCTTTATTCGCACTGGTTGTTGGATTTTTTCTATTGAAAATAATGGAAGAGTTTATCACCGTAAACTGGCTCACATGGGAAGTAGATAATTACCTAATCCTTTGGTCTGTATTTATTAGTTTTACTGTACTTACTAGTGCGGTAGCGGGAATAATTCCTGCCAAAATTTTATCCCGTTTCTCACCAGCAAAAGTTTTAAAAGGAAATTTAAATCCTGCTTCCTTTGGAAAAATAGGCTTTAGAAAAAGCCTTGTGGTTATTCAATTTGTTGTCACAGCCTGTTTTATCTTCTTAATTGCAAATATGTTCAGCCAGTTCAGATACATGGCTACAGACAATGAAAATTTTAATAGGAAAGACATCTATAACATTTCAGTCAGGGGAGATCATACTTTAATGGCAAATGAAATTGCCTCGCATAAAAATGTGGAAAGTGTAGGATTTACCTCTGCTCCTTTTGGAGGAACCTCCATGACTGCCGCAATAAAAGAGAAAAAACTGGATGAAAATTTCGAAGCAAGTTATTATGCAGTTGATGCCGATTTTATTAAGAATATGAAACTCGAAATAATTGCAGGAGAAAATCTTCACGAGACCTCCGGTGATTCTACTTCCAATTTTATTGTTGTCAATGAAAAAACCCTTTTTCCCTGGGATTAGGTAAACCTAGTGGAAGCTGTCGGAAAAACAATTTATCTGAACAACGATCAACAGGTAACTATTAAGGGAGTGGTAAAGGATTTTTGTTATTACATATACCAGTTTGAAACCCGCCCTCTTGTACTTCACTACAACCCGGAAAAATTTCAGGTCCTGAGCATTAAAACTACAGGAGATTTAAATGAAGCTGCTTTCCGTGCAGGAATAGGCTCTATCTGGAAGAAACACAAGCCTTACGAGGAGATAGCAATTTCCAATTATGAAGAAGAATTATATGAGCGCTATTATCCCGGTGCCGAAATGAAATTTATGGGTATGGTATGCTTAACTATTTTCATCATTGCAATTATGGGTCTTTTAGGCATTGTCACCTACACCACCGAGAAAAGGTTCAAGGAGATAGGCATCCGTAAAGTTTTAGGTGCCTCTGTGCGAGCCATTATTCAGGAACTTTTAAAAAGTTTTTTCAAACTCCTGGCTATTTCGGCAGCAATTTGTCTTCCTCTGGGATATTTAATTTCCTTCTTCTTTATCAACATTTTCGCTTTCAATGATGGAGTGGCTGTAGGTTTAATGCTATTGCTCTTCCTTATAATAATTGCCATAGCACTTTTAACCATAGGCATACAGGCTGCTAAAGCTGCAATTACTAACCCTGCACAAATATTAAGAACAGAATAATATATAGCCATGTTAAAAAACCATTTCAAAATCGCCTGGAGAAATATGCTGAGGCATAAAGGGTTTTCCTTTTTAAATATCGCAGGTTTGGCTTTAGGCTTTACAGCTTGCTTTTTAATTGCCCTCTTCATTTGGGACGAATATCAATTTGATAAATTCCTTCCTGAAGGAGATCGGGTTTACCGGGTTTATAATAACCATACCGATAATGAAGGAACCGAGGATTTGGCTGTAACTTATCCTATGATTGCTCCTACCCTGAACGAAAACTTTCCTGAAGTTGAAAAAACTGCCAGGATCTTAATGCTGCCGGAAACAAAGAACCTTTATGAAGTAGGCGATAAAAAGATCTATGAAGAGAGGGGAATTTTTGTTGATTCTACCTTCTTTGAGGTTTTACCCTTAGAATTTAAATACGGAACCGCAAAAAGTTCCCTAGATCAACCGGAATCTATTGTTCTTTCTGAAGAAATGGCAGAAAGATATTTTGGTATTGAAAATCCTGTAGGTAAAGAAATTATTATGAATAAAACTCCTTTAAAAATTACAGGAGTTTTTACAAAAAAATCCAAAGTTTCATTTACAATTCGAATCTGTAATGCCTCTTGCTTTGGCAGGTATACCTGCTGAAAGAATGCAAAGCTGGGGATGGAATCAATTTTATAATTATGTAAAGTTAAAACCCGGTACCAATGCAGAAGCTTTGGAAGCAAAACTACGGCAGATTGTAGAGCAAAAAACAAAAGAAACTAAGCCAGGGAGGAGAACTCTCAACTAACATAATGCACTTGCAGCCTTTAAAAGATATTCATTTACATTCCTCCAGCTTTGTGTATGACAATGCTAAAAGAGGTAATATTACTTATGTAAAGGCTCTTACTTTTATCGCAATCTTTATTTTACTTATTGCCTGTTTTAACTTTATAAACCTTGCTACCGCAAAATCTCTACAACGAGCAAAAGAAGTTGGAGTTAGAAAAACTATTGGAGCAGATCGAAAGCAATTGATCACTCAATTTTTGGGAGAAACGGTATTCCTTACAATTATAAGTATTGTTCTTTCTCTGGCTTTAACCGCTCTTTTGCTACCATGGTTAAATGAGTTTACAGGTAAAGATATAAACTACTCTGCCTTCACAAACCCCATAGCATTACTGGTATTTTTAATTCTTACAATAACTGTGGGAATTCTTGCCAGCCTTTACCCGGCGCTGGTACTTTCTAAGTTTAGGTAGTAAAAGTACTTAAAGGTTCGGCTGCAGGAGATCAGGAACCGGGAAAGACACCACTGCTTCGCCACGGGCTGGTAGTTCTTCAGTTTTCCATGTCTGTCTTGCTTATAATTAGCGCCATTGTAGTTTTTAATCAGGTGAATTATCTGCATAATAAAGATTTGGGATTTAGTAAAGACCAGATCATGTTTTTTCCAATGCGAGGGGATGAAATGTTCACCAACAAAGATGCTTTTAAGGATCAACTGGAACAAATTCCCGGAGTTGCTTCTGTATCCGTGGGCTATGGATTCCCGGGAGATGCAGTGGCGGGAGACGGAATAAAGACTCTTAAAAACGGGCAACTGGTAGAAAACCCGGCCACGCAGTTAATGGTAGATTATGACTATATCCAGACCTTAGGTCTGGAAATGGTAGCGGGCCGACCTTTTTCAGAAGAAATGGGAACAGACAGGGATAAAGCTTTCATCATTAACGAAACCGCTGTAAAAAACCTCGGATTTGAAACTCCGGAGAAAGCCATAGGACAACAACTTACCTGGAATGTGTGGAACAATACCAATCCCGATTCTTTAAAAGTGGGACAGGTAATTGGCGTTGTAAAAGACTTTAACTATAAGAGTCTTTATGAAAAAGTTGAAACTACAGTGCTCCAAATTTTCCCTGATGCAGCCTGGAAAGTAGCGGTGAAATTGGAAACTGCGCAACTGGAAAGTTCTCTTGATCAGGTTGAGACGGTTTGGAACAAATTCAGTCCCGAATATCCTCTTGAATATAAATTTTTAGACGAAAATTTTGAAGTTATGTATCAGTCTGAAGATAAATTAAAAACTCTGTTGGGCGTATTTACCGGGCTTGCAATTTTCGTGGGTTGCCTTGGATTATTTGGATTGGCTGCATTTTCCGCAGAAAGAAGGAAGAGAGAAATTGGAATTAGAAAAGTTCTTGGGGCAAGTGTAGAAAACATAGTTATGCTTCTTTCTAAAGATTTTGTAAAGCTGGTATTGGTTGCTCTTTTAATTGCCTCTCCAATTGCCTGGTATTTTATGGACGGCTGGTTACAGGATTTTGCCTATAGGATCAACATTGGCTGGTACGTGTTTTTAATAGCAGGAATTTCGGCAGTAAGCATTGCCTTATTAACAGTAGGTTTTCATGCTATTAAAGCAGCAGTAAGCAATCCCGTTAAAAATATAAGAACAGAATAAAGCCAACCCCCTGAAGGCGACATAAAAATTATATCATCAATCAATCTTATCATTATGAAAAATAACATCAAATTTTTCTTTATCCTGCTCCTGATAATAAGCAGCACAGCCGGGTTTTCACAAAACTCTTCTTCTGAAGATGAAAAAAAGGTGAGAGCAGCAATCCTGGATTATGTTGAAGGGGTTTACGAAGTTGATCCCGCAAGGATTAAAAAAAGTGTTCATCCCTCTCTTGTAAAGCGGGGAACATCCCTGAACAGGCAAAGCGGTGAATATTCTCAATTCAATGAGATGACCTTCGGGCAACTGGTAGAACTTGCCAAAAACTGGAATAAAGATGGGAACCGTGCAGACTCAAAAACGGTGCGAGATATCACTGTTTATGATGTTCAGGATAAAACAGCAACGGCAAAAGTTGTAGCCGCCTGGGGAACAGATTACTTCCATTTAGCACAGATTGATGGAAAATGGTACATCATGAATGTGCTATGGCAATCACTAAAATCTAATTGATTTCAGCAAAAACATAACGCCATGCTATCACTTTCTATAAAACAAATCCTTCGGAACCTGTGGAGAAACAAGAGCTTCACCTTCATCAACCTGTTGGGTTTATCCCTTGGTATTGCAGCTGTTGTTGTACTTTTTCTTATCTCTACTTATGAAAGCGGCTTTGACCAATTTCATTCTGAGACTGACAATCTTTACCGCGTAGTAAGTAAAACTGAAAGAAACGATCAACTAAATTTCGATGCCCATGTTCCTTATCCAACTAAGCAGATTCTTGCAGGATGAAGTTCCGGGAATTACAGCTACACAGATAAACTTTGCTGATGAGATGCAGGTGCAGATTGCAGAGCAGGACCCTATTCTTGAAGAAAATGTAATTTTTGCTGACTCTCTTTTTTTTAATGTTCTTGATTTCAAAGAGGTTGAAAATTTCTGGATCTCCGGAAGTCCTGAAACCGCTTTAGACTTACCTAATGTTGTGGTACTATCAGAGAGTAAGGCAAAAGAGTACTTCCCCGGCAGTAATGCAATGGGCCAGCTAATTCGAATTGATAATAAGGCAGATCTTGAGGTGGTGGGAGTTGTAAAAGATGTTTCAGGTAGAAGCCATTTACCGTATTCTATAATTATCTCCTACTCCACCTTAAATGATGAACTCATGAATGGGTTTGATCTCCAGAGTTGGTCTTTTACTTCCGGCGGCTATAGCTATGTGCGCCTTCCTGATAAGCAGGCACCTACTGCCCTTGATGCGGCTTTTGAAGCTATGGTGGAAAGAAAATCTACTCCCGAGGAGAAAAGAAAGGAAGAAATATACCTGCAGCCATTGTCCCAAATACATTTTGATCCCACTTACGAGGGCAGTAATGCAACATATACAGTAAGCTCCAGATACCTTACAATGTTGTTGTTGCTTGGGGGTTTCATACTGCTCATTGCATGCGTTAATTATGTAAATCTTTCTACTTCTTTTGCTTTTACTAAATCAAAAGAGGTTGGGGTTCGAAAAACAATTGGAGCCTCTAAAAAGCAGCTGTTCTTTCACTATATGCTGGAGACTTTTGTTGTGACTCTGTTGGCAGCTGTGATAGGAATTGCCATTGCTCTTCTATTTTTACCTACGATCAACAGTATTTTAGGGAAATCCATTAATTCATTAGCTCTTCTTGATCCTCTTTTCATAACCGGATTTTTAGGCATAATAATTTTAATCTCCTTTATTTCAGGAGCCTACCCGGCTATTATTTTATCCGGGTTTAGCCCGGTGAATTCACTGAAAAATCGCTTTGCCACGCCGGGTAAATCCTCTGTGGTATTAAGAAAAGGATTAGTTGTATTTCAATTTACCACATCCATTGCCCTCATAATTTGTACCCTGGTCATCTCCCGACAAATGGAGTATTTTCAGAATAAGGAATTAGGCTTTAACAAGGAGGCTGTCATAGAAGTGCGATTACCGGAAAGCGATAGTATCAAACGTGAAAATTTCAGGAACCTCTTACAGGAACAAACAGGAATTAAGCAAATCTCTTTTTGTTTGGGAGCTCCAATTTCAGGAAGCGGAATTGGTACAAGTTTAAACGCACCTCAACTTCCGGAAGGTGGTGGTTATAGTACCAAGGTCATTCCCTGCGATGGCAATTATCTTAAAACCTACGAGATGGAAATTCTGGCAGGCAGATGGTTTCTTTCTTCAGAAGAAAAAAATATAGGAAGTGCTGTGGTCATAAACCGTTCCCTTGCCAAAACCCTGGGATTTAATGAACCTGAAGAAGCTCTGGGAAGTACAATACAAATAGGAATAAATGATATTAGACCAACCATTGTAGGAGTAACTGAAGATTTTCATACTTCTTCCCTTCACGAGAATATAGGATCGGTTGCAATGACACCTTTCCCATACTTTCATGTAGCTGCGGGTATTAAAATTAATCAGGCAGATATGAGAAATACCCTGGCGGCTGTGGAAGATTCCTGGAGAAAAATTTATCCCGATAATGTTTACGAAATGAACTTCATTGATGAAACACTTGCAGGAAGTTATGAGCAGGAAACGCAAAACTTTCAAATTTTCAAAGCATTTTCATTCATCTCCATCTTCATTTGCTGTATTGGTTTATGGGGTCTTATCTCTTTTGTAGTGGTGAGGAAAACAAAAGAAATAGGAATAAGAAAAGTGCTGGGCGCCACGGTAAGTGGGATAGTGGTTTTGTTAAGCAGGGATTTCCTCCTCTTAATTGCAATTGCATTGTTGCTTGCTTCTCCCGTCGCCTGGTATTTTATGGATAAGTGGCTTCAGGATTTTGCATATCGCATTGACATAGGATGGATCGTTTTTGCCATTGCAGGAATATTTGCCATTCTTATAGCTTTTATAACAATAAGTTATCAGGCAATAAAAGCTGGACTGGCAAATCCGGTTAAAAATTTAAGGACAGAATAATTCAAATAACCAGACCTCACAGGTTTTTAAAACCTGTGAGGTCTTAATCTTCTACCGTCATGTTCAAAAACTATTTAAAATTAGCCGCCAGGAATTTGATGAAGCATAAGACCTTCTCTTTCATCAACATCTTTGGATTAGCAATTGGTTTTATCTGTTGCATGCTTATCTCCTTGTATATTTTTCACGAATACAGCTATGACCTGCATCATGAAAATGGAAGCAGAACTTATCAGTTAGCTGCGGTACACGAATCCGACGGAGAATCAGAAGCAAGACCTACGGTACCTGCAGCAATGGCAGGGACTCTTACTCAGGACTTTCCGGAGATCGAGGAAACCACAAGATTACTGGCACTTTTTGAAGATGATAAAACCCTTTTGAAATATGAGGCACCAGGTGGTGCGACAAATTCCTTTTATGAGACAGAAGGATTTATTGCCGATGCTTCCTTCTTCGATATGTTCACTTATAATTTTATTGAAGGAAATCCTGAAACAGCACTTGCTGCTCCCAACACTGTAGTTGTAACAGAAGAAATTGCGAGGAAAATGTTTGGAAATGATTCCGCATTGGGCAAACAAATAAGAGTAAGCAGCAGTACCAACGGGGACCACGACTACACGATTAGCGGTGTCTTTAAACCTCATAAAAATCCTTCCCATATCAATGCCCGCTTCTTCCTGTCTGTTGAGGGAGGAAATCTTGAGGAGTTTGTAAATAACAGTACCACACTGGTAAACAATAATATGTTCTTTACTTATTTAAGGCTGAAGGAAGGGATTGATCCACAAAGTCTGGAGAAAAAATTTCCTGGTTTTATTAAGCAACATATGGAGGAAGACTTAAAGGCCCGGGGATCTAAAGCCGAATTTTTTCTTACTCCCCTTGAAGATATTCACCTGGAATCAAGAATGGCCGAAAATGTTACCCCTCCCGGAAGCAGGAAATACATCTATATTCTGGCTTCTATTGCTATTCTTACCCTGCTTATAGCGTGTATTAACTTTATGAATTTGTCTACCTCCCGCTCTTCCAAGAGAAGTGTGGAAGTAGGTGTTCGTAAAGTCCTGGGTGCCGAAAGGAAAACGCTCATCTGGCAATTTTTGGGAGAATCACTTATTATGTCTCTTATTGCTTATTTCTTCGCAGTTATACTGGTGCAGTTTCTTCTTCCCATCTTCGGCCAGGTAGCGGGAAAAGAAATTACTTTGGCACTTGATCAACAAGTACAGCTATATCTTGCCTTTTTATTGATAGCATTTCTTACGGGACTTCTTGCAGGAAGTTATCCGGCTTTTTTCCTGTCCTCATTTAAACTAGGTTAAAGTACTTAAAGGAAAATTCTCAAATTCCTTTGCTGCCATTTCTCTAAGAAAAGGATTGGTAGTAGTACAATTTGTAATATCTGTGGTATTAATTATCGCTTCTGTTGTCATCTCAAAACAAATGAACTTCTTACGTTCTACGGATCTTGGGTTTAAAAAAGAACAACAACTCGTAATCCCATTGAGGAGTGCAGTAGCAAAAGAAAATTACCTGAATTTAAAGCAAAAAATAGCTGCCAATCCCGATGTCAAATCTGTTGGGGCATCCTTTTACTATCCGGGAATCTTTAATCCTACAGACTGGTTGATGTACAAAGAAGGAAATACTATGGAAAACGCCAAATCTGTTTACATCAACAGGGTTGACAATAGTTTTTTACAAACCATGGAGATTAAACCTGTAGCAGGACGTATTTTTTCTGAAGATTTTACTGGAGACAACGAGAACAGTATAGTAATAAATGAAAAGGCTGTTTCAGTGATGGGTTTTGCTTCGCCGGAAGCAGCAGTAGGTAACTGGATCGCCTTTGACTGGGAAGGCACGCAGTATCGCTTCGGGATTATAGGGGTTGTAAAAGATTTTCACTTTAAAGATCTCCATATAGGCATAGAACCTTATGGTTTCCTATTAAACAACACCTCAAACCAAAATTACATCATTGCCCAGGTGGGCACAGGTAATATGAAACAAAACCTCGATTCCTTTGAAGCAAACTGGAAAAGTGTAATTCCTAATGAACCTTTTGAGTACAGTTTCCTGGACCAGGATTTTCAGAAAAATTATCAGGCAGAAGACTGGCTTGCAAAGATGATAAGCTATTTCACTTTAATAGCAATTATTATTTCCTGCCTTGGATTATTTGGCCTGGCCACCTTTAGTGCGGAGCAGCGAATCCGGGAAATCGGCCTCAGGAAAGTTTTGGGTGCAAGTGTTTCCAATCTTGTGGCCTTACTTTCTGTTGACTTTCTAAAATTGGTATTGTTGGCAGTTTTGATTGCCTCTCCTCTTGCCTGGTATGCTATGGACAAATGGCTGCAAACTTTTGCCTATAAGATCAGTATTTCCTGGGAGGTGTTTGCTTTAACGGCATTACTTGCAATAATAATAGCACTGGTCACAGTAAGTTTCCAGGCAATAAAAGCCGCTCTGGTAAATCCTGTAAAGAATTTAAGAACTGAGTGAAAAATTTTAGACCTCACAGGTTTTAAAAATCTGGGAGGTCTGATAAAAAATAAAATCATGATTAGAAATTATCTTAAAATGGCCTGGAGGAATCTATTAAAAGATAAAACCTTCAGCTTTCTGAATATTTTCGGACTGGCTGTGGCTTTTGGTGTAGCAATTCTCTTAAGCATCTATGCTCTTTTTGAACTTTCATACGATCAATTTCATTCAGATGAGGTTTACATAGTTTATTCTACAGATCAAACTCCAAAGGGAGCTCAGGCAAGTACTTCAAGGGAAATACCTTTTGCAGGAGCATTACAGGAAGAAGTCCCGGGAATAGAAAAAATTACAAGGTATATGGGGACCTCCGGTCTTATAATTTCCGGAGATAAGCAAATAAGGCTGAACACAACTTACGTAGATCCCGATTTCTTTTCCATCTTTAATTTTCCACTGATTAAAGGTGATAAAGAAAATCCAATAACTGAAAAATCTACTGTTGCAATCACTCAATATGCAGCGAAAACAATATTTAATTCTGAAGATGTTATAGGTGAAACTATAAGAATCCTGCAGGAAGGAGAGGAAACCCCCTATACCGTGGCAGCTATAGTAGAAGATTTTCCGGATCAAAGCAGTATGGGTTTTGATGTTGTTTTAAACTTTAAAAACCTTCCGGATTTCGTTTATGCGGATAATCTTAATGCCTGGGATAAATCGAATCACGAGGTGTTCCTCAAATTATCTGAAAATGTTACTCCTGCTGAATTTGAAAAATCCACCAGGGCTTTTACTGAACTACATTATCAGGAAGAGTTAGAAGCTGCAAAAAGAGATGGAGCTCAACCTGACGCAAATGGTCATTATAAACAATTTCGCCTGGTACCATTTTCTGATTCCCGTTTCCTGAAGTTTGAAAATGGAATAGCAAAAATTTCCAAAACAATGCCATACCTGGTGCTGGGCATCGCATTCCTGATATTGTTTATCGCCAGTGTCAACTTCATCAATATGAGCATTGCCAGGAGCTCACAACGGCTTCGGGAGATTGGAATGCGAAAAACTTTAGGAGCGGGGAAAATCCAGCTCTTTCTTCAATTTTGGGGTGATAGTATTCTTATTTTCTTAGCCGCCATGGCACTGGGAGCTTTATTGGCTACTTATCTTATAGATCCTTTCAAGACGCTATTCGAGACTTCCGCCTCATTTAAATCTGTTTCTTCCCCTCATATAATTGCAATTTTTCTCCTGGTGCTGCTTCTAATTACGCTTTCGGCAGGTGGTTATCCCGCAATTCTACAAAGCAGGCTGGGAACTCTGCAGGCATTAAAAGGTAAACTTGAGACCACAGGCAAAAACAGAGTGCGAAATTTTCTAATGGTGCTCCAGTTTGGTATTGCTATTCTTTTAATAAGTGGTACCCTGATACTTTGGAATCAGCTGGAATTTATGAGAAATAAAGATCTGGGTTTTGACAAGGAACAGGTTATTGCTTTTCCACTTAACGGGAAGCAAAGTGACCAAAGAGCCATGCAGTTATTGCGGAATGAATTGCAGGATAAGCCTGGAATAATCAGCGTGAGTGCATCCAACAATATCCTTGGAATGGGAAAAGATCAAACCCGGTCTACAAGTGTTATAGGATTTGAATTTCAGGGACGGGGGGTAAGAACAAATATGATCATGGTTGATCACGACTATATTGAAACCCTGGGTTTGGAGATGATAAAAGGCCGAAGTTTTGATCGGCAATTCGCGACAGATAGTCTTGCTGTGGTTATTAATGAAGCTATGGTCAGAGAACTAAATGAAGAAGATATTCTTAGCACCAGGATCACTCTGGACGATTCCATCCAATATTCCGTGATTGGTGTTTTAAAAGATTATAATTTCCAGGACCTCAACCGGGAAATTGAGCCTATGACATTGTTCCTGAATCCCGGGTGGAATCTACGGCACGCATATGTTAAAGTTGCTCCTCAAAATGTTTCAGGATCTTTTGAGAAAGTTAAAGCAGCCTGGAACAAAATTGAACCCCAGGCTGAATTCATGGGATCCTTTCTCGATGAAAATATCGACCGTACTTTAAAACGAGAACGCAATATGACCACCATGATAACCAGCGGATCTATTATTGCAATTATTTTGAGTTGTACAGGTTTGTTTGCCATTTCCCTCTTAGTAGTAACTCAACGCAGAAAAGAAATAGGTATAAGAAAAGTTGTGGGGGCAAGTGTTTCCAACATCACTTTTATGCTTACCATGGATTTTCTGAAGCTGGTAGGGTTAGCTTTTCTTATTGCGGCACCCATTGCCTGGCATTTTGGTAGAAAATGGATCCAGAACTACCCGTATAGGATAGATCTAAATTTGTGGATTTTCCTGGCAGTAAGCGGAATTGCTGTCTTAATCGCATTATTGACAGTAAGTTTTCAGGCTATAAAGGCCGCAACTTCTAATCCTGTAAACAGTTTAAAATCTGAATAAAATAATAAGGAACTACCTCAAAATTGCCTGGAAGAATATCCAAAGGAACAAGGGAAAATTCTCAATAACAATGGCTACAGGATTTTGCTTACCGCATATCGATCGAGTGGTGGATTTTCGCACTTGCAGGCTCGATAACTTTAATAATTGCTTTCCTTACGATTAGTTATGAAAGCATAAAAGCAGCTACGGCCAACCCTGTAGAAAGTTTAAAAACAGAATAAAGGTCCCTCCTCATGGTTCCTGTAGTGCAGGCCAATGGGATGTGTATTGGTACCGAACACAAAGTGTTCGCCAACGAACACTTTTAAAAATGTATATGCATTAAATGGTTATAAATCAAAATATTGCATTAACGGCACACTTTTGCTAATTGAATAAGGGACCATACTTTTGGCTTAGTTTAAAACTGGTTTAGAGACCAAATATAGTTTTAAGTCTGTCAATGCTGCAATACGAAATCCTATGAAAGGGTTGAGACCAGGATAAAACGTCCCGAGTCCTGCCTTTGCCTATAGAATGGTCCGGAGGGACCACAAAGTGCTGGAAAAAGTTTAAAGAAATAAGAGTCAGGAGACAGTAGCCAAGAAAAAATTGGAAAGTGGTACTGTCAGCAGTCAAATCTTAGAAGAACAGAATAGGATAAAATATAATTTATATCATGGTAAAAAATTACTTTAAGATCGCGTGGCGGAACCTGGAAAACAGTAGAACGTACTCTATTATAAGTATTTTCGGATTGGCTGCCGCTTTAGCCAGTTTTATTATTGTCTTAGTTGCTGTTAATTATGAGCTCAGCTACGATACCTGGGATCCAGAACTTCAAAAAGTTTATAAAGTCTCTATGCGGCTACAGGATGATGTTATGGAAGATACCCCGGCACCATTAGCCTCTTTTTTAGCTGAAAAACACCCCAATATTGAAGCAGCCACCTCTATGCAGGGAGCCGGGGAGTATGAGGTTCTTGTAAGCAGCGGTGAAAAAAGCATCTACCATAAAGGCTTTGCATCTGCAGATTCTCTTTTTTTACAGGTCTTTCCCTATAAACTTAGCCGTGGAGACAGAGCTACCGCGCTTCATGCTCCAAATGCGGTAATCATAAGTGAGGAACTGTCAAAAACACTCTTTGGGGACAGCAATCCTATGGGAGAAACAATAAAGATCTTTAATGCAATGGAAGGGGTGATAACCGGAGTGATGGAATTGCCTAAAACACCCTCTCATCGCAATGTTCATTTAGTAATGCGGGATCCTTATGCTAAACAGAATTTTTTCTGGAACAATAATTCCTATAATACCTATATTAAATTAACTCAGGTTGTTTCTGAAACTCAGCTTGAAGAAGATCTTAACAGAATATACCTGGAGGAACGAGTTCAAAAGGATGAAGTTTTAAGCGAAGCCTATAACAAGTCAGGACAAAAGACCATATTGTTTACAGATGTCGTCCCGAATATTCAAAATTTTTCAAAGTTTGGGAATAGCAATATTAAAACCGTTTCCATATTGTTTTTTCTGGCAATTTTGCTTCTGTTAACGGGTGCCATTAATTTTAGTAATCTCACGGTCGCCAAGTCTATAGGAAGGGCAAAGGAAGTAGGAATAAGGAAGGTTTTGGGTTCTGGCCGCCGTAAATTGATCTTGCAGTTTATGACCGAAACTGCCGTGCAATGCACCATCAGTCTTATAATAGCCATAACAATTGTTATTTTATGTTTGCCATATATAAATAACTCTCTTAACCTTCAACTCAATTTTTGGGGAGAAAACAGTCTAACGCTTATTACACAAATTGGATTGTGTCTGGTTGTAATCACTTTGCTTTCGGGGCTTTATCCCTCGATTCATCTTTCCCGTTTCAACATTGTAAAGGTTTTAAAAGGAAATTATTCCGCAGGAAATAAAGGAATCACTTTTAGAGATATCCTGGTAGTATTTCAGTTTATGGTAACTGCCTTTTTTATTATTGCTATTTTAGGAATAAACAGACAGCTCGATTATATTCAAAGTAAAGACAAAGGTTTTACAGGAGAGCAGGTGCTGCGAATTGAAGCTACCCAGGCTACACGTGAACAGGGATTTGCGGATACAAGAAATTCCTTGCTTTCAATTCCGGGAGTGAGTAGTGTTGCTAAAACCACTACTGTTCCCGGCGATAAAATAGCCGATTCTTCCACCTATAATTTTAACTATAAGGGCGAAAAAATACGTATGGGATCGGTAAAGGTGAGCACCGATTATTTTAAGACTCTGGAGATTCCTTTAATTGCAGGAAGGTTTTTCAATGAAACTTTTAGCGATCAAAATACCCGCAGTGCAATTATTAACGAGACTGCGGCAAAGAAGCTACAGGTGGAGGATCCTCTTGGGGAAACGATTTCCTTTGGAGGATGTGAGGAGGGAGCGGTGCAGATTGTTGGAATTGTAAAAGATATTAATGTTCATGGGTTTGAATTTGAAGTGAAGCTTAGCTGTTTATACTATAGAAAACAATGCCTGTATGTATCAGTCTGGAGGAGCAATCCTGGTAAAACTGAAATCTCACCAGATAGAATCTACTCTTGCCGAAATTGAAAAAAAATGGAAAGTAATTGAACCCGATTTTCCGCTACGTTCTTCCTTTTTGGATGCCAACTTTCAGCAATTGTTCAGCTCCTATTTCATGCTGCAAAAGGTTGTCAGATTTTTTGGCACCATTGCAATATTAATTTCTATAATGGGATTGTTTGCATTAACAGCATTTATAATCAAACAGCGAAATAAGGAAATAGGAATAAGAAAGGTCCTGGGAGCAAATACCAGGAATATAACCGCACTAATAGGCAAAGATTTTTTACTACTGGTTTTAGTCGCAAGTTTTATTGCCATTCCCGTTGGCTGGTGGGCTATGGATATTTGGCTGCAGGACTTTGCTTACCAAACTACTATAGATTGGTGGGTGTACGCAGCAGCACCAATTATCGTTTTAATAGTTGCCCTTGTAACAGTGAGTTTCCAAACTATTAAAGCTGCATTACAAAACCCGGTAAAAAGTTTAAGAACCGAATAAGGCGTAATAACCTTAGTGGGAATGAATAATAAATTTAATTGTCGTGACAGCAAAATATTTCAAGATCGCGTGGTGCCATTTATAGAAGAACAAGCTTGATTATTTGCTTTACCTGCTCTCGATGGTGGAAAGGACAAAAGAAATTGGAATTAAGAGAGTGTGACACCTGAGATAATGGACTTGAGACGGTGAAAGGGAGAATTGTCCAAAGTTGGAATAAAGTAAAAACGAGGAAAGTGATTATCAGGATATAAGACAGGGATTTATTTGTGAGTGATATGCGGAAACCTGAGAGTTCGGAGGGAAAAAAGAAGAAGGTGGAAGTTGAAAGTCCGAAGTCCGAAGTTGGGAGTTGGGAGTTGGGAGTTAGAAGTTAGAAGTTAGAAGTTAGAAGTTCTAATTAATAAAAGTGAAAAGAGGAAAGTGGATAGTCGGGACCTGGAAAATTGGATTTAGTTATGAGGTATCTGCGGAGATCTGGGGGAAATAAATATTAGTGGATTAGTGGCTAGCCTTAACCAGTAACGGTAAATAAAGAACAGAGAACAAAGAACGAAGAACAGAGAACAGAGAGTTGAGAATTGAGAATTGAGAATTGAGAATTATAAAGAACGATAATTTAAAACCAGAAACATGCTAATAGAACTAAAAAACATTTACAAGTGGGTAAAGCAAGGAGGAAGAAGAACATTTTTGCTAAATGACCTCAGCCTTAAAGTGGAAGAGGGAGAATTTCTTTCCATTATGGGACCTTCAGGGTCCGGGAAATCCACGCTTTTAAATGTGATAGGAATGCTGGACACTTTTGATGAGGGAGAATATTATTTCCTCGATGAGCTAAGTCCATCTGCTCAAGGAAAAACAAAGAACAAGGCTTTTTAATGAAAATGTCGGCTTTATCTTCCAGGCATATCACCTGCTGGATGAACTCACAGTTTATGAAAATATTGAAACACCACTGTTGTATAAAAACGTGAAGTCTTCAGAAAGAAAAGCAATGGTAGCCGATATTCTGGACCGTTTTAATATTGTGGGAAAAAAAGATCTTTTTCCTGCACAACTAAGTGGCGGGCAACAACAACTGGTGGGAATAGCAAGAGCGCTAATAATAAAACCTAAACTGATTCTGGCCGATGAACCTACAGGAAACCTTAAGACCAAACAGGGAGAGGAAATTATGGAACTTTTTAAAGAACTCAACCGTGAAGGTGTCACCATTATTCAGGCCACACATTCAGAAAATAATGCCAGTTATGGTACCCGTATTATCCATCTCGTTGACGGAATGATGCAGCGCCAAAACTCTGAAACCCTTTAATATGTTACGAAGTTTAATAACCGGATTCTTAATTTTATCTTTTACAGTTGCTCTTTCCCAGGAGGATGCTGTATCCCTCACTCTGGAAGAAAGTATAAGAATTGCTCTCGAAAACAACCTCGACCTGCAAAGTGCCCAACTGCGTTCTAAACGTGCGAATGTAAATTTCAGGAGGGCCAGAAACAGCGTGCTGCCAGATTTAGGGGGTTCCTACAATATAGGTTTGAGCAACGGTAGAAGTATTGACCCTTTTACTAATGCTTACATCAACAGAGAGCTGACTTTTTCTAATGCCGGACTGTCGCTTGATGCAGTTATCTTCAACGGCTTTAACCTGTTAAACAGGATAAGACAGAGTAAATTAAATTTACGAGCCTCACAGATGGAGGTTGAGGAAGAAAAACAAAATCTGATGCTTGATGTTACCCTCGCCTACCTCACAGTTCTTAACAATCGCGACCTTGTACAGCTGGCTGAGAACAGGCTGGAAACAACTGCAGAACAGGTAAACCGTCTCCAGACGCTCTACAACGAGGAAGTGGGGAATCCTGCTGACTTTACAGATATACAGGGACAGGCAGCAGTGGAACGCACAGGAATTATTCAGTCACGCAATAATCTACAGGAATCTCTTCTCAACCTGGAGCAGCTTTTAAACATCACTTATGACGTAGCACCTGAAGGTATTCAGTTACTTGTTGACCTGGAGCCCTACTCCTATTCTGCTGAACAGGTGTATGAGGAAGCCTTAAACAGCCTGCCTACGTTTAAGGCCAGGGAGTTAAGAGTAGAAGCTGCAAGAAAAGGAGTGCACGTTGCGAGATCTCTATACATCCCTGAAATTTCCCTATTTGGACAATTAAATACCAACTATTCCAGCGCTGCACAGATATTTCTTGAAAAGGGAACAACAACTGTTGAAACAGGAAATTTTGTGACTATAGATAATCAACAAATACCTGTTTTTGCAAATCAAACCCAGTTTACTGAAGAACCTATTACCTATAACGACCAGTTTACAAATAACCTCAACTCTGTAGTGGGAGTTTCGGTTAGGCTGCCAATCTTCAATGGCTTTGAGGCAAAAAACAATGTTGCCCTTGAGAAGATCAATCTTCAGGAATCGATTGTGGAGATGGATAATACAAGTCTCCGGCTAAAGCAAACTATTGAACAGGCACATAATGATATGCAGGCGGCATATACCCGATACAATATCCTTCAGGAGCAGGTGGCAGCGTTTGAAGAATCCTTCAGGATTAATGAGATAAGATTTAACAGCGGAGTTTCCACTATAGTCGAATATACCATCAGCAAAAATAACCTGGACAACGCAAGGATCAACCTGGCTAATGCTAAGTATGAATACCTGCTTCGGGTGAAGGTGCTGGATTACTACCGTGGCATAATTTAAGCCTTAATATCAGGAAGAATAGATGTGCTGTAAAAGCTGTAATTTTACAACACTTTTATTTAAAAAATTTCGAGATTATGGCTTTAATTCTTCCTGTAAATGGAAAAACTCCCGAATTTGGAAACGACTGTTTTATTGCACAAAATTGTACCGTAGTGGGGGATGTGGTAATGGGAGAAAAATGTTCTGTTTGGTTTAATGCAGTGGTGCGTGGAGATGTCAATTCTATTCGAATCGGGAATAAAACAAATATTCAGGATGGTGCAGTAATTCACTGCACTTTTGAGAGAGCGTCAACTACTATTGGAAATAATGTTTCTGTTGGTCATCGCGCAATTGTTCATGGTTGTACTGTAGAGGATAATGTCCTTATAGGAATGGGAGCCATTGTGATGGATCACGCCTTAGTGGGTAAGAATTGTATTATCGCTGCAGGGGCAGTAGTTTTGGAAAACAGCAAATGTGAAGAAGGCTGTATTTATGCTTAAGTATTCCTGCTAAAAAAGTAAAGGAGTTAAGCCCGGAGCAAATTAAGAATTTAAAGAAAACTGCAGATAATTATGTAATGTACAGCAACTGGTTTAATACTGAAGCTTATGAAAAATAATGTTCCATCTTTAGATCCTGATCTCCTAATTATAACTGAACGGGTTCTAAACTATTCCAGAAAAACCGTTTTCTCTGTCTGGTCAAATCCTGAAATTTAAAAAAATGGTGGGGTCCCAAAGGATTTACCAATACATTTGAGGAATTTGATTTTAGACCGGGCGGAAGGTGGAAATTCATTATGCACGGACCTGATAAAGGCAATTATCATAATGAATGTGATTTTATAGAAATTGAGCAACCGGAATTAATTTACTGGAAGAGACATTCAAAACCTCTCTTCAATATTCTCGTTACCTTCGAGGAAATTCAGGAAGAAAAGACCAAACTAATTTTTAGAATGATCTTTCCAACGAAGTCTGAATGTGAAAAAATGAAAAAATATGTGATTGACAGGAATGAGGAAAATTTTGATAAGCTGGAAAATGAATTGTCTAAACTTGTTTCCGGCTAATGTACCAATACAGGTCTAATCTTTTTTCTCCTATCTCTTCCCTCTGTTATTTATTCCCCAACCTTTATTTGGATTAGAACCCATTATAAACTTTAGTTCTCCTCCTTCCATTATTTGTGTGTGTGAGATTGTTGTAGTATCGAAAACTTCACCATTCAAAGTTGCGGACTGGATATAAATGTTTTCTTCGGAAACATCTTCAGCAACAATAACGAATTTATTCCCATTTTCCAGATTAATAACAGATCTTTCGAACAGCGGACTACCAATTTCATAGGTAGCAGAAGCCGGGTTGAAAGGATAAAGACCCATTGAACTGAAAACATACCAGGCAGACATTTGCCCTGCGTCTTCGTTTCCGCTCAATCCATCAGGCTGAGCGCTGTACTGCGTCTTAAGGATTTCCCTCACCCAATATTGAGTGCGCCATGGTTGCCCCGCCTTGTTGAATAAATAGGCAATATGATGGCTGGGTTCATTTCCGTGAGCATACTGCCCTACCAGTCCCGAAATATCTGAAGAAGTATTATCTCCTGTAATTTCAGAACTTTCAGTAAATAGTTGCTCCAGTCTTTCAGTAAAAACCTCCTCACCCCCATGAAGTTCTATTAATTTCTCCGGCTCGTGGAGTACGAACCAGCTGTGCTGCCACGCATTACCTTCAGTATAATCGGTATTCTCCCGGTGATTGGAATGTTTGGGATCAAAAGGTTCGTTCCAGGTCTTTCCATCAGGCGCTTTTCCTCTCATAAATCCGGTTTCAGCATCTAATAGATTTTGATAGGCTTTTGCACGATTAGAGAAGTATTTAAAATCTTCCGGCTTATTTAATGCTTTTGCCATTTGCGCAACACACCAGTCATTATAAGAATATTCAAGAGTAATGGTGACAGATTCATCCAGAAGATTGTAGGGAATATAGCCGTACTCCTTGTAGAATTTAAGACCGCGCTCGTCCTGCATCATAGTGGTTTTCATTGCTTCGTAAGCCTTTGCGACATCAAAATCTCTTATGCCTTTGAAATAAGCTTCAGTAATCACAGGAATTGAGTGGTATCCTGTCATTGTATTCGTTTCATTACCGTAAAGCGTCCAAACGGTAGAATTTTGTTTGTTTCATAATATTCCAGCATAGACTTAATAATATCAGAAACTTTATCAGGATCAGTAAGTGTAAGCAGAGGTTGTTGGGCGCGGAAGGTATCCCAGAGAGATAATGTGGAATAGGCGGTATAATCCCGCGCAGTTACAATACTATCATTTTCTTTTCTGAATTGTCCATTTTTATCGCTGAAGGTAACAGGTGCAAGTTTTGTATGATACAGGGCTGTATAAAAAATAGATTTTAAAGAGTCATTGGGAGTCTGGATCTCAATGTCATTTAACTCTTTCTCCCAGACTTTAGCCGATTCTTCCCGTACTTCCTCAAAATTAAAATTTCCTTTATCGAGGTTCTCCTTTGCATTTTCTATACTTACTGAAGAAAGTGCCACTTTCACCTGTAACTCATTACTACCGGAAGGATCAAAAAAGAACTGGGCCGATGTTTTGGCTCCTTCAGCGGATTTAGTTTCAGATTTTTTACCGTCACCAAATAACGAAGCTGAAGCTATAGGCTTAGAAAATTCAGCAACAAAAAACACTTTCTGATTATTGGCCCACCCTGTACTGTGCCTGTAGCTAAGTTATCCTATTTTCCCCCTCCAGGTTAATTTGAGTTTGTGTTGGCTTATCCCAGTTAATGGAAAACCAAGATCAACAACTACAGTTTGCTCCTGCCTTTCTTTAAAAGTGTATTTGTGGTAGCCTGTTCTTTGTGAAGTGGTTAGCTCCACCTCTACTTCGGGATCCTCAAGAAATACACGATAATATCCGGGAGAAGCTGCTTCATTAGCATGTGAAAAGGAGGATTTATAAGATAGATCATCACGGGATTCAAATGTGGCAGTTAGATCAACTTCTTTGGAAACAGGCATAAAAAGTATATCGGCAAGATCGCCAATTCCTGTACCGCTAAGGTGGAGGTGACTAAATCCTGCAATGATGCTATCTGAAATATGATAGCCGGATACCCAGTCCCAGCCGTTCCTGCCATTATCCGGACTCAGCTGTATCATACCAAAAGGACTTGTAGCTCCCGGGTAGGTATGTCCATGCCCACTCGGTTCCAATAAAAGGATCTACAAAAGAAATAAGCGGAACAGTTTCCTGATTGGCATTGGTTTCTTTCTCTGCTTCATTACAGGAGAAAAGGGTCAAAATTAATAAGATGTAGAATCCGGTATTAAATTTCATAAGTCTTTGAGGGATGTTATTTATCATTTCAATAATTCATTATTTATGCTTTCGGAAATTTTAACCAAGATCTCCTACAATTCGCTTTCCGTGATAGGCTTTCGAATGAAGAAACTGATTTAGTTGTTCAATATTACTCTCAGTGACTTTTCCAGCCACTACTATTTCAATCTGCCCATCTGCAATCTCAATCATCTTCTTGAGATTATTCTTTCCTTCAAAAGCTGTTTCCATTCCTCCGGAAGTAAGAATGCTGCTAATTTCCTCAATGTTCAACAGCTCTTTCACTGCACCCACAGGGTCTGGGGTGTTATCAATAGCTTTATGAACAACCACTTTTAAAGGTGAGGCAATTTTGGCAAGTTTTTGGATCTGTTCATAGTTTAAATATCCATCTTCTTTTTGTATTCCAAAAACCACAGCTTCTACTCCTAATTCTTTGCAGAATAAAATGGAACTCTCCATTTTATTCAGCTCTTCCTCAGTGTAAATAAAATCCCCTCCTCTCGGCCTGATCATTACCCTCACAGGTATTCCTGTTTCCATAGCTGCTATAATAAGTTCCCGGGGAGGAGTGGTCCCGTCAAGGTCGAGGCGGTCGCAAAGCTCAATCCTGTTTGCTCCTTTCTTCTGGGCCTGTAGCACCTGTGAAAGATTTTCAACACAGGCTTCTTTTATATAATTTCCAATCAATTCTTTGGGGTTAGATTTAGACCAATTTACATCCGGACGGCTGCTAAAAATCAGCTCTTAATAATTCTTTAAAATTACCTATTCCCATTTTTAAAAACAAGATTTATGACCATCTCAATCCGTCAAATTTTAGTTTTTATTGATCCTGTTAAAAAGTAGTGCTACTGTGTTTAATAATAGGACTGAACTTCCAAATAGAAAATGAGATTTCGGGGAACAAACCGCTCTTTCAGAAATAGTTGTAAATTACCTGCCGTATCTCCTTTAGATCTAAAATGAAATTTTATTAATAATCAGATCTCAGTTTATCAACAAAATCTTTCTATATGAAGTTCTCTCTATTAATTCTTATATCGCTTACCTTTTTTGATTTTATGTCACCAGGACAGGAAAAGGTGAAGCTCACCAAAACAGATGTTGAAAATGTCGTAATAACCCCGACTTCTAAAGGAAAAGAGAAAGGAGTAGTAAAAAACAATGTATATATCTGCTCCATATACGACTGGAGTATTTCGATTCCCAAAGAATCCATCGTCTACTATCCAAAAACTGATAAAAAGAAAAGCAGCAAGTTACCTGAAGTTATAAAAAATCAGATAAATGAAAATCTACTGGTGATTTTCGGTGTAGATGAAAATAATTACTTTTCAGCTTACATAGAATCAACAACAGAATTAAAAAATAATGGTTCAGGTTTAAATGAAATCTCCGAAAACTCAATAAATAATTTCCGCGACACTTCACGAAATTTATGTGCGAAATTTGAAGCAAGATATTCTAACAACCGAGAAGTAGCCTTTAAGCAGTATTGGAAAAATGAACTTATAAGTGGTGTAAATTATGACATTTATGAGATCCGGCTCGTGTTGTATCCCGAAGAAGCTCCGATTGTAAATCAGGTTGTTTATGTAAGAAAGGAAAGAGACAATACTATTTATTTTACCGTTACCTATACTAATGAAAATGATAAAGAGGTTCTTATGCAGAATTTGGTGGAATCTTTACAATAATTCGAGCAATATAAGTTACAAAAGCATCTTCCAGTGACCGTTTAATATTTGCATTTCGTAGATCCTAAAATCAGCTACCTCGGGATTATAGAACAGGAAATTGTTTTTTATCTTGCTGCTCTTATCCCAAGGTGACTCAATATGAAAACCATAAAAGATCTGGCAAAGGTCCATGAACGAATTTCTCCATATATACATCGAACCCCAATCCTCACCTCCGGCTTATTGAACGAAATTTCGGGCGCAGAACTTTACTTCAAATGCGAAAATTTCCAAAAAATGGGCGCTTTTAAGATGCGGGGTGCGGCAAATGCCGTTCTAAATCTTCCAGAAGAAAAACGTCAAAAAGGAGTGGTTACACATTCCTCGGGAAATTTTGCCCAGGCTCTTTCCCTGGCAGCAAAGAGTGCCGGAGTACCCGCATATATTGTTATGCCCTCTTCTGCTCCCGAGGTTAAAAAAGAAGCTGTGAAAGCTTATGGCGGAAAAATAACAGAATGCACTCCTACCCTCGAAGAACGGGAAAAAAGCTGCGGAAAAGATCATCGCTGATACAGGTGCAACTTTTATCCATCCGTCAAACGACCTGGATGTAATCTATGGGCAGGGTACTGCTGCCTATGAACTCCTGCAGGAGCATAAAGATCTCGACTTTATCATTACCCCCGTAGGTGGTGGCGGACTCATTGCCGGAACAGCTCTTGCCGTAAATTTTGCTTCGGAAAGCTGTAAAACTATAGGTGCTGAACCTTTTGAGGTGGATGATGCTTACCGTTCCCTCCTTAGCGGAAGAATAGAAACCAACGAAGCCGCAAATTCAATTGCTGACGGTTTAAAAACCCAGCTTGGGGACAAAAATTTTCCTATCATTCAAGAATTGGTTTCAGAAATTATTCGGGTGGAAGAACAGGAGATCATAGCTGCCCTAAAACTTATATGGGAAAGGATGAAAATCATTGTAGAACCTTCCAGTGCCGTTGCTTTTGCTGCTGTTTTGCGGGAAAGGGAAAAGTTCCGAGGGAAGAAAGTTGGAATTATAATTTCCGGCGGGAATGTAGATCTTCGGAAGTTGCCGTTTTGATCTTATTTACATTTCCTGTTTAAATAAAATTATATTGACAAATGGAAATACGACATTTAAGATTATATAGCTCAAATTTTGCAACAGCTCATTATTTTTAAAGTCTTTATAAAAATCATTAAACTCTAAAATGAGAAAAAGCCTTATTCCCCTCAGCCTCATCATTGTTTTAGTTGCTCTCTGCTTTTATATTAGCTGGTTCAATATTGTTTTGTTAGCTCTTGTACTTCTTATTATCCTCTACATAACCCTTGCTACAGCCGTTAGGAAGCTAAAGGGAAAGAAGATCAAACCGCTATTAGGGTTTCCTTTACGTCTTATTGGGATTCTCCTTATTGCTATTGCAGCAAGTTTTTTTATTCCTTATTCCCCCGCGGTTATAGAGACAGGGGATATATCTGCTGAATTAAAATACGCTTATGAAACCGATCAGGAAGACCGTAAAAACCTGAAATCCTATACGGGGATCTTCCAAAATGAAATTCAATCGCGAGACGAGTTGCGTCTGGATCAGGTTAAAAAATATTATTCTGAAGGAAACATAAAAAAACCTCTTGATAAATTCCACGCTGCTTTTGTTTACCACCACAGCGATAATAGTGCAGATTATGAAGTTGCCTCTAAACTGGCTGCAGAAGCTGCTTAAGTACTAAAGAACTAAAAGATCATTACCTAACCCAATGGCTGGCAAAAGCTTCCTATGATAGGTGGATGTTGTCAATTGGAAAACCTGAAAAATATGGCACTCAGGATTCGTTTAGTGTTGATATCGAAAATTAGAGGTTTAACCGAATAACCTATACTAAGCCTAAATAGATGCCTGAACCACCTGTTAACTATAAAACCTCTTTTCCTCCTATTTCAAATTCTGAAACTGAAATTTTGATCCTGGGAACCTTACCCGGGGACAGATCTTTGGAAATGGGAGAGTATTTTGCCCACCCCCGCAACAGGTTCTGGAAAATCATTGCGGCTATTACAAATAATCCATTGCCGGAGGATTATTTACAAAAACGGGACCTTTTATACAACACGAAAATTGGGGTTTGGAATGTTCTTCATAAAGCACATAGGAAAGGCAGTCTGGATTCAGCTATTCAAAACGAGGTGCCAAATGATATTTCCCGATTTATTAGGAAGCATACCAAATTAAAGGTTATAGCCTTTGACGGCCTAAAAGCAGAAGCTTTATTTGATAAACATTTTACAAGAAGAAGCGATATAAAATATATTCTGTTGCCAGCCTGTAGCCCTGCCAATGCAAGATTTAATCTAATAGCATTGTGTGACAGGTGGAAGGAAATTTTATTGTCTTTGGAAGATTAAAACCTAAGAAATCTGTTTTTTCAGCTTATCAATTTCTCCCTGAAGGTCCTCTTCAAAATGAGAAGGCCGTACGACATCGTTCCAATCGATTTCCCCCACCACTTCTATATTCGTTCCGGTTAATTGCTCCAGCAACCCTTCATTATTGCGGATGTAGGTCTCCAGTTTTTCAGTAATTTCTTCAATATCTGTTATAGACTGTGCTCTTTCAGCATTGTCATTGGTTTTTTTACCCATAGCTTTTGCTTTTTGGAAATCTTTCAAAAGAGCCTCTAACCAATTTACTGCATTTTCTATTTTCTTCTTTTCCATTTTTTTAGTTTTTGACACTTCTACATTATAAGATTTTATGTTGATGATGCAGCTTAAGAAATAGATAAAATTTAGGCAGGTTGACTACAAATGAATTTGGTGGCCTTTAAAAAAAAAGCTCCACATTCCTGTGAAGCTCTTACAATGCCTATTATGGCTGGATTAATCTACTGCTACTTTATAGCTTGGATCTTCAATAACATTTACATCTATAATTTTGTCAGCGTTTTTTAGCAGCCTCTGGCAATCAGGACTTAAGTGCCTTAAATGGACTTTCTTTCCCACCTTTAGATAGCGCTCCGTAATCTTGTTAAGAGCTTCAATAGCGGACATATCCACTACGCGGCTTTCCTGAAAATCGATAATAATTTCATCAGGGTCTCCTAATACGTTGAATTTTTCGTTAAAAGCTGTAACCGAACCAAAAAATAACGGACCGTAGATTTCATAATGTTTTACACCATTTTCATCAATAGATTTCCTGGCCCTGATTCGCTTTGCATTGTCCCAGGAAAATACCAAAGCAGCAATTATAACCCCTACAACTACCGCTAATGCAAGGTTGTGCAGGAAGATAGTAACAAGTGTTACCACTACCATAACAAAAACATCAGATTTTGGCATTTTGTTGAAGGTCTTCAGGCTTGCCCATTCAAATGTTCCTATTGCTACCATAATCATTACTCCTGTAAGAGCCGCCATTGGCAACTTTTCTATTAAACCTGCACCAAACATCACAAAGATCAACAAAGCAACTGCTGCTACAATAGCCGATAATCTCGCACGGGCACCGGAGGATACGTTAATTAGGCTTTGGCCTAACATTGCACATCCACCCATTCCTGAAAAAACTCCGGATAACATGTTTGCTGTACCCTGGGCAACAGCTTCTTTGTTCTCTCTTCCCCGGGTTTCCGTAATTTCATCCAGAATATTTAAAGTAAGTAAACTTTCAATTAAACCCACACCCGCAACTATCGCTGCATAAGGAAAAATAACACTAAGAGTTTCCCAGGTAAAAGGAATATTGGGTATATGAAATGGTGGAAAACCACCCTGGATTGAAGCAATATCACCAACTGTTCTTGTATCTATTCCAAAGGCTATAACTATTCCAAAAATTGCCAGTATTGCAACCAGGGAAGAAGGTACAGCTTTAGTGAGTTTTGGTAATCCCCAAATAATTAGCATTGTAAGCAGTACCAGTCCTAAAAGAATGTAAAGAGAATTACTTAAGTCATCCATACCAGTTCCCCTGCATCATTTACAGTTTTAAACTGATCCAACTGGGACATGAATATTATGATTGCCAGGCCGTTCACGAATCCAAATATCACTGGGTGAGGCACCAGGCGCATTAATTTTCCCAATCTAAAAACACCTGCCAGGATTTGAATTATTCCTGCAAGTATCACAGTCGCAAAGACATATTCCACACCGTGAGAAATAACCAGGGCAACAATGACCACGGCCACAGCCCCGGTAGCACCGGAGATCATTCCCGGTAAGCCACCGAAAATAGCGGTAACAATACCCATTACAAATGCGGCATATAAACCCGTTAAAGGTGACAATCCCGCAATTAAAGCAAATGCAACTGCTTCAGGTACTAAAGCCAGTGCCACTGTAAGGCCTGATAAAATTTCAGTTTTATAATCTACTTTTTGTTTGAAATCGAATAAATTGAAAATCTTCTGCATAAAAAAATTTTTTTATAGAGGCTTCACAGGCTCTAACTGGTAACAATAAAATTGTGGAAGTAATGATTTAGAATTGAAAATGCAGAAATTTTCAGGGCGGAGTAACCGCAGGAAGGAGTGGGCTGTATTTGTTAAAAAGCTTTCTCATTTTGAAGCTGCAAAACTACATCTTTTTTTCCTGCTGTAAAACAACAAAGCGAGAAAACCCCAATATAATTTCCAGAGGATGATATAACCTTTTAAGTATTTTAAGTCTAACTCTTAAAAAACGCAAGATAAAGAAGAAAAAAACTCCCGTCTATTGACAGGAGTTTTTTCTCATTAATTTTCTAGTGTAGAATTAATTCTCATCCCACCATACCGGGGCATAAAGACTATTCTCGCCGCCTAATCTTTCAACTGCAGCATTATAATTTTCGGCATTGTTGAATGCTTCATTATCCGGATACGCCAATCTTAGAGGAATTGCTAGGCCATTCGGTTGCACCAGGTTATCGGGAAAACCTGTTCTCCTCCATTCTGACCAGGCTTCGTAGCCATGCATAAACAGGTGAATATACCGCTGTTCTGCAATTTGTTCCATGGCATTATCAGGATTAAAGGAAACTTCAGGCGTATTTAATAATGTTTCAGCTCCTTCAGTACTTCCGGTCCATTGTAGTATAGATCGTGTCACGGCTTCGTTGTAATATTCTTCAGTATCACCCGTGATCCACCCGCGTTCCGCAGCTTCAGCTAATGCAAATAACACCTGTGCGTGAGTAACTAAATGAATTGCCAAATCCTGAACAATGATATCTGAACCTAGAAGTGATTCCTTGTCAACTCCTAAATTATCCTCCTGCCCATAGGGACGACCAACAAATTCACCGCTTTCCCTTGCCGGATCTCCATAAACAGGTAAACGGGGATCCTCAACGGGTTTCATCATCTCAACCAGATTTTGAGTTAAAGCCCACCACTCCCGGTTTTGATTGACCACCTGACCATACCAGTAGCTCTGGTTATTCGCATCGGCCAGGTGCTGAAAAACGAGATTGTCATCATTGGAGGTAAAAACTCCATCTTCAAGAGCGTCATTAAACTCCGTTCGGGCTTTATCCTCATCAACTTCAGATAATCGAAGGGCCATTAAAAGTCTAACAGAATTTGCCAGTTTCCTCCAGTTTTCCATGTCTCCACCATAGATGATATCATCACTTATTTCTCCGGAAACCATCATATCATTAGCTTCTTTAAGTTCCTGAAAAAGGTCATTATAAATTTCCTCCTGGGTGTCATAGACGGGGGTAAAATTATCGGTTCCCTGTAAAGCTTGAAAGTAAGGGACGTCACCCCATCTATCTGTAATGTTCCAGAAGAAATATGCTTTAAGAATTTTTGCTACTGCTTTTTGATTGGACGGTGGTCCTTGTGTGGCGTTTAATTCTTCGGCATCAATTACTTCCTGCAAGGCAATAAGGGGTCCCTGGTAAAATCCATAAAAGCTTGTGCTGCCCTGAGGGTAAAGAGAAGCTCCCACATACTGGGTTTCTGCAAGGTACTGGGCCAGGAATTCTCCCTGGGGAGAACTACTTAAACCTGGAAGAGAGAGCTGAGCCTGGGCTATTAATTGTGTTCCCGAGGCTTCACTAGGCTGGTTTGGATTTATATTTATTTCATCGTCAAAATTGTCGCATCCCAAAACCGTTGAACACAACAACATAAGAATTATATATCTGTTTTTCATAATCAAAGTTTTTAGAAGGTGATGTTAATGTTAATTCCGTAAGATCTAACAGAAACTAACTGGCCAGATTCATACCAGCTTATTGATTGCCCGCTTAGAGAAATTTCTGAAGGATCTATTCCCCTGGGAGCTTCCTGCCAAATCATTAAAGGATTACGGGCTATCAAAGCAATGTTTACAGTTTCCAATGGCCAGGTAGCAAGCTGGTCTTCACTAAAGTTATAACCCAGCCTCACTTCTCTAAGTTTTACATAAGAGGCATCAAATAACCATTCTTCATAGACTCTCCTGCCTATATTATTTCTGTAATAGGATCTCGCATCCACAAATGTGTCTACAGCCTCACCTGTATTGGCATTTACACCCACTACTCTCACTCCTCCACCTTCAGAAACCTAGCTCTCTAACACTTACTCCATTTTCATTAATTGCTGCAGTTATTGGATCCTGCCCCGTTCTTACGGCCAGCATTTTTGATCGGCTAAAGAATTGTCCTCCTCCCTGGAAGTCTATTAATGCTGCCAGATTAAAGTTCCCAAAACGAAGGGTATTTTGAAATCCGCTGAGTATAATCGGGCAAAACAGAACCAAAATTGTGAGTAGCATCTGTATACAGCGGCATATTATTATCACCCAATAAAATATTCCCGGCATCATCTCTTTGATATGCCTGCCCTACAAGACTTCCAAATGGCATTCCCTCATAAGAATTGAGATAACTCGTAACTCCCGAATAAGTTGTTTGATCGTAAGTATACACATTGATGTCGGGGTGAAGTTCAACTACCATACTACGATTCCTGCTCAGGTTGAAAGTGGCATCCCAATGAAAATTTTCGGTTTGTACCTTAGCCGGGCATTTAAAGTTAGTTCCAAACCCTTATTTTCTATAAGTCCGGCGTTGATAGTGCTGGAAGCATATCCACTCGCACCTGATACATCCAGCTGAATGATCTGGTTTTTATTTTTCTGTTCGTAGAAAGTAAGATCAAGGCCTAACCTGTTTTGGAAAAACCTTAGCTCAATACCTGCCTCATAAGAGTGGGCAAAGGAAGGTTCTATATTAGGATTATTCAGGTTGCCAGGAATAAAAATGGTAGTAGTTCCATCATAAACGGTACCTACCCCATAAGACCTGGTTGTCAAATAGGGATCAAGATCTGATCCTGCCTGCGCATAACTTGCTCTTAATTTTCCAAATGAAAGGTCCTCCCAATTTACGAGTTCACTAAAAATTACACTTCCGGAAATTGAAGGATACCAATAGGAATTGTTTTCTTTGGGTAAAGCCGATGAAATATCATTCCTTATTGAACCATCAACAAAAAATGTATCTCTATACCCTAAGGATACCATCCCAAACATACTTCGAATTTCTTTCCTTAATAAATACGAAGTAGTTTCTGGCCTGTCTATTGAAGCGTCAATGTTATAAAACCCGGGAGAAGATAATCCCCCAACAGTGGCCATGGATAACTGAGAGAATCTTCTGTCAAAAATATTGCCGCCCAGGTTGGCATTGATTGAAAACTCCTCCCACCTTTTATTATACTGAGCCAGGAATTCATAATTCATTTCAACATTCTCATATTTTCCTGTTGTAAAAGCAGGTACTCTTCTACCACCAAATGCAGTTCGGGTTTCAATATTCTGCGTATACATGTCTGATCTTACAAAGGCACTTAATTCCAGTTCAGGGAGGATCTTATATCTTAAACCTATATTTCCAAAATACCTGTTCCTTCTGTCTTCCGCAGTATTCTCATAGGCATCAAAAAATGGATTATTCCAGTATAAAGGTTCAAAATCTTCTATTTCACCTGTTGTTGAACTGGGAGTGCTTAAGTTCCAGTGAAGGTAAGTACCATCTTCATATTGATAATCTCTTAGCCTGTTCATATCAATGTTTCTTTGAAACCATTGAACGAAATACCCGGTGCCGTGCTCCGACCCCTGCTGCGGTCTTCTTGCATTGTTGGTTGCATAATTAATATTGGCAGAGGCTGTAAGTTTTTCATTAAGATCCAGGCTAGCATCAAGTCCCACATTATTCCTGCTTAAATAGGTATTAGGTTCTACCCCTCCAACCTTTGTGTCATTTAAACTTAATCTAATGGTGGAATTCTCGTTTCCTCCCGAAACCGAAATTCCGGTAGTAATATTATATCCCGTCTCGTAGTAATCTTTAATATTATCGGGATGAGGCACGAAAGGAGTTAGCTGCCCATAAGTAGGGTCCTGGGGATAAAAACTAAATACCTGCCTAACGGGAGTGCCGTCCATTCTGGGTCCCCAGCTCTCATCATAATCTACTGCTACATATGGATCCCCATTAGGAAGGGTATCAAAAGACAGGCTGGATCCTGCTCCAAATTCATTTTGAAGAGGCATGAAGTTATATGCCTCCTCAATTGCAAGAGAGGAATTAATTTGCACTCTAATATCCTGTGCTCCCTTCTTTCCTTTTTTAGTGGTAATCATTATCACCCCATACTGCCCCCTTATTCCATATAAAGCAGATGCGGCAGGACCTTTTAAAACGTTCACCGATTCTATATCACTGGGGTTTACATCCTGTCCCAGGTTTCCATAATCGGCCTGATCGCTTCCAGAAAAATTTGCATTAGAGATAGGAGTTCCATCTACTACTATGAGAGGCTGATCTCCTCCACTTATTGAATTTACACCTCTAATTTTAATCTTTTGAGTACCTCCCATACTTGCTCCTGAAGATCCTGTAACCTGCACGCTTAAGCAACCCTTCCCGATAAGGAACCAAGTACATTTTGTTCGTTAGTAAGAATTAGATCTTCCCCCTCTACTTCCTGGGTTGCGTATCCTAAAGATTTTTTGTCCCGCGTAATTCCCAGAGCTGTAACAACCACCTCATCAAGACCCTCCAAATCCTCTGTCAAAGAAAGATTGATAACCGATTGATTACCGACCTCAACTTCCCGCGAACCGAAACCCAAAGATGAAAATACCAAGGTTGCATTTTCGGGAACGGTAAGAGAAAAATTCCCGTCCATATCGGTTATAGTGCCCTGATTGGTGCCCTGAACAATTACATTCACTCCGGGCAGGGGCATTCCATCTCCGGCAGAAGTCACCTTCCCCGATACTGTCCTTTGTTGAGCGAAGGTCAGGCTAACTGTGAGCAATAACAAAATAGTTGTAATTACCTTAAAATGTTTTTTCATACTCTGCTTGATTTTGAATTTTAAACATTAATTAAGAAAGTGTTAAATATAAATGTAAGCTTTATTTTGAAAAAGGGAATAGTAGAAAAGTAAGTAAATACTCACATCAAGGTTCAAAAAGTAGTAAGTTTTTAGAATTAAGGAGTATGAAATTACTCTAAATCTCTATTCCAAACCCATGCTTTAAAATTAGCCGTAGACCTACGTAAAAAACAAGAATTGCAGTTAATATACCCAAAAACCTGAGGTTAAGTTTTTTGCTCGAAAGGTAAGATCCTATTGTTCCTCCCAAAATCACAGCTACAATAAGCTGCAGGATAAGGTTATAATTTATCTCAAAAGTTCCTGCAACCTGTAAACCAATCAGCCCGGCCAGAGAATTGACTAAAATAAATACTGATGCCAGTGCTGCTATGATGCGAGGATTTGCCCAGTTTACAATGTTCAGGATTGGAGATAGAAAAATGCCTCCGCCTATCCCTGAAATCCCTGAAAGCAATCCTACCATACCTCCCAGGACATATTTTTTAGGATTGGAAAAATCCCGGGAATCGAGCTTTTTCTGAAGATATTTAAGCAACAGGAATAATCCGGAGAGAATGAGGGCAGAACCCAGTATTAAAAAAAATAACTGTTGGGAAAGTTGGAGTTGTGCTCCCAGGAATGCCAATGGGATACTCGAGATCACAAAGGGCCAGAACAATTTAAAACTAAAGATATGGTGCCTTATAAACATTATAGTGCCAATGCTCACCACACACATATTCAGCACCAGTGCTGTTGAACGAATTTCATAAAAATCGGTTAGAAACAGGCTCAAAATAGCCAGATAACTCGAACCACCCCCAAAACCAACAGAACTATAAAATAAAGCGATGAAGAAAAATATGATCGGCAGATATTCTATAGGCATATTGGGAAATTAAAAAAAGAATCTGTGAGTTCCCTTTTTGGGATTAAAAGTGTAGCATGCCTGCCGTTTTTAGCGCCTGTAGTTGTATTTGAAAATATCATTCTAATTTTCATTTTTGATCAGGTCTCGTATGCCATACAGATTTTCCCTCAAAGGTTTAAGAATAGAGTTCTCCTTTGTTTACCTGTTTACTTTCCATTGATGAGTTTCATCCCCAAAGATCTCTTTTCCAAAAATGGGGACTTTGGCTTTAATTTCCTCTACAAAATAATTACAGGCTTCAATGGCAATTTTCCTGTGTGCAGAGGAGGTAAAGACAAATAAACATAGCTCCCCGGTTTTTATTTCGCCCAGGCTGTGATAAATATGCGCACAGGTAATATCAAATTTTGAAAATGCAGCCTCTCTTATTTCGTGAAAAACTTTTTCGGCCATTTCTTCGTAAGCCGTATACTCTATTGCGCTAACCTTTTTACCCTTCACCTCATCTTCCCGGATCTGCCCCAAAAAGATACTATGAGCTCCAATATTGGTCTTGGATTGATGACTTGCAATAGATTGTGCAATTTTTTCCGACGGAATTGCCCCCTGTACGAATACTGTTTTTGCTTTTTTCTTATCCATGAATTATAGTTTCTATTCCTCCCTCCACATTTTTAAGATTTTGAAAACCAAAATTCTTCTGAAGCATCTCAATTGCCCTCAGGCTTCGTTTTCCTGACTGGCAAAAAACCAGCACTTCTTCAGTCCCGGGGATTTCCCGGAAGCGGTCCTGGAGTTTTCCCAGTGGAATTTGGATCACATTTTCTGAATTAATCCTTGGTTGCTCAAAATCTTCCCGAACATCCAGGTAGATCGTCCCTTTATCTCTTACTTCGCAATCTATGTGTACAGGGATAATTCCTTTACTTCTGATCTTTTCGATCTCCTCCGGCCTCTTCTGAATATTCAGCACCTGTTCTGTCCCCGTTAAAACATTTATCAACTTTAGTTTTTCTGAAAGTATACTGCCAACTCCAAGAATGATTTTTAGTACTTCCGCTGCCTGAAGCGTTCCTAACAAGCCGGGAGTCACCCCTAAAACATCGGTTGCTTCACAACTCACATTTTGCCTGGTGGTTTTTGGGAAGAGACAACGGTAAGAAGGTCCATCCTGATAGTTGAAAACCGACAGTTGCCCTTCATTTTTATAGATCGAGGCATAAATCCAGGGGTTTCCTGTTAATATGCACACATCATTAATAAGGTATTTTGTTTCAAAATTGTCTGTTCCATCTAGGATCAGGTCGTATTGCTTAAAAAGATTTTCAGCGTTTGCAATAGTTAAAGCCTCTTCAATAGCAATAAGTTCGATCTCGCTGTTTACATGTTGCAATTTGTCTTTTGCTACCAAAGCTTTGGATTTGCCAACATCAGCTTCATTGAAGAGAACCTGCTTGTGTAAATTGGTAATAGAAACCTTGTCATGATCCATTAAGCCAATTTTACCTATACCCGCACCTGTGAGGTATTGTGCCGCAGGACATCCAAGGCCTCCCACGCCAATGATCAAGACGCTCGCATTCTTCAACTTTTCCTGTCCCGAAGAACCTACTTCTCTTAATTTAATTTGCCTGTCGTACCTCATCAGCCTCCTGCGAATGGCGGTAAAAAAGCCACCTCATCACCTTCTTTTAATTCCACTTCAGTATTCAAATTTTGATTTACCGCCAACTGTACAGAATCTGGGTCAGGGATGTTGTAGATTTTTATCTGCCTGTTCTTTAACTGCGTGGAAAATATTCCTTCATCCAATTCCAGGGTTTCCTCATTTTTACCTGCGGCTTCAGCAAGCATTCCAAAATATTTTATTTTTATTTTCATCAATTTTATTTTGTCCAAAACTTCCGGAATCGAACCGCAAATTTTTACTTCTGGTCGTATGCTGTTGACGGCCTGCAGCATCATGCTGTTTTTATGACCTTTCCATTCGTTTTAGTCGTTCCACATCTTCCCGGGTATCTACATCAAAATTACCACCTTCAAACTTTATAGTTTCAAATTCTCTTTTCCCGTCGAGGATCAGCTTTTTACCTCCCTGATCTTTTTTCAGCTTTTTTAATTCTGAAAAACATTCTTTTGAAAAAATTGCAGGAACTCCCAGCTCTCCTGCATATTCTGAAAACGTTGCCTGCTTCTCAGTCTTCAACTGAACATTTATCAATTCCTGGATTCTTTCTCGGGTTATAAGGGGTTGATCTGATAACAGGATAAGAATATAATCCAGGGCTTTTTCAATTTTTTCTGCTTCAAATATTCCTTTGCTAATGCTGGTACCCATACCTTCTTTCCAGTCTTCATTTATGGCCACCTTAAAATTCCTGATACTAACCTCCTTTTTAATTTCTTCAGCAATTGCCCCCAGTACTAATATCCTGCAGTCAAATTCCAGGGAACATGCTATACTAACGACGTGCTGCAGGAGTGGAATACCCCGAAATTCCACCAGCTGTTTTGGATAGCCAAGGCGGCTGGAAGAACCTACTGCCAAAATTACAACTCCTATTTTTGCTTTTTCCCTCAAACCCGAATTTGTATAAATTGATCCTCTATTCTCTCATGAATAGGAGAGGATTTTTCCCTTAAGGGTCTGGCACTTTTTTCCATCAAAACGGTCTGTATTTCTGCCAGAATTGATAACCCGATCTCTGCCGGAGTCTCTGCTCCCATTTCCAGCCCAACCGGAGCATAAATTTTATCAAGGATTTCAGCTTCCAGGATAAAGCCTTCTTCTTCCAGTTCTTTCAACATTCTCTGGTACTTTTTCAAGGGACCAAGAATACCAATGTACGGGATCAGCTTTTCGGCTATAAGCAGTTTTAAAACAGCGAGATCATAGTTGTAATTATGGCTTATTAATACGAAACAACTGTGATGATCCACCTCTATATTTTCAAGCATTTGCTCCGGCTTTGAGACAATGATCTGGCAGGAGGAGGTAAAACGTGTTTTATTAGCGTGAGTAGGCCTGCCATCTGTTACTACCACATCCCATCCCAGCAATTCGGCTTGTTGTGCCAATATCTGCGCGTCATTTCCCGCGCCCACAATTACAAGTTTTACCGGGGGCTGATAATTTTGAATGAAAACATATCTCTTTTCCTGCCCGGTCAGGAATTCAGCAAAATAGTGATTCTTATTAGTCAGGGAAAGATAAGCCTGCTCCCTTATGATTTGAAAAATCTCTTCTTTCGGAATTCTTCCAATAGTTTCTGAATTTTCGGAAATTACCAATGTAGTTCCCGGCTGATCTTTTGTTTTTATCAGGTTAAATTGAACCACTATAGCCACAGCATCTTTCTGCTTTATTACTTTTTTCAGTAATTCACAGGGGTTAAGTTCATCCTGATAATTCAGAGGTTCAAACACCACCTGGATGATTCCGTTACAGCCTAATTGTGCTCCAATTATCGCGTCCTCTTCATCACTAGTATCGTAAGTTATTAATTTGTTTTTTTGTTGATGCAGGGCAAGAAGTGCTTTCCTTAAAGCATCTCCTTCAAGGCAGCCTCCACTAATGGCGCCCGTAATGTTACCATATTCATCCACCAGCATTCTCGCACCCGCTCTGCGATAAGAAGACCCTGCTACATGCACTACTGTGGCCAGCACACCATCAATGCCTGCACTTTTCAAATGCTCATATTCAGCAATTATGGAATCTAATTCTCTCATACCATTGTCTTCCTTAATAAGCTGGAAATGTTGGTAATCTCTTTAACCGCAAATTCAATCTCTTCCCTGCTAGTGTACTTTCCCATACTTATCCTAAAGGAGGAGAGCCCCTGTTCATCGCTTAAACCCATTGCTTTTAAAACATGGGAAGCCTGAATTGTATTGGAAGTACAGGCCGAACCTCTTGAAATGGCAAGGCTATTTAATTTTCTCAACAATAAATTACCGTCAATATTGTCAATAGAGACATTGGTTGTATTAGGCAGACGATCTGCGTCTTCGGAATTTATTTTTGCCCCCTCAATATTTTTAAGTTCTTTCTCCAGCTTATTTCTCAACTTCAGGATCCTTTCGTTCTCCACCTCCATTCCAAAAAGAGCAATTTCAGCAGCCTTACCAAATCCTACTATTCCGGGAACATTAAGAGTACCGGGGCGCATTCCTTTTTCCTGTCCGCCGCCAAAAAAATAAGGATCTATTCTTACAATGTTATTTTTATTGATATACAGGGCCCCCACTCCTTTAGGACCATAGATCTTATGGGAAGAGAAAATTGCTAAATCTAAATTTAATTTTTCAAGGTCTACAGGAATTTTACCCACGGCCTGGGTTATGTCACTCATCAATTTCACATTTGCCGAATGAACTATTTTTTCAATTTTATCCATTGGGTGAATTAATCCGGTTTCATTATTTGCCAGCATCAGGCAAACCAGGATAGTTCGTGAATTTATAGCCTCTTCTAATTGTTTTAAGTCAATATTTCCTTCGGGATCCACTTCGAGATAAGTAAGCTCAAAACCTCTTCTTTCCAGCGCTTTCATAGAGTCTAGAACCGCTTTATGTTCAGTTTTGCAGGTGATAATGTGATTTCCTTTGTTTCTGTATCTTTCACAAAATCCGAAAAGACCAAGATTAGCAGCTTCAGTAGCCCCGGAAGTAAAAGTGATTTCGGAGGGCTTACAATTTACAAGTCCGGAAATTTGCTCCCGTGCATTCTCAACCGCTTCCCCTGCATCCCAGCCAAAAGCGTGGTCACTGACAGCATTTCCAAAATTTTCGGAAAAATAGGGCAGCATAGCATTAAGCACATCCGGATCTACCGGAGTAGTTGCGTTATAATCGAGATATATGTTTTTTCTACCTGGCATTTTCGTTATATATTCCCGTATATATCGGTTTGTATATCGGGATTCTTAAGTCATCCTTACGTGCCTTCAGGATCAAAAGGTATCATACTTCAACTAAATTAGAAGCTGAAGAAAAGTTTAGCTCGATGAATCTATCATCTTCAAATGACCTTATTCATTACTATAAAACCCTAATGAATTCATTCTGATGCTCGAGCACCTCCTCTATTTTTTTCTGGAAGCTTTTCATACTCCTGCACAGCTTTGATAGCATGGGGAGTAATTTCAGCCCCTCCTCCATGTTGCCCACCTTTCTTCAAAACAACCCAGGGTTCTTCAGAATGATTATTTAATCTCTGGACCAGATCCCATGCTTTTTTATAGGACATATTCATTTGCCCGGCAGCCTTTGAAAGCGAACCCTCCTTTTGAATTTTCCGAATCAATTCGTGAGGTCCGGGACCATAAAATTTTTCACCATCTTCTTCTACCCAACACTTGAATTTGATCTTCTTCATCGCAAAAAAGAGCGTGTTAGGTTTTAATCTCCCTGCTTTGATTTTGTAATTCGGGCAAGAATGGTTGCTTATATATCCTTTTCCCTGTGGCTTTGTATAGAGCATTTGCCAAAGCTCCCTGTACGGGAGGAAACGGAGGTTCTCCCAATCCTGTGGGATCTATCCCATTGTCTACAAAGTGAACATCGATCTTTTTTGGGGCTTCCCTATGGCGGATAAGCCTAAGTATCAAAATTCCTCTGTTGTGGTACTCCATCTTCAAAAGTTAACTCGCTGTATAGAGCGTGGCCAATACCATCTATGGTTCCACCCTCAACCATATTTTTAGCAGCATCAGGATTTACAACAATTCCGCAGTCTACTGCACAGGTGACCTTATCTATTACGGGTTCATTATTTTTCAAATTCAATTCCAGTACCTGTGCCACATAAGAATCATGGCAGTAATATGCTGCAACACCCTTGTTGGAAGATGTACTGTTGCTGTCCCAGCCCGCTTTATCCCTAACCAGCTCTAAAACTCCTGCATACCGGGCAGGGTCATAATCATTATCTTCTCCCACAGGATCATTTTGGGCACGTTTCAGCAAATCAAGGCGAAATTGAATAGGATCCTGTTCCATTTCTTCAGCCAGTTCATCCAGAAACGACTGTTCTGCCCCTGCAATAAAATTAGATCTGGGAGCCCTAAAAGCTCCTATAGAAATATAAGAATCTACAGTCCAGCTTTCAGCCAGGTAATTTTCTACAGCTCCTGCGGGAAAACGATTGGCAAAAAGTGGACTCTCGTTTATTCCTCCTGCATTCACATGAAAGGCGGTAAGATTGTTATTCCCGTCCAGTGCAGCACGATAGGTTACCTTATAAGCCGGGCGATAAACTCCATTGGTCATATCATCTTCACGGGAATATACCAGTTTTACCGGGGCACCTACTTTTTGCGAAATTACAGCTGCCTCTACCAGGAAATTTCCATAGAGACGGCGGCCAAATCCTCCTCCCATCCGGGTCATTTGAATATCTATATTCTCAAGCTCCAGTCCCAGGCGTTTGCTTACACTTTTTTCAGCAAACTCGGGAGTTTGGATGGGACCCAACAATTCAGCTTTCTCACTGGTAACATTGGCAAAAAAGTTCATTGGTTCCATGCAGTTGTGCGCGAGAAAAGGGCAGCTGTAGGACCTTTCAATTACCCGTGCAGCATTTTTAAAAGCCTCTTCCGGATCACCATCTTTTCTAATAATTTCAGAATTTTTGGGACCATCTTCAGCCATTGAGGAAGCATGATTTTTAGAATTCTCCAGTCCGCAGTATCTATCATCGCTTAATGATTTCTCAAGGATCTCAATTTGTTCTGTGAGTTCAGGTTTTAAGTCCCACTCTACCTCCAGGGCTTTTTTCGCCTGCATCACCTGCCATGTAGATTCTCCTACCACAGCTACTAATTTGGGAAAAGCAGTGGTATCACTCCATTCCCTTTCCATATCATCGGGATAGGTATTAATGGGGAAAACATCCTTAATACCAGGCATTCCCTTTACCCTCTCCGGATCCATGGATTTAAATTCCATTCCAAAAGCTAAGTGGTTGCACTATCATAGCAATTAACATATCATTACGATGTACATCCAGCCCATATAAGGGTTGTCCAGTAACAATTTTTTTGGCATCAACATTTTTACGTGAAGTACCAATTATTTTGAAATCGGCATTATTTTTAAGTTCCACCTCTTCCGGAATTTCCAGATCTGCAGCCGCCTTGGCAACCTCTCCGAAACCAACAGACCTGTCGCTGCTTAAGCGTGGCTAATAATTCCATTTTCTACTTTTAATTCACTTAGAGGCACATCCCATTCATTTGCCGCAGCTGTAAGTAACATTTGCCTGGCAGTGGCTCCTGCCATTCTTAACGGCTCCCAACCCTGGCGTATGGACTGGCTTCCTCCTGCGAGTTGGCGGGTGAAGACATCCATGTTAAGAGGCGCCTGTTCTACGATCACATTGTTCCAGTCTACATCCAGCTCCTCAGCGACAAGCATGGGCATGGAGGTCTTTACGTTTTGTCCTATCTCGGGGTTTGGAGAATAAATTGTTACCACTCCATTATCCCCAATTTTAAGGTAGCCATTCATTTCAAACCACTTGTCCGGCATTTCCAGGGCAATTTCTGTGGAATTCTCTTCGGCTGCACGTTTACATGCCATCCAGTTAAACCCGATCACTAATCCACCTCCCGCAAGAGACATATTCTTGATAAAGGATCTCCTGCCCATTCCTGTTTTTATTTTACTCATTTTTTCCGGATTTAAATCAATAGACCATTAAACTATTTGTGAATTTGCAGCGGTTTTAATAGCAGCTTTAATTCGGGTATACGTCCCACAGCGGCAGATATTACCGTGCATGGCATTTTCAATTTCAGCATCGCTGGGATTAGGATTACTCTTTAGCAGGGAAGCGGCGGACATGATTTGTCCTGCCTGGCAATACCCGCATTGCGGTACATCATGCTCCAGCCAGGCCTGTTGAACCGGATGATCCCCGTTTTCTGAAAGTCCTTCAATAGTAGTTATTTTGTTTTCTCCCACAGCCGAAATTGGAAGCTGGCAGGATCTTATAGCAGAGCCGTTCATATGAACAGTACAGGCACCACATTGGGCAATTCCACAACCGTACTTTGTTCCTACTAATTTCATATGGTCCCTTAAAACCCAAAGCAAAGGAGTATTGGGATCTACATCAAGCCTGTGGCTTTCTCCATTAATGGATACATTAAATTCTGCCATGATTAAAGATTTTTCTAAAAATAATGAAACTATTAAAGTAATTATAAAATTTAACAGCAAAGGATTGACAATATATTATTCTGCAGCAATTTAGGAACTCAAAAATTCTTAATGGAGACGTGGTAAATCTGGTTTTACCCGGAAATGTTGCAACAATTATGACTAAGCAATGGAATATACACGATTAATAAGGAAGAAGTGCAACAGGTAGGGATTGAACCAGATATAAAAGTTGAAATTCGGATACAGGATCTTAAGATTGGAAAAGATGTAATTTTAGACAGGGCAATTGAAGCAGTGCAATAATAAAATCATACTACAATCTGCCTATATATAGTTGCCTGCTTTTCTCTATTTTTGAAATCTTGTAGATTATCACCAGTGTTTTGCGCGCAAAATTCACACTTAACTCGAGCCTCAAGAACTGCCAGTAGGCAGGACGACATAATAAAAACTCTATACTTAAAATGACAATAAAGAAATTAAAATGTGGACTACTTATCCTGGGAATAATGGCTTGCAACACAAATAAAAAAGACAGCAATGCGACAAACACAGTAACCTATCCAGATATTAAAATTGTGGGAGCAATGAAAAACGTGATGTGGAAAGGGGAATTAGATAGTAGTATCGACCTCAATTCTATCTCCAACAAAAACGGGCTTTACGGTCTTGGTCCTATGAGCTATTTGAGGGGAGAAATACTAATTAATAACGGCAAAAGTTATGTGTCAAGAGTAACATCGGATTCAACAATGACCGTTGAAGAAGAATTTGAAGTTTCTGCACCTTTCTTTGTTTATACCAACGTCAACGAATGGATTGAAGAAGAGTTGCCTTCTAACATAAAGACTATTCCCGAGCTGGAGCAGTACATTGATAAAAAAACAAAAGATTTTAAAAGACCTTTTGCTTTTAAACTGGCGGGACAGGTTTCAAATGCACTTATTCATATTCAAAATTTACCACAGGGAACCCAGGTCTCATCACCAACCGAAGCTCATCAGGGACAAATCAATTACCAATTAAAAAAAGAAGATGCAGAAATAATAGGATTTTTCTCCACAGGGCATCAAGGGATTTTTACACATCACGATTCTTTTTTACATATGCACTTGATAACTACAGACGAAAGAAAAATGGGACATTTAGATGAATTAGAAATTGGAAAGATGACTTTATACCTTCCGAAAAAATAAAAATTAAATTTCCCCATGGAACGTCATACAAGTTTACAACCTAAATGAAAAACTTCCTTTTCACTTATATCCGACGGCGCGGATTTATAATCCGTGCCTGGACTTCAAATTTCTCTGAGCAAATTCACCAGCTTACTCGTCCCCTATATTCAACAACTATTGAACCTTACCCGTCAAAATAGGAATGGCTCCTTATAACTAAAATTAAAATAAATGAACCTGAAAAAATTCCTTGTACTACTTTCATTTATCGCCTTCCTGAGCTGTGATAATGCCAACCGTTCCATATCTAAAGCTGAGAATTTGGGCGAAATGAATATGGCAGATGAAGAACAGGCCCTCACGGCTACCCAATTAAAAACAGATCCGGCAAATGAGGTAGAAAGGAAGTTCATCAAGAACGGCCATATAGATTTTGAAACTGAAAATCTCAATAAAACCCGGGAAGATATTTATAAAGCCATAGATAAGTACAACGGCTATATATCTTCTGAAAATGAATATAAAAATTCAGAAGAGATTAGCAGCAATTTCGTAATCAGGATTCCGGCAGATAATTTTGGCAACCTCATTCGGGAATTAACTATGGGAGTCAGGAGGTTTGATCGGAAGGACATTTACCTTCAGGATGTCACAGAGGAATTTGTTGATATTGAGGCCCGTTTAAGGACCAAGAAAGAACTTGAAAACAGGTATCGGGAAATATTAAAAAAAGCCACCAATGTTTCTGAAATCCTGGAAGTTGAGAAACAGATTGGCGAATTGCGGTCAGAAATTGAATCTATTGAGGGAAGATTGAACTATTTACAAAACCAATTTTCTTTATCTACCCTCACTGTACGAATCTATGAACCAATATCTACCCAGACAGAATTCGGTAAAAAATTCAAAAACGGATTTAAAAACGGTTGGGATAAATTGATACTGTTTTTTGTCCTGCTGGTCAACATCTGGCCTTTTATATTGATTATTTTTGGAATTCTCATTTTGATCAGATATTTCAGGAAACGAAGGAGAACTTCCTGATAACCCCTACGGCGCGGGTTTGTAATTGGTCCCATGGATCTCAATTCTGCTGCAAAAAATCTCCCGGCTTCTCACCAAAATGCTTAACAACTATTGCTGATTAAACACATACAATATACAAATAATGAAAAACCTCCTCCTGCCCTTTTTCTTCATTACCAGCCTAAGCTTTTCCCAGTCAGCTAAAGAAGAACTGTTCAGGCAGGACGTCGCTGCTTTGGTGGAGGAAATGGAGTTTATGTACGGCTATGACCAGCTGCTGCGGGAATACCTCATCTACAAATCTTTCAACAAGAGCGAAACCGACAGTTAGAAACCCTTGCTGACAGCTAGGCAATGTACTGCTATGAAAGATCGAAAATTTGTCAATGACAGCCTGAGTGATCGCATTTACCGGGGATACATTAACCCAAAGATGCCCGGCACACCGAAAGAATGATCGAGATAACGAAGAAATTCGGCTTCCCGGGTTCAAAAAGGATAAGGAAATACTACGACAAAGAATCTTCAGACCCTGAGTTTCATCCCTACATCCTCCTGGTGCACGCGCCAAAATCCTAATGGAAAGAACTAAAGCTACTAATGAAAACTGAACTGGACGAAGGTCGTATTGACCGTTGCACCTATGGTCATATGTTATGGCATTTCACCGGACGCCAAAGTTTTCAGCCACTGCTGGACAACAGTTTTGTGATGGAGGAAGTAAATGGCCGCACAAATTTGAAATCTACCTGTGAATAGTCGTAGGAATAAACTTTCGGATTTTTCATTTTAAACTATTGAAAGTCAGAACCTTTCTTATTATTTTAGATTAAAATTTAAGAGGGGTAAGTAGGGATACTTCTCATTTCATAAAGCAGGTCGTGGGGGGATGACCTGCTTTATTTTTATGCTTCCCTGCATTACATTCTTCCTGTAATGATAATTTGCTACAGGAAAATCCTCTTCGATTCAAATTGAATAATTTGGAGCCGCCCGGGGGCGTGGATATACAATCTGTACTCCCCGTTACAAATTAAGTGTTTCCGGATGTAATTTATGCCCCTTCTGATCGTACTCCTATTCAATATTTCAATCAATTCTGGTACTGTTTCATCTGAATTTATGTATTCTTCCAGCCTAGCCCATATCCCATCATTTTTCTAAAAAAAATGACAAAGGTCATATCGGTCTCCATTGGATTGCATTAAATTTAAAGCTAATTAGGATTTAATTGTCACCTTTAATAAGGACTTTCAATGAAGAAGAATCACCTTGACCTCTACCTGTTGCTTCCTATTAAAGGTTTTATTGAGAAACAAACATCAGTAGGTTTGCTCTTAATATTTTCGGCTTTACTTGCTATAGTTGTTTCTAATTCCCCCTGGTCAGATGTTTTTATCACGCTTTGGGAGAAAGAAATCTACGTAGGATTTGATGACCTGGTAATCAGGAAAAGTTTGTTGCACTGGATTAATGATGGACTTATGTCAATCTTTTTCTTTCTTGTTGGCCTAGAACTTAAAAAGGAAATAGTATTTGGGGAGTTTTCAGACTTTCGACGGGCCACCCTTCCTATAGCAGGGGCCGTGGGTGGAATGATAGTACCTGCCTGTATTTATTTTATTTTTAATAATAACACTCCCGCAATTTCAGGATGGGGAATCCCCATGGCAACTGATATTGCTTTCGCTTTGGGAATACTTTATTTGTTAGGAGATAAAGTGCCCTTATCCCTAAAAGTTTTTTTGACTGCTCTTGCTATTATAGATGATATTGGAGCAGTACTGGTAATTGCTGTTTTTTATACATCTGATATTTCCCTGGAAAGTTTAGCTGCTTAGCGGGTTTTTTCTTTTTATCCTTATTGTTGCTAATTACATAGGAATAAGAAATACCCTATTTTATGCAATTATGGGAATTGGTGGGCTTTGGCTGGCAGTCCTGCTGTCGGGAGTGCACGCAACTGTTGCCGCAGTAGTAGCTGCTTTTGCTATACCTTCAGGTAAAAGAATTAATACTCCTTTATTCATTAGAAAAGCAAAATTACTTTTAAGAGATTTAAATTTTCTGAATAAAAATTATAAAGGTTCTAAAGAAACTGAAGACAAAATTTCAATAACCATAGAGAAATTCTCTTCCCTGGCTGATGATGCCACTCCTCCCCTTCATCGCCTTGAACACGCTCTTCACCCTTTTGTAAGCTTTATAATCCTGCCTCTATTTGCCTTTGCCAATTCGGGTGTAGCCATTTCTTCAGATTTCTTCACATCATTAATTAGCCCGGTAGCCCTGGGAATTACTACCGGGCTGGTTATTGGAAAATTTTTAGGAATTGCTTTGTTCAGCCATCTAATGGTAGCTTTTAAAATTTGCAGACTGCCGCAAACTCTCAACTGGAAGCACATTTATGGAATTAGTTTATTAGGTGGAATGGGCTTTACCATGTCGTTATTTATTACAGAACTTGCTTTTAGTAATGAACTATTTTTATCGCAGGCAAAAATAGGAATACTCACAGCCTCTCTTATCGCTGGCCTGGCAGGTTTCCTTTACCTTAAATTATTACTTAACAAACCTGAATCTCTTGTAAAACCTAAAACAAGAATGGTAAAAGAACCTGAAAATGTTTTTTAGCTTCTATCGATAAGTAGTACTGAACAATGGACTAAAGAAGGGTTAAAAATTAAAATATCCCGTCATGAAAAATATCCTTTTACCCACAGATTTTTCAGCAAATTCAAGAAATGCAATTGTTTATGCACTACATCTATATAAAGAGGAAGTATGCGAGTTTACCTTATTACATTCCTATGAGGTAGACGGCTATCTTGAAGGAAGCAGCCTTGTTCCAATTCCTAATGCTAAATCTTTTTCAACTAAAAAAGAGTTAGTTGAAAATGAATTAAAAGAGTTCCTGGGGAATTTAGTTGAGGAGCACGTAAATTCAAATCATAGGTTTCGCGTTTTTACAGGGAATTTGGCGTTAACAGCCTTTATAAATAAAACCGTCAGATCCTCTAACTGTGATTTAGTTGTAATTGGTACGCAGGGAATTACCAGCTCAGCCAATGTTGCATTTGGAGCTAACACGCAAAGGATTATAAAAAAAGTTACCAGCTGTCCCATTTTGGCCATTCCTTCTCACGTGACATTTTCCAAACCCAAAGAAATAGTTCTGGCCTCAGGTTTTAAGACTGTACCCCGACCAGAAGATTATGTATTTATCAGTAATTTAGTTAAACAGCATAACTCCCAATTAAAGATTTTATTTATTGACGATGGTGGAGGTTTAAGTTCCGGACAGGACAAAAACAAAGAGCTTTTAATGGAATTATTAGAAGACACTCCTTTAAGTTTTCATTCCCTTACCCATGTTCCAATACCAGTAGGCGTTTATTGCTTTACTGAAAGCCTAAGCAAAGTGATATTCTGGCTTTAATAAACAGAAAACATAGTTTAATAGAAAACATTTTATTTGATCCTCTTTCTGCAAACGTAGGTAACTATTCTACTATCCCTGTCCTGGTTATTCAACGACATTAATTTCAATGGGGCGGTTTTGCTAAGCCTTTATACGGTTTTATAAAATTAGATTATCAAAACATCGACGGCAGTCGCAATGTGCTGGAGCTTATAGAGCAGAATTAATTAAAAATTCTTTCAATTCGATCGGCCTTCTGCCTGAGAGAGTCTAAGGTTGAAGAAGCATTATTAATAATGGAATCGGCTTCTTTAATTTTCTTACTGGTTTCGGGTAAAATGGAATCTAAATTAGTTACTCTTTCAAGTCCGTCAGTTACCATTCCATCGAGTTCGGTTGCTTTTGTATTAATTTCCCTAAATTGTTCTTCAGCCTGCCTGCCATACTCACAGGATGCCACAAGCGCTCCAATTAAAAGTACCAACACGTAACTCTTTTTAATCTTTTTAATCACTAAAATTTTAATTTATTGAAGTTTCAAAGGTATTGAATAAATACAGCTAAAGCACAAACTTTAAGACCTAAACTGATGGCGCGTATTTGCAATCCGTTCCGTGCCACATAAAAACAGTTTTTCAAAGAAATAATTCCCAACTTTATATTAAACCGCTTCTTCTTACCTTCATAAATACTTAATTTGACATTGACAATTAAAAATATAAGATATGGAAATCCTGCCCGGAGCTTCAGTAAGGTCCTTAGCTAATTTTTTGTTCCCGAACCGGAAGTTTCCAGAAAAGGTGAAAGCTTGTGATGAATAATCCTCCTAATTATCCGTATCAATTCTACGGTGGTCTTAGCGGCTTACAACTTCCTATTCCCAAGTATTTATTTCCACCTCCTTATGAAAATGCAAGTAGGCTCACCTTTTATTCATCCCATTTTAATAGCATAGAATTCAATAGCACTTTCTATAAAATTCCGCAACCTTCTACAGTCGCTAAATGGGCAGCATCAGTTCCGGAAGATTTCAGGTTCAGCTTTAAATTGTGGAAAGGAATCACTCACAACAAGGGTTTAAATTTTAATGATGAAGATATAGTTACTTTTTTTAATTCGGTAAATTCTGTAAATGAAAAGAAGGGATGTTTGCTTATTCAGTTTCCTCCGGGTCTAGGGAGGGAGTACCGCGCACAGTTGAAATATTTGTTAAGCTGTATTATGGAATTGGACCCTATACAAGACTGGAAGATTGCTGTAGAATTTAGAAATACATCCTGGTACCAAGACGAGGTTTATGATCTGCTGAATTTTTACAAAGCCACAGTGGTCATACAGGACATTCCAAAATCTGCAACGCCTATACTGGATCAGGACTCCAAGCATCTTTACCTGCGCTTTCATGGCCCCACAGGTAATTACCGGGAGAGTTATCATGAAGACTGTTTAAGGGATTACGCATCTCTTATTTCTCAATGGAAAGAAGAAGGAAAAACTATATATGCATATTTCAATAACACAATGGGCGACGCTTTTAATAATTTAAAAAGCCTGAAGGATTTTGTCAAGCATTAGGCTATAGATTACTATAGATTATAAAAAATAAGGAGCCAGGCCAAAAGAAAGAATTAAGGAAGTTATTGCTTCAAAAGTATAATTAAAGAAATGAGACTCACAGGAGTAAGAATTTAAGAAATCAATAATAAGGTAAAACCTGCAGTAAAAACTTTAATAAATTATAAACAAAATGCCAGAAGGACCTTCAATATTACTAGTTAAGGAAGCGGTTGATAAATTTACTAGCAAGGAGATAATCGACGTGAGCGGGAATAGTAAAATTGAGCAAAGTCGTTTGCTTAATAAAACGATCATCAATTTTAAAAGTTGGGGAAAGCATTTTCTTATTTGCTTTGAAGGATTTACCCTAAAAGTCCATTTCTTAATGTTTGGCAGTTATACCATAGATGAAAAAAAACCAGACAGGGCAATAAGACTTCACCTGAAATTTGAAAATGGAGAAATAAATTTTTATACCTGCTCAGTCAAATATCTGGAAGGTGATATTAACGAACATTACGACTGGAGTGCAGATGTAATGAGTGACCAGTGGGATAAAAAGAAGGCAAAAACTAAATTAAAAAAAAACTCCCGAAGCCCTTATTTGTGATGCTCTTTTAAACCAGGAAATTTTTGCGGGAGTTGGAAATATTATCAAGAACGAAATTCTATATAGGGTGAGGGTGCATCCTGAATCTTTGCTAGGAAAAATACCCAATGCAAAGCTCAATAAACTCATCGATGAAACCCGTATTTACAGTTTTGAATTTCTGGAATGGAAAAAGGCATACGAGTTAAAAAAACATTGGCTGGCACATACCAAAAAAATATGTTTAAGATGTGATCTACCAATAATTAAAAAACAAACAGGAACTAAAAAACGCAGAAGTTTCATCTGTACCAATTGTCAAAAATTATATAATTAAAATTTCCTATTACTCGTTTTAAAGAAACAAACGAGGGTAAATCTGGCTCAAACCTCAAATGATTTAGAGATTCATAGCATACATATTTTAATTAAATTTTTTTTGAGATAATAAAATAATCTTCTGTGTTAAAATTAAATACCTGTCAATTATAAATAATTTTTTGAAAAACCGAAAAATTTTACCTTTGTCTACATTGATTCCTAAGGTGGAATAGGAATTCTTGGATTCAGGCCCATTTCTATGATATATTAGCTACCATCCTCCTATGTCAAAACAATCTAAAAAAGATATCCTACAACTAAGGAATCTCAATTTCGACCTTGCAAATTATTTTTCCAATACTATCATACCTCAACTGTTTGTAGATGCAGACATGATTTTGAGAATATTTACACCACTTAAGCTATGGTGCAATTCTCATTGTCCTATGACGACATTGGAAGAAATATTGAGGATGTTAAGGATAACATTCGTTATCCTACGATCGTAAAAAACATCCAGGAGGTCATAAGCACTCATCAGGTTTTTGAAAAAGAAATTCAAACAACCGATGGCAACTGGTTTCAAATGAATATTGTTCCTTATGTGAACCACGAGGATGATAGTATTAATGGGGTCATTATGACTTTTGTGGATATTACGAAGCGGTTAAATGTTATAAAAGAACTGGAGAAAATAAATGCTCAACATCAGGTTTTAATGTATGCATTATCTCATGACGTAAAGCAACCTATTTCTACTCTAAAACTTCTTTCCACCGGGCTTCGGGAAACTTATAAAAGACAGGACCAGAAAGGCTTTAACTTAATGTTGGAAAGGCTGGAAGCTACTTCTAATGGAATTGATTCCCTATTGGATGAATTTACTTTTAGCGGGGAAGCAAATCAAAAGAACGAAAACACAGTGGACATTAGAACCATCTGTCAGGATGTTCTGGATGCTCTTCGGGAAGAAATCCAGCATAACAGGATTAGTATTACCAGGGATTTCGAGGCTACCACAATTTTATTTCCTAAAAATAACCTGAGGAGCATAATTTATAACCTATTGCACAATTCTATTAAATATAGGGATCACGAGAGAGCTACACAAATTCATATTAGTACCTTTAAAATAAATGATTTTGTGGTCTTTAAAGTGGAGGATAACGGGATAGGTGTTGCTGAAGAACATCTCGAGACCATTTTTCAAAAATCTTCAAGAATAAATGAAGAGATAGAGGGGACAGGAATGGGATTGTATATCATCAAAAAAATGCTTGAATCTAACCATGGTCGAATTGAAGTAGAGAGCAATTTTGGAAAAGGCTCCAGGTTTGAGGTATTCTTTAGGGATGACCATAAAAACGGCACCTCTTTACCTCTGCACTCCTCCCCGGCTCATCAAAATCTTTAAATGAGGCTTTGGTTGGAAGGGTGATAAAAGAAGTTAATTCTTACCCTTTAAAGGAAACTGAGCCTGCGAATTAAAATACTCATCATTTCTGAAGGTTTTATTTGCGGAATTTTCTCCCTATAACCTTGAGATTTTAGATTTTCTAAATTGCCTTAGCTGGTTTAACACTAAGAATAATCATAAACAGAAAATTGAAGTTTAGGACATTTTATCGACAGAAGAAATACCACCTACCAGCGCACTTAGAGAATTATATAATTAACTGGTATAAACTACCTTACTTTTCCTGATTATAAATCAATTTCATTTTATGTAGAAGTTTCTCTCAACTTAAACCTCACACTAATCCAATTTCCGGAACGAAGATACTTCCACTCTCCCAGGTAGCCTGGTTATCTCTACCACGAACATCCCACTAAGAGGTTCTTCTCATGGGGCAGAATGTAAATTCTGTTATATATTTTTTGACCTAAAAATTATGAAGCCTGAAATGCTTTTATTCCTCGTATTTTTTTCAATTCCTTATATAACTTAACTTAGAGCTGAATAAAAACAGGATATGCTACAGCAACTAAAAGATGCCTACGGATTTATTTTTGAAGAAGAACTAATTTCTGAAATTGAAGAAAAGGGAAGTTTAAGATCAGTAAAGGGAGGTGAAATAATTATGGACATTAATGATTACATTAAAGCCATGCCTTTGCTCTTAGAAGGTGCTATTAAGATCCTGCGTGAGGATAGTGAAGGCAATGAGTTACTATTGTATTTCCTGGAAAGGGGTGACACCTGTGCGCTTACCCTTTCCTGCTGTCTTGGACAAACTAAAAGCGAAATAAGAGCAGTAGCCGAAAGAGACACTACTTTTATTATGATTCCCATTACTAATATTGAAGACTGGACAGCCAAATATAAGAGCTGGCGCAATTTCATCTTTGAAAGTTATCATTCAAGGCTTACCGAAATGCTGGAAACAATAGATACCCTGGCATTTATGAATATGGACGAACGCTTGTTGCGTTACCTTCAGGATAAAGCAAAGATTAACCAATCAGAGAAACTTCAGGTTACCCATCAACAGGTCGCATACGACTTAAATACCTCTCGAGTCGTCATTTCAAGGCTGCTTAAGAAACTTGAAATAGAAGAAAAAATAATACTTCAGCGAAACTATATTATTGTCCAGGACTTGTAAAAACAAAGAAATGTAACTTTTGTTACTGCCCGGCAAGAGGTACCAGATTACTTTTGCTTCAGAAATAAAAAATAAGATTTGGAAGTATTAGATCTTTTAGGATATTTGGGTGCCTTAATAATAGGGATTGTTCTCGGCCTAATTGGAGGTGGAGGCTCAATTTTAACGGTACCCGTTCTTGTTTATCTCTTATCAATTAACCCGGTAACGGCTACCGCATATTCATTATTTGTAGTTGGTGCCTCCTCTTTGGTGGGAGCAGCTAATAACCTGAAAAGAAAATTAGTTGATTTTCGCACTGCTGCCGTATTTTCTATCCCTGCTTTTATTGCTGTTTACAGCACCCGGAAATTCCTGCTACCTGCAATTCCTGAACATTTATTTACCCTATGGGAATTTGAAATAACAAAACCTGTGGGGATAATGTTATTCTTTGCTGTTATTATGATTGTAGCTTCTATTTCTATGATCAGGAATAACGGGAATGAAGAGCTGCAGGAAACAAAGGTAACCGTTGCACAAGCCTATAATTTCCTCTACAAACAAGATTTCCTATTATATTTAAAGCTTTTTAAGCAAGTGATGCTCTATTCACAAACACTTTTTGGGAAGAAAAAAGGAGGATCAAAACAGCTTGAAAAGCCATTAATTCAGCTTTTATAATAGAAGGAGCGGCGTCTTGGCATTTTTGCAGGGCATTTGCCCCGGACTTGACTTTCCTTGTGGTAAACTTCAGGTACTTCTTCAGGTTATACGCAATGGCGGCCAGGTGCATACATTTGTTGGCCTGGCGAATTCCGATGGTATTTACTTTTCTTAGTCCCAGGAATTCTTTAAGGGTACCAAAAACGGGTTCTACCGTGCCTTGTCGTTTGCCTTTCATATAGCGGCCACGCCTGCTTTTTACCCGTTCAATATTTCTTTCGTATTCTTCCCGAAAGGCGGTAATATTGATCCTTTTTTCGTGGCTCTTGCCAATGCAGGCTTTTTTTATTGGGCAGTCTTTACAATCTGCTCTTGTAGTAAAATAGTTATCCTTTAAGTTTCCATTCTCCATTTTCTGCTTCCGGAAGGTTACCTTTTTTCCTTGCGGGCACAGCCAGTAGTTGCCCTCTTTAAAATATTGGAACCCTTCAGGTCCTCCTTTGTAAGTGCCGTGTGGTGGAATATAGGGTGTAAGACCTTTATTTTCCAGGTATGCATAATTCTCCCCACTGCTATAACCTGCATCTGCCAGCAGATTTTCCCAGATCAATCCTTCCCTGCGTAAACGCCTGTTCAATCTTGTAACAGTATCCTTTAAATATTTTGTGTCTTTCTTATCTGCATGGTAGGCCTGTACATCTGTTATTACGTGGGCTTTAGTATCTACGGCTATATTGCAGAGGTAGTTAAGTTTCCTGGCTTTTCCGGGTTTGACACTGATCCTTGCATCAGGATCTGTGGGGCTGTAGTGGGTTTTGTTGCTGGTATATTTACTGCCTTTGTTCTTTGCACCGGGTTTCATATCCTGGTCCTTACTCCATCTTTTATTACGGCTCTTAATTTCCTGTAATTCTTGTTTACTGGCGGTAATTTCCTGTTGTTCTTTAGGGGCTTTGTTCTCTTTGGCTTTTCGGTCCCTGCTGCTTTGCACACGCAGCTTTGAGAGATGCTCTTCAAGATCTTCTGCCGGGACTTTAAGCTCCAGGCTATCCATAGAAGCATTGGCTTTAACAGGAGCTGAATCAATGGCTTGTGTATGCCCGCTTACCAATCCTGCTTCTACACATAGTTTAAAAACCCGGGTGAATACTTCCTCAAAGACATCATCGGTAAAAAGCTTTCGGGTACGGCTTATGGTGCTGTGCCAGGGTAGTTCTTCATCTACATCATACCCAAGGAAATAAAGGATGTCCAGCCGCATTGCACAATGATCCATTACGCCACGATCTGTAGTAATATTCTCAAGATATCCCACCAGGCAGATCTTGAAATACACCACGGGGTCGATACTTTTTTGTCCGCTCTCCCCATAGAACTGGTGGGTGAGTGGATAAAGGAAATCCAGGTTGAGAGCCTCTTTTAACCTGCGATAAAAATTTTCTTTTGGGATTCGATCACTTAACCTAAAGGAAGTGAAGAGTTTTTCCTGATAGTCTTTTTTGCCTTGCATTCCATGAAATTACCTAATTTCGGTAACTTGTGCAACAGGCACAAAGGTTACATACAATTACCCCTTAATTATTGTAGAAGGTATTGTGGTAGGAGTACTAACTGGAATAGTTGGTGCCGGAGGAGGATTTTTAATTATTCCTGCTCTAGTCTTACTTGCCAAATTACCTATGAAAAAAGCAGTCGCAACTTCCCTCCTTATCATAGCAGTGAAGTCTCTCATAGGATTTATAGGTGACGTGGAAAACCTGGAAATTAACTGGATATTTCTTTTAGTCTTTACTCTACTCGTCTATTTTGGGAATTTTCCTTGGAGGCTATCTCAATAAGTTTATAAATGGTGAAAAATTGAAAAAAAGTTTTGGTTGGTTTGTTCTGGTAATGGGAATTTATATTATATGGAAAGAGCTTTTTTAATCGATCAATAACATTTGTAACAATTGTTACTGTATAAATTTAATAAGGAAACTATTTTTGTAGGAAATAAATGGAAATCCAGCTTTTTCAGCCTTTTTCATTTCAATTGATATACAATACAAAGAATTATGAATATAAAACAATTTAAAGACGATCCATTAGCACATTATTCCTATGCTATTGTAAGTGAAGGTAAAATGGCTTTAATTGATCCCAGTCGTAATCCGCTCCAATATTACAGGTTTGCCGAGGAACAGAATGCAAAGATTACAGCAGTTTTTGAAACTCATCCTCACGCCGATTTTGTGAGCGGGCATTTACAAATTCACCAGGAAACCGGAGCAACTATATATGTAAGTGAAAAGGTGGGAGTTAACTATCCTCACGAACCTTTTGATGAAGGAAACTCGGTGAAGATTGGAAAGATTAATATACGCCCCCTTCACACCCCGGGTCATTCCCCGGACAGTTTAACATTTGTTGCCGAAGAAGCTTGGTAAAACTGCTTTGTTCACAGGCGACACGTTGTTTGTTGGCAATGTTGGGAGGCCCGATCTTAGGGAAAAAGCCGGAAATATGACTGCTAAACGAGTAGAACTTGCAAAGGCTATGTATAATACCATGCAAACAAAATTTAATAACCTTCCCGATGAAGCGCTTGTTTTCCCTGCTCATGGCGCCGGATCATTATGCGGAAAAAATATGAGTGATTCTCCTTCCAGTACTTTAGGGGACGAACGAAAGGGAAATTGGGCTTTTAAAGAACAAACAGAAGAAGAATTTGTCGATGAGATCCTTAAGGACCAGCCTTTTATTCCCTCCTATTTTGGATTTAATGTAGATCTAAATAGAGACGGTGCAGGGAATGTACAGCGGGAGAAATATCGGGTGCCGCTAAGATTAAATGTAAATGAGGTGGAAGAGGGAATTACCATCGTAGATGTAAGAGACGGGGATTCCTACAAAAAAGGGCATCTTCCAAATAGTATTAATATTATGTCGCGAACCGAAGGTGACAAATATGAGACCTGGCTGGGAGCCATAATTGAGCCCAATGAACCTTTTTACCTGGCAGTAAACTCTGTAGGCAATATCGATGAGCTGTTGGAAAGAACAGCAAAAATTGGTTATGAAAAGCAAATGAAAGGAGTAATTACTTTAAGTGAGAAAGTTTCTGTAACCTCAGATCATTTTGATCTTCAAAATTTTAAAGATCACAGGGATAAGTACACCATTGTAGATATAAGAAATGAGAGTGAACTGGCAGAAGGTAAGATCTTTGAAAACGCTATTGGAATTCCGCTGAACGAACTTAGAAATCGTGCTGATGAATTACCAGAAGATAAACCTTTTGCTGTACACTGCGCTGGTGGGTACCGATCTGCTGCTGGAAGCAGTATTTTAGAGAACAAATTTAAAGATCAAAAGGTATTTGATCTAAGTGAAACAATTCAGGATTTTAAATAATAAGTAAATAAAAAGAATGGATTAAAAGAGGTTGCTTAGGTATTGGCAGCCTCTTTTTTTACGTAATAATATTGCTAAATACCCTTAAAACCAGAGCGATTAGCAGCAGAAGATCTTGCTGAACCTTTCAATGAAATTACCCGGTTAGTGCAATTGCAGCCGGGTACTAAATTTATAATATAACTGTGTGATTTTCTAAGATAAGCACTTCAGTTTGCAGATGCACTTCAGAAGATATGGAGTTTGAAATTAAACAGGCTTTTTCAGCTTTGATCAGGACCTTTTCGGCTTTTTCACGGTCTTCCTCATTGGGAATTGTGAGAACTGGTTTAAGAAAAATATCTGTCATTGCATATTTTCCATCCTTCCTGTCCAAAATTCCTTCTGCAGGACAGGTCAAGCTGGTAAATACCAGATTGGAATTTGCTGCAATTGCTAAAAAAGTTGTCATAAAACAACTGCTCACTGCAGCGGTAAAAAGATGTTCCGGGGACCAGATATCGGGGATTCCTCCCGGAAATTCCGGTGGAGTTGCCACTTCTATTTTCTGGTTCAAAACAGGGGAAGAAACTTCACCTTTTCTATCTATCGTCCATACCAGGTTTACCAGATATTTATGTGCTTCCATAATAGTTTGTTTTACAATTTAAAGGTAGGATAGCTATTTCTTAAATTTTATGATCTGTATCAGGTCCTACCTACAATAACCGTAAAACGATTTCCTGCAGCGAAGTCCTGACCGGGGATTATTAAGGTTGTTTTGAATCTATCAGCAGGAATTAGGCCCCGTGGGTCATTCAAGCTATTATTCGCTTCAGCAGTACCGGGAAAGTTCCTGTAGCTTGGTTAGATAGATAATACTTTTTAATAAGTAAGATTTTTTTTGGCTGAAGGAGAAAATTAGTTTCAGGAGTAGCAGCGAAAACCTTCAGAAAAATTCATTTGAAAAATGGAAGCTTTCAATTCAGGAGAGTCGTTCAATAACAGTTTGCAGTTTTGCCCGAACCAGTTGTGCAATTCCTTCCAGGTCATCATTGTCTATTGCTGTCATGGAAGCAACAGGATCTACGGCAGAAACTTCTGTTTTACCATTTTTCAATTCCTGAATTATAATATTACAGGGAAGCATTGTGCCTATCTTACTTTCCGCAGAAATCGCTTTGAGGGCCATCTCGGGATTACAGGCACCAAGTATTTTGTACTTCCTGAAATTTATATCCAATTTCTTTTTAAAAGTTTCTTTCAGATCGATTTCAGTAAGAATTCCAAATCCTTCTTCTTTGAGTTCTTTTGTAATAATACCCATTGTCTCTTCAAAGGATTTGTCAAGGACTTTTGAAAAATAGTAGCTCATAATCCGGATTTTTAAATTTCTTTAAATCAGTTTATATCATTCGGGGCAAAAAATGAAATGCTATTCTAAGGTATTTCCACAAGCCGTACAGAACTAGCTAATTCTCCTCTAAGATGAAATTGGCAGCCATTTGTGCATGAAGATTTGTGGTAGCAAGCAAAGGCAGATCAAAATCTTTTTGATCAACAAGCATTGGAAGCTCAGTACAACCCAGGATAATTCCCTCTGCGCCTTTTGTCCGCAGCAATCTCATTTGCTCCAGATAAAACTTCTTTGCCTCTTCAGTAAAAATTCCTTTTGTAAGTTCATTTGAAATAAAATCGTGGTTTCCATCTATGTACTCACTATCCGGAATTATGGTTTCTATATCGTATCTCTTTTTTAAAGGAGAAGAAATAAAATCTCCCGTCATAGTTGGCCGGGTGCCGAGTAATCCAAGGTTTGACAGGCCTTTTTTTCTGGCTTCACCCCCAATAGCATCGGCAATGTGTAGAATTGGAATATTTATTTTCGGTTGTACAAAATCGTACACCAGGTGCGGTGTATTGGCACAGATGAGTATAGCTTTGGCTCCAGCTGTTTGCAGTGTTTTTGCAATTTCCAGATACTTATTATTGATCTTTTCTACATTATGCTCCCTCATAAGCTCCACATTCAGGCTATAAATAAGTAATTCGGGATTTGCCTGCTTTCCCATTTTATCTCCTACCATCTCATTTATGAGACGGTAATAAACTATTGTAGAATGCCAGGAGGTGCCTCCTATTAAACCAATTTTTTTCATACTTATAAAACTTTCTAAATAAGGTCAATAACCAAAAATAATGCATTAGTTAATTCAATTAGGTTTAATTTATTCATTTAACCTATGCTTATAAGTTTTGTTTGTAATTTGTGTCCTGGAACGAAAGTGCCTAAAAGAATAAAATTAAATATCACTTGTGGTGCGGGAAGCTAACTTCAAATTTTTTTCACATTAGTAACTTTATTAACTCACTTACCCTTTAATTTTTGATATCATAATTTCCTGCGCAGAGTTTTTTAAAACCTAAAAAGCCCGGAGATTTGGGCGTCGCACTGTAACATTTGTTACTGTCTCCTTATTAAAATCGTGTTTTCTTTGCAGCCATAAAATAGATATAATGAATTGGATTTTAGAACCCTGGCCCTGGTATATTGGAGGACCCTTAATTGCAGCCATAATGTTCCTGCTTTTGTTTGGAGGTAAAAATTTTGGAATGTCATCAAACCTGCGCACTATGTGTACTATAGCTTAAGTGCCGGAAAGAGATTTGACTTTTTTAATTTTGACTGGAAATCCCAGCGCTGGAACCTGGTAGTCGTTGCTTAAGTGCTATAATAGGCGGATTTATAGCCGCAAATTCCCTGAGCACAGATACTGCCGTAAAAATTAACCCCGATACTGTTTCTACTCTGGAAAGTATGGGCTTTGAAAGTGCAGGAGAAGCCTACCTTCCCACCGAACTTTTTGCAAATGATGCTTTTACCGATCCTAAAGCTCTCTTGATTTTGCTCATTGGTGGCCTTCTTATTGGTTTTGGTGCAAGGTATGCTTAGCGGCTGTACTTCCGGTCACGCCATCTCTGGTCTTAGTAATCTACAGTTGCCTTCCCTAATTGCTGTTATTGGATTTTTTATTGGTGGTCTACTAATGGTTCACCTATTGTTCCCATTAATTTTTTAGATTATGAAGTATATTAAATTCTTAGTTATAGGTATAGTTTTCGGAATTGTGATGTTCAAAAGTGAAGCGGCATCCTGGTTTCGCATATATGAGATGTTTCAATTTCAATCATTTCACATGTACGGCATAATGGGATCTGCCCTTACTTTGGGAGTTATTGGAACCTGGCTTATCAAAAAATATAATCTTAAATCTATAGATGGCGAACCTATAAAGTTCACACCTAAGAATAAAAGCTTTAGTCGCTATATGTATGGTGGTATCCTTTTTGGATTAGGTTGGGCACTTGCAGGTTCTTGTCCGGGTCCAATCTACACCCTTATTGGAGCAGGTTATTTACCAATTCTTGTAACTTTATTAGGTGCATTACTGGGAACCTTTATTTATGGACTCCTCAGGAATAAGTTACCTCACTAGATGGTATTTTTTAATTTTAAACAGGAAGAAATGGGAATACCTCAGCTATATTAAAATTAGTATGGAGGAAAAACTTAAATTTGAATTACTTCGGAATTTAACCCTAAAAGATGCTGTGGCCGTTGGTTTGGGTGCCATAATTGGGGCTGGAATCTTTGTGGTCACTGGTGTGGCAGCAGGGGTATCGGGCCCTGCTTTTATTGTAGGTCTATTGGCTGCTTAGCCTTATTGCGACTTGCAATGCGTTGAATTCTGCTCAACTGGCTGCTATTTAGCCTCAATCGGGTGGAACCTATGAATATGGTTACAGATTAATAAATCCTGCTTTTGGTTTTTCTGCTGGCTGGATGTTTTTAATTAGCAAATTGTCAGCAGCAGGAGTAGTTGCCATTGGGCTCGGCAGTTATTTCTATCAGTTAGTCCCCGTAGCTTCACCATTGGTCCTCTCAATATTTGTATTAATCTTTCTCACCATTGCAAACCTCCTGGGTATTAAAAAGGCAGGAACACTAAATATTGTTATTGTAGCATTCACCCTTCTTTCGCTCTTCTATTTAATTATAAGCGGAATACCAAATATTCAGCCTCAAAATTTTGAACCTTTTGCTCCCTTTGGGATATCGGGAATTGCAGAGGCCGCTGCTCTACTATTTTTCGCCTTCACAGGTTACGCCAGGATAGCAACTCTTGCAGAAGAAGTATTGGAACCTAAAAAAACCATACCCAAAGCAATTATAATTACAATAGTAACTGCTATTATACTTTATGCAGCAGTTTCAGTGGTAGCAGTAGGAGTGATTGGAGTAGAAAAAATGGCAAATAGCACCTCGCCTTTACAATTAGTTGCAGAAGCTTTGACAACCCCCGGTATTAAAGTTATAACCACCATTGGTGCTTCTACTGCAATGCTGGGAGTGTTACTTAGTCAAATTCTGGGGATAAGCAGAATGATGTTGGCGATGGGACGAAGAAAGGACCTGCCCCCATTTCTGAATAACGTACACTCGAAGTATAGAATACCGCACACCGCAATATTTTTAACAGGTGCTGTAATATTAGCCCTTACTCTGCGGGGAAATTTTGAGTTTATAGTAAGGTCGGCCAGCTTTACGATTTTACTTTATTACAGCATTACAAATTTTGCTGCCCTAAAACAGCCTCGCAAGGAAAGGCTGTACGGGAGAATAATTCCATTTTGCGGGTTGGCAGGATGTTTAATATTGTCCGTTTCCCTGCCTTTCAATGTGATCCTTATGGGTATTGAATTACTTGCTACAGGATTCGTTTTTAGAGCTCTTCTGCATAAGTCTTTAAGGTAACCAGAATTTCCTTCAACTTTTGTATACAAGTCTCAGGTTCAGCCTTTTTTAAAATTCTAAAATCAGAATAAAGAAGGTAATTGTAAAAGTTTATTATTTGGTGTAGCCAATTGTGATATTTCAATTAAACATCGCGCGAAATTCCAGCGGCGTCTGTTTGGTCTTAGTCTTAAATAATTTACTGAAAGATTGGGAATGTTCAAAACCTAATTCATAAGCAATTTGACTGACTGATAAATGTGTTGTGGAAAGTTTTTCTTTGGCTTTTTCTATCAATTTGTAGTGTATGTATTGTTTGGCATTTTGACCGATAAGAGATCGTAGTAGATCACTTAAATACCCTGCTGAAATATTTAGCATTTCAGCCAAATAATGAACTGTTGGAATCCCCTGAACCAGGGTTTTTTCACTGTTAAAATAATTGTCCAGAATCAGTTCTGCTTTTTGTAACAAATCGTGATTTACTTGTTTTCGGGTAATAAACTGCCGCTTGTAAAAACGGTCGGAATAATTTAGCAAAAGCTCAACTTGTGAGAGGATTACATTTTGGCTGAATTCGTCTATCCTGTTCGCCATTTCTTCCTCTATAATTTCAAATAGTGAAAGAATGGTTCGTTTTTCAGCATCAGACAAATGCAATGCTTCATTAATGGAATAGTTGAAAAAGTGATACTGCTTGATTTTTTGTACCAGGGAATGGCCTAAAAGGAAGTCAGGGTGCAATAACATAATGTAGCATTCAGGGTTCTCTTCATAAACAACATTTCCTACCAATTGATTAGGGGCAAGAAACATTAAACTCCCTTCGTCAAAATCATAATAACTTTGCCCATACAGCATCCTTCCTGAACGGTCTATTACGAACGTAATTTTGTAAAAACTTAATACATCATAAATTGCCGCATTCTCCGGATTAAAAGGATTTTTTTGCTGAAATGGGTTAGACTCACCAGAGGATGCTGTGGTTTAGGGAGTTTAAATGCCCGGTGTATTTCTGCAATTGAACTAAAGTGAATGATGTTTCTTTCTTTTTTCATTCTATAAATTTAAAAAAATATGCCTTCCAAATCTATTCAGAAAAAGAAGGCATACTATTGTTTACCAGGGAAGAGATTCCTGGTTAGGTCCGGTGAATTGTCCTGAAACCCCACTTCCATCCAGTGCAACACGAATGGGTTCTTTTGAACCTTCTTCCACCGTATCGATTCCCTGGAAATTGTTAAGTGCAGTCGCCGTAAAGCCCGGGCTAACGGCATTTATTTTGATATTCGTCCCCTCAAGTTCAATGGCCAGTGAAACTGTTATGGCATTCATTGCTGCCTTGGAAGCACCGTAAATAACATCAAAATTGTTCCTGTAAGGATTAGAAGGATCCTGATTTAAGGTAAGTGAGCCCAGACCGCTCGATACATTAACAATTCTTGGAGCAGAAGCATTCCGAAGAAGCGGAAGAAAAGCCTGTGTAACTGCTAAAGCACCAAATACATTGGTATCCCATACCATTTTCATTTCTGAAATTGATGCCACACTGGGCATTTGTGCAGTAAGCATTTCCTCCATACTACCTTTTCGGGTTCCCGCGTTAGAAATCCCTGCATTGTTGACTAAAAGATCAAGTTTACCGAATTTCTGTCGAATTTCTTCCGCAGCAGCGTCAATGGTATTTTGTTTAGTAACATCCAATTCAATTATCCTTGCATTATCTCCCAGTTTACTCGCGGCATATTTTCCTTTTTCCACATTTCTCGCGCCCACATAAACTATATAGTTGTTTTCTGCCAGGGCTTTAGCGATTTGAAAGCCGACTCCTGTATTTGCTCCTGTTACCACAGCAATTTTGTTCTGTTCTGTTTGCATAATTTTTTCTTTTACGTTAATTATTCAAATTTCCTTTAAAAATTAAACAGGGTTGTAGTAGAACCAAGGACTTTTGTAGCCATTTTGGGGATAATGTCGTTACCTGTTGTGCCTGAATCAATATAATTTCAGAAGAAGGGATGTAAGACATAACAATATAAGCCTGAAGCTGGCATTGTTACCCCGACAGCATCACTATTTTAGCTGAACCAAATATTGAATATCTATTTTATTCTGATGCTGAATTAAAAAAATCCAGTTTTATAAAATAGCAGCTAATAAAGATTCCTATTCCATTCGGTATATGTAACTTTTAGAAATAATTAATACTGAAAATCAATTTATTTCCCCGGATTTAACTTCTCAAACTGACCTTGTATCGTGGCGTTATTGACCTTACTCTGTTCAGCACTAAGTGCATAACTTAATTCAATATTCCCCCTTTTCATTTGTTCAAAAATCGAATCAAGGAATTGGCTTACCTGCGGCGCATCATCGTGCAGGCCTATCCCAGATCGGTATTCAGTTTTGGCGGAATGATTTCAATAACTTCTATTCCACTATCCTGCAGTTGATGCCTCAATGAAAGTGTAAATGAGCGGAAGAATGCTTTGGTCGCACTATAAACAGGCACTTTCGTTAATGGAACAAATGCCAGCCCCGATGTTACATTGATAATTGTTGTGAGGGATGAAAGTTTAAGAAATAACCCGGTTAGATGAAGTGGTGCCAGAATACCAAAAATTCAACACATATAAAAAATTGTCATTTAGCGCTGTTGCTGTTTGCAGAAACGACGTAGAAAAAATTGCTCCTAATAAAGGAAGTACTATGACAATAGAATCTTCAGAAAACTATTTTCTGAAAAAGAACTTTTCACGAGATCAAGGGAGATATCCGGAATTATTCAGACAAAAAAATGTCACAAATTTGAGAAATGTTTATACCTTTGCCTTATGACTGATACCAAAAAACGGATCATAGAATCTGCTATTAAGATCTTCAATGAGGACCTTTCAGCTCCTTTACAAAAGGTAGCAGATAATGCAGATGTGACCAGAAGAACACTGCATCGTTACTTTAAAGATCGTAATGAACTTGTGGCAGTCTGTAAACAAGCTATCGAGGCAAGTTGCAAGAAAGCCATGATAGCGGCTATTGAGAGTAGCGATGATGCCCTTGTTCAATTAGAAAGGATGCTTTACGCGGGAATTGATTGCGGCGCAAAATATTCAGTTTTTTATAAACTGCACCAAAGTAAAGGTCATAACCATACCCACCAAAATAAGAATTGTGCAGATTACGATCATATCTACAACCAATTCGAACATATTATCGTTGAATTACAGAAAGAAGGAAAAGTGAATCCAAATATGTCTCCGGAATGGATACAGGTTTTACATTCGGGAATTATAGAGAGTACAGTCAACGCAAGAGACACCACAAATAAAAGTTTTGAGGAAATCAAGGATCTCGCCTGGGTATCTTATATCAAAGCCATAGCACCTTAAAAAAATTTACATCAATATGTCTCATTTTTGAGACAATTAAATTTTGAAAATTATGAACACTAAAAATTATGAAGTAATTATTGTTGGCGGAAGTTACGCCGGACTTTCAGCAGCGATGGCCTTAGGGCGTTCCCTGAGAAAAGTTTTGATCATTGATAGCGGTCTACCCTGTAACAGGCAGACGCCGCATTCGCATAATTTTATAACTCAGGATGGAGTACCACCTCAGGAAATTGCGGCAAAAGCCAAAGAACAGGTTTTAAAATACAGGACAGTAGAATTTGCCAATGATTTGGCGGTCTCTGCGGAAAAAAATGAAGATGGTTTCTCTGTTTTCACTGAATCGGGAGAAAAATATTTTACCAAAAAGATCATTTTGGCCACCGGAGTAAAGGATCTAATACCCGAAATAAAAGGGTTCCAGGAATGTTGGGGAATTTCAATGATCCATTGCCCTTATTGTCACGGCTACGAATTTCGAAATAAGAGAACAGGTATTATGGCCAATGGGGAACGTGCTTTTCACCTCGCCTCCCTGGTGAACAACCTAACTGATAATTTAACCATACTGACGACTGGCAAAGCCAATTTCACAGCCGATCAAATAGCAAAACTGGAGTCTCATAAGATAGCTATCGTTGAAACTGAAATTTCAGAAATTGAGCATCAGGATGGGTATCTCCAAAAGGTCCTCTTTAGTAATGGAGAAAAAGCGTCTTTTGATGCGATTTATGCAGGGTTTCCCTTTACTCAACATTCAGACATCCCGATTTCTTTAGGCTGTGAATTAACAGAATATGGCCATATCAAGGTCAATGAACAACAACAAACAACTATTGAGGGTATCTACGCCTGTGGGGACAATTCAACAATGATGCGTTCTGTGGCTACTGTCGTGGCAAATGGAAATCTCGCTTAGCGCCATGGTCAATGCCGCATTAACGAAAGAAAATTTTTAATAATACAGCCCATGATTGAAATATTCACCACCAATATTCCTAACCAAAACCTGGGAAACGAAATAATAAAAATCCTTAAAAGGTCCTTTTTTGATCTAAAGATTGACTTTGATATAGAAGCACCCATAGGAAACTATCCTTGTGATCATAGCATTCTACGGGTGGAAGGTAAGTCTATCGATCCTCAGGGTATCGTCTCCACTTTAAACGATATTGGATATAAGTGCCACATTTTGGAAGACAAAATATGTCATTAAATGAATCATTTAATATTGAAAAATTTTTGATGGTGATGAATCTTAAAGTTCTTCGGCATTGAGAAACCTGAAATTAAAAAACCTGGAAGGATAAAATAGCCCTATGTACCTTTGCGCTGAATTAGGGAAAATGGAAATTTTTATAAACATGCCAGGGTATGTGTGTTTAATCTAAACGTTTAAATAGACTATAAAAAAATCTATTTTCTTTTTGAACCCTTTCTAAATATAAGACCTGTCCACCTTCCGGGTATTAAGATATTTTTTTAAAAGTTTGATCAATTCATTTTTATCTATGGGTTCGTCACCCAAAAAGAAGGTTATTGCAGATATACAACAAAGAAGAAGGAGCAGGGTTAGCAAGACACGTAAAGGCGAATATTCTTTTATGGACGGTATAAATCATTTCAAGAAAAATAAAACTTTGAAATTCCGTGATATCGATCAAGCCTTTCTTGAAAAATACAAAACTTTCTGTTCAGTTTATCTAAATCAGAAAATGCGCACTATTACAAATCAATTAATTTTTATAAGAACCCTTTTTAATATTGCCATAAAAGATGGGATTGTTGCTCCCAAATTTTATCCGTTTTCAGGAGAAAAGGAGAGAATTCGAATTGGCTCTGGAAACAAAATCGGTCTTACAATAAAGGAAATTGAAAAAATAGAATCATTAAGATTTGAACTTCAATTATCAATCTGGCATACGCATAATATATGGCTGATTGCTTTTTACTTTGCTGGAATACGTATCTCTGATGTGGTAAAATTAAAATGGTCAGATTTAAAGAACAATAGACTTTATTATGTTATGAATAAAAATGAAAAGCCCTTAAGTCTTAAAATTCCGGATAAAGCCAATACCATATTAAATTATTACAGAAAGAACCAGGCAGAAAATAACGGATATATCTTTCCTTTTTTAAAGGATGCCAATTATAAAGATGAGGAAGATATTTTTAGAGAGACAAGAAATGCAACAAAGCTATTTAATAAATATTTGAAATGAATTGCCAGCCAATGTGGTATTCACAAGAATTTATCAAATCATATTGCCCGTCATACTTTTGGAAACATTGCCGGAGATAAAATACATCCGTTAATGTTACAAAAATTATATCGCCATAGTGACCTAAAAACCACGCTAAATTACCAGGCCAACTTTATTCATAGAGATGCAGATGATGCACTGGACAGTGTAATTAATTTTTCAATAACGCTGACAAAACTTAATGAGAATAATCTCTTATCATGCCTTAAGCTTAAGATAGCGGTTAAGGAGTAGCCAATCCCGAGCAGATGACGGGGGCAACTTTCGGCTGATAAGGAAGGCATTATCCAATATTAATCTGCAATTAAGTCCCGTGTTAGGCGGGACTTAATTTTATAAAATTGCTAATATTACTTCTAAAGAAGATTAATTAGCAACTAATTATCCTAAGATTTATTATTAACCAGATGCAGAAGCACTTGATTGTTGAAGGTAATTTAGTACATTTGGGCAATAGACTAATGGTAACAAGTATGCAGGCTTTCCAGGAAGGTCAATTGGTTGCTGAAGGAAAAGTCGTTTACAATTTCATTAAAAGTAAATCCTGAAAATTGAAGAGGCTGTAAAGTAAACTCTGTCTGAATTGAATTATTTATTAATTTCATTCAGATAGAATTATGATTACAAAAGAACAACAAGAATTCGAGAAGAAGGTACTTGACCAGTTCATGTCTGGCAAGAGCCTTTTTGGTGCAGACGGTGCTTTTGCACCCATGCTAAAAAATATTATTGAGAAAGCCCTTGAGGCAGAGATGGACTCCCATCTGAATAGTGATGAACGCTCCAAAGGGAATAAGCGCAATGGCAAGGGAAAGAAAAAGCTAAAAAGTGGCTTTGGTTCCTTTGATATTGAAACTCCTGAAGACCGTCAAAGCAGCTTCCAACCGGAACTGGTCAAAAAACGACAGACAATCCTGGCGGATAATTTTTCAGAAAAAATCATCGGTCTTTATGGACTTGGGATGAGCTACCGTGACATCTCGGGGCATATTAAGGAAATGTATGACACCGATATTTCCCATACCGTTTTAAGCCAAATTACCGATCAGATCATTCCTGATATCAAAGCCTGGCAAAGTCGTCCACTAGAGCCGCTCTACTGCATTGTTTGGCTTGATGCCATGCATTATAAAGTTAAAGTGGATGGGAAAATCACCCATAAAGCACTCTATAACATTCTGGGTATTACAAAAGAAGGGAAAAAGGAAATTCTGGGTATGTATATCTCTGAGAGCGAAGGTGCTAATTTTTGGCTACAGGTTTTAACCGATCTTCATAACCGTGGATTACAGGATATTCTAATTGCCTGTACAGATAACCTCAAAGGCTTTACACAGGCCATCTTAAGCGTTTATCCAAAGGCTCAGGTTCAGCTTTGTATTGTACATCAAATTCGTAATTCACTGAAGTATATCGCCTCGAAGGATCAAAAAGAATTTATGAAAGATCTGAAAAAGGTTTATAGGGCCGTCACTAAAGATGTAGCCGAAGATGAGCTATTGAATCTGGAAGAGAAATGGGGAAGTAAATATCCTGTAGTCATTGAAAGCTGGCAGCGTAACTGGGAACAGCTATCTCAATATTTTCAATACACTGAGCCCATTAGAAAGATTATTTATACCACCAATGCCGTAGAAGGCTTCCATCGTCAGATCAGGAAAGTTACCAAGACCAAAGGTGCTTTCACTAATGATATGTCACTACTCAAGCTAGTCTACCTGGCTACAAGAAACATTGAGAAGAATTGGACTGCTCCTTTGCATAATTGGAGCCTTACGATTCAGCAATTTTATATTAAATTTGGAGACCGGATACCGCTGGCCATAAACGCCAATTCCTCTGGGGCTAGCCCCAGAGGAATTGAAATACTAGACAGAGTTTAATTTACAGACCCAAATTGAATATTTGGAATATTTTCTAAAACACCGACATGCTACCTGGCTCGAACTATTCTTCGACCTTGTTTTTGTATCCAGCATTGGAGTAGTGACTCATAATCTGGCGCATACTCATAATAACCATTTAACTCCTGAACAGATTTGGCTATTCCCTTTACAATTTATTATAGTCTGGTGGATCTGGATCGTACATACCTTATTTTCCAATCGATTCAATCATGATAATAGGACTGAAAGAATCTTTAGTCTTACAATTATGTTCTTGATGATAATCATGTCTGCATTTTTTGGAGATGATCTCTTTCAGGATTATCCTGCCTTTGTCGGTTTTTATACGGTTATAAAGTTAATATTGGTGTTTTTATTTTTTAGAGCATCTAATCAAGACTTAAGCACTCTGTAAGTTATGCTAGGAAAAGTGGTTATATAATTCTTTTAGGCACGGGAATTTCAGCTATTTCCATTTCCATGGAAACCCCCTTAAGGGAAATTATTTTGGTTTCCGGAATTCTATTTGAAATGCTCGGTATTTATCTTGTAAGTACACGGAATTTGGAGAAACCAAAACCAGTCCATCGCGAACATATGGTAGAACGAGTAGGATTGCTTTCAATAATCCTTCTAGGAGAATCTATTATAAGTCTTACAGGCACTTTAAGAAGTGTCAATTGGGACATTTTAAGTATTGTGGCAGCAGTTACGGGTTTTATTATGATTGGCCTTATTTGGTGGATATATTATGATAGTTTTCATGTCAATGAACGGATTAAATCTATGACCAACGGGTTTCCTATGTTGTATTCCCACTTGTTTTTAGCTATGGGTTTTGTAATCTTGGCTAATGTGATTCGACATGCTATTTTAAATGATCTAAATATGAATGAGTTTAGAATTCTGGCGATTACGGGAATGAGCTTTTTTTACATCGGAAAACAAACCGTTTATGTTGTTTTTATTCCTCCCTTCCGTAAAAGTATGACAATTAATACACTAGTATGTATTTTTATAACCATAGCATCAACTTATTTGCCAAAAATAGAATATGCGCTTGTTGGAATTACAATGGGTATGCTGTATTACACTTTGGCCAATTTCAAGTTTACCCTAACCAAGGATATATCTGAGTATGTTTCGAAAGAATAAATATATATAGGCGTGCGTACAACGTGCCCGGCTATAAAACGGATTGGAGTTTTTCCGTTGTCCGTTTAGCAGGTTCTGTATTATACAAGGAAATAAATTATTTCTTCCAAAAAAAGCCATTTTTGAATAACTGTTGTTGCAAGCTTTTAGTCAGACTGTGGTTCTCCAAACAGGATTATTGCTCCTTTTCACCAGAATGTTCTGAGTTAAACCCATTTTTCTTGTTGAAAAAGGAAAAATATTGAGGTCCAGGAATATTATAAAAAAAGCCCTCTATTTTACTACAACGTCTGGGTAAGCTAAAAATATGGATGAAGTGATATTTCTTCATTCATTCTCCGAGAGGTACACGAGATAAAAGCATATTTTACAAAAATACTACCTGAAACAGCGTATTAAGTCTTATTCATTCGTTGCACTTGCTGCCGCTGTCCATCAAGATCACGCATATGCTCGGCTTTTGCTTCACGATGGGCTGCTTGATTACCTAACGCCCGGGTAGAAAGTTCAGTCAGGCGATTTTTTCGACCATATAGGACAAGCAGATCTCCAGTCCGAAGGCGGAGTTCCCTTGGTGGAACCCCAATGTAGTCTTCGCCAGACCGCTTGACTCCGAGTACGAGAACACCCTCATCTTCCAGGCTGAGTTCACCTATCGTGCGGTTCGCCAACCAGATATGTTCCCCAATTTCAATCTCAACAATGCGATAATCCTCTCGAAGATGAAGCAAAGCAGCATAATCTCTTAAATCAAGCGTGGTGTAGCGGGCTAATAACCGTTCAATAATAGGCGTAAGAATTCGGTTGAATATCCGGCTTCGCGCCATTCTTAAGATCACAAATATTCCTAACACCAGTACCAGCAAACGCTCCGGTGTTGCCTGTCCGGCTCCAACGAACGAGAGCAGTAGTGTTGCAATGGAAGTCACTACACCTACAGAGCCGAGCCGAATAAGTAAAGAAGCAATCCTGCGTCGTGCTGGATGTTGCACGATGTTCTCTGCTTCGCCAGTTGTGAATCCCGCACCCGAGAAGGCTGAGAGCGCTTGAAATTGTGATACTTCCTCCGATAAACCTGTCATCATAAATGCCACGGCACCTATGCGGATCACCAGCATAGAGAGTGCTAAAACAATGAGAAGGGAAACCACAGAAATCATGGCAACTACTTTTTTTGGAACAAGACCTCAAAATATAACTATAATAGGCTGCAAATTTACAGTCTATCAATCGTTAGGTTTTAAGAATTCATTAAAACAATCTGTTATAAATATAAGAATTTTGTTTGAGCATAACTGCGAATGGCAGAACAACCGGGTCAAAATTTCCTAAAACGTCTTGGGGATTCGTCAGAGTAGAGAACCTGAATTTGTCAGCTTAGTATTGGTTTGTTGGTCAAGTTAATTATTTTCTTACTAACGGAGCCGCTTATTGGCGATGAACCGTTGTGTGTGCCTTGAATGGTAAATATAGTTCTTATAAAAGAATGTCCCAAAGGGTGAAAGTCCCGAATGCACGGTAGTAAAGCACCAAAGCATTAGTAAGTCGCAAGCTTGTTAAGGGTGACCTTAGAAGTGAAGTAAGCGAGACTACAAAAATCTGAACCGACGAACAGGAACAGGATATGAGGCATAGTTGCTTGGGTAAGTAAGCACATCATTACAAAGCCCTAAACTTTAAAAGGAGCACCTATGTAGATTCTGCGGGCTTAGATTGAAGGGTATTTACCTTACCAAGGGAGATCTCTGTAGCTACGTGTAGCAGAACAGAGAAGTCAGCCGAGGTCATAGTACCTATAGCCACGAACTGTGCAAAGCACAGAAGTCTCACAAGTAGGGAAGGACTGAATGTGACCCTTCTTGAAATTAGATTAGGAGCATTGATTTTCATTATTGGGTGATCGATTCCCTAGAAAATTTGTAGCCTAATTATAAAGTAAGGAATAGTTTTAATCGGTGTAAAGAGCGATTAGAAAGATGGGTTACAAACCGCCGTATACGAGACCCGTATGTACGGTGGTGAGAGAGGCGAACTCCGCTCCTATTTTGGGCGTAGCCGTCTACTCGATTATGAGCTTTTTTACATTTTTCATTGTCACTGGAAAATTGTCCATGCTTAGGTCTCTTATATCCATTCCAAGGCCCCTTATTTAGTTCTACATTTGTAGTGTAACAAAAATAAGTCAAAATGAAATTTAAAAGTTTAATCAAATTAAGTAGCTTAGTTCTAATTCTAGGGATAACAATTCAAACATTTTCTCAATCTAAAAAAAGTAATATTATGGACAACACAAAAAATGAAAAAATCGGATTATTAGTAATCATGAAAGCGAAAGAAGGTAAGGAGCAAGAAGTGAAAGAGTTTCTTCTAGGTGGTTTATCATTGGTAAATGCAGAACCAAAAACTGAATCTTGGTTTGCATTTCAAATAGATGAACAAACTTTCGGAATTTATGACACATTTGAAACTGAAGAAGGCAGACAGGCACACTTAAAAGGAGAAGTGGCAAAAGCCTTATTGGCCAATGCTGGAGATCTTTTAGAAGGTTTTGATTCTAGCAGAGACATTAAGACCGTTGATGTTCAAGCAAGTAATCATAAAGAGGGTAATCAGAATAAGGGATTGTTGGTGATAATGAAAGCCAAAGAAGGAAAGACATCTGCAGTGGAGGATTTCTTACAAGCGGGCAAGTCATTGGTAAGTTCTGAGCCTGCAACTTTATCATGGTATGCTTTTAAAATCAATGAAGAAACCTATGCCATTTTCGATACGTTTGCAGATGACGCTGGCAGAGATGCTCATTTGACAGGGAAAGTAGCAGCAGCGTTGATGGAGAATGCGCCTGTAATTTTGGAAGGCTTTGATGCTTCAGCAATTCAAAAAATTAACATTATAGCTTCAAAATAAATATTTGATTTAAGAAAGGAGTGCTTTTGGCACTCCTTTTTTTTTAAATTTGAATGAAAAACTAATAAAGACTTTAATTGGTTAAAGCAGCAAGGTTATGAGATTTCAAAACCGGAATAGAAAATTTTACCTGATCCTAGTCTAAGACTAAGTTCATAAGATTCACGGTTAAATGAGATTAATTAATATCAATTAAAAATTTGTTTTTGAATAAGGCGTTATTCTGTACCTATTCTGTACCCGGTGCAAAAAAGAAAGGCTCCACATTTCTGTGAAGCCTTGTCTTTGCTAGTAGCGGGAAAAATTGAAATGTCGAACGATTTCATAAGAGATTTAAGGACCATCGCTAAACTTTTAAATTATGAATAGAGTTTGTATAGTATTGGACAAAAGATAGGAGAACCATAGATTTTTAATTCCGTACGTCATATCATAAAATTCGTATTCATCCCCTCAATTCCCGAAGTATTAAAAGCTTGATGTCAAACAACTCATTGGTATTTTGGGCTTTCCGATGTACCCAATCTGAAAACCAAGGTAAACAAATGAGTTATGACTTTCCCCTCCCTCCCTGCCGTGGAGGGCCTTCCTCCCGTATCCCCGCTTACGGGGAGGGGTTAGGTACCCAGGATAATGGATATCCAGGTTTATGTCTGAAATTCCGAATCCAATCACTCAAAATCTTTTTGTAGGGGTGCAAATAGAAATTGTGCCTTTCGGAGAAGCTAAGAGGCCGTTCAAAAAAAAATTAATTTTTTTTGTGGTGCAAATTATTCAAGTTCAATTAATTATAAAAAAAATGAAAAAAATGAAAAATAAAAAACTTTCCTTTTTGCATCTCGTGGATATATATGTTTTCACAGGGTGGAGGAATTGGTCCCCTTGTCCTGTGCGTTGCATAAGCCGATGAGGTTTTTGCATTTAATAATAAATTAAATCAAACACGAAGAGTATGACTGAAAAGGAAAATTACGAAAGGCAATTAGAGTATTTTTATGAGAATCTTAAAAATAAGAAGTATTATACTTCAACAGAGGTAATGACAAAGCTGGGAATTTGCCTTAGAACCTTCAGGTATAGAATAGCTAAACTGAGAATAAAGTATGCTAATGTGCCGAGCCTGTTATACAAAAAAGATAACAAATGGTATATACATCGGCAGTTACTTCAGGAGTTTGTTCCTATAAAGCGAAGAACTAAAACGTTATTCAACAAAGACTGGAATACTTTGGTGACATGGATTACCCGTGAAAATTATGACGGGGAATATCATGTACAATTAGCAACGGAAATAAAAGAAGCTTTTCCGAATGGTAACTTTGATTACGTTATTGAGCAGACCAAGGGAGGTATAAATCACACCCATTTGGTGAGTGATTTGTCTGTTCAGGAATTAAAGAAACCAGTAGATGAGATTATCAACAATTATATTCCAAAAACTGACTATCGTCTTCAGGTTGAGAAGGTGAAATCAAGAGCACTAACCCGTAACTATATGGACAAATAAAAACCCACATAGCGGTACCTTTATTGTCCTTTTTGATACCTATAACCTTAGTATATGACAGTGTAAACCCTGGGATGCAAATATTGCAATTTCGGGGTTTTACTATTTTTAGAGCTGTTTTATACCCCGTAAAAGCAGGTATCCATTCGAAGGCCGTTATAAAATCCAGGTTAAATTTAAATTCCCTTTTTTTTAAACAATCTTCACTAGTAATAATTAAGCGACTAAGCCGAATTTTCTGGTTAAATTAGATGTTTAAAGAAACATCGGGCACGTTTGCCCAACTGCTATAATTTCATTCTATGTGCGTTACAATTATGAATAATGAACAGATAACTCTTGGTCAAGGTTTAAAGCTTCTCTCATTCGCTTAAGAGTGTAATTTCGGTTTGAATCCGCTAAGTCCCTCTCTAAGTCATTAATTGTTGATACTATCGTATCATCTTCTGAAAATTTAAACCATAATCCAGAATCTGAATCGGTATCATTAACAGCTTGCTTATGCATATCTTCAATGGTACGTAACCTTTCAATAAATTCGGTAAGTTCTAATTGTCCCTGAAGGTAATCATTAAACAAAATACTTATTCTGTGGCTATATTGATTCGGATTTATCATCACGATACTATAATTAAAATTTCAGCTGATGGTGTTACTTCAGCCATATCAAATCTACAATCCTATCTTTTAATGACATCATTCCTGAGCCTTTATTGTTTAGCCTCATAAGTCAAAATGTCGCTAATATAATTCAATAAAGAAATAACCTTTAATGAATTCATTTGTGAGGCATAATCGAAATCTTCCCCGTGAAGTATTTCGTGTCTGTTGAGTCTTAATGGAAAACTATTTAATTTGGTCCAGTGAGAATTTATTGAAGAAGTTTCCTTCAAAGGCACCAAGAATGGCTTGAAAAATACCTCCTCTTCATTAAATGCTTTTGCGATTTTTGGCTTCCTAATCTTCACCCCCTTAATTTCTTCTGTTGTGAAGAAAATGTTCCCAGTTAACTCTTTACAGACACCATCTACTTGTGTCAGGAATAAAGTTATAGATGAGTAATACCGTTTTTCTCTATGGTTTTGAAATGCTTCTTGTAAGACCATAGTTCTATGCGGATACCTTCCGACCAAACGTCTCTCTATACTTTCCAATTCATCCTCATAATATTTTATTAGAAAATCATCTACCTCCCTTTGATTGCCTTTCTTAATTTCCCTTGCCAATTCTACGGGAGTTTTAGGAAGAGAATCATAGCCGAAGTACCATCCGTACCTGCACAATTGCCAAAAAGCTTCAGGAGATTCTTCTTCCAATATTTTGCCTGCTTCCAACAAACCAGGCATTGATTTACTAATTTTATCAAATACCTCCTTCCAGCGATTTTGCCATTCTTCCAGTCCTTCTTTATCCATACTTTTTTGATATCACCCGTATGTTATATCGGACGGGATAACTAAAGCTTTCAACAGGGTCCAGAGATTTCTTCCGCAGAAGGACTGGTCCGTTTGGTCTTCACCATTCAAATTAAATTTAATAAAATTCCTACACATTAGATACATAGCAAGCTACATTGTCTTTACCGTGATATCACAATTTGAATTAAAATCGGGAGTGTCCTAATTAGATTTAAGATTAGGTTTGTCATACAACTTAGCTGTTTCAGCTTGTACATATCTCACCATTTCTTGCTCTTTAGAGGTAAGGTCTTCCCACTGAGTTTTACGTTTTTTTCTCTCATGCTTCGCTTTTAACTCATTAGCTCTAGTGTAATCCACCCGATAGATATCATTTTTCTTCACCCATCCCGTAGGTTCATCTCCAGGTAGTAATTTGATATTGTAACCGATAACTTCTCTAATAAGCGCAATTGGTATTAAAACAATAAAAATTATGAGACATAAGGGAATGGTTAATACTGCTCCAAAAAAGCCTAAATCACCTGCAAAATTACTTCGGGGTAATCTGCTCTTAGCTTTGTTTACTGAGTTCAGCCATTTAGATGCTTCTAAGTCATACCTGAGATTGGTTATGGGTCCATTGTCATTAGGTCTCCACGAAAATTTGTTTTCTAAAGGCATAGCTCTTATATTTTAATATCAACTACAAGTAACTTAATTTCAGTGCTTTACACCAGTTTAAGTTGCTAAATGTTTATTAAAAAGCTGCCAGATTATCAACAATCTCTTACCTTGAACAGAGTATCAAAACATTGAAATAAAATTCACGCCCTTTTTACCCTGCCTGGTATGGAAGAAAGAAGTTATACCCTTTATGAATTTAAGTTACTTCCCGAAGTGGAGCAGTTCTATTTAGTTTTTAATAGGGGCACTTTTGTTGATTCTGTGTCCAACGGGTCTAAAACTTTTGCCTTGTATGCTATTGACAAATTTTTTGTAGAGCTTGTGTTTGACAAGGCTACCAACTCCATTAAAGAAAAGCGTGAATTTATTGAAGGAAAGCTAATGGATAAATATGTTAGCTTCAAATGGAATGAAAACTAGGTGATCCTGCCGGGTCCGGCAGGATCTCTGAGGTGCTTTGGCATTAATAATAATAGTGAAACAGATAATCAAATTGTAATAAATTTCATTTTACAAACTATTACAACGCCTTCTACATCCTGGAATATTAGGACTATAGTAGAATTCAAAGACAATAAGGTAGATTAAAAATTTATGATTTGGAGAAATGTGTTTGTCCCCTCAGGCCAATATTCTCCTAAATGGAATGAAGGTGCTTTTCACGTAACAAACCCATAGATGATGATAAATGGTAAATAAAGTCACGACCTAAAGGCAAATTTTTTAATCTCCTTTTGGTATCAACCTGTAGTTATAGATTACGCTTTCAGTCCCAATAATAGAGCTTTTAAGTTTATTACCTTTTTCCTGTAAGATAAGTTCAGGAGGAATTTTAACTCTATTTATATTATTTAGAAAATTTTTGGGATAGGTCGTGTTTGGTGAACTTTCAAAGAAGTACTCTATTTGAATGATGTCTTCCTCTGAATTATTTTCATTAATTATCCCGATAAAACCAAATCGTCTAATACTCTTATCCAGTACATCCAGGTTTTTTTCAATGGATTCAATGAAAAGATGACTATCAATTTTTTTTAGCTTGTCTATTACCAGTCTTTTCTTATTGTTAAATGTCATACCCTGTAAATTTAAATTGGCCTATTTAATTTAATATTTATAAAACCAATCAAGTCTTAGTTTCATTTTTTTCCAAATTTCAACTATTAATTTAAAATTGGAATGAGTTTTTCCCTTTCTGACCAATTAATAGCTTCACGACCAATATGTTCCTCAAGCAGGTTGAGCTGTTTGCTAATTTGATTTTGTACATATCCATCTGCAGTGTTATTTACCAAGACTATTTTGTTTTCGATGTATTCATTGTACCTAGATAAGGAAGCTAACTCAAAATTCATATTAGCACTTGCAATACTGTTCCTGAAATTTGAAGGGGTAGAACCAGTAACATAGGTAATTATGCTTAACCTGTTTTTCCTTTCTAACAGGGCACTAAATCGAACGGAGCGGAAATCTTTTTTGTCCAAGGGAGCTCTAAATCTTTTTTGGTACCTTGGAAAATTTGAACTAATATATGATGTGGCTTTGGTCCTGAAGGATTCCCGTTCCTCTTTCTCCTTTTCATCTTCAAATTGCACAGTTGCCGAAGATGCACACACGGAAACAAACTGAGCCAACTCGTATACCAGGTTGGGTACTAATCTCTCTTCGATTGTTAGTTTGTAGTAGTGTTTTATCCCTTGTTTATCTAGTGTCCTCTTGACCTCATAATAGGCTTCGAAGTGGTAAATTATCTTAAGCAAACATTGATTCTCATAATCCAAATGAGATTCATAGGCTTCGGAATTTAAAAGACCTCCATCGGAAACAATGTATTTCCCGCCTCTTTCGGTTACAAATATTGATACAAATTTATTAGTAGTTGTAGAGTACGGGGTACTTATTTCAATTGTATCTTTTCCCCGTAACGTAAACGACCACAACTGACCAAAGCTATCCTGAACATTCAGGGCAATTTTTTCTAATCTAGACATACTCTACCCCATCAGTTGGGTCATCATTATTTAAGTCAAAATCTAATTCTGTAGGTGGAGTTTGTAAAACCTTCAAATAATTTTTAGACATATAGTATGTTTGTGATTCATCACTATAGTGAGCCATACATAAGGTTATATCATTTAATAAAGCTTCACGTTCGGTTTCTTTATTAAGGGCTTCCGTTTTATATGCGATGTTTCTTCCTTCAGCATCGAATTTATGAAAGTGCGGAGTATAAACTTTTTGCTGTGGTAACTCAACACCTGGAATCCTGTTATAATGCGGCTGCCCAGCAGAATCAAATCTGAAAAATGGCTTATTAATATACCCAGGAGCCATTAGTCTAAATTTAAAATCCCTCTTATTACCAATTTTCGATTCCACAACTAATTTCATTTTTTCAGGTATATTAACTGGTAACACATCCACTTCTTTAGTACGGGTATTAGGATGGTTGCTTTTAATTTCATCAAGCATTATTAAAGGTGTGGACGTGTTCTTGGTATCTTTTAATAATTCTTGGTACTTTGTGTAACTCTCCTTGATTTCCTTCATTGTTGGCCTGTTAATGGCAAAATTATAAATAATGAATAGCGGGAATATAGGGATTCCGAAACACTAAAGTATTAAATTTAAGAAGACAATGAGACGTGATTAAGCACTTCATTAATTTCTAAGTTAAAAATCAATACTGCAATAAAATAGAAAAGGAAACTTAAGGGTCCAAAATGAAGAGATTATAGCATAGGTATTATCTGCCGTGGTAAACAAAATACGAAAGTCATTGAACAATATCCAGAATTAAATGTAGTCTTTGTATGTTTCCCTTTTCCAAAGGTTGGTGTACTTCTATATACTGCGGATTGTTTATAGATATATACATTCGAATTGAATGGGATTCATCCATACTAATTAGGTGAAATACCTCGTCTTCATCTTCTTCCCAACGCTTGTATATCTTCCAGGCTTGGTTATCCACATTGGTAGCGTCTACAAAACTCTTGACGAGGATAATATCCTGTCTAATAATTACATCCCGTTGGATTTCTTCTCTTATCTGTTGAGGCAAATAAACTGTGTGAGTGCTCCTATATGTCTGCGCTCCGCAGGTCAGGCTTATAAAAAGAAGGAAGATTGGGAACACATTTTTCATTAGTATGTGGCAATTAACTTTAATTTTCAGCTACTTTGTGTATGTGAAGTCTTCAAACCCATCACTATATGTCTGTCGGAATTTAAGTTTAGTTTGAGTAAGTTCTATGACTGATAAACTATCGGAATGGTCGTCACCAGCATCTGCGTCAGGCCAATTAATGATAATAGTACCATTTTCTATTTTCCAAATACCCGTATCATCAATGCCATCAATAACACAATCGGTGCCTTCCATGTTGTAGTATACGGTTTCTATAAATCTTTTAGATGATGTAAACTGAAGCGAATTTTGTTTTTCGCAGTCATCAACTTCTTGTACTACTCCATCTTCAATCTCTCCTTCTAAAAACCAGGTTCCAATTAGTAAACTCTCCTGAGTGGATTCCGAACCTGAATCATCTTCTGAACAGGAAATGAAATTGATACTAATAATTAGCACACAAATGACTTGTAATATTTTCATGGTGAATTTGGTTAATGTTGTAGGACTACAAGGTATTATTTTCCCAGACAACTTTAAAGCTCTGATTAATTGTATACGAGCTTGTTGTTTCCGCAATGTTCACTAATGCGTTAAATGAACATTGTCATATTTTATATGGGATTAGTAGCTCTTCTTCTGGTGTAATGTTCAGAAATGTTGTATATTAGCTATAGATGAACTTAAAATTTTGTGTCATGACTGGTAGCACGTACATTAATTTTGACAAAGCACAAGGCAAAGGAATGAAGCTTATTAGAACTGGTGAGAATCCTGTTTTCGGTCTTTTAATTATTACGGGAGTAAATTTGGGTTTAAGGATAAGTGATTTGTTGAGCTTAACATTTAATCAATTAAGAAGTGGCACCATCTCCATTACTGAGGGTAAGACAGGTAAGAAAAGAAATTTGAAGGTTAATGAGAACATCCGTGCAGCATTAGAGTATTTTAAGGAGGAGAATGGAGAGTTCTACGCCTTTAGGTCAAGAAAAGGGACGGTATATTCTATTCAGCAGGTCAATCGAGTAATTAAGAAATATTTCAAGGGTACTGACATCACTTCCCATAGCCTTAGAAAAAGTTTCGGCAGACGAGTATGGGATAACCATCAACAATCGGAAAAAGCCTTAGTGTATCTCTCAGAGCTGTTTAATCATACCTCTGTTTCTGTTACAAGAAAGTACTTGGGTATTCGACAGACTGAGTTAGATGATATTTACATGAGTTTATAAGGGTATGGCAGATGTTCACGATAAGAAGACCCGTTCGCACAATATGAGGCAAATCAAAGGGAAGGATACTAAACCTGAACTTTTGGTGCGGAAATACCTGCACAGCAAAGGACTACGGTACCGTCTTCATAAGAAAAATCTTCCAGGGAAACCCGATATTATATTCCCTCGAAGAAAAATAGCCATTTTTGTTAACGGGTGTTTTTGGCATGGTCATGAGAGCTGTAAATATTTTCAATTACCAAAAACCCGTACTGAATGGTGGAAAGAAAAAATTAGCAATACAGTTGCAAGGGATATACGAAAGATTGCTGAACTCCAAGAGAAGGGCTGGCACTGCATAGTTGTTTGGGAATGTGACTTAAAAACCCACAAAAAAGAAAATACCCTCAACAATCTTTTCGAAGAAATAACCTTATCTTGAAGCCACCACACGGAGAGTTTGTTATGACTTTAACTGATATTGTTAAAACGTTACAAGACGGAAAAGAGGTGTTTTACGGAAGCCTTAATTATAAAGTGATTTATAATTATCGAACAGGGTATTTTATCAAATGTATATCCACTGGTCACCTAATTGGATTAACTATGGAGGATAATCACACCCTAAACGGTAATGAGAAGGATTTCTTTGTAAAGGAAGACAGCTAACGGAAATGGCCGAGGCAGTTATTTAAACAGGTATCCATATCAATGCCGGGATCTTTCCCGGCATTGATCAAAAGGCTCTAAATCTGTGGCCATAATTTAAACTAAGGAATATTTTTAATTCATAAGGGAAATAGTAGTTTTGGGAAATGGAGAATAATGTGAATAATCAAGTAAGGGTGGGGCTTTTTTCATTCTTTTCAGGTGCAGGGTTTTTAGACTTGGGTTTTGAAAAAACAAGTGGTTATGAAGTGCTTTTCGTTAACGAATATCATAAACCTTTCCTGGAAATTTACAAATCATCTCGACAGTCATTAAAGCATTCAAGACCACAGATGGGATATAATGATGATGATATATGTTCATTTCTTAAAGGGAAGAAGGCGAACTTTCTCAATGAGAATACACAAGATGCGAAGAGGGTTTATGATTTTGTAGGATATATAGGTGGCCCTCCCTGCCCTGACTTTTCTGTTGGAGGAAAAAACAAAGGGAGTACGGGTGAGAACGGAAAACTCTCAAGAGTCTACTTCGATTTAATCATTAATAATCAACCCGATTTTTTTCTCTTCGAAAACGTGAAGGGTTTGTATCGCACCAAGAAGCACAGAGAGTTTTTTGAAGAAATGAAGCTCAACCTAATTACGGGAGGATATAAACTTACAGAAAAGGTCATAAACGCAATTGAATTTGGTGCTCCCCAAGACAGAGAACGGATTATTTTAATTGGATTTAGAGAGGAAAAATTGCAGGAAGTGGGAGCTGAACTGGGCGAAACGCCTTTCTTAAATGATTTTGATTGGAATTCTAGGATAAAATATTCTGCTGAAGAAATAATCAAGAAGCCGTGGCCCACTCAAGATGCCTTTAAGGAAAATGAATCATTAATGGCACCTCCTGGAATTATAAAAAAGCTAACCGTTGAACACTGGTTCCGAAAAAATGATGTTGATAATCATCCTAATGCTCAACACTATTTTCAACCAAGAGCAGGTTTACCAAAGTTTCAGATAATTGATGAAGGTGACGACCTTAAAAAATCTTATAAGCGACTTCATCGATGGAGGTATTCTCCAACAGCTGCTTACGGCAATAACGAAGTTCACCTTCACCCGTATAAAGCAAGACGACTTTCGGCTGCGGAAGCCCTTGCACTTCAGTCTTTACCTAAAGAATTTGTAATTCCCCCTGATATGACTTTATCGAATATGTTCAAGACAATTGGAAATGGAGTACCATTTTTAGCAGCAAAGGGTTTGGCGGGAACCATTTTTGACTACATCAAGAAGATAAACCAACCACAGCCCATATATGAGAAAACTATCAGCGAGTAATTTAGTTGCCGCTATTAATCAACTGGACAAGAACCGAGCATATAACTATGTTAACCCCCGTACAAAGGGCTTAATAAGGATAGTTGGAATAGAACTTCCTGAAGGGCCAATTCGCATAAAAAGATGGGACCCTTCAAAGAATCAAATCGAGAGTCAACAAAATGTTGAAAACATTTCCTCTGAGATGATTTGGAGGATTGCAAACGCATTTGTTCAAAATCATCCAATCAACTTCGACAGAATACTAGGAGGTAGTTATAATACAAGAAGTGTTTTGGAATCCCTCTTAGCACATACCCCTGAATTTTATTTTTGTTATCCAGGCAGAATCGAAAACAAGGGAGGACAATCCTCTATTAAACACGGGCATAAACATCTAATGTGGCGACCAGAAATGCCGCATCGCATCGGAATATTAGAAGAAGCTAAAACAGATATTACAATTAGTGAAATTCCAGTTCAAGAAGCGTATTATGACTCGTTGGTGCTGCTCGATAATGAGTTCGAGGCGGAAGAGATTGACATTGAGGTTCAAAGGAGACATGCTCAAATTCAGATTGCCCTTTATTTCATAGGTAAGCAGTTAAATTTTCGAACGTGGATTGCGCAGAATGACAAAGGCATTCTGTACCAGAATAAGAGAATAGGAGAGTATGATGGTGTTATTTCCTCCTTAGGAGATGAGAAGTTAATGTCTGGATGGAGTGATGCTGTTCAGGCAGCACTACTTATCGATTGTATTTGGTTCAAGAACGGGAAATTAATGCCAGCTGTAATGGAAATTGAGCATTCAACAGGAGTCACAAGTGGCCTTAGCAGAATGAAAAATTTTAAGGATAAGTTCCCTCCTTATCCCACCCGTTATGTTATTGTAGCTCCCGATGAAATTCGGGATAAAGTAATCAAGGAAGCAAATAAGCCACAATTTAGAGACCTTGATACTAGGTATTTCACTTATTCAGCAGTTGAAGAGCTTTACGCTCTCTGTCAAAGAAGGAAAATACAGGGAATTACAGAAGAGTTTTTGGATTGTTATATGGAGCCAATCCTTAATTGATTCTTTGCAGCACCGTAGCTGTAGTAATAATGGTATCAAATTAAAAGGCCCGATCTCCGGGCCTTTTATATTTCAAAATAGTCTTCTGGACTATCGTTAGGTAAATTACTTCAATTTCTTAACCATTCCATACTTTAAATAAAGTGCTTCCCGACTAAACCCAATCCTCACCTTGATTAGTTTTGGACTTAGGTGATTCAATAGCTTTTTGGAGCAGATTTGCCGTCCAATGTCTCTTTTTTACAATTCTTCGTTATTATCCCTTAATCCTTAACGAAATTTTAACTATTTAAATATTGTGTAATATATTGATTTATAAGGTATTAAAAGAATCAGAAGTGGGTATAATCATGTTACCATCAATTATTTCAAGATTTTTTTAATTTTTTACCCATCTCCAGTCCCTTATTTTTCAAGTGTTTGAATATACAAAAAAAATCCATGTAATAATATTATTCCCTGATTATCAGGTTGTTAGGTTGCGTATATTTCAAAGGGTTACTATCTTGCCCGTCAGAAGTTAATGGGGCCCTAATACTTCAAATCAATATTTTTTTAACAAACATTTTAAATCAAAAAGTATGCAAAAAAGGTTTTCCACGGCAACAAACATGTTGTTGAATGAATACATCAGGGATTTCAAAGAAACACCACTATACATCGATGGTGAGGAAAGAGTAAGGACCTATAAGGAATTAAAGGACCAAGACCAATTACTCCAACTCATCTATAGAGATGGTGAGGTAAATTACACTAATAGATGGGTGGTGAAACTCCTGGAGGATTTCGTTACAGGACACGAGGGGGACTACGGTCATAATCACCATGTCAATCACCTTTCGGTGATATTAGATTTAGCCAAGAGAGGGGAGCTTTATCTCCTTTTTGAGGAACATTACGGTCCTAACGGCTATCTGTAATCCTATCGGCCCTATTCTAAGCAATTGCAAAAGTAGGGTTAAAAGGATGAACTTTCTGGATGAGCTCGATGAGTTTCGGGCTCACTCCATTAAGATAGTTCACTCTGCCATCAAATTAAATAATTAGTTAGATTAGTACATTTCAACTGTCTTGCTACCTTCAATGGAAGAGACATAAAAGGAATAACCCCATCAGCGGGGATGATTTCTCTCCCGCATCTAAAAAAAGATGGAGAAGATTATAGCGGGGAAGATTTAAAATGTCTTACACAGAAAATGCGGATAATCCCAACCAACGGTTATCCTTAAACGAACTAAGAAAAATTCCATCCTATAGTGACGTTAGTGATGAAGAAGGTGAGGCCATCCTTAATGACCTCCTAGCCTTTTCCAGAATGATTCTGGAAGTGATAAATTAGATTAAAAATTGGAGAAAATGAATTTAAAAAAATTTAATAAGTTCAAAAAAACTGGGAAAGCTCAGGTAGTAACCAGGAACAAAGACCTATGGATGTACACCAGGGTAAGTAGTAAAGAGCAGACAAAAAAAAGTATAGCATTGAAGGGCAAATCAATAGTATCAAAAAATATGCTCAGGATAACGGCTACACTATAACAAAAGAACATGGAGGCACCTATGAAAGCGCAAAGGGTGATTTAACTCGGAAAGAATTTAAACAGCTGCTTGAAAGTGTGAAGAAGGCTAAGCGAAAACCTTATGCTATTGCCATAAAATTTATTTCCCGATTCTCACGCTCTGGAGGTGGGGCAATAGGTCTGGTTGAGGAGCTTGTAAACAACGTGGGAATTCACCTCATTGAAACCAGTACGGGTTTATCAACCGAGAATGAGAAAGAAAGACTTGAAATATATGACAAGTTACTTGACTCCAGAAGAGAAAATATGGTAAGGTTGGAGAGAACATTACCTGCCATGAAAGACTTTGTTGAAGAAGGATTTTGGTTAGGTAAAGCCCCCAGAGGTTATACTATGTACGGGGAACGTGTTACTAACTTTGCAAATAGAATTGAGGGGCAAAGGATAGAAATTAATGATGATGGGAAGATTTTTGCAAAAAGCCTGGAACTGGAAAGCTGAAGGAATGCCCGATGTGGATATCCGTTATAAACTTTTGGAAAAATTCAATTTTAAAATCACTAAACAAAACCTATCTAACATGTGGAGAAAGCCTTTCTACGTTGGAGTTAGTACGCATAGCATGTTAGATAAACCTATTAAGGGAAGATGGCCAGCTCTTGTAACAGAAACCACATGGGATAAAGTTCAGGAAATCCTGGATTCCGCCAAACGTAAATCAGGTTATGAAATAATGCCTGTTAACCCAAGCAGACCATTAACAGGATTTCTTTATTGTTTCCAATGCGGGTCTAAGATTACAAGTTATGTTGCTAAGGCGAAACAGGTTCATTACTATAAATGTCAACATGGAAAAGGTGGCAACATGAATGCTGTCACCACACCCAGGAGCTTAAAGCCTGGAGTGAATGATTCCTTTGCACACTTCCTAACCCAATTTGAAGTGAATGGCTGCAATAGAGAACTTGTAAAAGCTCAAATCACCCGTTTGACTCAAGACCATCTTCATGAGAAAGAAACAAGCTCCAAGGCCCTAAAAAAAGAACGTGAAAAACTTCAGGGAAACTTGGAGAGATTAAATGAAAAATTTTTGATGAGTGACCATGCCGATGAAAATACTTATCAAAAATTAAAGACAAAGATGGAGGGGGAAATTGAAGAGATAGAAAGGAAGTTAGCCGATACACCTAAAAATTTATCGAACCATGAAAAAATACTGGACCAAGCTTTAGATTTCTGTGAAAACATCAGTAAATACTGGTCTTCAGGCGACATCCATAAAAAGATTGCAATTCAGAAAAGCTTATTTCATGATGGTTTGGTTATTAACACTGAAACAAGGGATTATCGAACCAAGGAAGTAAACAGGTTTATTTCAGCAATCGCTGATATAGAAAGGGATAAGAAAGAATCTAAAAACAAGAAAGCCACCCAAAAGGGTGGCTTGTCTTCCTCAGTAGCGGGAACTGGACTCGAACCAGTGACCTTCGGGTTATGAGCCCGACGAGCTACCTACTGCTCTATCCCGCGATATATTGTAAAATTATGTTTTCAGAACTTATGATATCGTCATTACTGCGCTATCGGATGGCAAATATACAACCGATTTCTACTTTTGCAAAAGAAAATTTAAAAAATTTAATGAGCTATCCAATTCATTGCCTGCAGTCTTTCTTCCTGCGTAAAAGTTAGCACTTCAGCATCCAGCAGAAGGCCCTTAAGCTTAGACGAATAAGTGAATTTTGTGCTTTCGGTTACAACGGCAATTTTATTAAATTGCCCTGCATGCTTTACTTTAAAATAAAGATCCTTTATAATTATGTGCAAAGGAATATCTGCACCTTTTTCAACTTCAATAAATAAATTCAGCTTTTTGTGGTCTGCGAAGCGAGCTTTAATTTTATTATGGATCTCCTTTAGTTTAGCTTCATCGATATCGGCATTTACCATCATACCCACTACATTCCCTGAAAATTCAAACGTTGAGACCATATTCCTGCTTCTCACTCAATTTACTCTAAAATTTTGATTCAGAAATAATTGGATTCTTAATTTTTTACTGTTCTATACTTTCTGCACTAAATGATATCAACTCCTGATCCTCAAATTGAGCTGAAATTTCTATAGGGTTACAACAGATCTCGCAATCTTCAATATATTTTTGCCCTCTCACTGAAGAGTCCAGCAACATAGAAATGTCTTCCCAACAATAGGGGCATTGAAAAAAGTGTTCCAGCATACACGCTTAGATTTTAAAGCAGGTACGGCACAGATTATTATTCCACGCCATACCGGGAGTTATTTGCGCCTGCTCAATAGTAGAATGAGTTATTAACTGAATGACTCCAGCTCTTCCTGCAGTACTTCCCAGGATTTCATGAGCGCCTGAAGTTCCTTCTTCTTCTTTTGATAATCATCCAAAAAGTGTGGTTTTGAAACAGCTTTATCATAATTAGTCGCCATTTCGTGATCCTTCTCCTTCAGCTCCTTCTCCAGCTTGCTGATCCTGGCTTCGGTGTTGCTCAATTTATTATTTAAAGATTTGAACTTCTTCTGGTCGTTATAGGCCTGTTTACTGTCAGTGTTTCGGTTATCCTCTTTCTGTACCTTATCCCTCTTCTCAATAGCTCTCATGTTTTCTACATTGCGCTGCTCCAGATAGAAATCAATGTCTCCCAAATATTCCTTGATGTGCTTATTCTTAAACTCGTATACGGTCGTAGTAAGGTTCTGCAAAAAATCCCTGTCGTGAGAAACAATTATAAGTGTTCCTTCAAAACTTTTGAGTGCTTCTTTAAGTACATTTTTGGATTTTATATCAAGGTGGTTTGTGGGCTCATCCATTATTAGCACATTAAACGGCTGTAATAGAAGCTTACAAAGGGCAAGCCTGTTGCGCTCACCTCCCGATAATACTTTTACTTTTTTATCTACCTCATCGCCCCGGAAAAGGAATGAACCCAGCATATCCCTTACTCTGGCCCGCGTACTTTCAGTGGCAGCGTCTATCATAGTATCCAGGACCGTCTTCTCTCCATCCAAATAGTCCGCCTGGTTCTGTGCGAAATAGCCTAATTGAACATTATGTCCTAATTTAAGTTTTCCGGTATGAGAAATCTCTCCAATAATGATCTTTGCTAATGTAGATTTACCCTGTCCATTTTGTCCCACATAAGCTGTCTTGCTTCCACGTTCTATAAGCAAATCTATATTCTCAAGCACCTGGTGATTCCCATATGCTTTTCCTATGTTGTGTGCTTCTATAACAACTTTTCCCGGTTGTATAGAAACAGGAAATTTCACATTCATCACCGCATTATCATCTTCATCTACTTCAATACGATCAATCTTATCAAGCTTTTTAATAAGAGATTGAGCCATTGAAGCCTTGGAAGCCTTTGCTCGAAACTTTTCAATTAGTTTTTCTGTTTGCTCGATCTGTTTCTCCTGATTTTTTTGCGAAGCCAGTTGCTGCTCCCTTAGCTCCTCTCTTAAAACCAGATATTTCGAATAAGGTTTCTTGAAATCATATATTTTCCCAAGAGAGATTTCTATGGTCCTGTTAGTCACGTTGTCAAGAAACATTTTATCGTGAGAAACTATAATAACACAGCCGGGATAATTGTTGAGAAATTGTTCCAGCCATATTATAGATTCTATATCCAGGTGGTTAGTAGGCTCATCCAGCAACAGGATATCGTTGTTCTGCAATAAAAGCTTTGCCAGCTCAATACGCATCCTCCATCCTCCCGAGAAAGTATCGGTGATCTTACCAAAATCCTTTCTTTCAAATCCTAACCCAATTAGGACTTTTTCTGTATCTCCCTGATAATTGTAACCTCCAATGATCTCGTACTGGTGGGTGTACTCACTAAGATCCTGAATTAACTGGGAGTAGTTATCGCTTTCATAATCTGTACGGGTCGCCAGTTGTTCATTTATGTGATCGATTTTGGCTTCAATAGCTTTTATTTCTACAAAAGCCTGTTGGGCCTCTTCCACTACTGTCCTTCCCTGTACAAAATCTATATCCTGCTTAAGGAAACCTATTTTGAGCTCCTTATCTTTTGCAATTTGCCCGGTATCGGGTTCCTGTTCTCCTGCCAGGATCTTAAGCATGGTTGATTTTCCGGCACCATTTTTACCAATAAGGCCCACACGGTCACCCGCGCCTAATCTAAAGGTAATTTCATCGAACAAAGTCTCCCCGCCGAATGATATAGATAAATTATGAATGTTAAGCATTGTATTGTTCAAATATTTTTGCAAAGATGCCTATTTTTGCAATGCTAAAAAAATAGAAATGAGTTTCTTAAAAGGTACAAAGATATATAGCATCGTAACGGGCACCTGTCCCGTTTGCCAGGAGGAAAGCATGTACAAAGAGGATAATCCTTATAAGATCAACAGAATTTTTGACATGTATGAGCGCTGTTCTAATTGCGGGACAAAATATAAAATAGAACCCTCCTTCTTTTTTGGTGCCATGTATGTGAGTTATGCTGTGGGAATTGCTTTTTCTGTTGCAGCTTTTATAATTACCTATTTATTTTTTGGCGCAGGTCTACTTACTACCTTTTTTGCCATTACACGGCACCCTCATAGTATTTATGCCCGTAATTATACGAGTTTCAAGAAATATCTGGATCAACCTCTTTCTTAATTACAGGAAGCCCACACAGCGATCATAGAAATCTTTGGAAATTAGTCTCAGGATTTAAAGGAATATTATCCTCCAGGTGATCAATCAACTCCTTTGCCATAGTGGGAGCAATTAATATTCCCCTGCTACCAAAGCCGTTACAACAGAAAAGTTGATTATACTTCGGATGCTTTCCCAGTAAAGGTTTTCGATCTTTTGTTGCAGGTCGTATTCCCGCTACCTGGTCTACCACTTCAAAATTACAGGTGAGGAGGTCTCCTGCTTGTTTTACAAGCTTTTCCCTGGCTTCCTTAGTAGGAGCAGGAGTTTTATCTTCATTGTCATAGGTGGCTCCTATCTTATAGAGATCATCTCCCTGCGGAAGAATAAAAACTGAAGATTTAACCGCTACTCCCAATTTTAGCTCAGGAGCTTTTATGATGATGTATTCACCTTTATTTCCATAAAGTGGTAAAAAGTTGAAGTATGGATTATTCCTCAACCCAAAACCTTCACAGAAGATCACTTTGCGGGCATTTATCTCTCCATACCGCACTCCGTTATCGGTTAATTCAAGTTTTTCGTAATTAAAATCTTCTTCAAAAAGAATTTGCATCTCGGCCAGATGTTGCCTGTATGCTTTTACGAGGAGATCTGTGTCTACCCTTCCGGTTTCTTTTACATGACCAAAAGAGAAATTAGAAGGAATGTTTTCATTGATCTGCGGAACCAGCTCCGGATCTAAAAAAGGAGAAAGAGAAGGTTTGTCCATTGCCTCAAACCAATTGTTCTGTTCCTCAACTGAGCTAAATTTCCGGTAAATTGAAAGCTCCAGTAATAATGTAATTCTTAGCTTTTCCTGAAGGGAGCGATAAAAAGATCTGGCGCGGGTCAATTGTTCTGAAGCATTCCAGGCCAGCGTAAATCTTTTCAGTATTACAGGATTGTAAACACCATAAGCAACTGTGGAAGATGTTTGGGAGTTATTGTCGAAAACAACAACACTCTTCCCTCTTTTTATTAATTCTTCAGTAACTGCAATCCCGCTTAATCCGGCACCAACAACTATATAGTCTATCATACAACCAAAAATAAAAAAACGCTCCGGATAATTACCGCAGCGTTCCAATATTTATTAGAATTGAATAATATCACAGAAACTATCCTCCTGCCGTAAATTTCCGAATAGTTCATATTAATAGTGAGCCGGAAAGGCATTTCAAAATTTTAGTCACACTTTCAACAGGAGACTCAAATAGAATTTAACCTTCAGTAACTACAAATCTTGAAGTTTTGTTTAATATAATTCCGAAGAGATATTTCATATTGATTAAAAAACCAACTACCAAAATTGTCCTTCATTCATTCCTACTTTTCTAACCAAAATGAACTTAAGGAGAGACCAGATGAATATGAAGTATGCTTGTATAAATACTGATGAAATTCTAAAAATAACACGTTTTTAACGAGGGTATTTCCTTCAGAAAAGAAATAGATTACTACGGGGCAAGCTCACGGAGCATTTCACAGGAATACGTTTTCAGATTATAAACACTTACTAACGAACATTTCTCGGGGTATTTCCTTCAGAAAAGAAATTAAAAAAGGCTCCGAAGAGCCTTTTTTATATTTAAATATTATTTCCCGTTTCTAAAAAAGAAGGACGTTAGTAATTCCACATATCCTGTTCGAAATTCCTGATCTGTTCCTTAATCCTCTCAGATTCCAGAAGTCTCATAAATGCGCTTTCAGTAACGTATTCCTCTACACCACGATCTCCCTGTACATTTTCCTCTTTATAGATCACCGCATTAAAACGGCGGGAATTAAGGAGGTGATCAAAAGTGATGGCCTGGGTACTGTTGCCTCCGGTATAAGCCTGGTGTTCAAAAAGAACTTCCCGCGCATCTGGAAACCACACCCAGAATAATTCTCTACAGGTGGCATATCCTCATCATCAAGAAAGTTAACATCTGGCGCCATAGGTGCAATCCCTAATAACCTGTACTTCAATTCAGCTTGTTTCTTATCAAAATACCACATTCCGCGAATACGATATTCCACGATATCTGCTGAAGAAAGGTCTCTTCTGTCAATAAACTGTGCATCAATTTCCTCCCCGGCATTATACTGCTCAATACCAAGATCTGTAGTATCTACTTTTGAGAGAGCAGCACTAATGTCATTAAGAGTTCGTTTTTCAGTAAAATAAGAATCAGCATAGATATTCTTTATCTTCCCGCTTCTTATTGCACCGATAAGCACATCATAAAGGGACCTTCGACCTGTAGCAATATTGACGGTATCTATAGGGTAGTAAAGTGGAAAGTTCACCCTCTCATCAAGATCAATTACTTCCCAAACATTTTTGGACCATAAAATGTCTCTATCTTCTACATAACCGTATTTCAAAGGCTTGCTCTGCTTATTCACCTCGATTTGCACACCAGAAACCTCACCGATTTGATCTGGGGTGCGGGCATTTAAAATATTAGTTTGCCCAAAAGATGGTATTGTGAGCAATACTCCGAAAAATCCGATCAAAAATTGATTCCACTTCCTCATAGTATTGGTATTTTAATTCGTTAACTCCACAAATACAGGGGATACTTTCTTAAGCATGTAACTGCTGTTTCCTGTAAGTGAGGCTTCTATATCAAAAATTTGAACTGTCTCTCCCCTGCCTGCTCTTCTTAAAGCAGCTTTTGCAGCGGCATCCAGTGTATTACCTCTAACCTGAACTGTAGGCTGTCCTGAAACCTGGAATTTAAATCCGGTAACACGAAGGCCAAGTTCAAAATCAAAGTCTGGCAAAGATGCTCCAACAGTTGAAATTTCAAGAGCATTACGTTGCATTTTAACTGCACCATCTTCTCCACGAACTGTACCAACAGTCTTGGAATATCTTTAATCCTGAAAGTCTTACTGTCAGAAACAGTTTCACCACCAGGTAGTTTTCCACTAACATTGATAGTTACTTCCCTTGCCTGTACTGTAGTAACATCCATTACATAGTTTCCTGCACCACCCGCAGATGAAAGACCAGGAGCATTAGCTGTAACAGCACCCACACCAGGAATAGAAATAGTCATAGGGTTTTTTACCCCACGATAAACCACGTTCATTTTATCTGCAGAAATTACAGCTGAATTCGGTTTAGGAATTACTGCATACGAACTGCTAACAGGAATTTTCACAATAGAATCACCTTCTTTAAACTGAAGTTCTCCTGAAATTTGTTGCTCTCCTACATTTCCCGCAGGAAAATCTAAAACAACCTGTCCTGCCTGTGTACTTGTAACTTTGTTGCCGTTGATAGTAACATTGTCAAACTGAAGCGTATTATCAACTCTTCCCAAAACAACTCTACCTTTAAAGTTTTCACCTGTAAAGAAAGCAGTCTTATCTGGGATTACGATCGCCTGATAGTTGGTAAGAGAAACTTCACTTTGTAACTGTCCTGAAAGCATAGCTGAAAGGATTTTACTTTCAGTTTCCTTTACATCAGCCTGCATTTGGGTCAATTTTGTAATGGAAGCAATAAGAGGATATCCCTGATAGTGATACTCCAGCCATGGCACTTCATTACCATCACGATTTACAACAGGTTCTGTAGCAAATTCGTTTTGAACTTCCTGAGCGATACCTTCATAATTCTCTCCTATAACCCCTGCAACACCTTCCCGGTATGCACGAATTTGTTCTAAAAATTCCTCTCCCTGTGGAGATGGTTTACCACTTACAAAAAACTTCTCGTCCAGTTGATCTGCACGGTCCATAGTTTCATAATCGGTAGGATCTTCTTTATCAGCAATCAATTCAGATTTTAAATTCTCCAAATAGCTATTGAAGTTATTCGAAATTTCATCTATCTGTTTTGCTTTCTCCACTAAAGGAGCATATTTAGCAGGTTGTTCACTTACTTTTTCCTCCAAACCTAACATAGCAGCCTGATTTCTCAGGGTTGTAGTTTGATTTGATTCGGTTAATTTTTCATTTAGTAGTCCAAAAGCGGTAAGAACCTCTTTCGACATATTGAGAGCAAGCATAGCGATGAAAACCAGGTACATAAGGTTAATCATCTTCTGCCTAGGGGATTGTTTTCCAGACGCCATTAAAAATTAATTTAGTTTTTTAGAATTATAGTCGTTACAACTAATTAATTAAGATCTACCATTCACGTTCATAGCAGTAAGCATACCGCCATATACTCCGTTAAGAGATGAAAGGTTGGCTGCAAGGGATCCCATTTGCTTGTTCAATTTACTTAGGCGTTTTCAGCAACTTCATTATTGATCTCGGCCTGTCTTGAAGTTGATTCCACCTGTACTTTATATAAGTTATTAAGCGTCTCCATTTGTGCAGCTGCAAGAGTAAGCTCTTCGCTGTATTTTCTCTGTGATGCCATAGCGTCTACAGTTGGTGCGATACCTTTGGCAGCTCCTTCGAAATTACGAATGCTTTGCCCAAGGCTGTCCATAAGTTGCGCATCAATCTTAGCTTCCTTTAAAAAGGTTGTCAAGTTTTTTAGATAAAGCAACATCAGTTTCTTTTTTGTCTTCCACAAAGGCAGCTTCTCTCTGTCCTGCAGGTCCTCCTGCTAATTCGGGATATACTAGTGACCAATCGAGTTCGTCATCAACCTAGGTTCAAAAGCAGAAACCGCAAATACGATTGCTTCAGTTATAAGACCAATGATAAGCATTTCGTTACCAAAGTTCCAGTGCATGATTTTAAATAGGGCTCCAAGGATTACTACAGATGCACCTAAACCGTACACCATGTTCATTATTTTAACTCTGTTTTGTGACTTTGCCATGATTTTTAAAAAATTAGTTTCTTGTTTTTTTTGGGATAAATAGGTTATTTTAACTGCATTGGGTTCTCGTTTATCGAGGGGGTTGGTTTAAGGTAACGTCTGTACCTAAGTAATCCTGAACTGTTCTAAAACCAATGTAGCTTCTTGCAGTATCAGCATATTCGTAATCTCTTGTACTTACCTGAAGGAAATAAGAGACATCCTTCCAGGAACCTCCACGTACCACTTTACGTGGATCATCATCGTTGTTCACGGTTGGATTCATTGAAGACATATATTCATAGGATGCAGGGTCATAAGAAGAATGCACCCACTCTGCTACGTTTCCTGCCATATTGTATAAATTGTAATCATTTGGCTCATAAGACTTGGCCTCAACTGTATATAAAGCCTGATCTGCCGCGTAATCTCCTCTAAGAGGCTTGAAGTTTGCCATAAAACAACCTCTGTCATTTTTAGTATATGGCCCACCCCATGGATATGTTGCAGATTCTAAACCGCCTCTTGCAGCATATTCCCATTCTGCTTCAGTAGGCAGCCTGTAACTTGGTACATCATGAGTTCCTTTCTGCCTTCTGTAAGCATTGTGATGAAGGGTTCTCCATTGAGTAAAAGCTTTAGCCTGTTCCCAGGAAACACCCACTACAGGATAATCATCAAAAGCGGTATGCCAGAAGTAATCGTTGTGCATTGGCTCATTATAGGAATAATTAAAGTCCCTTATCCAAACAGTAGTATCAGGATAAACCATTACTTCTTCTGTTTTTATAAAGTCACTTCTCTTTTGATCTCTGGCGCGGGCAGCCTGCCCAATGTCCATATACCTGTATTTAAATTTTAGTTGCTTTACATCTATAACTCTCTGGCCGTTGTAAGATTCCTCAATTGGCAAATAGATACTATCAACCATTATTCGGGTATAAGCTTCATCGGGATAATCTCTGGTGTCCCAGATAATATCTATATCATTATTTAACTTTCTTCCCTCGTAATTTTCTGAATACTGGGTATAGTTATCATACATATACTTCTCATAAACAGACATGTTATCGGGATCTGCATCAAGAAAAGCGTATTCTCCTATCCCGCCATCACCGGGTGTAGCTCCGGTAAAATCAGCTTCAATGGCAAGTTTCATTCGCACAATAGAGTCTCTTACCCAATTGGTAAACTGCTGGTATTCTGCATTTGTAATTTCTGTTTCATCCATATAGAAAGTACGCACAGTTACGGTCTTTGGTGGTGCATTCTTCATGTCGGCGATGTCATCATCGGCCTTACCCATGATAAAAGCTCCCCCAGGTATTAATGTCATCCCATAAGGTTTCTCCGGGTTCCACTTCTTTCCTTGTGCGCCTACAAGTTGTCCTCGATCTCCCCGGCTACAACTGGCAAGTACAGCAAGAACAGCAATAAGCGAAATAATTTTCTTCATAATTTCTCTCAGGTTATGACATAATGGATTTAAGGCGGTAAACCTATCCAATTATTTTCTAAAAAACAATAGTTTGGGTAAAAATAGAGTAATTCCTCTTATGGACTACCACATATTTTTAAAGTTCATTTTTTCTCTTTGTTTTATACCAGCGTTCGGGAATTACCTGATTACATGCCTCCAGATAATCCTCGTGGTTGCAAGGTAATAACGTGTGCTTTTTTAATTTAGTATTGGAACTTGAAATAAAAGGTATCTCTATCCACCATCTCCCGCTCACTTCACTCTTGTAAAATACAAGAATTTCATCGTCTATAGGCACCTGATATTTTATAAACTCCTTTTTGGCTGAAATAGTATTTTCATTGGTACGATAATTTACGCCTTCTATGAAGTACCAAAGCATTTGTGCGATCAACATATCACCCGCCTTTGGAAAATTAGAAGTGTATTCGTAAATGCCGAAAGAACTCACTTTATCGCTGATTCCGGCATAACGTGCAAGGGCACAAATTTCCTTTCCGTCAAAACCGTTGGGGCTTATCTGGTGGTTACTCCCTATTGCCGCCGCGTTTATTGTGCTAAGGTCAACCGCCACAAGATTTGCATCCCTCATGACAGGTTCTACCGTCTTTATATTACTTGAAACTTCCCCCAGCCTGTAGGCATCAAAGAAAAGGCGCTCCATGAGCTCGATTTCTTCCTGGGAATTAAAATAGGTTTGATATCCAAGATTGGAATAATTGAAGAGATTATATGGCTTGTTTACCACAATTTTCCCTACATACGATTTATTGCTTATTGGTTTTTCGGCATCTCCCAGGTCAAAACGATTATCTATATTTACCAGGTTCACCATTTGCTCTACCCTGTCGTAGGCGCGGTATTGCGCATAGATCAAATCCTGGCTGCCTCCAAGAATAAGAGGAATAATCTTAAGTTTAAGCAGCTGCGTCACTAATGACTGCAAAGCAAAATAAGTATCTTCTACTGTTTCCCCTTTTTCTATGTCTCCAAGATCGGCTAGAGTTAAATACCAGTTACCGGGAAACAAACTGTACAGGCATTTTCTCACTTTGGTAAATTGAAGATATTCATCTTCACCTGCTTCTGCAAGCCTGCTTTCCCTAACCCCAACAACAGCGATATTAACACCCTCCAATTCGGGAATTCCCGCTTCAGCAGTATGAATTCTCATCTGGTTTCCCAGGTTTTGCAAACCTGAAGAAGCTAATTCTTCAGTAATAGTATTATCAACAGGGCTTAAAAATTCAAAATCCATCAATTACTTCTTTTTGGGGGTGGTCTTTTTTGAAGTTGTCTTTTTCTTTGTTGCCGTAGTTTTCTTTGCAGCGGTTTTCTTTTTCGCTAGTTTCTTAGTCTTCTTTTCCAGCATTTCTTTCACCTCATCCAGGGAAAGTTTAGATGCATCAACAGTTTTAGGTAATTCAATTTTTGTCTTACCCTTTAGAATATTAGAGCGCCCCCAACGCGCTTTTTCAATTCTTATTCCTTCATTTTCCCAATGCTGGATAACTTTTTCTTTCTCCTTCTTCTTTTTATCCTCGATCAATTCTTCAATATCGGCTATAGAAAGATTGTCGAAGTCATATTTTTTATTGACATTGATAAAAATGCTATTCCATTTAAGAAATGGGCCAAACCGTCCCACGCCTTTTTGAACTAAGCTCCCCTTCATAAGTATGAATGGGAGCATCTGCCTTTTCTTTGGCCTCAATTAATTCCAGCGCCCGGTCCATGTCAACGCTCATGGGATCCTCTCCTTTATCCAGAGAGACAAACTTCTTGCCGTAGCGTACGTAAGGTCCAAACCTGCCATTATTAACCTCAACAGATTCTCCCTCGTACTCCCCTATTTCCTTCGGAAGTTTAAAAAGATCCATTGCCTCCTCGTAGGTAATTGAATCCAGACTCTGCTCCGGAGTCAAACCTGCAAACCGGGGTTTTTCATCATCCTCCACAGATCCTATTTGCACCATAGGTCCGAATTTTCCCAAACGTACACTTACTGGCTTTCCGGTTTCAGGATCTTCACCTAATATACGTTCCCCTACTTCCCTGTCGGCATTCTTGGCGACATCTTCTACCTGCGGATGAAAATCGGAATAAAAATCCCTCATCATCGTTGTCCATTCCTCATTTCCTTCGGCAATGTCGTCAAAGCTCTGCTCTACTTTAGCCGTGAAATTATAGTCAAGAATATTAGAAAAATGGTTCACCAGGAAATCATTTACTACCATTCCCACTGCAGTGGGAACAAGTTTTCCTTTGTCGCTACCCACGGTTTCCATAAGTTCTTTCTCAGTCACCTTATTATTTTTTAAAGTGAATTGAGAATAACTTCTTTCGGTTCCCTCTATAGAGCCTTTTTCAATATAATTTCGGTTCTGGATTGTAGATATTGTAGGTGCATAAGTAGAGGGTCGCCCAATCCCAAGTTCTTCAAGCTTCTTCACCAAAGACGCTTCGGTATAGCGGTATGGAGGTCTAGTAAACCTTTCGGTGGCGGTTATATAATTATTTTGAAGTCTTTCATTAACTTTTAAGGCAGGTAACATTCCTTCCTGTTCCTCGTCTTCTTCATCACTTCCTTCCAGGTAAACTTTAAGGAATCCGTCAAACTTCAGCACTTCCCCATTAGCAGTAAAATTCTTATCGTGTTTATCTGCTTCAATTTTTACATTTGTACGTTCCAGCAAGGCTTCACTCATTTGAGAAGCAATAGCACGTTTCCATATCAATTCATACAGCCGCTCTTCGTCGCGATCGGCCCTCACGGTATGACTTGCAAAATTGGTAGGCCTTATAGCCTCGTGAGCTTCCTGAGCACCTTTAGACTTACCTTTAAATTGCCTTGACTTCGCATATTTCTCACCGTAAGCCTGGAGAATTTCTTTGTTAGCTCCTTTTCTTGCGTCTTCAGAAAGGTTTACACTATCTGTTCTCATATAAGTAATATGACCGCTCTCGTAAAGACGTTGAGCCATAGTCATTGTTTTACTTACTGAAAAATAAAGCTTTCTTGCCGCCTCCTGCTGTAAAGTGGAAGTTGTAAATGGTGGTGCCGGGGATTTCTTTGTTTGGTAGAAAGGTCGGCAACTTTAAAAGCTGCTCCTATATTCTGCTGAAGAAACTCCTCAGCCTCTTCTTTTGTGTCAAAATTCTTCGGAAGTTTAGCCTTAAAAGTTTTCCCTTCCTCATTGGTAAATTCAGCATCGATCCTGAAAGAAGCTTCAGCCTTAAACTCCTGGATTTCCCTTTCTCTCTCTACAATAAGCCTCACTGAAACTGATTGTACCCTTCCTGCGGAAAGTCCTCCTTTTACCTTTCTCCACAGTACAGGAGAAAGTTCATATCCTACCAGCCTATCCAAGACCCTTCTTGCCTGCTGGGCATTAACAAGGTTATAATCGATAGCCCGAGGATTGTCGATAGCCCGCAATATCGCAGACTTTGTTATCTCGTGAAAGACGATTCGTTTGGTTTTGTTCTTATCAAGATGCAACTCCTCTGCAAGGTGCCAGGCAATAGCTTCTCCCTCCCGGTCCTCATCACTGGCCAGCCACACCATCTCTGCACCCTTTGCAAGTTTCCTCAACTTACTTACAACATCCTTCTTATCTTTATTTACTATATATTTAGGTGTGAAATTCCCTTCGGTATCTACCCCTAATTCTTTGGTAGGAAGATCTGCAATATGCCCGAAACTTGAGGCTACTGTATAATCTTTTCCCAAAAATTTTTCGATGGTTTTAGCCTTGGCAGGAGACTCCACAATCACTAAATTCTTCGTCATAGGTATTCTTTTTCTTAGTGCAAAAGTATATCAATTTTTTTTGAAGTTGATAAAAGCTGTTAAATTCAGAACTTTTCTACTTCAATAAACCCCACTTTAAATTAATGAGATCACCTTGTAAATCCTCTGAGGGCGAAGAATATGAGTTTTCCTGATAGGTGATAAATTTAGTATAAATTAAAAGTGTTCATAAGATTAACCTGGTCGTTTTTGTAGCTGTATTGCCGCAGCACTCCACCTCCTATCAAAAGCAGAACATCCTCCAGGGGAATTACATCATAAGCTTCAAGTTCTTTAAAATGCTCCTCAAGAACAAGATCGGGAGAATTGGCAGCATCAAAAACCTTTAGACCTGAAGCTCCTTCACAAACAAATAATCTGTGATCTCTCACTCCCAGCCCATAAGGGCTTTCCATCTCATAAGTTTGCAGTAACAGGGGATTTCGTTTATCTGAAACATCAATTACCTGAAGCTGGCTCTCCTCCTGCCCGCATAAATTTCCACCTCTTAGCGTAACATAGGCGAGGTCACCTGCGACCACGACGGGGTCACAACCCTGGACGTGTTGGATTTGAGACATATATATAGGTGTAGAAGGATCTTCTATGCTGTAAATAAACATTCCGCGGGCACTACCTAGATAAAGGTATTCGTCCTGATGAAATATGGTTTCGATATCCCATCCCACCTGTTCTTCTCTAATAAAATTCGGCCTGGAAAGATCACTTATATCAAAAACCTGCAGCACACTTCTACCCACAGTATAGAGATGATCTCCGGCAATATTGAAGCGTGCCATGGAACCTCCTGTTCCACTTTCCCCACTGTTTAAATTATTAGCAGTATCATAAAATATTCCCCGCCCAATCTCCCGCTCACGGGTTTCAATCGTGTAATAGTTATTACTTCAGTCTCAGGATTAAATTCTGAAAAGTCTGAAAAGAAAACTCCTTCGGGTAAAGTAGGATAGTGCTGGGATTCGAATACATTATCCAACCGCTCCTTCACCTGGATATCCTGAATATTAGAGATGTCAAAGCTCACCAGATCTTTTCCTGAATTAGCAAACAGTATATTCCCTTTTACGGCCATATCTGTATTCTGCGGAATTTTAATATAGGCAACCTTCTGCGGAGAGAAATAAGTATTATCAATTACCAGGATCCCTTTCATATCGTCATTTATAAAAATATAATTTCCGAAGACATATATTTTTCCCGACTGTTCGATCTCTTTTGGCTCTTCCACTTTTACCTGTGCCCTAAAGTCTGCCATCGACATTTTCACGGGAACAGCTATTTCATAAGTTTCCATTGGAACCTCATTTTTCTTTTCACAAGACCAAAAGCCGAAGCTAAAAATGACTAACAGAAGGCAGCTATAATTTTTCATATTATTAGGTATAAAGAGGTGGGAGGCGGACTTAACAAATTAAAGATAAAAAAACTTCTGTCACTTTGTCATAATTTATCTAAAAACCTATCTTTGCAAGCTAAATTATACATTGGATCGGAGACTTGAATTATGGAGAAGATTATAGACGAAAAGCTACAGGGAAACACACTCGTACTGGAACCTAAGCTGGAAAACAGCCGCAAACTTTTTATTGAAAGTTACGGTTGCCAGATGAACTTTAGCGACAGTGAGATCGTGGCTTCCATTCTTCAAAAAGAAGGTTTTAATACAACTTCCCGGCTGGAGGATGCAGACCTCGTGTTGGTAAACACCTGCTCCATTAGAGACAAAGCAGAACAAACGGTACGCAAAAGACTGGAAAAATACAATGCCGTAAAGAAGATTAACCCGAAGATGAAAGTTGGGGTTTTAGGTTGTATGGCCGAAAGATTAAAAAGTAAATTCCTGGAGGAGGAGAAAATCGTTGATCTTGTTGTAGGACCAGATGCCTATAAAGATTTGCCAAACCTCATCAACGAAGTTGAAGAAGGGCGCAATGCTGTAAATGTGATCCTTTCCAAAGAAGAGACTTATGGAGATATTTCTCCCGTACGGCTTCAAAGCAATGGAGTATCAGCTTTTGTATCCATTACCAGGGGTTGTGATAATATGTGTACTTTTTGTGTAGTACCCTTCACCCGCGGCCGGGAACGCAGCCGGGATCCTCAAAGCATCCTTGAAGAGGTAAACGATCTTGCCGCTAAAGGCTATAAAGAGATCACTTTATTAGGTCAAAATGTAGACAGTTACCTGTGGTACGGTGGTGGTCTCAAAAAAGATTATAAAAATGCCTCGGAAATCCAAAAAGCCACCGCGACAAATTTCGCCACTCTTCTAAGGCTTGTAGCAGAGGCACATCCCAGGATGAGAATTAGATTCTCTACTTCAAATCCCCAGGATATGACGATGGATGTGATCGAGACCATGGCGGCTTATAAAAATATTTGCAACTATATACATTTGCCCGTGCAAAGCGGAAGCAACAGGATCCTGCAGGAGATGAACCTAGTTACATACCCGCGAAGAATATTTCAACCTCATCGATAACATTAAAAAACTTATTCCCAATTGTGCCATTTCCCAGGATATGATCACTGGATTTCCTACTGAAACTGAAGAGGATCACCAGGATACCCTCTCGTTAATGGAATATGTGAAGTACGACTACGGATTCATGTTTGCTTATTCTGAAAGACCGGGAACCATGGCTGCCAGAAAACTGGAAGATGATGTACCCGAAGAAGTGAAGAAAAGAAGGCTTGCTGAAGTAGTAGCCCTGCAAAGAGAACACAGCCTTTACAGAACCCAACAGTTCCTTGGAAAAACAGTAGAGGTCCTCATAGAAAAAGAATCAAAGAAATCTGACCTTGAATGGAGCGGCCGTACAGAACAAAACACCGTAGCAGTGTTTCCTAAAGAGCATTACAAAGTCGGGGATTTCGTAATGGTTGAGATTACTGACTGTACGAGTGCAACTTTGAAAGGGAAAGCGGTTGGATTGAGTAGTGAGTAGTGAGTAAAGATAAAAGTTTAGAGACAAGAATCAAGAATCAAGAGAAGTGGGAAGTTGGAAGTTAGAAGTTGGAAGTTGGAAGTTGGAAGTCCGAAGTTGGAAGTCCGAAGTCCGAAGTCCGAAGTTGGAAGTTAAAAGTTGGAAGTTGGAAGTCGGAAGTCCGAAGTCGGAAGTCCGAAGTCCGAAGTTGGAAGTCGGAAGTTGGAAGTTGGAAGTTGGAAGTCCTGAGATTTAAAATATTTCCGGAAACCTGAAACCTTGAAAATTGGATTTTGGAATTGGAATTTGATATTTTTAAATACTAGTAAAGAAAATATCCCTTTTGGGAAATAATGCCTATGGAATCAGTACAGGCGATAAAACAGCGATTTGAGATTATTGGGAATGACCAAAAGCTTAATCGCGCAGTGGAAAAAGCTATTCAGGTAGCCCCTACAGATATTTCGGTACTTGTAACGGGGGAAAGTGGTGTTGGAAAGGAGAGTATCCCAAAGATCATTCACGCCCTGTCTCACCGCAAACATGGAAAATATATTGCTGTTAACTGCGGGGCAATTCCTGAAGGCACAATAGATTCAGAATTATTTGGTCATGAAAAAGGGGCCTTTCTTAGTGCTACCAATACCCGGAGCGGTTACTTTGAAGTGGCCGATGGCGGAACTATTTTTCTGGATGAAGTGGGAGAACTACCTCTTACCACCCAGGTGAGGTTATTACGGGTTCTGGAGAACGGGGAATTTATAAAAGTGGGTTCCTCTAAAGTCCAAAAAACCAATGTTCGTATCGTAGCAGCAACAAACCTTAATATGTTTGAGGCTATTAAAAAGGACAAATTCCGTGAGGATCTATATTATAGGTTGAGTACCGTAGAAATTAATTTGCCACCACTGCGTGAGCGAAAAGAAGATATTCATCTCTTGTTCCGGAAATTTGCGGCAGATTTTGCCCTTAAATACAAAATGCCAACCATACGGCTGGAGGAGGACGCGGTAGACCTGCTTCAAAAGTATCGCTGGGGAGGAAACATCCGTCAGTTACGAAATGTGGCCGAGCAAATTTCGGTTTTGGAACAGGAACGCAGTATTAATGCCCAGGAACTAAGAGGATATTTGCCCGATATTGGCAGCAATCTTCCGGCGGTAATTTCAGATAAAAAGAAAGACTCCGATTTTAGTAATGAAAGGGAAATTTTGTACAAGGTTCTTTTTGATATGAAAAATGATCTTAACGACCTTAAAAAGCTCACGATGGAATTGATGGAGAGTGGCAATTACCAAAAGGTACAGGAGGAGCACGAGGGCCTTATTGAAAAGATATACGGCAATGGAGACAGTGATACAGATATAGAAGATATAAATGCCGAAAATCTCGAAGTGCTGCAAATTTCACAACAAACCCGGGAAAAGGAACGGGAAAGGGAGCGCGAAATAGAAGATAAATATTATTTTGCTGAAGAAATTCAGGAAGAAGAAACCCTTTCGCTCCAGGATAAAGAACTGGAACTCATTAAAAAGTCTCTTAACAGGCATAACGGAAAACGAAAAAATGCTGCTGAAGAGTTGGGAATAAGCGAACGAACTCTTTATAGAAAGATCAAACAGTATAATTTATAAAAGTCCTTAGAGAGCATTTTAATGAAGAAACTAAAATATTTTGTTTTCCCCATATTTTTATTGATCTTCCAGTCCTGCGGAATTTATTCTTTTACAGGAGCTGATACCGGAGGCGCTTCTACCTTTACAGTAGACTTTTTTGAAAACACAGCCGATATTGTAGAACCGGGCATTGATCGTGCTTTTACAGTGGCACTACAGGACCTTATTCAAAGCCAAACGAATCTTAGCCTTGAAAATTCGGGAGGAGATTTGCTCTACGAAGGTGAGATTGTAGATTTCTATGAAGCCCCAATGACTGCCACTGCAGATAATCGCGCGGCACAAAACCGTTTAACGATTACAGTGATGGTAAGGTTCTTCAACAACCTGGAACCGGATAAGAATTTTGATAGGCGTTTCTCCTTTTATTATGACTATCCTGCCACCGCACCTTTAAATGGAGGAGTATTGGATACGGCCCTGGATGAAATTTTTTCGAGGATCACCCAGGATATTTTTAACGCTTCCCTTACAAACTGGTAAATGAACCCACAGGAATTGATCCAAATACTTGAAAATCCTTCTGCTGTAAATCCACAGCAAACGGAACAATTGGAGAAAATCCTCAAAAAATATCCATTCTTTCAGGCTGCAAGAGCTGTTAACCTTAAAGGTCTTTATGAAGAAAAAAGCTTCAGCTATAATACTGAATTAAAGAAAACTGCCGCTTACACCACAGACAGGAGTGTGCTGTTTGACTATATCACTTCCGAAGAATTTAATCAGGACAAGATCGCGCTTCAAATCAAGTTGCAGGAAGAGCAGCTTAGGAATATTACAGTTTTTGAAGCTGAAGAGGTCTTCGGAAAAAAGAGCATTGCTATAGATGAGGCCATAAAAATGAAAAAAACAGAATCGGACCGTGTCATGGATCCCGATCTTTTTGAAAAACCTCTCCCTAAAACCGAAGCAGTTCCGCCAAAAGAACTGGAAGAAAGAACTGAAAGTTCCAAAGAACCACAATTAGCCAACCCGGGAACTCCTCTGGAATTTGACTCCCGGGAATCTCATTCTTTTTCAGAATGGCTACGTCTCACCAGCGCAAAACCCATTGAGCGTAATGAACCTGAAACTGAAAGATCCAGGGAAAGAAAATTTGAACTAATTGATGACTTTATTTCTAAAAGTCCACGTCTTACTCCTTCAAAACCTTCAAATACCAGCAACCTCGCCCAGGAACGAATTACACCGCCGGAGGCCTTGATGACAGAGACTTTAGCCCGGGTTTACCTCGAACAAAAAAACTATAAAAAAGCTATCCAGGCATACAAAATTTTAATTTTGAAAAATCCCGAAAAAAGTGGTTTCTTTGCAGACCAAATTCGGGCAATAAAGAATTTACAGGAAAATAATACAGGAAAAGAATGAGCACATTCACTATTTTTTTAGCACTAATAATCATCGTAGCCTTTTTACTTATAGTAGTAATAATGGTACAAAATCCTAAAGGTGGCGGGTTATCCTCTTCTTTTGGCGGTGGCGGTGGAGCACAATTAGGAGGAGTAAAGAAAACTACAGACTTTTTAGATAAAAGTACCTGGACCCTGGCAACTTTACTGTTGGTTTTGATCCTTTTATCAAATGTGACCATTCTTGATGGTACTGCTACTGCAGAATCACGGGTAATTGACGGGCAGCAGGAAGTGGAAACAAACGTTCCCCAACCAATACAGGCAACCTGTAGCCAATCCTGAAGAAGAAGGAGTGGTTCCCCAGGCAGATGCTGAGGAAAACCAGTAGTAACACCTAAAGACATTGTAAATGCTTACTTATGACAAGCTGGCATTTTTTTTTGCCTTATGTCAGGAAATGTTCAATGGCATAATTTTGGTCAATTACGACACACATAGAATAAATTAATTAACTTAAAATACATTACACAAATGGCTTTAAACATTAAACCTCTTTCAGACAGGGTTGTTATTGAACCTGCAGCCGCAGAGACTAAAACCGCTTCTGGTATTTACATTCCTGAAACAGCAAAAGAAAAACCACAAAAAGGAACAGTAGTAGCTGTTGGTAAAGGCAGCAAAAAGCACGACATGACCGTGAAAGTCGGGGATGAAGTTCTTTATGGAAAATACGCTGTACCGAGCTAAAACTGGAAGGGAAAGATTATCTAATCATGCGGGAAGACGATATTCTTGCAATTGTGTAAATCCTATCCTGTCCTCACTTCTACAGCGGACAGAAAAACTGACTAAAAATTTTAACTAACATTTCTTCTCCTTAAGAGAAGCAATAAAAAACGAATAAAAAATGGCAAAAGATATTAAGTACAATCTTGAAGCCCGTGATGGAATTAAGCGCGGGGTAGATGCATTGGCAAATGCTGTAAAAGTAACTTTAGGACCTAAAGGTCGTAACGTAATTATTAGCAAATCCTTTGGAGCACCAACTGTAACTAAAGACGGGGTAAGTGTTGCAAAAGAAATCGAGTTGGAAGATGCACTGGAGAACATGGGAGCTCAAATGGTAAAAGAAGTAGCTTCTAAAACCAATGATCTTGCTTAAGTGACGGTACTACCACTGCCACTGTTCTTGCCCAGGCAATAGTAAAAGAAGGTTTGAAAAACGTGGCCGCAGGTGCAAACCCTATGGACCTTAAGCGTGGAATAGACAAAGCTGTACAGGCTATTACCGAAAACCTATCTGAGCAAACTAAAGAAGTAGGAAACTCTTCTGAAAAAATAAAGCAGGTTGCTTCTATTTCTGCTAACAATGATGACCACATTGGGGAATTGATCGCTCAGGCTTTTGAAAAAGTTGGAAAAGATGGTGTAATCACTGTTGAGGAAGCAAAAGGAACTGATACTCACGTTGATGTTGTGGAAGGAATGCAGTTTGACCGCGGATACCTTTCTCCATACTTCGTGACTAACAGCGAAAAAATGACTTCAGATCTTGAAGATCCTTATATCCTTTTATATGACAAGAAGATCTCTTCTATGAAAGACCTTCTTCCTGTACTTGAGCTAAGTAGCTCAAAGCGGAAAACCATTATTGATCATTGCTGAGGATGTTGACGGGGAAGCTCTTGCTACTCTTGTTGTAAACAAACTTCGTGGATCACTTAAGATCGCAGCTGTAAAAGCTCCTGGTTTTGGTGACCGTAGAAAAGCAATGCTTGAAGATATCGCTATCCTTACAGGTGGTACCGTAATTTCTGAAGAAAGAGGTTTCTCTCTTGAGAACGCTACTATAGATATGCTTGGAAGTGCAGAGAAAGTTGCAATAGACAAGGATAACACTACTGTTGTAAACGGATCTGGTGACCAAACCGGAATTAAAGAACGTGTAAACCAAATCAAAGCTCAGATAGAAACTACTACTTCTGACTATGATAAGGAAAAATTACAGGAGCGTCTTGCAAAACTTTCAGGTGGTGTTGCCGTACTTTATGTAGGTGCTGCTTCTGAAGTTGAAATGAAAGAAAAGAAAGACCGTGTAGACGATGCATTGAACGCTACGCGTGCAGCCATTGAAGAAGGTATTGTTGCTTAAGTGGTGGTGTTGCGCTTGTACGTGCCAAGAAAGCATTAGAAAACCTACAGGGTGATAATGCCGATGAAGCTACAGGTATCCAGATAGTTAACAGGGCTATTGAATCTCCATTGCGTACAATTGTAGAAAATGCGGGTGGTGAAGGTTCTGTTGTTATCAACAAAGTACTGGAAGGTAAAGATAACTACGGTTATGACGCTAAAACCAATACTTATGTAGATATGATGACTGCAGGGATTATAGACCCTAAGAAAGTTACAAGAATTGCTCTTGAGAACGCTGCTTCTGTTTCTGGTATGATCCTTACTACAGAGTGTGCTCTTATAGACATCAAAGAAGAATCCGGTGGTGGTGGAATGCCAGGCGGAATGGGCGGTGGAATGCCCGGAATGATGTAGTTTTAGATCTTAGACGTTAGACGTTAGATTTTAGACGTTAGATTATATAATTAACCCGCTTCTTTCGAAGCGGGTTTTTTTATTGAGTTTAATAACTTTTAATTTTTTTCGAATACCAGTTTGTCTGTTCCGCCGTTTCCGCCGCTTATGTCGATCAGGCTTATTTTGTTGGCGGTGTAGTTTTCGATATCCCAGTCATCATTGAGATCATCAAAATCTTCATCCTCTCCTACGTTAAAGTTAAGCACGAAATCTTTATCTGAATCTGTTGAAGGATTGTCATCATCATCGTCATCGTCATCAGAGATCGACCAGGTGCCGTTAATTGTGGATTCAGCATTAACCGCCGTTACTGTTCCGTCTTGTTTAAATGTAAAAGTGTAGTTCGTAAAATGATTGGTTTCATTGTTACCTTCCTCTACATAACTGCTAATTCTCCAGGTACCCGTAGTTGAAATTACTGTTAATTCCTCTACATTTATTGTATCCCCTCCGTTGTTGCTTGCAGCATCATCGTCGCTATTTGTGCAGGCAAAGCAAACTGCTATTAACACTGCCGCAACAAAGCTCCTCATAATCTTGATTTTTGTCATAGTCTTAGGTTTTAGAAGTCATTTTATAACGTAAATTATCTATTTTCAGATATACTGATCTTTAGAATTATTTTTTTCAGATATATTATTCTGAAAAAATTTGCTACTTCTACCAATTTCTGTGGAACCTTAATTTAAATTTTAGAAATTTACTTCTGCCGCAGGATTTCATAAATTTAATTCCTATTATGAAGATTAGTATCAAAAGTTTTACAATAAGTTCTATTATTCTTCTCCTGTTGATTGGCTCCTGTAAGTCTGGTTCGGTACGGGGCGGGCAGGAGAATTTCGTTGTTGCGCAAATTGATTCCCTTCTCGAGCATAAAAACTTCTTCGCTGCCAGGAAGCTCTATCAACAAAATTTTCAAAATCTTTCTGAATTTGAAAAGTTGAAAGCAGGTGTTTTCCTGGATTATGCTTTTAATAGATCTGATTCTTCCGCTTATAAATCAGAAATTTTATTTTCCCGTTTTAAAGATAGGCTCAGGGATTCAATGGAATATGAAATAAAAGCCCTGGCCCACATCAATCACTCCCGGGAGTACGAATACAAAAAGGCCAAAGAATCATTGCAGCAATTACTGGCAAACTATGACAGTTTCATTTCCGAAGAGGAAAAGAAAGATCTTCAAAACACGTTGATAATATGGAAAGCCTTACAGGATCAACCGAAACAGAGGGTTGTAAAAAATGACAGGCTGGAACTTCCTCTTTTTATAGACAAAGCCAGCCTTAAAAATTTGACGGTAACTTCGGGAGATGTAAAGGAAAATTTCATTTTTGATACAGGAGCTAATATTTCTACAATTTCAGAAACCACAGCAGAAAAATTCGGAGTAAAAGTACTGTCTGGAAGTTTTGAGGTAGATGCGATTACCGGGAATAAAATTAACTCACAAATTGGCATTGCACCCCGGCTGGAGATAGGACCCGTAATTATTTATAATGCGGTATGCCTCATCTTTCCCGACGATGCGCTTTCAATCTCACAACTTGATTATCAAATTAATGGTATTCTTGGTTTTCCTGTTTTAGAAGCCCTGGATGAGATCCAGATCACCAGGGATAATATTCTTATTGTACCTGTTGAACAAACCCATTCCCGGGAGGGAAACCTTGCCATTGATTTCCTCACCCCTCTACTTTTCCTCAAAGACAACCAGGGCGCCGGAGTTTATACTTTTGACATAAGTGCTACAGAGAGCATGTTGTACGACACCTATTTTAAAAAACACAGGGCAGAGCTGGAAAATGCGGCGGAAGTGGATTATTCTTTTGGCGGTGCGGGAGGTGTTACTACTAAAAAAGGCCTCTACACCAGCTTTTCTCCCATAGTTAACGGGAGAGCGATAAAGCTGGACCAGGTAATTGTTCTTAAAGAAGCGGTTACCCCTAATAATTATTTCTACGGAAATATTGGCCAGGACCTGATAGACAAGTTTGAAAAGATGATCATCAACTTCGACAAGATGTTCCTCAGCTTTGAGTAAAACTGAAATTTCATCAGAATTCTAAAATCTGAAGCTCAATCCAGCAGTGGAATTCTCCTTACCCCCACCCGACTCATTAATCTTCTTTATTGATAATTAATTTTGCCCCGCTATCTCTTTCAGCTTAAAATTCTCCTTTTTTAAACTCAAACGCTCCCTTTCTCAGGTTGATCCCGTATTCCAGGTAAGCTTTCAGGCAGGCGAGAAAATTTGCCCAGCCTTCAGTATTGCCGCCATACCAGGTGATCCCAGCATCATCGGCTTCCATCTTACCTTCAGTTACTTTGACAAGCGTACTTTTATCGGGCATTTCCATTAAAGTGATCTCCACTTTTAGTTTCTTTCCCTTGGCTCCCTCCCATTTAAAAGCAACAAATTCGTTAGGGATAACTTTGTTTACTTCAATAAGAACATCTCCTTCAAATTCGGGAAATTTCCAGTTTACAGAGGTTCCCTCCACAAGGTTTCCGGTACTTTCTGAAATAAAATAATTGGACATTTTTGCCGGGTCTACTATAGCTTCATAAACTTCCGCCCTCGATTTTGCTATCTGGATCCCTGTTTTTATTTCTAATTTTTCCATTTCTTCTATTGTTTAGTCTCAGCGAATATTAAATATACTAAAATCCTTCGGCTTCATCTTTAGAAGAGCACCAACAATCTACTAAGCAATAAAATGTCTCTCTGCCCTTAATTGCCTCTGATATTTTAATATCTTTCAGGACCATTTATTAAAGTCTGCTGAATGAACGGAGTCTTAAGATCTCTAATCCTGGTCTCCGGACCATTGCTGTTTTTAATCTTACAACTCATTGGTCCTCCCCCATCCATGCCCGAAGCCGCCTGGGATGTACTTGGAGTGACGCTGTGGATGGCGATTTGGTGGGTGACCGAAGTTATTCCAATTGCAGTTACGGCTTTATTACCTATCATTCTTTTCCCTCTCACTGGTGCTTTGTCAATTGATGCAACCACCGCCTCTTACGGGCATAAATATGTTTTCCTGTACCTCGGCGGATTCATAATTGCGGTCGCTATTGAACGATGGAACCTGCACAGGAGGATCGCCCTTATCATTATACAATTTATTGGCAGCAACATTAAGAGGATCATTCTGGGCTTTATGGTGGCCACTGCCTTTCTTTCTATGTGGATTTCAAACACGGCAACATCGGTCATGATGCTTCCTATTGGTGCCGCAATTATAAGTCAGCTACAGGATGATCCCGGCACTACCAAAAATGAGAATGCACTTTTTGGGAAAGCTTTGATGCTGGCGATTGCCTACAGTGCCTCCATAGGAGGAATAGCCACTCTTATTGGCACACCGCCCAACCTGGTCTTTGCCGGGATTGTTGAGGAGATCTATGGAATTAAAATAAGCTTCCTGCAGTGGACGATGCTGGGATTCCCCATTTCGGTCCTGCTGCTATTTATCTGCTGGAAATATCTAACCACCTTTGCCTTTAAATTTGACAAACAGGAATTCCCGGGAGGAAAAGCTGAAATTAACCGCTTAAAAAATGCCCTGGGTAAAACCGGAAAACAGGAGAAGAGAGTACTGGTGGTTTTTAGCCTCACCGCTTTCTTTTGGATAACCCGATCTTTTTTACTTACTCCCTTTATACCTTTTATAGATGACACCATTATTGCCATGGTGGCAGCAGTCTCCTTTTATTATTCCTGCCGGGAAAGGAATGGGGAATTTAATAACCTGGGAGGAAGCTGTAAAGATTCCCTGGGGAATTATTTTGCTCTTTGGAGGCGGTATGGCTCTGGCCAAAGCTTTTGGAGATACCGGGCTGGCAGTATGGATTGGGCAACAACTTGTAAATCTTGAAAACCTGCCGCTGCTGGTTCTTATTCTTGTATTGGTCACAGCTGTAAACTTTTTAACTGAAGTTACTTCAAACCTTGCTACTACCGCCATGTTACTTCCCATACTTGCTACCATGGCCATAGCTCTCAACGTTCACCCTTATATGCTTATGGTGAGCGCAACCCTCGCCGCCTCCTGTGCTTTTATGTTACCCGTTGCCACCCCTCCAAATGCCGTTGTCTTTGGGTCGGGACATTTGCGTATTCCCGACATGATGAAAGCAGGCCTCTGGATGAACCTGCTCTCTATCCTTCTCATTACTCTTTTCATCTATTGGGCCCTGCCATTGCTGTGGGACTTTGACCCCGCCACTATACCTCAAAAGCTCCGGGTGTAACTTCTTTTATTTATTACCTGCTGACTTAAAAAATTTTATTAGATTTACCTTAACAAAATTTTAAGGTTCTTTCCTGTCCCTAAAAGGAAGCCTTTCTAAAGAAAAAATTCCTGTTTTTGGGGACCACTACCGCTATTAATTATTCATTCAGGAACTACTCCTTTTATCACGGGAGCACAGGTTCTGTTTCCATTAATCAATTCTATTTAAACTTTTAAAATGAAGATCATCATCTACAAATTCATTCTTGCATTTATTAGCACCTGCGGAATTTCCCAGGCGCAGGAATTTGAAGTCCCACAGCAGGTAAAACTTGAAACTGCTGACGATTACCGTGAATATCAACCCACTGTTCTTGCTAAGCATCACCTGGCTGGAAAATACTCCTGTTAATGAACAGCCGGAAAAAAGGGAAAAAACCAGTAAGTTCCTAATGAAATATATGAGCGGTGTTCCTGACTTTTCCATAGCCATTTTCCCCTTCCAGATGGATCACACTGAGAAAAACCCTGAGTTGCTAATGGCCTTCCTTGGCGGCTGGACCCGCTTTGCCCTCGAGAATCCTGCTGAAAAAGATAATGCCGTACTCGCCAATAAAGCTTAGCTTTAAAAGTCTGCTCAAGGTTTATGCGATGAATAAAGAAAAAAGACTGAAGAAGGACAAGAAGGTGGAGAAACTATTGAAGATGGATGATGCAGCACTTGAGAAATGGATCACGAAGGAGTTGGGGTAATCACATGGTGATAAGGAGAGGAGATATAATAGAGTTAAATGTGATATTACATTTATGGATATGTTGTAACACATTTAATAACTGTTAAATACTAAAACTAAAAATTATGAAAAAAATTACCTTTTTACTTCTTGCCTTACTGACATTAAATGCAGTCCAAGCCCAGAAAAAAGTTGAAAAATTAGATGAATTTACCGCCTCCAACGGAATTACATATAAAGTTGGAGATGAAATTAAATTGGGACGAGGTTCCGATACGGACGGCAGGTTTGTGTACGTGAATATGGGAGGTTGGGGAACAGTTCTAGCAGCAACTAGTGATGCAAATTATAATGCAGAGCAAAATAGATTAGGTGCTGCAAATTCCGGATTGATTGTTACAATTAAGAAAATTAAGAAGTACGATCAAAAACGCTACAAGGGAGTGTATTTTACTGTTGGAGGAGGAAATATTACAAATTATGTGATTGACATTGAAAACGCAATAGCAACTTGTGAAGTAGAAAACTGTAAGGATAATGAAAATATTGCTCAATCGTCAACTGATAAATATGATCAACTTGAAAAAATAAAGAAATTGTTTGACAATGGAGTCTTGTCAAAAGAAGAATACGAGGCTGAAAAGAAAAAAGTTCTCGAGAAAGGCAACTGATAAAAACGTGTGACAACAACAGTAACCGTTGCACAAGCCTATAATTTCCTCTACAAACAAGATTTCCTATTATATTTAAAGCTTTTTAAGCAAGTGATGCTCTATTCACAAACACTTTTTGGGAAGAAAAAAGGAGGATCAAAACAGCTTGAAAAGCCATTAATTCAGCTTTTATAATAGAAGGAGCGGCGTCTTGGCATTTTTGCAGGGCATTTGCCCCGGACTTGACTTTCCTTGTGGTAAACTTCAGGTACTTCTTCAGGTTATACGCAATGGCGGCCAGGTGCATACATTTGTTGGCCTGGCGAATTCCGATGGTATTTACTTTTCTTAGTCCCAGGAATTCTTTAAGGGTACCAAAAACGGGTTCTACCGTGCCTTGTCGTTTGCCTTTCATATAGCGGCCACGCCTGCTTTTTACCCGTTCAATATTTCTTTCGTATTCTTCCCGAAAGGCGGTAATATTGATCCTTTTTTCGTGGCTCTTGCCAATGCAGGCTTTTTTTATTGGGCAGTCTTTACAATCTGCTCTTGTAGTAAAATAGTTATCCTTTAAGTTTCCATTCTCCATTTTCTGCTTCCGGAAGGTTACCTTTTTCCTTGCGGGCACAGCCAGTAGTTGCCCTCTTTAAAATATTGGAACCCTTCAGGTCCTCCTTTGTAAGTGCCGTGTGGTGGAATATAGGGTGTAAGACCTTTATTTTCCAGGTATGCATAATTCTCCCCACTGCTATAACCTGCATCTGCCAGCAGATTTTCCCAGATCAATCCTTCCCTGCGTAAACGCCTGTTCAATCTTGTAACAGTATCCTTTAAATATTTTGTGTCTTTCTTATCTGCATGGTAGGCCTGTACATCTGTTATTACGTGGGCTTTAGTATCTACGGCTATATTGCAGAGGTAGTTAAGTTTCCTGGCTTTTCCGGGTTTGACACTGATCCTTGCATCAGGATCTGTGGGGCTGTAGTGGGTTTTGTTGCTGGTATATTTACTGCCTTTGTTCTTTGCACCGGGTTTCATATCCTGGTCCTTACTCCATCTTTTATTACGGCTCTTAATTTCCTGTAATTCTTGTTTACTGGCGGTAATTTCCTGTTGTTCTTTAGGGGCTTTGTTCTCTTTGGCTTTTCGGTCCCTGCTGCTTTGCACACGCAGCTTTGAGAGATGCTCTTCAAGATCTTCTGCCGGGACTTTAAGCTCCAGGCTATCCATAGAAGCATTGGCTTTAACAGGAGCTGAATCAATGGCTTGTGTATGCCCGCTTACCAATCCTGCTTCTACACATAGTTTAAAAACCCGGGTGAATACTTCCTCAAAGACATCATCGGTAAAAAGCTTTCGGGTACGGCTTATGGTGCTGTGCCAGGGTAGTTCTTCATCTACATCATACCCAAGGAAATAAAGGATGTCCAGCCGCATTGCACAATGATCCATTACGCCACGATCTGTAGTAATATTCTCAAGATATCCCACCAGGCAGATCTTGAAATACACCACGGGGTCGATACTTTTTTGTCCGCTCTCCCCATAGAACTGGTGGGTGAGTGGATAAAGGAAATCCAGGTTGAGAGCCTCTTTTAACCTGCGATAAAAATTTTCTTTTGGGATTCGATCACTTAACCTAAAGGAAGTGAAGAGTTTTTCCTGATAGTCTTTTTTGCCTTGCATTCCATGAAATTACCTAATTTCGGTAACTTGTGCAACAGGCACAGTATTTAAAAACAATGCTAAACCTAGGTTTTGAATCGAAACTCCGTGCTTGCTTGCAACACGTGATTGTCCTGCGTACAATCATTCTCGCCAACTCGCATTGTTTTTATACGCAACGTTGAGCATCCATTCAATAAAAACAGATGAAGAAGACATTACTGATATTAATCCTGACCATTTCATTTTCTGTCAGTTCCCAAAGTAATACCGAAATTGATTCACTTTCGTTTAAAATGTGTGAGCTTTTAAAGATTCAGGAAGTTCAAATTGATAGTCTGAAGGTTGAGCGCGTATTTGAACAAAGCTTTTATCCTTATTTAGAAAATATTGATCCGGAGAAAATTGATAAAATTTTCAATAAAGTTTACTTCCGCTTCCAGAGAAATTGTCCTGAATTTAGAGCAATTTTAAATAGAATGTATCCTCCTAAAGATGATGTAGCTTTTCAAAAAACTGAACCAGTGTCGGAAATGACAAGCAGCCAATTAGCCGATTTTAAGAAACAGAAAAGGTTTACCTATAAAGAGGTTGATGGTGAGGTAACAGAGGTAGAATTAAAAAATGATCAATGGATAGATCATTTTATAGATCAAACCTTTTCAAAATTGAGGTTGGAATGGATTTCTGATCACAAATTTCAACTAACTTTCATTGACAGTAATAACCTTAGCAGATCCAATTTTAGCTTTCCCGGTGATAAGATTATTTATAAAGTACTCGCAAAAAAAGAAGGATATTATCTTCTGAGCGTAAATATTGAAGGTCAGGAAGAGTTTGAAATATTTAAACTGTACTTTCTGTAAATAAGTATTCTTACCTTGAAAACATAATGCTGTACCGGGGCTTAATTGTAGGATTTGAATAAATGAAAAATATTTCTAATAGGTAGAGTAGAAGAGTTCTAATAATTAAAAAAAACTATCAATAATTTACTTAAAAAAACCATCAAACCATGAAAAAATTATATGTACTATCCGTGGCCTTCCTCCTTTTAAGCTGCAATTCAAATGAAAAAAAATTCCCAGCAGTAACCTCAAAGGTGGCTGCCTCCAATATAGAAATGGCTAAATCTACTGTTGATCAAATGTTTGAAAATGCACATCATTATGAGAATAAAAAAATAATGGCTCCATATGGCTCCAAAGTGAGTACACAATTGGATTCTATAAAACTAAAACTCACCGATCGGGAACTAAAGGAAATTAAGGAATACGCTGAAAAGAAATTTGATGAACAATATCCTCAGTCTTAATTTGGAATCTAAAATAGATTTCAGGAAAACTGCAAAAACTTTGGAGAAAAGCACACCTTAATCTTACTAAGATAAAACTCGATAGAAATCGAGTGATCACTTGCTACGCTATTCCCCCGGGTGGAAATCTTAAGAGGTTGGTTACTCAATTAAGGGAAGAAATTAACTTTTATCTAAAAAACATGAATGACCATATAAAAATTTTAACCAACTAGTTCCATAGTGGTAAATGGGGTTGTACAACTTTTGAATGAAGAAAAACCCTCTAAATTGTCAAAGATAGTGTTGAATCAGGAAGGCTCGGAGGTTTTGGAATTACTCCAAATAATGTAGAGCTGTAGATTAAGAAATACTTTTCAAAAAACATATGATAAAATTAAATCAGAATCAGATCCTGGGAATTGGAATCATATTAGTAGGAACGACTGTTCCCTTTCTAAATGACAGTGAAAGTTTATTATTAGGGGTGCCATCCGGTATAGCGGCCGCTGTAGGTATAGCCCTAATTTTCAAATGGATACCTTTTAAAAAAAGCACATCCTGATTCTTCTGCCGCTGTTCCCTTTGGCCGAAATCTGCAGACAACAACGCCTGACAGACCGCAATGGTTTTATACCATATCTAGTGCAAAAACAACTAAATTAAAAATTTGAGAAAAAAAGAAATATTTTGGCTAATTGGAACAGTAAGTTTCGTTTTGATTTTCACAATAGCAGTTTTCGGAATTGACGGACTTAAATCTGACGCAGTTGTTGATATAAATGTTTACGACACTTATTATGTAATTGCAATTATTCATCTAATTATTCCATTCATATCCCTGACTTTTTTTACTGTTTACCTAATTAGAATGTTAGGTCGTAATTTTAAGAACCTGACCGCGAATCTAATTTTTATGGTTTCGGACATCACTCTGATTATGGTTATCACATTTCTTATTTCTTTAATAAGTTCTATACAAGAAATTCCTGGCTCAACCGAATATCCACCTTTGAGTGGCGGAAGTGTTGAAAATTCCGGAGATATATGGAATAATGTATACAACGTTTTATTAGTTATACAGGTATTTTTAATAATTCTGCTGACAATTAGCGGAATAAAAACTGGATTAAATTACAAACGAGTGAAGTAAAAAACCTTGTGCATACGACAGTATAAGCAGATCTCTAATCGATCCTCCATGCTAGCTTGCAAGCACTGTTCATATGAGACGTTGATTACAAATAAAACTAATTTATATGAAGAATTGAATTATATCAGGTACAGATGTTCAAAGTAAATATTTAATCCCAACTGAAAAATCAGTCTGGTTGACCGATCAAAATAAAAATGTAAATATTCAGGAACTTATTGCAACTAGCAGTCTCGGGACCATAAATAGTATCCGATATGATGATCTTCAGGAAATTATTTTTGATGATACGGACTCTACTATTGAATTTAAATTTAAAAATGATAACGTGCCGGAAGAAAAGTATCAAATCCAAAGATCTGTTTATTCAGAAATAAAAGATTTTTTAAAAAATAACTTAAGAGGAACTGAAGTACAGGACTATTCTATTTTAAAACAGATTCTTCCTCACTTAATAATTTTAGGAATTTCAGTTGTCTTAATTGTTGCCACTTATATTTCTGCTGTGGAATTACAGAAAGGCGAGAGTATAAGGATTTCTGGAAGAAGAGCTTTTTTAAAGGGCATAATAGTTTCAAGTGCGGAAGTATTAGGACTAATAGGAACTATAGTTATTGGAATTTTAATAATATCATCTTTGATATATTTTATTATTAAGAAATATCAAAATCCAAAGAAAGGAGAAATAATAAAAATTAAGAGAGCACCGCAATTAACACTATAAAATACTTCACACAACACTATTGGAATACAGTGATCAAACCTGTCGTGAATCAAAAGTTAGTGCTCGTTTGCTCAGCAGATTGTACTGCCGCTGTTACCTTTGGCCGAAATTTAATGACACTCAAGACCGTCAATTTCCTTGTTTTTTCTAACCACAGCTTAACAGCTTAAACCATATCCATAATTATGAAAAAATTACTTCTACCATTCTTGTTCCTTGCTTTTTCATTAAATGCACAGCAAAAAGAAACTGTGGATTTAAAATGGAAAATATCTGATACCCTTACTTATAACACCGTTATGAGAGACCTAATTTCTGAAGATAAAGAGGAAGCAGAGAATGATTCTGTTCCACATGATATGAGCGGGATGTTGAAAGCAATGCATGCCCGTTTTTCTAATTTAAAATATGAAACAAAGCTGTTTCCCGACAAAAATGGAAATGTTGACATAGCCGTCATGCTTAAAAAAGCTGATGCTGACTCATCTGAAACATTTTTATCTCAGTTGGCAAAACTGAACGGAAATGTGTTCCTTCGGGGAAAAGTTAGTGAGGAGGGAGAATTATTAAGTTTTTACTATAACCGAATCCAAAGCAATTACATTTCATTCTTATTTGAACTTCCCAAAAACCCAGTCAAAGTAGGAGATAATTGGAAATTAAATGTCAATATGATCTCCCTGGACCCAAACTTTAAAGCTGATTCTCTTTACAGGAAAAATAGTGTTCAACTAAAAGACCTAAAAACCGTAAACGGGAATAAAATTGCAGTAATTGAATATGACCTTGAAGAGTTTGTGTCAGGTGATTTTGAAAACAGAATGATGGCAATGTTTTCAAAAGAACAGGCAGGCAAAAAAAGATATATGAAAATGTCTTATAAAGCAATTGGGGAATTTGACATAGAAAATGGGCAATGGATTTTATATGATGGAGCTATGGAAACAGAAACAAATTTCTCACCTATGGGAATTAGTGGAAACAAACGAACTGAATTTAAGCTGACACCTGATAATTAATTGTGAGCACCCCAAATAATTATGTTATATTAAATAATCTTTAAGCCATGATTAATTTCTTACGTGCAACGCCTGAATGATGTTTGCTGCTCCCTACGGTCAAAAGTTGAGGATAATCACGCTGCCAGATCGAACTGTTTTTATACGAGAATTAAAACATTAAACACTGAAATAATTCAAATATGAAAAGCTCAAATTTTATCCTTTTTACTAGCTTTCTTGCAATTTCGATTTGCATGAACGCCCAGACAATTGAAGGAAACTATCAGGTCGAGGATATCCAAATGGCTGTTGCTGATATTGGAATTACATATTCATTTAAACCGGATGGAACTTTTCGAGAAACGATCCACGAGCATCTTGATCATAAAACCTATCAGGAGGAACTTTTGAATTAAAGAAAGTTAAAACTTCCTTCTCTCTATTAACATCTATATATTTTAAAAGTTCGAGCTATCCGGAACATTTCGGCAAGTGAAATAAATTTAAAAACCATCCATGAAATTCAGCCTTCTGTTCACGTTTATTTTATTCAGTTTTTCAAGCTATTCTCAAAAGGACATTAAAATAGGTAAAACCGAAACCATTTATTCAGAATTATTAAAAGAAGACCGGATCCTGGAAATTCACCTACCTAAAAATTATGGGGATTCAGACAAAACTTATCCAGTTCTTTATTTACTCGACAGCTATTATAATTTCTCTCATGCTGTAGGAAGTGTGGAATATCTGCAATTAAACAGGCTTATCCCTGAAAGGATTATTGTAGGGATAAGAAATACCCGTCGTACCCGTGACCTTACCCCTGAATCTCCTGAATTGAGTGCGGAAGAGCGGAAAAGAATGGGAACAACCGGGGGAGCTCTTAACTTTATGGCTTTTCTCGAAAAAGAATTAATTCCTCACGTAGAAAATAATTATAAAGCCGCAACACACCGGATCATCGTTGGACATTCTTTGGGAGGACTTTTCAATGTGTATACCTTTTTTAAAAATCCGCAATTATTTGATGCTTATCTCACCATAAGCCCAAGTTTATGGTTCCCGAATGAATTGATTTCAACAAATTTTGAAGATGTTTTCACTACTCCTTCCAAATTAAGCGGAACCTTCTATATGACCCTGGCAAATGAAAATAAAGGAAACATGCGCGGGAACGTTCTTAAACTAAGTGGAGAATTTAACAATTATATAAATGCTCATAAAGAGGCCGACCTTAGCTTTAAATATGAACCAATGCCCGAAGAATCCCACGGCTCTATTGGCCTGCCTTCCATCTATTTTGGTTTGCGCTATATTTTTGAGCCTATACAATATGAAATTCCCAGGACAAAAGAGGAAATATTGGCGCAGGGAGGTCCTGATGCTGCCATTAGCAAGGCGGTGACTTATTTTGAAGATTTATCAACGAAGTATAGATTTGAAGTGACCAATGAGTACGCTTTAACAGACCTTGGTTATGCCTTTTTAAGATTAGAGGATCTAAAGGAATATTCCGTAAATGCCTTTAAAGCAAATGTTGAAGCACATCCGGAATCTTTCGATGCCTACTCTAATCTAGGAATGGCTTACGAGGAACTCGGTGATTTACAAAAAGCGAAAACCAATTACGAGAAAGTCTTAAGACTCGTCCTTAAAACGGAAGATCCGGAATGGGAATTTTATAAGACAGATTTGGATAATGTGGAAAAGAAGATAGCCGCAAAGGCTGGCAGGTAGATGGCTTGTGTTGCGCTGGTCCTTCGACAGACACCTGTGGAAAATTCTATATACTGTATTCTGTTTTAAGCTAGCATCAAGCAAAATATTTAAAAATGTTTTTATACGATTCAATTCCCCCAACCGCAATTTTATGAAGAATTTTCTGCTAACACTTCTATTTTTTTTTGCAATTTCAAATTTTGCTCAAAATGAAGCCAATATCTGGTATTTTGGATTTAATGCAGGTTTAGATTTTAATAGTGGTACTGCTGTGGTTTTATTAGATGGGGAATTATCAACTAATGAAGGTTGTGCTTCTATTTCTGACAGTGGGGGAAACCTGCTATTTTACACGGACGGAATTACAGTTTACAATAAAAATCATGCTGTTATGCAAAATGGTACAGGATTAAGAGGAGATCCTTCCAGTACTCACTCTGCCATTATAGTACCAAAACCAGGAACAACAAATAACTATTATATTTTCACGCTTGATGCCCTTTCCCTCGGAGGCGCAGGTTCTAATGGTCTACAATATTCAGAGGTAGACATGACCTTAAATGGAGGAATTGGAGCAGTAATAATTAAGAATCAAAGATTACATTCCCGGCTCAACGAAAAAGTTACAGCAGTAAAAAAACCAGATTCAGATGAATATTGGGTGGTTGCTCACAAATATGATAGTTATGAATTCATCACCTTTGATATAACAGCTTCAGGAATAACTACAACACCAATAGTCAGTTCAGTTGGAGCAATCCGTAGCACAAGAACAACAGGACAAATTAAAATATCTCCAAACGGTTCCAAATTGGCTGTTGCCTGGACAGGTATAGGGGTGGAAGTTTTTAACTTTAATATTAATACAGGAAAAGTTGTTAGTCTTATAACAGATTTGTATCCGCCTGGAAATCCTTATGGAATTGAATTTTCTCCCAATAGTAATTTGCTATACGCTTCCTACTATCCTGGGGTGAGCCAGTATAATTTGTTGGCTAAGTTCAGCAGTTGATATTGCGAATTCAGGAGTAGTAATACAAGCTTCAACACGAGAGCCGTTTTCTTCTTTACAGCTGGGGCCTGATGGAAAAATATACGTTGCAAAATCTGATAGGCTATACTTAGATGTTATAGAAAATCCTAATGTTTTAGGACCTGGCTGTAATTACAGGTATAATGAAATATATCTCGATGGAAGAAGTAGCGGCTTAGGGTTGCCTACATTTATTTCCTCATATTTTCAATTTGATGAAATTTCATTTGAAAATACCTGTTTTGGAGATAATACAAAATTTAAACTTTCAGATGCTGTAGATTCTGTAATCTGGAATTTTGGTGACCCTGCTTCCGGAGTCAATAATATATCGACAGATTTAGAACCCATTCATGTCTTTTCAAATCCAGGAACTTATGAAATTAGCCTTAGTGTAACCGTAGGTACAGAATCTGCAACTAAAACCACGACGGTTATTATTTATGATTCTCCAATAGTTGAAGCAGCAGTGGATCTTATCCAATGTGATGATGATTTAGATGGGTTTAGCTCTTTTAATCTGGATGAAGTTATTTCAAAAATAACAACAAATGCAGAAAATGAAACTGTTTCATTTTTTGAATCTCAAATAGATGCAGAAAGCAACGTTAATCCTATTAATATGGGGGAGGTTTACATTAATAAAACTGTAAGTAGAGATCTGGTTTGGGCAAGAGTAGAAAATTTTAATGGTTGTTATAGAACAAGTCAGGTGAACTTAATAGTAAACACTACCCAAATACCTGACACTTTTTCCCATAATTTATACGTTTGTGATGATGACGGGATTTCACTTTTTGATTTAAGTAAGATACAAGCTTCAATAGAAGCCATGTTTCCTGCAGGACAACAATTAATAATCAAATATTACAAAAATGAAGCTGATGCTTTAGCCGAAGAAAATCCAATTATAGATATCTCAAATTACAGGAATATTAACTATCCAAATACCCAGCAGATCTTTATAAGAGTAGAAGATAAACTTACCAATGATTGTGTTGGGTTAGGAGCACATATTAATCTATATGTTGAGTCATTACCTGTAGCAAATCCAGTTACTATTGAGCGACAATGTGATGCCGACCAGGATGGAGAATATCCTTTTAATATATCCCAGGTAGAATCCACGTTAGTTGGAAGGCAGTCAAACGTTACTGTAACCTATTTTGATGAAAATAATAATCCTTTATTAAGCCCTTTACCCAATCCATTTTGGACTAAGAGTCAAATTGTAACTGCAAGAGTAACAAATAATAAAATATTGGATGGAAGTTGCTTTAGTGAAACTGCTTTAGAGTTTATAGTTGAAAAACGCCCCATAGCCAATCCTGTCCCAAATCAAATTTCATGTGATAAAGATAGTGATGATACTGATGGACTTCACGATTTTGATACTTCACAAATTCAGAACCTCGTATTAAATGGGCAAACAGGTTTGGAAGTACAGTACTATGACGAGTCCGGCTTTAATTTACCCAGTCCATTGCCAAATCCATTTGTCTCCGGAACACAAACTATCACAGTTGAAGTTATAAACCCAATAAACTCAACTTGTATTGCAACAACAGAAATAGCATTTATTGTCAACTCATTACCAGATTTTTCAATAGATACACCACAGATGGTGTGTTCTTCTGATCCAACGTTTACAGTAGTTTTAGATCCAGTTGAAACAAATGATTCAGAAATTTTTGACTATGAATGGGTCAAAAAAGATGGTACCTTTTTATCTAATGGATCAACTTTAACAGTTTCTACCCCGGGAACTTACCTGGTAACTCTAACCAAATCAGATGGAACAGGTTGTTCAAGAACAAAAGAGATCTTTGTGAATGCATCAGAATTGCCGACTATTACACCAGATGACATCTCAGTAGTTGATAATTCTAATAATAATACTATCACAGTTAATACTTCATCTCTGGGGCTGGGAGATTATGAGTTTTCTTTAAATAATGAATATTCAAACTTTCAAAATAGTCCAATTTTTGTAAATGTGAGTCCGGGTATCCATACATTGTATGTGCGAGATAAAAAAGGCTGTGGCACCAGCTCTATTAAAGTATCAGTTATAGGTTACTTAAAGTTTTTTACTCCTAACGGAGACGGAATTAATGATTTTTGGCAAATAGAAGGAGTTAACAGTCAATTCCAGACAAATAGCGATATATTTATTTATGACCGTTATGGAAAACTTTTAAAACAATTATCCGCCATTTCTGAGAAATGGGATGGTACTTTTAATGGAAATCAAATGCCCGCAGATGATTATTGGTTTATAGTTTATTTAAGTGATGGAAGATCATTTAAAGGGCATTTTTCCCTGATACGCGAATGATCCCCAACTTATAGAAGATGAAAATGAAGCAAATCTAATCTCTGGAAACAAAAAACTTAATTTAGTCTCCTATTGAAATTAGATAGCTATGGTATATAATAATTAACGACAGGTTCAGGCACGGGTAAATTTTTAACCTAAGAAATTATGATTTGAATTATAATTATTCAGGATTTATTGGACCTGCATTGGGGTTTACAGTGAACCGATAAAAGTAATTTTAAACTGAATCTAAACCTTAAAGCGGGATATGGGATTCAAAGATTTGGGAGACTCTTTTATTACTCATTTTATCGCCATTCAACCTGGTTGGCTGGTTTCAAAATAAATTTATATAGCTTTCACACTTACATTGTAATAATGCGGAAAAATATAAAGATAACATTCGCGCTGAAGAAAAATTTTTGAAAAAAATTAAAGCTCCCATATCGATTGCCCTGTTCCTGATAGTAATTTTCCAGAATTCCTGTGCCGTAATTAATTTTGGTTCTAGAACAGAAGAGAACCCTGCAAATGCAAAACTTATAACTTCTGATATTGATCATTTTTATGAGGCCTTTGATTTAGCAATTCAGGATACTTCCAAAGCCGGGCAAATTTTTAAAAAATTTTACTTCGAAAGAGGTTCTAAAGGATTAAATGATTTCTTCAAAACAAAAATTCAGTCTGTAGAAGAATTTTCAGAGTTTGTATTAGCTTTTAAAGATTACTACCAATCAATCAGAAATGATGTTTCCAACTTAAAGGATCTGGAGAATGAGATAAATTTGGGCTTTCAGAAATTTGAAGATCTTTATCCTCCCGCCAAATTTCCCGATGTCTACTTCTTAATAGGAAAGTACTTAGTCAAATGGTACGATCTCAGGAAACGGATTACTAATTGGGACCGAAATTCTTGCAAGAACTCCTCATTCAGATACTGCTGCCTGGAATCGGGATATTCTTAAAATAAGTATGAGGAGAAATCATATCCCGGTAACTGTAAGTCATGAACTTGTGCATTTTAATCAGGATAACATGAAAAAGGGGAATACACTACTTTGGAAAAGTATAAGAGAAGGCTCAGCAGAATTTATTGCCGAATTAATAAGCGGAGAAACTGATGCAAATTATGAAGAATTTGAAGGTATGGAATTGAAAATCTGGAAAGAGTTTCAAAAAGATAAAAATAAAAAGATCTGGAAATCCTGGCAACAAGAGAGCGATTTAAGGCCGCGAAATGCAGGATATTGGATGGGTTACACAATTTGTAGGGCTTACTACCACAAGGTTGGAGATAAAGAAAAGGCTGTAAAGGATATTCTGAGTATTAAGGATTATTCAGAATTTTTAGAAAAAAGTGAAGTAGAGAAATATCTTCAGAAGAATTTTTAGAATTTTGTAGAATAACACCTAATTATGGATAAATATCAGGAGACTTTTGAGACCTGGAATAAAATTGCAGATTTGTATCAGGATAAATTTATGGATATGGATTTGTACAATGAGAGCTATGGTCTTTTTTGTAATTCTATACCTTCCAACGCAAAAATCTTAGAAATTGGATGTGGACCGGGAAATATTACAAAATACCTATTATCTAAAAGCCCCGATTTTGAAATTATGGGAGTGGATGTGGCTCCAAAGATGGTGGAATTAGCAAGGATCAATAATCCCTCCGCGAGCTTTAAAGTGATGGACGGGAGAAGAATTGCCGATCTAAAAGAAAGATATCACGGAATTATCTGTGGTTTTTTCCTTCCTTTCCTTTCAGAAACAGATACCGAAAAATTTATAACAGACGCTCATAACCTACTACTGAAGAATGGCCTTCTCTACCTTAGTTTTGCAGAAGGCAATCCCGCGGACAGCGGATTCAAAACCTAAGTGCTGATAATAACCGGGTATATTTTTACTTTCATTCCCTTGAGAAAATTACGTCGCAACTATCAAACAATGATTTTGAAGACATTAAAGTTCTTAAAATTTCCTATAAGAAATCGGGCAACCAGAAGGATGTGCATACTATTGTTGTCGCTAGGAAAAAATGAAAAAATAAGTATTATAGCTAATTAGAGGTAATTAATATAGAGAAAGGATCAATCCCGTTACTCGCCTACCATCTATTTTAAACACATAAAGAAGCAGAAAATTGACAATTTTAGAGGTAATCCCTTAAACTGAAATTTTCTTCTCTTCCAGATTAAGTTCAAATTTCCCCCGCTGCACCTCATAACAGGCTCTCATCAACAATTTGAAATTCCCTCCCTGTAATGACTCCACCAGCGATTGCATTTCAGGAATATACCGCCGGGCAAAATTGCGGTCGTTTCGAAGAATATCGGCAGTATTGTCAATAACGTCTGCGAGCTTAATTGTTTTGGCATCTATAGTTATTTTTGCCTGCCGCTCCACTTCTCTTTTTTTCCGTTCCTTGCGGTTAAGGTGCTTAGTAGTCTTCTTTGACGAAAACATCAGTAAGTTCCCCAACCAGATGTGCCACCTTGTCTCCAAATTTTTCACGGATCTCTTCGAGGGTCACCGGAGTATCCTCTACAACATCATGTAAGTAAGCGGCACAAATCATCTCGGCTGTATGAGGAACAGAACGTACAATTTCTGCCACTCTTTTGGGATGTTCAATATACGGTTGAGAGGAATACTTGCGGTACTGCCCGCTATGAGCTTCTGTTGCAAACTTTAATGCTTCTTCTTCCATTTCGAGCTTTTCTATTTAAAGTAAGGCAAATCTCCAAAAGATACAAAGTTCAGGAATAATCAATTAAAGCCTGGCTGGGAAAACCGGAAACTTCTTATAAAAAAGGTGGCCCTCCTGGGACCACCTTTTACAATTTAAATATGATTGCTATTTAGCTTTTATCTTTCTTAAGATCGTACTTAGTCAAGGTTCATCACCTTATCCCAGGCTTTTACAAAGTCTCTTACGAACCTTTCCTTAGCATCATTACAGGCATATACCTCAGAAAGTGCTCTTAACTCCGAATTAGAACCAAAGATAAGATCTACTCTTGTTCCGGTCCATTTTACCTGATTTGAGCTGCGATCGGTTCCTTCGAATATATTCTGGGCATCTGTCCTGGCTTTCCAGGTTGTTCTCATGTCCAAAAGATTAACAAAGAAATCATTGGTGAGCTGTCCCGGGCGTTCAGTAAATACTCCGTGTTTTGAGCCGTCAAAGTTTGTATTTAAAGCTCTCATTCCACCTACAAGAACTGTCATTTCCGGGGGAGTAAGATTTAGAAGCTGGGCTTTATCAACTAACATTTCTTCAGCTGAGGCTTCGATATGATCTTTATTACGCGAATAATTTCTGAATCCGTCAGCATTTGGTTCTAATGGTTCAAAAGCTTCAGCATCCGTTTGTTCTTCTGAAGCATCCATTCTACCCGGTGCAAAAGGAACTCCCACATCATAGCCTGCATCTCTTGCTGCTTTTTTAACAGCAACACAACCACCTAATACTATTAGATCTGCAAGTGAGATCTTTTTATTGTTAGTTTGAGAATTGTTGAATTCCTCCTGAATTTCTTCCAGCTTTGTAATAACCTTTTGCAGTTGTGGCGGATTGTTTACTTCCCAGTGACGTTGCGGCTCTAGCCTGATTCGTGCGCCGTTAGCCCCTCCTCTTTTATCTGAAATTCTAAAAGTTGAAGCTGATGCCCAGGCCGTAGAAACCAATTGAGAAACAGACAATCCTGAATCTAAAATTTTCTTCTCCAGCTTCGCTACGTCATCTTTATCAACTAACTCATGATCTACCTTAGGAATTGGATCCTGCCAGATCAATTCTTCTTCAGGCACTTCAGGTCCTAAATATCGGGAAATGGGCCCCATATCCCGGTGTGTCAATTTGTACCAGGTCCTTGAGAAGGCATCGGCAAATTCTTCAGGATTTTCGTGAAAATGCTTTGAGATTTTTCTATACTCAGGATCTTCCCGCAAGGCTATATCGGAAGTCAGCATAAAAGGAGCATGTTTCTTATTTGGATCATGCGCATCGGGAATAGTTCCCGCTCCGGCATCTCCTTTAGGTTTCCATTGATAAGCACCTCCCGGTCCTTTATGACATTCCCATTCAAAGCCGAATAAATTGTCAAAGAAGCCATTGCTCCATTTGGTAGGAGTACTTGTCCAGGCCCCTTCTATTCCGCTGGTAATGGTATCTCCTGCATTTCCACTTCCAAATTTATTTTTCCATCCCAGTCCCATCTCTTCTATGGGTGCGCCTGCAGGTTCCACCAAAACATTCTCAACAGGATCTGCAGCACCGTGGGTTTTTCCAAAGGTGTGGCCTCCTGCAATGAGGGCAACAGTTTCATAATCATTCATGGCCATGCGACCAAAAGTTTCACGAATATCAATAGCTGAACCCAGGGGATCAGGATTTCCGTTAGGTCCTTCAGGGTTCACATAGATAAGTCCCATATGTGATGCACCAAGAGGTTGCTCCAGTTTGTTCTCATTGGCATAACGCTCTTTATTTCCTAACCATTCCCCTTCAGACCCCCAATAGATATCTTCTTCCGGTTCCCAGATATCTTCACGGCCTCCCGCAAAACCGAAAGGTTTTAAGCCCATAGATTCCAGGGCAACGTTTCCGGTGAGGACCATAAGATCTGCCCAGGAGATCTTCCTTCCGTATTTTTGTTTTATTGGCCATAGAAGCAGGCGTGCCTTATCAAGGTTTGCATTGTCGGGCCAGCTGTTTAAAGGAGCAAAGCGTTGGGATCCGGAACTTGCTCCTCCCCGGCCATCGGTGATTCGATATGTTCCTGCACTGTGCCAGGCCATACGTATAAATAATCCCCCATAGTGTCCATAATCTGCAGGCCACCATTCCTGGGAATCGGTCATAAGTTTATGCAGGTCTTTCTTGACTGCAGCAAGATCGAGACTTTTAAATTCTTCAGCATAAATAAAGCCTTCCTCCATAGGGTCAGACAATTTTGAGTGCTGCCTAAGGATCGTTAGGTTCAACAGGTTGGGCCACCAGTCGCGATTGGAGGTACCACTACCTGCAGTTTTGTTAACCGAGCCGCCAAGAAATGGGCATCGGCTGGATTCGTTTACTTCCCAAACCTTATGGGTGCCGGGAGAATCCCGATGTTCGTTTTTTTCCATGTGGGAGATTTTTTAATTTATATAACTTACTAAAAATATAATAATTTTTATCTATATAATTTTAAAAGCAATCAAATTTATTTATTCAACTCGGAGGAATTTCTATTGCCGTGGCTCCTTAATCCTGTTTTCTTCAATTTACGAAACAAAAAAACCATCCGGAAAAGCCGGATGGTTTAAATTAAAAATTATTTATGTCCTGGCTTAAGAAACTGCCTTTAACTTTTTTAGCGTAGACCTGTTCAATTTATCTTCAGCATATTCCCGGTCTACAACGAGTTTATTCTCATCGCCCTCCGGCATTTCAAACATAGCATCGGTAAGGATGGCCTCACATAGAGAACGTAAACCTCGTGCTCCCAGTTTGTATTCGATAGCCTGGTCTACTATATAATCCAGGGCATCATCGGTAATATCAAAATCAATATCATCCATTTCAAACAGTTTCTGGTACTGTTTTATTATGGCATTTTTAGGTTCAGTAAGAATAGCGCGAAGGGTATCCCTATCCAACGGATTCATATAAGTAAGAGCTGGTAAACGCCCGATAATTTCAGGAATTAGACCGTAATCTTTTAAATCCTTCGGAATAATATACTGTAATAGATTTGTTCTTTCTACTTTATCATCGCCCTTCGATGCACTAAAACCTACCGCCTGCATATTCAACCTTTTGCTGATGTTGCGTTCAATACCGTCAAAGGCACCATAAGCAATAAAAAGAATATTTTCAGTATCTACTTCAATAAATTTTTGATCTGGGTGTTTTCTCCCTCCTTTTGGCGGAACATTCACTGTGGTTCCTTCCAATAGTTTCAGTAGCGCCTGTTGCACTCCTTCCCCTGAAACATCACGGGTAATAGATGGATTGTCACTCTTACGAGCGATTTTATCTATTTCGTCAATAAAAACTATTCCGTGTTGTGCTTTTTCTACATTATAATCGGCTGCCTGAAGAAGTTTGGTAAGGATACCTTCCACATCTTCTCCAACATAACCCGCTTCCGTAAGAACAGTGGCATCAACTATTGCCAGTGGTACATTGAGCATTCTGGAGATAGTCTTGGCCATTAAAGTTTTACTTATAGTCTCCCCTACCATTATAATATTACTCTTCTGGATTTCAATATCGTCCTCACTTTTTGGTTGAAGAAGACGCTTGTAGTGGTTGTATACTGCAACGGACATTACCTTTTTGGTAGGTTCCTGCCCTATAATATATTCATCTAAAAATGCTTTAATTGCCTTAGGTTTACTAAGCATAAGATCTGCAGAAAGTTCTTTCGCCTCTCCCTGCTTGGATTCTTCCAAAACAATTCCATGAGCCTGCTCAATACATTTATCACAAATGTGCGCGTCAAGCCCTGCAATCAATAAATTGGTTTCAGGTTTTTTTCGTCCACAAAAGGAACATTCTAAATCATCTTTCGCCATAATCACTTTGTTACAGGATGCGGGAAAACAGAAAAAATTTTCAGCTTCTTCTATAAGTAGAAAGACTCACTCTTTAGTTACAATAACCCTGGGTCTTTCTTCCCTCATCCCCATATTTGTCGTATATTCTATCCAGGCTTACACCCGGAAAGCTTCTCACCTATTTATTATCTCTTGAAAGAACTTCATCAATCATTCCGTATTCCTTAGCCCTGTCTGCCTTCATCCAGAAATCCCTGTCACTGTCCTCTTCAATTTTATTGTAAGGCTGGCCGGAATGGTTTGCTATAATATTGTATAACTCCTTTTTAAGAGATATGATCTCCCTGGCGGTAATTTCAATATCGCTGGCCTGTCCCTGAGCACCTCCCATAGGTTGGTGTATCATAACTCGTGAATGTGGAAGTCCACTTCGTTTTCCTTTGGCTCCTGCGCAAAGCAATACCGCTCCCATAGAAGCTGCCATTCCTGTGCAAATAGTAGCAACATCAGGCTTTATAAACTGCATGGTATCATATATTCCCAAACTAAGCATATACACTGCCTCCGGGGGAGTTGATGTATATCTGGATGTCCTTGGAAGCATCGGTACTTTCGAGGAACAACATTTGAGCCTGTATAATATTTGCAACCTGGTCATTAACCTGTGTTCCAAGAAATATGATCCTGTCCATCATCAATCTCGAGAAAACGTCCATCGCAACTGCATTCATCTGGCGTTCCTCAATAATATTGGGAGTCATTCCCACTAAGCATCATGCTTGTAATTATCTTATCGTAATAATTGCTATTTATGCCCTGATGTTTGGTGGCATATTTTTCGAATTCTTTTCCGTAATCCATAGCGTTCCTATCTCTGTTTTTAAGTAAAATAAGGCGTTACACCTGTTGGTTTAACGCCCTTAAAGGTATGTATAAAATTTAAGAAAGTCTACTTATAGATCTCTTTAACGAACTCTTCATAAGTTACTTCCTTCTCTTCCAGTTTAATATTCTCCTTGTAAAAACCAAGAAGTTTTTCATTCATTAACTGCTCTGATAATCTCTTAACCTCATCCTGATTTGAAAGAACGCGGGCAGCAATATCATCCAGTTCCTTTTGCTCAGGATCTGTTTGACCAAACTGGGCCATTTGCTCTTTTATCCTGTCGGTAGTAAAAGATTTAAGATCTTCAAATTTCACTTCCAGGTTGTTCTCCCTAATCATTTTTCCTTCAATCAACTGGAAACGAAGCCCCTGTTCACTCTTTTCATATTCTTCCTTTGCTTCTTCCTCGGTCAAAGGTTTTTCCCCTACTGTTTGTATCCACTTCTGAAGGAATTCTTTAGGAAGATCAAATTTGTTGTTTTCTATAAGCGCTTCAGTCACATCATTTAATAATTGCTGATCGCTTTGCTGGCGGAATTGTTTTGCAGCATCCTCCTTGATCTTCTCCTTCAACTCGTCTACGCTTTTTACTTCATCTTTTCCGAAGAGCTTATCAAACAACTCCTGATCAAGATCTGCAAGTTCCTGCCTGTTTACTTCTGAAATAGTGAAGGTAACATCTACACTAAGGCCATGGGCTTTATCGTGCTCTACCTTAAGAAAATCCATCAACTTGTGATCATCTTCAAACAAGCCGTTAGTATTAAGAGTTATAGTATCACCAACCTTCGCCCCTATAAACTTATCCTGATTTTCTTTACCATTCAGAGAATCTAAAGGAAGTGAAGTTTGACTGTCAATTCCTTCTTCTTCATTAGTGAAAGTACCTGCTACCACATCTCCTTCTTCAACTACATCCTTAGAAACCAATTTTCCATATTGCTTTTGAATATGCTTGATCTGGTTATCGATCATTTCCTCATAAGCAACGATCTTATAATGGGTGATAGGCTCCTTTGTTTCTAATGTAACATCAAACTGTGGAGAGAGTCCCAATTCAAATTCAAAGCTGTATGTTTCCTGATCCCAGTCAAAATTTTCCTGTTCCTTTGGAAGCGGATTCCCAAGTACATCCAACTTTTCCTCGATTAAATATTTATTGAGAGCGTCCTGTAATAATTTGTTTACCTCATCTACCAAAACGGCTTTACCGTATTGTTTCTTAACCATTCCCATAGGAACATGGCCTTTCCTGAACCCAGGTATATTGGCATTTTTACGATAATCTTTTAAGATCTTTTCAACCTTGCCGCTATAGTCCTCTTTCGCGATATCAACTTTAACTATCGCATTTAAATCATCTATATTCTCTCTGGTAATATTCATTTTAACTTGTTATAAAAATTGGAGTGCAAAAGTACGTATTTTTTAGTTGCGTACAAAGTTTCAAATTGCTGGATTTCAGCAGTCTTCTAATCTTCAGGAAGAACCGAGAACAGGATTGACTGGACGATTGACAGTAACAGACTGAAAATTAGTGCCACCCAAAACCCATCTACATTAAAACCTGTTATAAAGGCATCTGCCAGAAGAATAATTACGGCATTAATTACAAGCAGGAATAATCCAAAGGTAACGATGGTGACGGGCAAAGTGAACAGCACGAGAATTGGTTTTACAATCAGGTTAAGTATTGCCAGCACAACCGCTACAATTATTGCAGTTAAATATCCTGTTACACCGACTCCCGGAAGGAACCTGGCCAACAAAAAAACTACAATAGCAGTAAGGAGAATGCGAATTAAAAACTTCATAGTAAACTTTTAAAGTTTCACAAAATTGCAAAAAAAAGCGCCGGAAATGTTCCCGGCGCCCTCATTTTATGATTTTATTAATAGAACTACTGCAAACTACTGCAGGTTGTTGCTTAAAGTAACAGTACCGTAATTCCCGATATTAACTTTGGGAACGGTTGAATTATAGACTGTATTTATTTGCTCAATAATTTCATTAGCAATTAAAGCCTGTCCTCGTGGAGTTGGGTGAACCCCATCAAGAGAAAAAGCGCCTCCCGTTACAAAGGTTGATGTCAAAGTACCTGCATCAAAGGCTATCCCTCCTGTGGCTACCTGCGTGAGCAGCGCGTTAGAATTAACATATGCAAGACCATTTGCCTCTGCAAGAGCTTTTATAGTAGCGTTGTAAGCAGTAGTAGCAGCTTTAATATTACCCAGCTCCTCTGTATCTAAGGCATCCTTATCATCTATAGCGTCTACCCCATTAAGTACCAGTTGTGCCTGTTCCTGGGTAGGCTGCCCTCCCTGTTGAAGGATTCCAAGTACCTGCATTACTTCCGGAGTGATCCTTACTGATCCATAACCTTCTGCCAAAGCAGACTGATTTATCGTAAGCACAAGCATTTCTTCCTCAGTCATTTGACGGAAGCCCAAAGGGTTTGTTGACGTAATAAGCACATCTATTAAAAACTAAGTTAGGACTGGCATTAAAAGTGATGGCATATTGGGAAGCCAAAGCCTGAGCCTGCGCCGCAGGTAGTCCCTGCTGCATTAAACCCTGGGTAAGGATTCCTGCAACCGCCTGGAAATATCCTGTTAAACTGGCCGCTGTCTCTGCATCAAGAGCAAGTGCATTATTTGGAACCGTAGTAAAGAACGGAACTGTAGTAACATCGGGGATATTAATAAGTACTCCCTCTGCCCCGGTTCCTGTTAAGGCGGTTACCATTTGGGAATATACAGCTGCAAAAACGTTAGGATCTGTAATATCATTGCTACCATAAGTAGAAGGATCGGGATTCCCTGATTGATCTACTCCCACTCCACCAGAAGTTGCATAACTAAGTACATCATTGTTTCCTATCCACAGGGAGAAAAAAGTAGGATTTTGAGCAATAGCATCTGCAAGTACCGAAGTTTCCGGTGAGGATGCAAAGCGAACAAAATAAGGGTTTGCCATTCCTGTAGATACTCCGGAAAGATTTCCATAACCGGGAGCAAGGAGGTGATAACTTTTTGCTCCGGGTGTTCCCATGTTATTAAAAGGACCCGAAAGTGTATTTACGATGTCTGTTGTGGGTGTACCGCTTAAAACTACAGGAGAAGGATTTCCACCGCTACCTACGGCCAATACACGCCTGTTGGAAGTTATTTGTGTTCCGGCAGCAAGTAGGCCTCCGGTATTGTCTGCCACTAAAGGTTGTAGAAATTCTCCTGTTTCCTGCACCAAAGCAAATTGCCCGGCAAGGATATTTGGATAGCTGTTTTCCTGACCCGTTATGTAAAGAGCACCATCTGCGTAGCCTGCAGTAAGCGAATTACCCAGGGCCACGTAGTTAGAAAAATCTGCTTCTCCATTGCTGTAAAAACCCGGTTCGTCAATTGGATTTTCCAGTTCCGGTTCACAGGCTGTAAAACCCAGAGCCAGGATAGGTAAATATTTTATATAGTTTTTCATTGTTTGATCTTGATTGAAATTATAATTTATAAGTCACCCCAATTCCAGGGACAAAAGCAGAGGATTTGTAAGTTCCTCCAAAAGGCACTGCCTGCCCGTTTTCAAGATAATAGTCATATGAAGCATCTACTTCAGCAAAACGGATGTAGAGGAATGATCCATCAATAGAAAATTTGTCACTTAAATTAAGAGATAATCCACCTGTAAATCCGTGAGAGTCATTTCTTGGAGTTTCCGGGGCGAAATAACCTTCCTGTACGGGAGATTCATCAAAATAATATCCGGCCCGTAAAGTGAATAACTGGCTGGCTTCATACTGTAAACCGAACCTGTATATTGAAGAATCTTTATAATTTCTTGCATTCTGAGAATCAGGGATACCTGGATTGGCAAAGTTGAGATCCAGGGATTCATATACGCTCCACAGGGTTTGATTGTAATCAAAAGCAAACAGCCATTTGTCCTGGAATTCGTAGGAAAGACCTAAACTCAATTCAGCAGGCATAGGTAAGGACGCATCAAAAGTAGTGTTTGCAAAGGGAGTTAAAGGAGAATTGGGAATATTGGAAAAAGTTGCTTCCCCGCCTTCAGCCTCAAGAATAATTTCTGACCTGTAATTAAATCCTATCCTAAAATCTTCTGTTGGTGAAAACAGTGCACTGGCAGACCATCCCCAGGCACTAACTCCGCTGGCATCTACAGTGACATTGCTCCTGTTTCCCTCAAGATCACTTAGTGTTCGGTTTAGATTCCTGTTAAAGTTAACGCCCCCGGTTACATAAATGGGACCACCACCAAAACTTAAGTATTCATTAAACTTTAGAGAAACTACTGATTGCACGTATATTGCCTGAAGGTCAATGTTATTTACCAGGTGAGAACTAAGCCCAATCATCCTCCCAGGATACAGCACTTCCATATGGAGTATAGACACTTAATCCTAATGCCATCCAGTCATTAACTTTATAGGATGCATACAGGTAGAATGGTGTTCCCACCGGGCTGTCTGTACGTGAAGTTTGCCCGAACTCCTCATTTTGCCATACCACATCAGAAAATACGGCACTTACTCCGGCAGAAACATTTAATTTGTTTTCAAGGTAAACAAGACCTGCGGGGTTAAAAAATCCAAGCTCGGCACTGTTAACAACTGCCACCCCTGTGTGTCCCATTGCCAGGGCTCGTTGTCCCTGCAAACTCACACGGTATCCCCCGGCATAACCCACAGCCGTAGCTAAGGCGAAAGCCGTAAGGAAAAATAATTTTTTCATAATAAATTTAGGATTTAATTAAAATGCGAATGATTTCACCTCATCAAAATTAAGATAAAATAAATATTTCGCAAGAAAGTCGCCCTATTTATTATGCATACATAATAAGTTTAAAGTTAACTAAATGAAACTCATAACCTTACTATAAAATTCTTCCATATTTTCTGCATGTACCCAATGTCCTGCACCTGCTACTGTAACTATTTTGGCGTTAGGAAAATGAAGGCGGATAAGATCCTCATCTTCAGCGGTTATATAATCAGATTTAGCTCCTTTTATAAACAGGCTTGGCTTATCATATTTTACACCCGATTGCAAAGCTTTTCCCACTTCTTCTATCTTTTCTTTAAGGACTTTTAAGTTCAGCCTCAAGGCCAGTTTTTCCTTTGTTTTCCAGTAAAGGTTCTTCAGAAGAAATAGTCGGGTTCCTTTATCTTTTATATAATCTGAAAGAAAATCCTCTGCATCCCCCCGGGATGTAATAGTTTCATTATCCAGGGCAGTTAAGCCTTCCAGAATTGTTTGGTGGTGAGGGGAGTAATATTTGGGACTAATATCCACCACTATAAGTTTTTCCACCAGTGAAGGGTTTTCTCCTGCAACCTGCATAGCTACTTTGCCCCCCATAGAATGACCCAGAAGTATAATATTTTCAAGATTTCGGGTTTTACAGTACTGCACCACATCCTCTGCCATTACACTGTAATTCATCTCTTCTGTATGCGGGCTTCTTCCGTGGTTTCGCTGGTCCAGTAAATGTACCTCATAACCTTCCCCGCCAAATTTACTGCCTATAGTTTTCCAATTATCACTCATTCCTAAAAACCCGTGAAGTACTACCAGCGGTTTTCCTTCTCCCACAATTGTTGAATGTAGTTCTATCATGATTGCAATTGATTTAAGTATTTTTCAATTGTTGCCTCAAGACCAAAATAAAGAGCTTCAGTAATCAAAGCGTGGCCTATAGAAACCTCCTGTATTTCCGGCACCTGCTCTATAAAGTATTTTATGTTATCCAGGGAAAGATCGTAGTAAGCATTAACTCCTAATCCCGCAGCGGCTGCAGCCCTGGAGCATTCGGCATATTTTAGTACTGCTTCTTTATTTCCGGCCGCATATTGTGTCGCATAATCTTCAGTATAAAGTTCAATCCTGTTAGTCCCTGTTGCTGCTGCATGTTCTACCTGGGCTGCATCGGGATCAAGGAAAATGGAAGTTCTTATGCCGTTGTTATTGAATTCTGAAATTACCTCTTTTAGAAAATCTTTATGTTTTTTTGTATCCCAGCCTGCATTGGAAGTAATGGCATCTTCAGCATCTGGCACCAGGGTCACCTGCTCCGGCTTTACCTGAAGTACAAGATCTATGAATTTTGGCACCGGGTTTCCTTCGATGTTGAATTCCGTAGTAACAACGGGTTTTAACTCAAAAACATCAGCGTACCTGATATGCCTCTCATCAGGTCTTGGATGAACTGTTATTCCCTGCGCACCAAAACGCTCAATGTTTTTTGTAAACTCTACTAGATTAGGTACATTACCTCCACGGGCATTTCTAAGGGTCGCAATTTTATTGATATTAACACTTAATTTCGTCATTCTCTTTTGGGTTTGAATTAACAAAAATACGAAGTTGAGGATGCCTCAATGAATATTATTTTAATTAATTTGCACTCAAACGGCATGGAAGTATGAGTATTGATTCTTTTATTTTAAACGACATTGAAATTTGTCACCTTGAGGAAAGCATTAAAGACCTACAGGTGGTTTTTAATGAACTCACTTATTCTCACCTTCCCGTTGAAAATGACGGAGTATATTTGGGTTGTATTTCTGAAACTGACATTCGCTGCCTCGATGGAGATAAAACTATTGCCGATTATCAATATACGCTCGATGGATTTTTTGCAAGGCAGGATGATCATTGGCTTGAAACTCTTCAGGTCTTTGCCCTCAACCAAACAAATATTCTTCCTGTTTTAAATACAGAAAATAAATACCTGGGTTACCTTGAGTTGCACGATATCATAAATTCTTTTAACGAGACCCCTTTTCTTAACGAGCGGGGCGGGATCCTTGTCCTGGAAAAAGGAGTGAGGGATTATTCCTTCAGTGAAATAGGCCAGATCGTAGAATCCCACAATGCTGCTTTATTGGGAATGTTCGTTTCATCGAAAGAAGAGGGTCTTACGCAAGTAACCATAAAACTTAGTACAACTGCATTAAATGAAATCCTTCCAAACCTTCCGCAGATATGGTTACACTATAATATCTGATCATCAGGAAGACAGTTTTAGAGAAAACCTCAAAGATCGTTCAGAATATTTGGACAGGTACCTGAACATGTAATTCAAAGCTGCAAAAAATCAGCATTAAAAACAGATAAATGAAAGTAGGGATTTATGGTCAATTCTATCATCAGGACTCGGGTAAGTATATCCAGGAATTGCTGAATGCTCTGGAAAGAGATAATATCCAGATCGTAATAGAGAAAGAATTCCTGCACCTCATTCAAAATAACAAAACGGTTACCAAAGAATATAACCACTTCAGCACATTTGAAGAACTGGACCCATCTTTTGACCTTTTCTTTAGTATTGGAGGAGACGGGACTATTTTAAAATCCATCAATTTTATAAGAGACCTTAATATTCCTATTCTTGGAATTAATACAGGCCGCCTGGGATTTTTGGCCACGATACAAAAGGAAGAAATTGCCAGATCCATCTCAACCTTGCTTCAAAAAAAATATTCTATTTCTGAAAGGACCGTGTTAAGTATTGAAACCGATCCTCCAAGTGAAGAGATTGGGGAAAATAATTTTGCTCTAAACGAAATAGCAGTTAGCCGTAAAAATACCACGTCTATGATTACAGTTGAAACCTGGCTGGACGATAAGTGCCTTACCTCCTATTGGGCTGACGGACTTATAATTTCCACTCCTACTAGTTCAACAGGATATTCTCTTAGCTGTGGCGGACTTATTATTGTACCTAATACCGATGCACTTGTTATTACCCCTATTGCACCGCACAACCTTAATGCACGTCCCCTGGTAATAAAAGATAACACAAAGATTACCTTAAAGGTATCGGGTCGTGAAAACAATTATCTTGTTTCCATGGATTCACGTATTGCAACGCTTAGTAATGAAACTACAATTACTATTAAGACCGCGCCATTTAAAATAAGTATGGTAGAACTACATACAGACAGTTTCCTACAAACCCTCCGGAAAAAATTATTATGGGGGGAAGACCGCAGGAACTAACAATAAATCCATTCAATATTTGTTTATAGACATATACTAATTTGCTCAAATTATTGCAGGGCAAACATAATTGTTATATTTGCAAACTTTTGAAGACCTATGAGGCATACCTTTTTTCTAATTTTCTTGTTTGCCTGCACTCAAGTAGCCTCTGCCCAGATGTTTGAAATAGGAGGTTTTATTGGAGGTGCAAATTATATAGGAGATGTGGGTAGTACAACCTATATCAATCCCAATAGCCTGGTGGCAGGTGGATTGGTAAAATGGAACCGCAGTGACAGGCACAGTTTTAGATTTAGTTTATTATATGCTGATATACAGGCTAATGACGCAAGTTCGAACCAGGTGAGAAGACAACAAAGAGGTTATTCTTTTAGCAACCACGTTGCTGAAGCTTCACTGGGGCTGGAATTTAATTTTTGGTCTTTTGATCTAAGCGAAGCTGAAGAACAGAGTACCCCCTATTTGTACACTGGTATTACTTACTTTAATTCCAAGCATCACTTACTGGACCGGGATAGGCCAGCAAAAGGAATCCTGGAACCCCAGGGTGATAACTGGGAATTTTCAATACCTATGGTTTTTGGATATAAACAAACAATTACCCGAAGAATAATTGCTGCAGTAGAAGTGGGTGCGAGATATACCTTTACCGACAATATGGACGGGAGCAATCCACAAGAGGTACTGGGCCGCCGGAATCCTCCAAGGGAATTTGGAAACACAAATACTACAGATTGGTATGTGTTCTCAGGCGTGAGCCTTACCTTTACCTTTGGAAGAAAACCCTGCTACTCTCATTTTTAAAAAAATAATGTTCAAAGAAAAAATCGACATCCAGCGCCTGCCACAACATGTTTCCGTTATAATGGACGGGAACGGGCGATGGGCAAAACAAAAAGGCCTCCTGCGGGCGTTTGGACATGAAGAAGGCACAAAAGCTGTACGCGATGTAGTAGAAGGATGTGCCGAGTTAGGTGTAAAATTCCTAACCCTTTATGCTTTTTCTACTGAAAACTGGAATAGGCCAAAAAGAGAGGTCGATACTTTGATGCGTCTCCTGGTGAACTCCCTGAAAAAGGAAATTAAGACCTTAACAGAAAACAACATTAAGCTGAATGCAATTGGCAATATAGATAGCCTTCCCAAAAAAGCCCAAAAAGAGCTGAAGGAGGTAATCGATAAAACTGCGGGTAACGAACGAATGGTTCTTACCCTGGCTTTAAGTTATGGATCCCGGGAAGAACTAATCCACGTCGTAAAGGATTTATGTGAAAAAGTAAAAAATGAGGAATTATCCCTTGATGCTATTGATGAATCAATTATAAATCAGCATCTTTACACCCAAAATTTACCCGACGTAGATCTATTGATCCGCACCAGTGGAGAGCAACGAATAAGCAATTTTTTATTGTGGCAAATAGCTTATGCCGAGTTATATTTTACAAACATCTTATGGCCGGATTTCCGAAGGGAAAATCTCTACGAGGCCATTTATAATTATCAAACCAGAGAACGAAGATTTGGAAAAACCAGTGAACAGATTAGTTAGTGCACATTTGCCTAAGAGGATATTTTTCCTTTTAGCGTTTTGTTTTTTATATACCCTCTCATTCCAGGCACAGGATCTCCCATTAGGGCAGGGAATAAAATATACTATTGGAGAGATTAAAGTTACCGGGGCCGATAGCTATAACGACCAAACAGTAATAGCTTTTACAGGCTTAAAAAAGGGAGATGAACTTTTCATTCCCGGCGATCGTTTAAGTAAGGTGCTTAAGAAATTATGGGACCTTAACCTTTTTAGCGATATTAATTTCTACATAACAAATGTTGAAGGAAATGTAGCCGACCTGGAATTAGAAATTACTGAAGTTCCTGAACTGGATGAAATAAGGATCCAGGGAATAAAAAAATCTCCAAGAGAGGAATTGATCAAGGAAAACAATCTTACTCCCGGTGCTAAAGTAACAGAGAACCTTATTACGACTACAAAGAATTATATTGAGAATAAGTATAAAAAAGACGGTTTTCTCAACACCAAAGTTGCAATTAATACTACGCCCGTGGAAGACACTACTAGTATCAACAAAGTGAACATGGTAGTAAATGTTGACCGTGGCGAAAAAGTAAAAATTACCGATATTGAATTTGAAGGGAATGAGGAATTTAGTGATGCTAAACTAAAAAGAGCATTAAAGAAAACTAAAGAGCGAAGTTTTTTCAGATTTTGGAAGCGTTCTAAATTTGTAGAAAATACCTATGAAGAGGACAAGACAAACCTTGTTGATAAGTATAAGGAGAAAGGCTTCAGGGATGCCCGAATTGTTTCTGACACTCTAATAAAAACGGGACCTGAAACCGTGGCCTTAAAAATGCAAATTGAAGAAGGCAGAAAACATTATATTGGAGATATAGAATTTATTGGTAATACTGTCTATACAGATGACTATCTAAGACGTGTAATGGGGATAAGCAAAGGTGACATCTATAATGGAGTTCTTCTAAAAGAAAGAATTGCAGATCCTGCCGATCCAGATGCTCAGGATCTTGCTAACCTGTACAAGAACAGCGGTTATCTATTTTCTCAAATCAATCCGGTTGAAACGAGGGTCTACAATGACACTATTGATTTTGAAATTAGGATAATTGAAGGAAAGGAAGCTTATTTCAACAACATAAGTGTTGTTGGTAATGATAAGACCAAGGACCATGTAATTTACCGGGAACTAAGAACCAAGCCGGGACAAAAATACAGTCAGCAAAACGTGATAAGAACCATTAGGGAACTTGGACAACTTGGATTCTTTGATGCAGAACAAATAAAACCAAATTTCCAGAATGTTAATCCTGACAGCGGAACTTTGGATATGGAATATTCAGTAGTAGAAGCAGGAGCGAGCCAGATTGAACTACAGGGTGGATATGGTGGAGGTGGCTTTATTGGTACACTGGGTTTATCATTTAACAATTTCTCTCTTTCAGGAATTTTTGACAAAGAAGCCTATAAACCTCTTCCAATGGGAGACGGTCAAACGCTATCGCTACGGGCACAGGCGAGTATTTTTTATCAAACCTACAGCCTTAGCTTCGTTGAGCCATGGCTTGGAGGCAGGCGTCCAGTAAGTTTATCAACCTCTTTCTCCTATACAAGGCAGTTCTCTTATGATTATGCCGCAAGAAGGGCAGATAAGTCACGAAGCTTTGATATTCTTGGAGTAAATGTGGGATTGGCAAAAAGGTTACGATGGCCAGATGATTTCTTTACACTTTCACAGGCTGTAGGGTTCCAGAGATATGATTTAAATAATTATAATACCGGGCTCTTTACTTTTGGAGATGGGTATTCAAATAACCTGTCATATACATTAGGTATTTCCAGAAACAGTGAAGGTATTAACCCAATTTTCCCAACCACAGGATCTAACTTTAGCATTACAGCAAAACTTACTCCTCCATATTCTTTAATTAATGGAGTTGATTATGCTGACCTAAAGAATCAGGATGAATACCAGTTAAAAGATGCAAACGGAAACTTAATTAATCTTGATGGTACGAGGTTACGCGAAGGCCAGACCCCGGTGGCAGATCAGGGAAAGATCGATCAGGAAAAATTTAAGTGGCTGGAGTTCTATAAAGTAAAATTTAAAGGTTCCTGGTTTAATACACTTTACAACTTTGGAGGAAATAGTAATCTTGTTCTAAGAACCCATGCGGAATATGGCTTTTTGGGAGCATATAACAATGACAGGGGAATTCCACCTTTTGAAAGGTTCTTCCTTGGAGGAGATGGCTTAGGTGCTTTTAGCCTTGACGGCCGGGAAGTAATTGCATTAAGAGGTTATCCAAACCAGTCAGTTAAACCATTGGACAGACCTGATTTGAGCCAGGCAACCAGAGATGACGGGGCAACTATTTACAATAAGTACTCCCTGGAATTGAGGTTCCCGATTACTCTAAAACCTATGGCCTCTATTTATGCACTGGCATTTGTTGAAGGTGGTGCAACTTTTGACAACTTCAGAGATTATAACCCCTTCCTGTTGAATAGATCTGCAGGTGCGGGATTGAGGATATTTATGCCACAATTTGGATTACTGGGGATAGATTTTGGGTACGGATTTGATCCGGTTCCCGGAAGCGTTGGACCTAATGGATGGGAAACCCATTTCATCATAGGGCAACAATTTTAATTTGGCACGATTATTTCTAACACCATATATATGAAACGCCAACTTCTGTTTTTAATATTGATTATGGCGGGCATTGGGCCTCAGTTGATGGCTCAAAAACCAAACCGCCTGGCATATATTGATATGGAATATATCCTGGCAAATGTACCCGAATATCAGCAGGCTTCGGCACAGCTGGAGGAAAGGGTTCAGCAATGGAAAGCAGAGTTGGAAAAAGATCAGCGTAAAGTAGATCAAATGAAGATTGCCCTGGAACAGGAAAGACCTTTACTTACAAAAGAATTAATAGAGGAAAGAGAAGCTACTATAGGTTTTGAAGAATCAAAGATTGCAGAATATCAGCAAAAGAGATTCGGCTCAAACGGAGACTTTATCCTTCAGAAGAAAAGGTTAATACAGCCTATACAGGATCAGGTCTTTAATGCGATCCAGGAAATAGGGGAACAAAGGAATTACGATATTATTTTTGACAGGACTTCTAATGTTGGTATAGTTTTTATAGCAGAAAAACATAATATAAGTGATCAGGTTCTTAGAACGATCACCAGGGCAGCCGGAAGGGAGCAACTAAGCTCTAAAGAAGAGATAGCCCAGATGGAGAAAGAAGAAAACCGCAGTGTTGAAGAAGATGCCGTTATAGCAGAAAAGCAGGAGGCAGCGGAAAGTGCCAAGAACGAACGGGAAGTATTACTGGAGCAACGAAAGAAGGAAAGAGATTCGATAAGAGCTGTGAAGCAACAGGAATTTGAAGAGAGAAGGGCGAAAATTTTGGAAGAACGCAAGCGAAAAAGAGATTCAATAGAAGCTGCAAGAAAACAGAAGAAAGAAAATAACGAAGATTAATAACTATTAACACTAAACACTAAATTTAATTTTACAATGAAACAATTCAGAACATTTCTTATAGCAGTAGCTTTAACAGTTGGAGCAACAGCTTTTACGAATGCACAGTCTAAAGTTGCACATATCGCCTCTCAGGAACTGGTAGAAACTATGCCTGCTTTTAAAGATGCGATGGCCCAGTTAGAAAAATTACAGAAGACTTATGATACTGAGATCAGAGATATGATGACTGAAGCTCAAAAAACTATGCAGCGTTACGAATCTGAAGCTCCTACAAAGACTGAAGAGGAAAACCAAAAAAGAGCTGCAGAGTTACAAAGCACTCAGCAAAGAATTCGTGAACACGGTCAAAATGCTCAACAGGACCTTCAAAAGAAAGAACTTGATCTTTTAAAGCCTGTATACGAGAAAGCACGTGTTGCTATCCAAAAAGTTGCAAGAGCTCAAGGTTTTGATTATGTTCTTGATTCTACCAATGGATCGGGAGTAATTATGGCAGACGGGACAGATCTTATGCCTGCAGTTAAAAAAGAATTGGGAATCTAATATTTCCCTGAAGAATAAATAGCAAACTGCGCTCTACTTAGGGCGCAGTTTTTACTTTTGTACCTATGAGTAATTCAAATCCTATTGGTTTTTTTGATTCGGGTGTGGGGGGAACATCTATCTGGAAGGAAGTGATCCAACTTCTGCTTAGCTGAGAGCAGTATTTATCTGGCAGACAGTATAAATGCTCCCTATGGTGAAAAACCTGTAGAACAAATAGTAGCTCTAAGCAAAAAAAACACCGAAGCCCTTCTTGAAATGGGCTGTAAACTCATAGTAGTAGCATGTAACACTGCGACCACCAATGCTATAAAAATCCTTAGAGAAAATTATCCGGTTCCATTTATAGGTATTGAACCCGCAATTAAACCTGCCGCTTTAAAATCTAAAACAAAATTTATAGGCATCCTGGCTACAAAAGGTACTCTATCCAGCGAGCTTTTTTCCAGAACTTCAGAATTATATTCCAAGAACATTACAGTTATAGAAGTCGTAGGACAGGGCCTGGTAGATCTTATTGAACAGGGACAGCACAATACTCCCGAAATGGAAATGCTGCTTAGGAACCTTTTAAAACCAATGCTGGTAGCACAAATAGATTATCTTGTGCTGGGATGTAGCCATTACCCTTACCTTATGCCCGCCCTTAGAAAGATTTTCCCTAAAAATGTACAAATTATAGATTCCGGAGAAGCTGTTGCCCGGCAAACAAAAAAGATCCTGGAAGAAAGAGAGCTTCTAAATATTTCAGAAGCAAAAGGAAGCCATAAATTATTCAGCAATATTAATCCTGCAGTTCTGGGCTCTTTAGTTGAAGCAGTAAGAATAAATACCAGGTCTCCTACCTGGAATTTTGATTCACTGCAGGACATTTACAACTATACCTGCCCCGGTTCTCTCCAAAATTGTAACCCAGGGTGATTTGATGAAATCCCTGATTACTTAAAACTACAGAGTTCATTTGATGAGTGTGAGTATATGCAAAGAGAAAGCGTTTATATTCCATCCCCAGGAATGGAGTGAGGTATTGTAAATTTTGACTTTTTATTTCTTCGCCATCGGTTGTATATTCTGCTCCCTCAAAACTTCTTCGGAAAGAGAGTCCTCCAAACAATAATCCCGATTCCAGATTATGGTAGACTTTAAAATTGGCATCTATTGTACGTTCTGCAGTTTGTTCCCTCCACTGGAATAGTATGGAAGGTTCGTAGCTCCAGTCACTATTCCCCGGATTTATCACATATCCTGTTGAAAAAAGATATTTACGCTGGTTACTTGGAACAGCATCAGAAAAAAATAAATCCCTTTTAACCGATAGTAAATTTTTAGCCGTAACGTGCGCAAAGAAATTGAAGAGATAATAAGACATCCCTACATCCATATTTGCGTAGAATTCTGAAGGGTTTCCATCTCCTAATAAAGGATCGGGCTGGGTGAAACTACTCTGGTCAAGACTGTGCTGTATTATTCCGCCGCTTATTCCAAAGGAGAGTTGATTAAGATCGAGTTCACTTCTGGAAAATAATAAATGATAAGCAAAGGAACCATAAAGGCCTCTTCTGGAATAATTCCCGTTTTGATCATTAAAAGCAATAGCACCTAATCCCACCTTCTCCCACACCTTGGCGTGAGCACTTAAGGTTTGTAAGGCAGGTGCATCTTTGACGTCAAACCATTGCTGTCTCGCCGTAAGCCTTATCTTATTAAGATTTGAAGCTCCAGCCATAGACGGATGCAGGAGATAAAGATTATCTGTAAGGTAATCGGAGTAAACCGGGATTACTTCCTGCGCGCTGATTTTGGAAATATTCAGGAATAGGTATAAAAAAATTGTAAGAAAAAATCCAGGTTTCATTTAACTTGTGAAAAGGTTAAAGGCAGATGGCCTGCAAAAGAAACTTCTGCAGAAATAAGGAATGCTTATAGAAACTGCCCCAATATCAATTGTAAATATATAGATTACCGTGTTTGTTTTAGTAAATTTGCTTAAAATATTCAAAAAATGAATTCTTACACAATTAATATACAACCCACTACTAATTCTTCAATAGTAAAATTTGAAACTAATCAATTCCTCACCAGGCATGAAAGTTTTGAATTTGGAAATATTGAGGAAGCCTCTAAATCTCCTTTGGCCAAACAATTGTTTTACCTGCCCTTTGTTAAAACGGTTTTTATAGCACAAAATTTTATAGCTATTGAAAAATACAATATTGTGGAATGGGCAGATGTACAGGAAGAAGTTGCAGTACAGCTTCGGGATTATCTTAACAGCGGTGCAACTATTGTTGAAATTGAAGATAATTCAGCTAAAAAAGTTCCTGTAACAGTATATGCTGAAAGTACACCCAACCCCGGAGTAATGAAATTCGTTGCCAATAAAAAGCTTGTACTTTCAGGAGCGGAATTTAAAAATATCGATGCTACAAAAGATGCCCCATTAGCAAGACAGCTGTTCCATTTCCCTTTTGTGAAGGAAGTTTATATAGATGAAAATTATATTTCGGTACATAAATATGACATAGCAGAGTGGGATGACATTACTCTTGAGCTAAGAGAGTTCATAAGAAACTACCTTCAGGAAGGTAACGAAGTATTATTAAAGGAGCACACACAACAAAAAGAGGAATCTGTTCCGGCTGAAGAACAACAGCCAAGGGAACTGGATGATGTATCCCGGGAGGTAGTAAGTATTCTTGATGAATACATTAAACCTGCAGTGGCAAGTGACGGCGGAAACATTGTTTTTGACTCCTATAATGCTGATACTAAAACAGTGAAAGTGATTTTACAGGGTGCCTGTAGCGGCTGTCCTTCCTCAACCGCCACTCTTAAGAATGGTATTGAAACCATGTTACGCGATATGCTGCAAGGACACGTAAATTATGTAGAGGCCGTAAATGGATAGTTTACTGGTGTAGAAAAAAATAAATTCTAATAAAAGAGAAAAGATCGCCATTGTGCGATCTTTTTTATCTTTAAAAACTAAATTAGAGCCCTGCATTTTATTTGCAGTCTATACTTACAAATAGAAAAAAGCCCACAGCCAGTTAAAGGTAGCAGGCTTAAAAACCAAATAAGAATGAATAAAACCACCGTTGCCCTCATCCTGTTTCTGTTAAGTCTGAATGTAACTGCACAAAAAACAGATTATGTTCTAAAGGAAAATATCAAATATTACCACGACTCCGTTAACAGAGCCAATGAATACATTAACGAGCGAGCTTTACTTGATATTTATTATCCAAAAGAAGAAAAAGGTTTTCCAACCGTGGTTTGGTTTCATGGAGGGGGATTGACATCTGGAAGCAAATTTGTACCACAGGAGCTTAAGGAAAAAGGTATTGCTGTTGTAAGCGTTAATTACAGGTTAAGCCCCAGGGCAAAATCTCCCTCATACATAGAAGACGCGGCAGCCGCAGTGGCCTGGGTTTTTAAAAACATAAAAAGTTTTGGTGGAAATCCTGATTTAATATTTGTTTCCGGACACTCGGCTTAGTGGATATCTGGCCAGTATGGTAGGTTTGGATAAACAATATCTTAAAGCTTTTGGTATTGATGCAAATAAAATTGCAGGATTAATTCCTTTTAGTGGCCACACAATTACCCATTTTACAATTAGAGAGGAAAGGGGAATAGATGGAAAAATACCTGTTGTTGACGAACTTGCACCTTTATATCACGTAAGAGCAGATGCTCCACCCCTACTCCTTATTACAGGTGACCGCGAACTGGAGATGCTGGGGCGCTATGAGGAAAATGCTTACATGATGCGAATGATGAGAGTTGCAGGACACAAAGATACCCAGCTCCTGGAACTTGATGGTTATGGTCACAATATGGCCGAACCAGCTTATCCTTTACTTTTAAATGAAGTAGAGCGTATTAAAAAGATGAGAAATAGTCAGTAATTACTTACTTATAGTTATCAAGGTTAACAGTAGATCAATAACCTCAAAATTGAACGCGCAGTCTTCTTACCTGTAGGTAATTGTTTGCCGGGCTTCCTGATTAAATTCCTGAAACAACTGCAGGAGAGCCATTGTAGAAGTTATAAGATCTTTTGTTTCCAGAAGTAATCCAAAGTAAAGCTTTGTATTTTTAGGACTTGTTTCTGAAGTTCTGATGCGGTTTATCTGTTTCTGAATTAAATCGGACACGTGATCCAGCAATTGCTGTTTTTCAGAAATTACCTCATCAATGTTGCTGAAGCTGTGCGTGTCAAAAATGAGCTGAATATCGTCAAACAGTTTCTGCATCTTATCGTCTATACCTTTTAGATCCCTTATTTGATTAAACTTTAGATTCTTATGATTATTGTGGACGTGGTTATAGCTGTTACGGGTAATATAGCCAATTGACTGGACCATATCCTGCAGGTAATCCAGGATAAGAATATAAAACTTACTGGCCTCTACAGAATCGTCATCAAGGGATTTTATAAAATAAAAAATGTTTCCTTTAAGTTCATCAATTTCTTCCTCCAGTTTATCTATTGCTTTGGAATTCTTCTTCAGCTTTGCTAGGTCATGGTATCCAAGGTTCTCTACCGTTTTAGAGAACATCTTATTAATTCCTTTAATAACACTGGAAATATTTTCTGAAGTTTCAACGGTAATTTCATTGATCGTAACAATATCACTACGATTATAGCGCTTAAGCTTTTTCTCTTCTTTAACCTGCCTGGAGTGGAGGACGGCACTTTTCACTATAAGAACAACTGCCATCAACACTAATATTGCTATGGCTATTATACCTCCAAAATAAATAATGGCTGCAAAGAGGGCTGCACCTAAAAATGCTACCAATGCAGTTACAAACCAGCCTCCTATAACATTTATTACTCCTGCTACTCTATATACAGCACTATCGCGGTCCCACGCCCTGTCGGCTAAGGAAGTTCCCATCGCTACCATAAAGGTTACATAAGTAGTAGAAAGCGGCAATTTAAGATTAGTGGCTATAGAAATAAGAATACTCGCTACTACAAGATTTACTGATGCCCTCACAAGATCAAAAGAAGGTGCATCTAAATTTTTGCCTTTATCGGGAGTTTCTTTTGTTTCAAATTTTGAGCTGAGTTTTTCAGAAATCCTTCCGGGAATAATTCTCTCAATTGTATTTCCAACAAGTATAAAATATCTTACAAGAGCCCTGGAAATGAAATTAGGTGAAAATCTTTCAGCACCGTCTGTTTGCCTGCTCAGGTTTATTTCGGTATCAGTAACCTTCATTGCTTTTTTAGAGAACCAAAGAGTTACCACCATTACAAGACCTGCCAGGAGAAGTAAAAAAACAGGGGTTGGCACTTCCTGGGATAAACCATCCATAAGAAGTTCATTAGGCAAAACATAGTGGCTTCGTGAGCAGTTTGCCAGATTACAAAAGATTGCCAGGCTGCTATAGGCACCCCTATAAAGTTCACCAGGTCATTTCCTGCAAAGGCCAACGCCAGCGCAAAGGTGCCAACGAGGATAATAATTTTTAGAATATTGATCTTAAAAAAGGTAATTATTGCCTGTGAAATCGCAGAAAAAACGATAAAACTAATTACCACAATAAGTAAAGAATGCTCGTTCACATAATTCAGCATTTCCTCAGGAACAATTGCTATACTCTTTAAACCTTTCATCAGGATAAAATAGAGAATGGCAGTAAAGGACAATCCACCAAAAACTGCTCCCACGTATTTTAATTTTCTCTCATACTGAAAGGAAAAGACGAGCCGGGATAAATATTGGATAATGGCACCAACAGTAAAAGCAATAACCACAGAAAGCAGAATTCCTATAACAATTTCAGTCGCTTTGGTAGTATTTATATAAGTGTACAGGCTGGAGTAATCACCTGAAGAATGATAGATCTTTAAAAGAGATACACATACTGCTGCTCCCAGTAATTCAAAAACAATGGAAACAGTTGTAGAAGTTGGAAGGCCCAAAGAATTAAAGAAATCCAGCAGAAGAATATCTGCTATCATAACAGCCATAAATATGACCATGATCTCTTCAAAATAAAATTTACCAGGAACAAAAATTCCTTCCCTTGCAACTTCCATTAGGCCACTGGAAAATACTGCTCCCACTGCCACCCCAATACTTGCAACGATTAAAATTGTACGTAAAGGAACTGCTTTTGAACCAATGGCCGAATTTAAAAAATTAACGGCATCGTTACTTACTCCCACCACCAGGTCTGTAATGGCCAGTGCAAAGAGAGCCACCAGCATCACAAGATAAACATCTTCCATACAGGACAATTTCTTGACCTACAAAATTCCGGTATTTTTAATTAAAAAAAACTATTCCAAGGTTACTAAAACTTTAAGCTTCAAGTTTCTTTCCTATATGAAGAATTTTTCTTCAGCACCTTAAAAATGATAAATCTTCACGGCATGAATAGCCCCTGATCTTCTGTAATAAAACCAAGGTTTTAACAAAATTTAAACAATTGAGAATCAATAATTCTTGGCAAAATTCCTTCCCTTTGCAAAAATTATTAGAATGGAATATTTTCAGGACATAGAGTACTATGTCAAAGAATTTACATCACAACTAATTGATTACCTGCCAAATTTCCTGGCTGCAATTTTTCTACTTGTATTTGGAATCTGGTTTATTAAGATCCTCACCGGATATATTCGTAAACTTATACATAAGAAAGGCTATGATAAAACTATAGAGAATTTTGTTATTAGCCTTGTAGGTGTAGGCCTGAAGATCCTTCTTGTTATTCTTGTAATCACCCAGCTGGGGTTTGAAACGACCTCACTTGTAGCTGTTATTGGTGCTGCCAGTTTGGCAATTGGTTTAGCACTACAGGGATCTTTATCAAACTTTGCAGGTGGGGTTCTTATTCTTATTCTTAAACCCTTTAGAGTGGGTGACTGGATCGAGGCCAAAGGTGTTTCGGGAAGTGTGAAAGAAACTTCCCTTTTTTATACTAAGCTTGTAACTTTTGGAAACCAGTTGGCCATCATTCCCAACGGGCAGTTAACGAATGACAATATTATAAATTATACTGTTGAAGGAAAAAGAAGAGATGCCATTACTATAGGAATCTCGTATGAAAGCAATATCAAACTTGCCAAAGAGATATTGCTTAACCTTATGATGGAACAGGAGGGAATACTTAAAGATCCCGAACCTGTTGTAATGGTAACCGATCTTGCAGATAGCTCAGTAAACCTATCCCTGAGGTTTTTTGCTTTAAATGATAATTTCTGGAATTGCCACTGGTATACTATAGAAGAAGCAAAAATGAGACTTGAAGCGGCCGGGATAAGTATTCCCTTCCCACAAAGAGATGTTCATTTCTTCGACCATTCCGAAGGATCAAAAAATGGGAAGAAATCTAAAAATGAGATACAGGACCAAAGGAATTAACCTGCAATAAAATCTTTAAGGTAAAAAGGTTCAAAATAAGCGACATCTTCAAAGTCGCTTTTTTTGTACTTACTAATGGCAACCTTTACCATTTCTCGTGCTGAAGGGAGTTTACCTTCTATATAAACAGCATTTTCGTGCTAAGCAAATGTTTCTGAATTTTTCAACTCCACTACCAATAAAATACACTTTCCCTTTTTCAAGAAGATGACTATAAGAATCGGCTTCAAGAATTTTTGCTGAAGTTTTCTCTACCTGTTCCTGCTGTTCATTAAAAACAGCAGTATAGACTTCCATTCTACGGGCATCCATCATAGGTACAACGACTACCTTTTCTTTCACCTGGTGGGATAAAGAAGCCAGGGTAGGAACTGCAATAAGTGGAATATCTAAAGAGAAACAAAGACCTTTTGCTGCAGAAACTCCAATCCTGAGTCCTGTATAAGAACCGGGGCCTTCACTTATTGCAATAGCATCCAAATTTGAAAGAGCGAGATTATTTTCCCTGAGGATCTCCTGAATAAAAATGTGTAATCGCTCGGCATGCGAAAAATTCAGGCTGTAGTCTTCTTTGACTGCAACAACCCCTTCCCCATTGCTTAATGCTACAGAGCAATTAGTAGAAGCCGTTTCAATACACAAAATTTTTTGCACGTAAGTATTTTTTATTCCGAAGCGATAGGTTGATTTGGAACTGTTACTTCATCGCCGTCCTTTAAAGTTCGGGTAACTAAATTATAAGGACCAATGATCACAGTTTCACCTTCTTCCAGTCCTGAAACAATTTCAATATTTCTATCGTCCTGGATCCCTGTTTTTACAACCCGCAATTTAGCATGATTTCCATCTTTCACAAAAACAGTTTCAAATTTTTGAGATCCCGGGGTAGCTGCTGCCGCTCCACCTTTTGATGTAGTATCGTTTTTAATAACAATGGCGCTAATTGGCACTCCCAACACATCTACTTTTCTTCTGGTAATGATATCTACTGTAGCAGTCATTCCCGGCCTGAAAGGAGAATAATTCTCTGGTTTGCCTTCCAGAAGATCTTTATAGGAACTTTCCAGGATCTGGACCTTAACCTTAAAGTTAGTAACCTGATCGGCTGTTAATCCTTCTATGGCAGAATTGGAAATTTCAGTAACCACACCTTTAAACTCTCTCTTAAGATAGGCATCTACCTCAACAATCGTGGAATCTCCAACACTTACTTTTACAATATCATTTTCATTTACATCTACCACCACTTCCATATTTGACAAGTCTGCTACTCGCACGATCTCGGTACCTGCCATTTGTTGTGTTCCCACTACTCTTTCTCCAAGTTCTACATCAAGCCGTGAGATAGTACCCCGCATAGGAGCAAAAATGCTGGTTCTGGAAAGGTTATCTGTAGCTTCAGTCACTGTAGCTGCGGCGCTTTGCATGCTATAGTATGCAGCATTCTTGGAAGCTTCAGCCATTTCATAAGAGGCAACGATCTTATCCCATTCTGCTTTAGAAATCACTCCTCTTTCAAAAAGGATCTTATTCCTGTCATAATTTGCTTTAGCCTCTTTTAAGCTGGCTTCAGATTGTGCAAAGTTTGCGCGCACATTTTGTAATCCCGCCTGCGACCTTTGTAAACTGGATTGATATAAATCAGGATTAATACGCACGAGTAAATCTCCTTTTTCCACCAGTTGACCTTCTACAATAGGAAGTTCAATTATTTCCCCGGAAACTTCCGAAGACAACTTAACCTCAATGGTAGGTTGTATCTTACCTGTGGCAGCTACGGTTTCTACTATTTCCATTGGCTGGATCTGGGTAATTTCTACTTCTTTCAGGTTTCCGGAATTACCGAACCATCCCGCTTTTTTCCCGACAACCAGAACCACTATAAGCAGTACTACAACAACACTAATTATGATGAGCGTTTTTTTCTTCATTTTCTAGAATTTAAGATCGGTTACTGGAATACCAAAATATAACTCGATCACTTTTAATTTGAATATATAATCATATTTTGCCCGGATCACTTCGGTTTGAGCATTTTCAAGCCTTAATTTAGACTGGCTGAAATCAAATGCATTGGTTAATCCCACATCAAATCTTTCAGTTGCATACGTATTTGCACGTTCCTGTGCATTTAGCGCAACCAGGGCTGCTTCATAAGCTTCATAAGCCCCCTGTGCATCAACATAAGCCTGGTACACATCTGCTTCCAGGTCTAATTCGGCCTGCTCCAATTGAAAGGTCGCTCTTTCAACGTTTATTTTATTTCGTTTAACCTGATTCCTGGTAGAAAATCCATTCAATACTGGAATGCTTAACTGCACTCCATAAGTTATACCGTCATTTAAATATAATTGCCTGAAGAACGGGAGGGGGTTTCCAAGTTGTGCAATAGTATTGGGAGCAACAACCACATCTCCTGAAGATTCAACAAATCCTATGGGCCTGTTTGGCTGATCAGGATCCTGGATAGCACCAACTATTCTTCCCGCTCCGGATTCCCTGGTATTGTAGTTAAAAAATGCCCCAAGGGATGGATAGTAAGCACCTTTAGCTAATTCAACATCAGCTTCTGCCAATTCGAGGTTCGCTTCGGCAACTTTAATTTCATTTCTTTCCTCCTTGGCGTTTGCCACTAATTCTTCCGGCGTGCGGGCGAGGATCTCACTTCCTAATACGTCGTATTCTCTATCGGCTATATCAAAATTCTCATAATCTTTTATCAGCAATGTTTGTGCAAGGCTAATAAGGGAAATTCGAATATTATTTTGAGCAACAATTATTCGCTGCATCTCATCAGCATAGGTTGCCTGTATCTCCAGAAGATCTCCTTCGGGAAGAACTCCTGCTTCAACCAGATCCTCTGTCCTCTCCAGTTGAGCTTTTGTGACTTCCAGTTGTGATTCCAGGATCTCCAGGCTTTGCTTGTTAAAAAGCACCTGTAAATAGGAGTTTGCTACAAAGAGAGCTATATCGTCCCGCATAAGATCCAGGGAATACTGGCTTGCCAGTTGAGACAATTTTGCTCTTTGTAACTGGCGGAAGTTGCGCAGGCCATCAAACAATAATAAACTGGCCGAAGCACCCGCAGAAAAGTTCCTGGTAGTTTGGGTTTGGAGAATTCCTGTTGTTACATTTTGAGTAAGACCTGGTATTCCAGGCATTCGTCGCATTTAAATTAATGCTGGGTATAAAATTTCCAATAGCGTCAAGCCTGTCTATATCTGAAGATTCTAAATCCAGCTGTGACTGCTTAATAGAAATATTGTTTTCCAGGGCATAAGCAATACACTCCTGAAGGGTCCATTCTTTTTCCTGAGAATAAATATTAGTGATTGCAAAAAGTGCAAAAACAACTAAGATTGATTTTTTCATAGATGAGGTTGTAAAAGATAAGTCTACCAAAACTTTGAGATGTTACAAATAATTTTAAAACTAGTTAATTAGACAGTGCCTGTGCGGGTTTAACCTGGTTCCAGATCTTTATTTTATCATTATTCTCAAGCCCGCTTACCACCTGAACATAGATCCCGTCACTCACCCCAAGCTGAATATCCTTCCTTTTAAATTGCTGATCTCCTGTTTCCACCTCCACATAAGGTTGTTGAGTTTTTGGATCAAATTGCACCAGCGCCTCTTTTACTGCAAGAGTACTGTCTACCCTGGCAAGGATAATAGAGGCATTTGCACTTAATCCGGCCCTAATAAAAGTTGTGTCTGCTTTATTCAGGGTTCCTTTGATGTCAAATTGTATTGCTCCATTTTCACTCACACCTTTTGGGGCTATATAATCCAGTACTGCATCAAATGTTTTGTTCTCAATGGCACCTACGGTAATTTCAAGTGGAAGATTTTCTTTTATTTTACCAACTTCACTCTCGTCTACTTTTCCTTCAAAGATCATCTTATTTACATCGGCAAGAGTAGCAATTGTGGTCCCGTCGTTAAAGTTGTTACTTTCAATCACCTGGTTTCCTGCTTTAACAGGAACGTCCAGGACCATACCGTCAATTGTAGATCTAATTAAAGTATTAGCGGCACTTCCTATTCCACTGGTTGTTCCTGTTCTTACAATTTCGAAGTTTTGCTGAGCCGATCGATAAGTTTGTTGAGCGCGCTTAAATGATACTTCGGCATTATCAAAATCATTTGCAGAAATTACTCCCTTATCAAATAAGGACTTTTGCCTGTCATATAATTTTTGCTCTGTATCCAGATTAATTTTCGCAGTTGTGACTGCGTCTTTAGCACTTTGTAAAGAAGAGACATTCGGGATTACCCGTATTCTTGCTATAAGATCTCCGGCCTTTACTCGTTCGCCTGCCTCTATATAGATTTCATCAATAATCCCTGAAATATTTGGTTTAATAAGAACTTCTTCCCGGGGCACAATACTTCCCGTAGCTACTGTTCTCTTAATAATAGTTTGTTTTGAAGGACTTTCGGTTTCATAAACTACAGGATCTTCCTGATTCTTTTGGTACAGGTAATATAACGCGCCAACAAAAGTCACAGCTATAAGTACGAGGATGATGATGGTGAATATTCTTTTCATTTTTGATTATTGATAAATTGATTTTTTTATTCTGTTCTTAGGGCATCTACCGGTTTGATCCTAATGGCATTTTGTGCCGGGATCAATCCTGCAAGCAAACCTGAAATAATTAAAATAGACAGAGCTATAAAGACTACCCCAAGGTCCACACTGGGATTGAGGAACATCATATCTGTAGTGTCCACCCCTTTTAGCTGAAGGTTCACCAGCGCAATCACACCTATTGCCAATACTATACCTGCCATACCTGAAATTATAGTTAAAAAAATTGATTCCAGAAGTATTTGACCTCTTATAGACCAGGGAGTGGCACCAAGGGCCCGTCGAATTCCTATCTCATTTGTACGTTCCTTAACTACAATAAGCATAATATTACTTATCCCAATAATACCCGACAGCAATACTAAGGTGCCCACGAAATAAGCAACTGCTTTAAGAGCCACAAATAATCCATTAACCTTACTAAATTCCTCATAAAGGTCAAAATTCCCTATAGCCCGGTCATCTTCTGGATGAATAGAGTGTCTTGATTTTATTATATCAAAAACCTGGGATTTAAGATTGGTTATAGACGCATCATCTACAGCGGTAATAGCCATCCATCCTACTGTTTCTCCCATATTAAAGGCCTGGGAGAATGCTGTAAAGGGAACATAAATCTCCTTTTGATCTTCTTCAGAATTTCCACCGTTACCTCCTTTTTTCTTATATGTACCTATAACCATGAAGTTAACGCCGTTTATCTTTATGTAACTTCCCACTACTTCCTCGCCGGGTTCATACATTTCTTTTCTAACTCCTTCCCCAATGATTGCCACCTTGCGATTATCATTAATATCAGAATAATTAATGAACCGCCCTGAGGTGATGTCCATTGGCATTTGCAGGATGACCTCGGGATAATCACCATAAACATTAAAAGCACTAGTTTTTAAACCCCTCACCACATTGTTGGCTCCTCCAAATCCACCCAGTTGATTTCTGGGAGAAACAAATCTTAGATCTGGCACATTTTGTTTAATTGCCAGCACGTCTCCGGTTTTGAAATTATATCTTCTCCCTTTAGGTAAACCTTTATAAGGTTTAGACGGAGTTTGCGTCCACATAAACATAGTATTTGTGGCGGTACCCCCAAAACCCTGCATTACCCCATTTTCCAATCCCTTTCCTGCTGCAAGAAGAATTACCAGAATAAATATCCCCCATAATACCCCAAAGGCAGTAAGTAAGGTCCTAAACCAATTTGAAGTCAAAGCTTCGATAATTTCGCTCCAATTGTCTCTGCTAAACATATTATTCGTCTCTTAAAGCAATTATCGGTTTAATACTGGCGGCTCTGTAGGCAGGGAAAAAACCAGCTATTGCACCCGCTATAATCAGGATAAAAACTGTAGAAATGGCAATTCCAAAATCTATTGAAGGATTAGAAATATATTGTGTTTCTATAAAGGGTCCGGCAAATTCCAGCAATGCGAGACTGGTAATTAAACCTATAAAACCTGCAATGGTAGTCACAAAGATTGATTCCTGTAGCACCATTACAATAATAGAAAGGGGTTGCGCGCCCAATGCTTTTCTCACCCCTATTTCCCGCGTTCTTTCTTTAACGATTATCAGCATTATATTGCTTACACCTACAACTCCGGCAATAATTGTACATATTCCCACTCCCCAAAAGAAGTACTTTATCATATCCATAAGATCGTAGAATCTTTTGGCGTTCTCAAGGGAGTTATTTATTGTCATGGCACTGGTATCATCTGGCGCGATACTATGCCGCTCTTTTATGGTGCTTTCGAGATCTGCGGAAAACTTTTCAGAAGCTGCGAGTGCCTCTTCAAAACTTTCCTCCGGCTGAAGGGTAAATGCCATATTCCGAATGGTATTAGCTCCATTAAATACTCTTTGAGAAGTTGAAATAGGCAAAAAGACCCTTGACTCTTCCCTTTCTCCTCCCGGATCTGTAAAAACTCCGATTACCTTGAAATTTATATCAGAGATCTGAACATACTCCCCCACCGCATTTTCAGCATCTTTAAAAAGATCGTTCTTAACTTTATTACCTATGACCACTACCTTTTCAAAATTGTCATTGTCTTTGTAGTTGATATACCTGCCTTCGGTCATAGAGGCATTCTCAAGAAATTGATAGTCCGGCCAAACACCTTCTACCCTATAAGAACCAGATTCATTTCCGAAGTTCACTATGCCATTCCAAATCCTGTAAATAGAAGAACGATACTCGAGCTCATCTTCAAATTTTGAAGTCGCATAATTATAATCGTCATTCTTAAGGGTGATCATGCGGCCCGGGTTCATGCCTTTGTATTCTTTAGAAGTAATCCCGGTCCAAACGTAGAGAATATTGGCAGCATCCTGTTGAAATTCCTTAGAGATCCCATTTCGCATACCCTGTCCAATCCCCAGAAGGATCACCAAAATAAAAATTCCCGAGGCCACAGAAAGCCCCGTTAAAAAAGTACGCAATTTGTTTTTGCTGATGGTCTCAAAGATCTCCTGCCATCTCTCTATATCAAACATGACTTAGGGCCCTTACCTGGTTGACTTTGGTATCATCTATTATAAGCCCGTCCTTCAAATTCACTATCCGTTTAGTCATTTGAGCAATGTCAGGTTCATGAGTAACAATGAGAATAGTACGACCTTCATCATTTATTCCCTGTATCAGGTCCATTACTTCGTAGGAAGTTTGTGAGTCCAGTGCACCCGTAGGTTCATCGGCAAGTAAGACTTTTGGATTGGACGCAAGAGCACGGGCAATAGCCACTCTTTGTTTTTGTCCTCCGGAAAGTTCATTAGGTAAATGAGACGCCCAATTAGCAAGACCCACCTTTTCCAGGTAACTCATAGCCGTGTCAATTCTTTCTTTTCGGCTGATTCCCTGGTAGTATAAAGGAAGTGCAACATTATCTAATGCACTTTTATAATTTATAAGATTAAAGGACTGAAAAATGAATCCGAGGAATTTATTTCTGTACCTCGCTGCAATTTTTTCATTAAGGTTTTTAATAGGGACTCCATCCAAAGTATAACTCCCTTCATCAGCTTCATCCAGCATTCCAAGAATATTTAACAAGGTAGATTTTCCTGATCCCGATGATCCCATGATCGAGACCAATTCGCCTTCAGCTACATTAAAATCGATCCCCTTTAATACGTGAAGGGAATTTTTCCCCATCACATAAGACTTGTGTAAATTCTTGATCTCAATCATAACATAAATAAATGTGCATCCCATGTGTTGACACAGAAGCTACACATAAGACCACTAATGGAAAAATATGTTACAACCTAAAATGTTAGAAAAATGTTAAATTTAACGGAAAGTTAAGAAGTAGCCTGTTTTTTACCTCTAAGGCTGCGATAGATAAAATAAGCAATTCCTCCTATTAAGATATAGGGAAAGATCATTAGATATAGTATCCCATTATTGATCCCTTTAGCCGCAGCCTGTGAATCCTCGCTTTCAAGAACTGCCCGGCACATAGCACATTGGGCTTCAGAGAAAGAAGGAATGAGCATCAATACCATTAAAACAATCCAAAATTTATTCTTCATTAAAATTCCTCTTCCAGTCATTCGTATCATTTTAAAAGGATAATTTGCACCTAGCCTAATAGTACGGAGCCATAAAAATATACACTAATACTCCTGTTATTGCAACATAGAACCATATTGGAAATGTCCACCGTGCAACTTTTGCATGACGGCTATATTCTCCTGTTAAGCCCCGATACATGGTGAATAATACCAACGGAATAATAATCGCAGATAAAACAATATGCGTAATAAGAACAAAGAAATAGATGTACCTCAAAGTTCCTTCACCTCCATAAGGAACAGGATCATTACTTATTTTTGATATTACATAACTCACCAAAAAAACACAGGAAAGCGCAAAGGCAGCAATCATAAAATTGCGGTGCCATTTATATTCTTTAACCGACATGAAGAAGTAACCCGTCAAGAGAAATAACGCCGTACAGCCGTTAAGAACCGCGTGAAACAATGGAAATGATCCCGAACTGGCACCAAATAAATTATACCTCTCCGGCAGGTACATAAGGATTAACACAACTACGGGCACAATTACCGACAATGCTATAATTGTTGGTACTACAACTCTATCTTTTACAGCTATGGCCATTTCTACAACAGATTATTTATATCTTCAATTAAAATATCAATTTGTGGTTCCTCACCTTCCTCTACGATTGACTGAGCCCGTTCAATATATCCACGGTAATAGATAATGGGGTTTCCAAATTCATCGGTTCGGGAACGTACGTACCCTTCTTTATCAACCAGTGCAAACAATCCTGAATGGGCGAAACCTCCCGGAACGGTTTCATCTTCATTGGCATAAATCCCAAAACCTGTGTTCGCTACCTCATATATTTCATTTCTATCACCTAGGTTAAAAAGTTCCAGTTTGGATTATTTATTCCATAATTTTTAGCATATTCCTTCAGCACTTGTGGCGTATCGTGGACGGGATCTATTGTAAAGGATGCTATCCCAAAATCTCCTTCACCTTTAAACTCGTCCTGCACTTCTACAAGATTTTTATTCATAATAGGACAAATAGAAGGGCAGGTTGTAAAGAAAAATTCAATTACATAAACTTTACCCAGGTAATCTTCATTTGTGATAGTATCGCCGTCCTGATTTACAAATGAAAAAGCGGGAACCTTTTTCTTTTTTCCGTACTGTTCAATATAAGCCATCTTACCGGGTTCTTTTGTCTTTTTTTGAACACTTAGTCTGTCAGACTTTACTACTTCCTTATCACTAACCCTGTCGATTATCTTCGGAATAAAAATGATTCCAAAAATCAGGATAATAAAAGAGATGCCTATGTAGGAGCCGTTTTTCATATTAGTTTGTTGATCTGGTATTATTTTTCTTTAAGGCCAGCCTGTATTCAGCAAGGATTATCTTCATATCATCCTTCATTTTACTGTTCAATATAAACACTGAACGCGAATCGTAGCCAAACATTTTGCCAACATCTTCATCTTCCAGTCTTCCTCTAAGATTCAAATCCTTATCAATTATAAAAACATAAGGTGTCTGGAGATTATCATCCAGCTCAAGATTTGTATCAAAGCTTTCAAAAATTGTTTTTACTTCCTCTCTGGTTCCAAAGGCAAATTTCCAATGAGAAGGATCTGTAATTTCATCAAACTCATCAACAAATTTTGCAGCTTCCTCTTTGGCTTCTTCAGGAAGAATTATTAAAAACTGAAAATCGTGAAACCCGTAAAAGTTCCTCAGGATCTTTTGGTCAAGATTAAAAGTATTTCCCTGTAGATCTTCAGGATCTGTACCAAAAAATGCTACAACACTAATATTACCTTCCAGCGAAACTGTAGAATCTGCATAGGTAGTAAGGTTTTCAATGTTTTTAACCCCACTGGTTAATACGGGAAGCTTAGCAAAGTTATTTACCCCCGAAGCAAAGAAAAGGTAGGCCGTTATTGGCAACAGGAACAGGACTGCAAGAACAAAAAACTTCTTCATGAAAACAACCTTTCTTAGGGAGTACAAAAATAAAAAGACGGTTTTAATAAACCGTCTTTAATTGCTTTTTTAACTTAAGATCACTTAAAAGTCCCAGGCTACTTTATTGGTCCTGTAGACTTCATAAATATAATCCCCCTCTATTAAAAGAATAAAAATTAAATATCCTACTAGAAATAGAGAAGTCCAGACGATGGATCGTCTTAAACCTTTTGACTCCCCTTCCAGGTGCATGAATGCCCAGGCAATGTAATATGCTTTGTATATTGTAAGAATTATGAATATCCAGTTAAGTAATTTCATACTTAAAAAGGTGGTATCAACAAGGAAATCAGGTTTAATAATACCAAGTACTACTTCAACAAGAGTAACTACAGAAAGTATAATAAATACTTTCCAGATTCGCCCGGTATTAGATTCATGATGATGTGTAGAGCTATGTGCCATTTTTTTTAAATTTCAGAATTATACCAAATAGAAGAAGGTAAAGACGAATACCCAAACAAGGTCAACAAAGTGCCAGTATAGTCCCACTTTTTCAACCATCTCGTAACTTCCCCTGCGCTCATAAGTTCCAAGAAGCACGTTGAAGAAAATAATAATATTTATAAGTACTCCTGTAAATACGTGGAAACCATGGAATCCTGTAATGAAGAAAAAGAAATCTGCAAACAAAGGAACTCCATATTCATTTTGAGAAAGATTCGCACCCTGCACGATTCCTGCACCTTCTTTTTCAAGCTTTAATTCAGATTCTGCACGGGTAAGCACAGTTTTCTCCCCGTCTTCATTTAACGACTGAGTCCGGATCAGTAAATCGGGGTGCGCCTGGAAACCTGCCTGTACATCCTGAATTGTATATGCAGGTAAAGTTGGTTCATCTGTAAACCATAAGGCATTATCTCTGGTACGCTGAACTCTCTCTGTAGGTGCAGCCACAACAAATTCATCAAGTGCTACACGATGACCATCCTGGTCTACGAACTGAAGGATATTACCACCGTTTGTAGTCACTGCACCATACTCACCTTTAATAAAGTTTTTCCATTCCCAGGCCTGTGAACCAAGAAATATGACCCCTCCAATAATAGTAAGGAACATATAAAAAACCACCTTCCCTTTTTTCATCTGGTGTCCTGCATCTACCGCTAAAACCATAGTTACAGAGGAGAAAATAAGAATGAATGTCATTAATGCAACATAATACATAGGAGCATCTACGCCATGCAGAAAGGGGAAGTGATTAAAAACCTCATCGGCAATTGGCCAGGAATCAATGAATTTAAACCTGGAGAAACCATAAGCTGCGAGGAATCCGGAAAAAGTAAGAGCATCAGAAAGGATGAAAAACCACATCATCATTTTACCGTAGCTTGCTCTCAGGGGTTCGTTTCCACCACCCCAGGTCTTACCCTCGGTGCCTGTTCTGGTAACAGTAGCTTCCATATGGAGATATTGAATTTAAGTTATGGGCAAAAATACGCAAATTTCTTATCTGAAGAAATATAAAAACAGAAACAGGTAGACCCACAGGGCATCAAGGAAGTGCCAAAAGGTCGCACCAAGCTCGAATCCAAGCATTTGACCCGGATAATACCTTTGTTTAAAATGGTTATAAATTACCACTAAAAGCACTATAAGGCCTGCTGTAAGGTGGGCAAGATGGGCTAAAACCACTATGTAAATGAACGAGGTGGTAATATTACTTTCACTTCCGGTAAAGTAGTATCCTGCAGATATAATTTCAGAAAAACTTTGAAACTGTAAAACCACGAAGGCGATCCCAAGGCCAAGTGTAGCCATTAACCAGGCTGTTCCTGCCTTCCGGTTATTTGAAGCTATACTTCTCTTTGCCAGAATGATCGTAATACTGCTAACAATGATCACTAGAGTACTCCAATATAGAGAGCCGGGAATTTCAAAACCTTCAACCCAATCTGGTAAGCTTTTACTTACTACATAAGCACTCGTAAGACCTGCAAACATCATGACCATACTTATGATACCAAACCACAGCATCATTTTTTTTGCCCTACCTACCTTGTGGTCTATACTTCCTTCGGTTAAATCCATGGTCTCAAAAATTTATCTAAAACGTATATTATTTGAAGCAGAGTGATATAAGAAACACTTGCGAACATTAATTTTTTTGCTGATGCTGCATCCCTCTTGCGATAAAGATTAACTGCGTAATAGAGCATTCCAAGCCCTAAAGCAAAAACAAGTACTCCTGCCAGCGGGGTAAGAAACAGTTTACCTGTAACCCCAAAAACCGGTACTATCGAAACCAGAATGGTCCAGATGGTGTATAGCACAATTTGTACTGCTGTTCCTTTATCTCTTTTTCCTGTGGGCAGCATAAAAAATCCTCCTTTTTGATAGTCGTCATATAACCACCACCCGATAGCCCAAAAATGCGGAAATTGCCAAAAGAACTGGATCATGAACAAAGTCCCGGGTTCAATACTAAAATCGTTTGTGGCCGCAACCCAACCCAACATAAAAGGAATAGCACCGGGAAAAGCTCCTACAAATACAGAAAGTGGTGTCCTGGTCTTCAAAGGTGTATAAACACTTACATAAAGAAATATGCTTATTGCCCCAAACATTGCCGTTTTGGGGTTTATAATGTACAGTACAATTAATCCAAGAATGGTAAAGGAACTGGCTATTATAAATGCCGAATTTACTGACATTCGCTCTGCAGGGAGAGGACGGTTCCTGGTACGATCCATCAAAGCGTCCAGATCTTTCTCGATGATCTGGTTGTAAGCATTGGAGGCCCCCACCATTAAATAGCCGCCAATTGCTAAAAGTAAGACTGTAACGAAATCTATTACCTCAGCACCAAGAAAATAATGAGCTACCGAGGAAAAAACCACGCTTATTGCCAGTCGCATTTTAGTGATCTCCCTAAAATCTGAAAGTACAGATACTGCAGGAGTATGTACACGGGTATTACTCAAAAAGGCCATTTTAATTTGGTTGCAAAGATACTTCTTAATTGGGTTTTGGCAAGAGCGGAAAATAGTTAATTTTCAAGGTATTGCAGCACCACTTCACAGCGGTTCCACCAACTACTTTCTTTCGCAAAGAAGCTGTTAATCCCCGGCTCACCTTTCAATTAAAAACCTAAGATGTGAAGAACATTTTAAAATTTTAAACCTGAATATAAATTTTCGTGAACCTGTATTTATCTCTCTTCGGAATTTTTTTGCTGGGGTTTAATAATCAAAGTACCAGTTAAAGATATCGGTTCTAAGCCCAATGTTTAGCCATACCGTGTTACTACTGAAGGTTTCTGTAGTGTTAACCAGGGGATCAAAATTCCGGAAGATGACACTGCCAAAGAATTTCAGGTTAGTTACGGGATTAACAATGTAACCTGCTTCCAGTTCAGAAAAAAAGGAGGTTGTGGTGTTTCCCTGGCCAATCTTTACACCTGTATCAAAAGCCCGCTCTCTCTCACTTCTGTAAATATCTCCGCCGTAATAAGCCCCGTCTTTTTCATTATTAAAATCAAAGCCTCGTTTTCCAAATATCAATTTGGCACTACCGTACCACCTGTTGTTCCTGTAACGTCCTATAGCAACAAATTCTCTAAAATTTGCGCCCCATAGATGTGCCATAGACTGATTATTATGCCCATAGTTGAGTACGACCGAATTATGGGAATAGGTATAGGGCCTCACCTGGTTATACTCTGCCTGCAAATACAAGTTATCTACATTGAAAGCATTAAAATATTTCACTCCCAGCTGGAAGCCCAGCTTATTTTTCCAGCTTCCTTCTCCACCAAATACCTCACCCGAGGAGAACTCATCTATGAGCCATTGCCCGTACATATTCACTTTATTGCTCCACTTATATTTCCCGGTAATTCCTATGATCGCATTACCTCCCCTGGCTCCTGTTGAAAATTCAATAGACCTGTAAAAGATCACGGGATTGAGATAATTGATATCAAAACCACGCCCATTGTCATTTTGCCAGATTACAGATTCAAATAATCCCAGATTAAACCTTTTTGTAAGGTTAAGGCTTAAATAATGGTTCGCCATATATTTGGTTCGGTAAGAACCCTCAGTGGCTACTTCTTCTCTTACATCCCTCAATGACATCCATGTATTGGTGTATTTCAACTTCCAGAAACTGGTATTTAACTTGAGGTAAGGATGAGGACCTGGATTATCGCTCATCAATAAAGACCTGTAACCATCTCCTATAAAATTATTTCCGTGACCAAATTGTATATCAAAAAATTCTGAAGGACTATAGGATAAATATCCTTCAGCTACAGGATAATCGTAACCCTGGTCCATAAAATCTTTAGCTATACCCCTTCCCGGAATAATCGCCACCCCGCTGCCCATAAAAGGTGCGATACTTTCAGCATATTGATTAAAATAATCTGCAAATCTTCCCTGGCTCTCAAAAACCACAGTATAGAAATTTAGATTTTTTCCCAAACCACCCTGGAAAACTGCTCCCCTGGTGTTATTATAAGTAAAATCGAATTCGCTTTGAAAGTCTCTACCCAGTTGAAGGTCCAACACAATATCTCCGGTAAACCAATAATTCTCCCTCTGAAAAGTCACCAGATGTTCATTCCAGATTTTACGGCCTAACCAACTCGAAGTATTCTTCTGCATCTGTGCCCATTCCTGCTCAAAATCGTAATACTTTGAAACGTCTTTATATATAAATGGTTTGGAAGCAGTGTGACTATTTGTCCCAATTCTGTTCATTTCTGCGTCAAAGCGGGAATAGCGTTCGTGAGAAAAAGGGATGTTGAGATTACTCTCCGGCTCCCTCGATCTAAATGGAAGAGAAACAATAGAGTCATATTCGTTCGAGGAAATAACTGCAACTTCCGGTTCTGCAACAGGCTTTTTTGTAGGTTCTTTTGGTTTATCAACAGTTTTTTGCGGCTGAACAATAGTTGTTTCCTGCGTAGTAAGCACCTGAAAGTTCAGGGGAATTTTCAAAGGCATTCTAAACTGGGCATAAGTGGGCCTGCCATTATAAGTTGCGGGTTGCACCTCTGGCAAACTTGCAAATACCCGGTTAACTTCATCTTTTAATTCAGAATAAATGGCATCTACATACAGCACTTTAAATTTACCTTCTCTGGTGGTTTCAAAAAGAATGGAAATTTCTCCTGTATAATTTTCCGCGGTCACTTTGGGTGGAAGTTCAAAGTTTTCCAGGATATAAGTTCTAAGGGTATTTTTAAAGCAAGCTTCTTCTGAAGGGAAATCTTCATTCTCACATTCAGGAAACGAGGGATAAGTCTCCAGTTCTGTAATACTTGTTTGGGCCAAAAGCATCCACGGAAGGAAAAACAGAAACAGGCAATCAGTATATTTCATATTTGGAGCAGAAAGTTTGTGGTTGAATTGGGCGAAAGATACCAATTTTTTTGTACTCACTGCCAGAGGGGCTATAAAAGAAAAATCCCGAACTGCAGTGCAATTCGGGAATTTATATAAACTAGCTTTATTATTAATCCTGTACCTGGAAAACAATAGGCAGTGAGTAACTCACCCCTAAGCTTACCTCGTTGTTTTCCCGGTTGCATCTTAGGCAACTGGTTAACTACTCTTGCCGCTTCCTGCTCCAGTCTTGGGTGTGGTGCACGGGAACGAACATCAGTAATATTTCCTGTTTTATCAATTTTGAAAACCACGATTACCCTGTTCATTCCGGTTAATCCTAATTGACTTCCAAGATCTGTATTAAATCTTCTTTGTACGAATTCCTGAACCTTTTCACTCATACATTTTTTACGCTGCTCGTTGTTGCTCATCCCTTCACAACCTGGAAAGATTGGCACGTTTTCAATAACAGCGAAAGGAACATCAGCAATCTCTTCCTCTACCGGGGCTTCAACTACTTCTCTTACTTCCACGATCTCTTCCTGTGTAGTTTCAGTAGACTCAATAACGTCTTCCTCAACTTCTTCCTCATCCTCTACAACTTCGATAATTTCGGGAGCTGGTGGTGGTGGTGGCGGAGGTGGTGGTGTATTTTGAATTTCTGTGATCGGGATTTCTTCATCATCAAGATCTCCCAGGTCAAGAGTTCCAATATCTGTGGCGTCACGATCGTACGTCTTCCATTCAATGGCTCCGTAAGTAATTAATAATACAAGGATCAGACCCAACTGAAGAAAAAGAACGCTTCGTCTGGTTAAATCGGCTTTTGGATTTTTCTTGGGTACCATAATTCGTTAAAGATTAATAAAGGTTGCTAATGTAAAATTTTTTTTCATAAAAATGAAGTAATCTGATGTTTAACACGTACAAGATATTTCTGAAAAATTAGAAATAAGAGCCATGCCATTAAAACACCAATAGTATTTGCCAGAATATCAGCCCAATCGGGTTGACGATAATCTGTGAGTGTTCCTTGTAAAACCTCAATAAACATACCAAAAAGCACTATTATTCCTGCTAGTTTAAGAAATCCTCTTTTATAGTGCTGTTCACTTTTCACAAAAATGTAGTAAAAAAACCAAAGAAAAGCCAAACCAAAATAGGCAACAAGTATGCAACATCTTATCTGTAGGACTAAAATTACCTACAGAAAGGTCTCCCAGCTGCACCAGAGATAAGGTGGTTATGAAAATTGTGTAAACTACAGCGAGAACAAGGATTATTCTAGCCGCCAATAACTTCTTTATATTCTTCTGCACTTAATAGATCTGAAATCTCATTCTCATCAGAAATTCTAATTTTCACCATCCAGCCTTCACCATAAGGATCAGAATTTACTTTTTCAGGCGTGCCTTCAAGAGAATCATTAAATTCCAGGATTTCTCCTGAAAGAGGTAAGAAAAGATCAGAAACTGTTTTTACGGCCTCTACAGTTCCAAATACTTCCTCCCTGTCCAGAGTTTCGCCTACAGTTTCTACTTCAACATATACTATATCCCCTAATTCACTTTGAGCGAAATGGGTAACGCCTACAGTAGCAATGTCACCTTCTATTTTCACCCATTCATGGTCTTTGGTATACTTTAATTCTTGTGGAATATTCATAAGATTGGTTTTTGAAAGTGACAAAGTTAATTTTTTCTTTGCTTTAGTCAAGCAGCATTTAACTAATTTCCAAAATTATATCGAAGAGTAACTCCGGACCTGATGGTAGTTTGCGGGAAGGCTGTGGATACTGCATATTCTGAAAAAGTATGGTCATAATAAATGAGTGCCGTAAGGTTCTTGGAAAGAGCATAATCTGCAGTAAAATTGATGGACCAAAGATCCTGTCCCGCAATTACCTGGCTGCTTTCAAGATCAAGATATCTAATAATGTTTATGTTCTTCCTGTAAGCCACATCTGCTTTAAAATTGAGGTCACTGCTTAAGATCCTTTGGCGACCTCCGAGATTAGTTCCTATTCGCAGATCCTTAATCCTGTAACCCAAACCAACAATATATTCATTTCCTTTAATTTCAGTCAATAAATTATTGTCAAAACTTAAAGACAGGGCGCGATCCTTTCTTATTTCAGCCAGTACTCTTATAGCCTCATTAGTCTCGAGATCAATTCTTATTAAGGGGCTGAAAACTTCGGTAAGGTTTATATTAGAGAAAAGCAGCCTTGTTTTGAAATTGTTAGCCTGGTTAAATTGGTAAGGATCCTGTGCATCATAATCAAGATTGGACTGGAACTGATTTATTGTATAACCAGCCCTGTAGCCGTGATTAAGCGAAAATCTTCTGAAATTCTTTTTAAAGAATTCCATCCTCATAAATCCGGTATATTTTATATCCCAGTTAGGTATAGGGAAGCTTCTAAAGGCAATTGTTTTCACTGATCCTGCATCGCCACCAGTATAAGCGGCAATAAAAGCAGGTAAAAGAACTGCCTGGCTGGATTTTCCATATCCTATAGGATAACCTTCCTCATCGGTAACATTGGGATCAAAACCATTTTCAGCCGCCAGTCTTCGCGCCACTTCAAGCCTATTCTCCCTAAACTCCTGGAAAGTTTCAGAAAAAGCAGAATTGTTTTGGCTAAAGGCAGTTTTAATAAGAATGGTCGAGATCGTAAAATTCCCGTATGTGTAAGGGTTAAGCGACTGGTATTGCATTTCCCCCGGAAGCACCCGGTAATTTTCAGAATAGGTTTCTGAAAAGATTTTGTTTGCGCTCAGGTCTATAGTAAGTTCAGGAATAAGAGTCAAAGAAGCCTGCATATCCAACTGCTCATTTTGAACCGATGTATATTGCTGATTAAACTCCTGGAATAGGGTTAACCAACCTCTGCGGGCTGCGATTTCCCTCACATCTTCCTGCCTCCCAAAGGTAAATCCTGTGGTAGGTTTTAAAGTTCCCATAAAACCTATATCGGGAGTGTACCCAGGTAAAAATATACCTTCATTTCTCCTGTAGGTAACCTGCAATCTTTGTATGGCCGTCGCAAAACCTATTAAAGTATTATAAGTTCTGTCTCCGGAGCTTAAGGAGGATTCCGCAGCAGGTCTTGGTTTTTGAGTTTGATTAAGAGTGGGAACTGCCGCACTCCTTTCCCTCACTGTTGCAGGTGTTCCTCTTCTGGGGGTTAACTTGAGGTATTTATAGAGACTGGTCATATCCATATTCGCATTGACCTGGTGGATACTGGCATTTTGAACAGAATTTCCAAGATCTGGCACTCCTTCAATAGTTCTAAAAACTTCTGAACCCCGCTGCCACTGAAAATCTCCAGTATAGGAATAGGTAGCCTTTACGAACTGAAGAATAGGGATCTTACTCAAAGGCAGTTCATAATTAAGCTGCAAAGTCTGGAAATGTTGATTGGGATCTCCTATCTGGAAGAAATCATCCCAGAGACCTATAGTATTATCAGCAATATTTCCTTCGTCTATATAATTTCTAACGATCCGGTTATTCGAAGCATTAAAACTAAACTGCAAAGATTTGGTTAGATTGTAATTGATCCTGTACTGCCAGTCAAAGATGAAGTTTCGTTGATAAAGTGTAGGAATACCTATATCATTCTCACTCAAATTGATCTCCCGGAATTTTTGCTCGTTGTACTGCCTGAAGATGTTTGAATTAAGAGTAATATTTGTAGGTAAAGGATTAAAGTTGAAATCCCTTATAATGGCATAGTAGTCGCTGCTATCTAAAGCAGTAACATTTTTTAATGGCACTATATTTAAAGGAACGAAACTGTAATCATAGGTAGCCCCCAGCCTTACATCCTGGCTTAAGGCATCTGCAATTTCAAAATCTCTATGGTCGATCTGGTTATAAGAAGCTGTCACCGCAAAATTTTCTATATCGTAAGGCATAGGCTTATCATCCTCCTCTACACGTTCCTTACGCAATCCAATTACGTTAATACTTTGTCTCTTGGTATAGATCTGCGACTGCTCTTCTACTCTTTCCCGTTCATCAGCATCGGTTATTGCGTCAAGACGATTCTCAAGTTCAAGATCTAAAAATTCCTGATCGTATTTTGGAGTAATGAGCTCTTCTCCCCTGCTGTAGTTAAAAGGCACTCTTATTCCCCATCTCTGCGGAAGGAGCTGCCCCATATTTAAATTTGTCACTACATCATACTGCTGAAGATTTTCCCGACTCCTTTGATTTGGCCCCTGCTCAAGATTACCAAATCCCACGGTACTTCTTCTTCCGGTGGCTGAAACATCTGCAAAATCGGCAATATTGGCATCCATGTTCACAATTGCAGCCCAGCCGCCTTCATTATCAAGTTCAGACAATCTTAGTTCATTAAACCACACTTCTCCGCAAATCTCGGCAGCAGCCGATTCCGGAGTTCCATTCTTCACACCCAGCATCAACAGGCGAATATTCCCAAAACTGGGGTTTCCTTTTATACCCACTCTTAAACCTCCAATTTCATAAGGATCTTCAGGATCGGTTAAATTAAGAGCTTCATCAAAGTAATTGATTTCAGTAGAAATTAATGAGGGGTCGCCCAGCACTTTAGTTTTTACCTGCTGAAGGAGCTCCAAAGGCAGAAGTAATCGGTTTGAAGCTAAGCCATATTTCCTCAGCTGAAGTTGCACCAAAGATGGTTGGAGTTAATGGAATTTCTATCTGATAATAATTTTCAGTAAAATCGGTCCCCATTCTTATGAAGGCAACCATTTGTCCTTCTTTTAAAGGAACTTCATTTATGAGAGATTCCGCATGTACAAACATCTCCAGATTTTTGTACTGCCGCATATCTACCTGGAAATTCTTATAAACTGCCCTTGCATCCTGAGGTTCCAAACCACATACCCTTAATGCCAGGGATTGTTCATTTTGCCTGATATTAGTATTATTATTAAACAACTCTTCCCTTATAACACCTGGGGGCAAAATATAAGGCACGGGCTCCCGGTTTTCATTTTCTTCAATATTTACAGCTGTAACTTCAAACAAAGTTTCATCGTTGTTTACAGGCTGCCGCGGAGTATCGGGATCAAGACTTCTCGTGTAGCGTCGATAATCACCGCGCACCAGGTCCATGGTTCCAAACCTAAGGATAGTTCGCTCCTCAAAATCGGTTAAGAAAAGCCGCATAAACCTTATAGAGCGAAAATCGGCTATTCCTCCTACAGCATTGGTAGGTTCAAAGATCGGCACCTTGAATTGCACCCATCTCACTGCGATTTGTTCCCCGTTAGGAAGAGGAGCAGTGGTTTCTTTAACATCTGTAATATACTGGTTATTGTCGATGTTCATTCCGGGAAATACTTGTACTTTATATTCGAAATAGCTGTTGATGGTATTCACCGTATTGTCCCTGTTGAGATCTTCGGTAGTAGGAAGAGTACTATTTCCACGATTGGTATCTCCAACTTCCGGAGGCGAGTTACCTTCAATTCCGTTATATTTTCTATAGCGTTCAATTATACTTCCGGTAGTATTCAGGAAATATTCGTAGTTATCGGCCGAAGGATCTGCCAGGTTGCCGAAGTTTGGAAATTGCGTCCTCTCCATGGCATCATTAAGCCCATCAAACCCCACATCCTGCTGCCTGCGCGCTTCGCCTTCGGTATCAAAAGCATATATTAAAGACTGGTCTGCAGGTACTCTTCCAAAAGCAGTACTCACTGTATTTAAAACTGTACCGTCGGGAGGCAAACCATTTTCATATTGTTTCCTTCCATCTTTTAAGACATCTTCAGAAATATTCCCGAGGTTAAAGGTTAGTGTTCCTCCTTCATTCCCTGCGTTTTCAGGATAAATATATGGATCCATCACCCAGAATTGAATGAACTCCACATTGGATTGTTCAAAATTGGTAGAATTTATGGCTCTTGAAATCCCTCCGAAATTCTCTGAAGGATTTGGCAAGGTGTTGCCACCAGCAGCGATAGGATTATAGTTGTAAGGCCCACGCTCCTGCGGACAATAAGTTAGATCCATCGTATAGATCACCTGTGGCTGCCCCTGTATCACATCGGTATTGGGAAATATTTCGCTTAAGAAAACTCTTCTGGAAGCATAGCTCGAAAGATCTGAATCTGAAATTCCATCCGGTCTCCTGCTACTGTAAAAAATTGGATCTACTGTATACCATGACAATCTCGCCCTCTTATAATTAGAAGCGAGATCACCATTAGCGAGTTCTCCTCCAAATCCCAGAGGAACACTGGATAATTCCCAACTAAGAGGATTATTAACCGAAATGTTGGTTTGCGAAGCTTCGAAATCGTCTATATAGGTAGTAGCCTTCTGGTCAAAATTATTCACATTTGGAGCACCCGGCTGTAGATACGCAAATTCCCCGCGTATCGAAAAATTAGAGGGAACATCGGTATCTATATTTGGCAGCTTATTGGCAAGACGGGTAAGAAAAGGAACTTCGGTACTATAAATAGCATTAAGACCGTAAATAGAATTATTTATAGGTTCATAGTTGTAATTAGATTTTTGTGTCAATGGGCGCTCCCGCATATTTAGGAAAGTACCACCAACTATAAAATTTTCATTGAACTGGTGCTCAACATTTACACCCATAAAGCGTTTAGACTGCTGTCCAAAAAGCGAATTATTCTCAGTATTTACCTGGATAGGAATATTGGAAGCGAGTAATGCGTCATCAATGATCTGTACCCTTCCCATTTGGTAATTCACTACATAATCCACACCTTCCTGCAATATCCTTCCTCCTGCAGTCACTGTTACAGAACCCTGCGGAAGGTTAAAACCAATAGGAATTCCTTCAACCTGGGCAGATTTATATCTTCCTTTTAACTGAAATTTATTCTTGTCAGCATCTTCCTGTTCCGCCTGAATTTTCGTCGTCCTGTAGAGAGAGCGGAAAACGTATTTTTCCTGGTTGGCATTATAAGTTTGTGGAAGATCATATTCTTCCGGTCCCGAATTGGGAGTAACATCAAGTTTTTCAAACAAATACTTTCCAAAGGGTTCTACTGTTGTAAATATCACCAGGCCGTTTTGCGGGTCTATGGTAATACCGGGAACATAATCAAAGAATCCGTCCCCTCCTACCACAGGATCATTGGTAAAGTTCAGCCTGTCCAGATTAAAGACCCGCAGCAAAGTCGTTTCGGCAACATCTTCAGGTAAAGGCACGTTAGCACCTTCAGCAGGAATGATATAATTGAGGGGCTGAGGATCTGTATATAAAATATTCAATCTGAAATCATCTCTCTCCAACTGAAAAGCGCCAAGGCTGTAAATGTTTTTCATCATAAGATCCCAAATTGGCTCATTAACATTTGTGACCGTGCTCTTCAATAATTTTACTATCAGGTTTTGATTTACTCTCACTCCATCTTCTGCATAAGTAATATTGGCATCCACACCGTCATTAGCGAATTCGCCTACCTGATACACGCGACCGTTGATAGTGTACTGGAATGCAACAGCTAGAATTTCGTCATTGGAAAGTCTTTGATTAAGTGAGATATATCCCAACCTGGTATTTAGAGTATACTCATTAGGCCTAAGTTGCCTCGCATTTTGGAAGCACGGCATAATCTGTTCCTTCTGATACCGTCAATCCTCCAAAGCCACTTTGCACCCTGGAAATGTCTCTTATGGCAGGTGTTAGAATAGATTCCCCGGGTAAGTAATTCCAAACGGATTTAAATCATTATTGGCGTTATCGGGAAATGCGAGTGGCGGCCGATTAAAAAATCCTGCCGGAACAGTGTTCAAGCCAATATTACCTTCCACATTTGTTTCCCCAAGATCCTGGATACCTACTATGTTTCGGGTATCATTGAGATTTTGAATATTATTGGTACGGTTCGTTACCCAAACCTGAATTCTCTGGATTTGAATATTACTGTTGATAAAGGGATAATTCTCAAGTGCTTCGTTATAATGATCCCGAAAATAATGCGCTAAAAAGAAATGCCTGTCCTGATCATAATCTATAGCAAAGCGTTCAAACTCTTCAATGGTCGCTCCTCCCTCAACATTAACCGTTCGCCTTTCAGATTTTTGTTCAGAAAAAACTCCCGTGATCCTGGTTTTCCCGAACTGTAATTCAGTTTTAAATCCGAAGAGACTTTGCGCACCCTGGATGAGGGCACTATTAAGTGGCATATTAATATTACCCACTTCTATTTTCTGAATTATATCATCCTCTGTAGGCGTATATTCCAGCTTTAACTGATTCTGAAAATCAAAAGTTGACTCGGTATCATAGTTGGCGAGCACCTGTAAACGCGTCCCTACTCTCCCTAATAAACTAAGCTGAATGCGTTGATCAAAATCAAAAGTGAGGTTACTTCTGTTTCTGGGAGAAAATGCAGGATTATCTTGTTTAGTGTATAATAATCCCAAATCCATTGCCACACTTCCCTGTGGCACCACCTCAATTTCCTGACCCCCAAAAATACTGGAGAAGAAATTCGAGTTCACATAATAACTGGGCAAAAGGTCCTGTTGAGCTTCGGGATCAGCTTCACGATTTCCGGCTATAGCGTTGTTTTTCTCTCTAAAGTAATCCCTTATTTGTTCCCTGATAACAAGCTCCTGGTACTCTTCCGGAGTTAAAATGAGGGGTATTGAAAGGTTATAGCTACCTAATCTTTCGGTATAAACATAGCGGTCAAGGATAGGATCATATTCGTAGGCTGAAACAATACTGTTGGGATTAGGCAATGAAATAGTACCCGTAGCATATCCGGTGCGGGTAGTATCCTGGGCAGTTGTTGGATCCTGTGCAAATAAAGATTGAGAAGTTGCAAAAAGCCAGAAAATGCCAAACAAATAAAACCGATACAATTTCAAGTACTTATTCCTCAATGTGGTGATAATGAAAATTATAAATTCTTCAAAGCCAGCTTGATAATAGTCTCCACTGTAGGGTCTGTGGTTTGCTTCATGATTCTATCAACAACTTTCTCTTTAGGGTTTTCGCGCAAAACCAAGGGTTTCTAAAGCTGATAACGCTTCTTCCTTATTAGTATTGCTTTGTGAAATAAAAACTTCGCCTTCTCCAAAAACTTTTAAAACCTTGTCCTTGAGATCCAGGATCACCCGTTGCGCTGTTTTTGCACCTATCCCTTTTATGCTTTGAACAGTTGCAGCGTCTCCAGAAGCAATTGCTTCCATAATATGCTTTGGTTCCAGGGAAGATAACATCGTGCGCGCTGTACTCGCACCAACCCCTGAAACGGAGATCAACAACCGGAATAATTCTCTTTCTGATTTTTCTACAAACCCAAAGAGAGTATGGGAATCCTCCTTTACCTGCAGATGAGTAAACAATTTTATCACTTCAGAATCATTTCCTACCAGGGAAAAAGTGTGAAGCGAAATATGAACGAAGTATCCTACTCCATTACAGTCAATAACAACATAGGTGGGATTTTTTTCAACAAGCTGCCCCTTTAGATGATGGATCATTTATGGAAAGTGGTTAATGCTCAAATGTACTAAAATAAAGGAGAGACACAAATCTCTCCTTTATTCATAAATATTTTATCGGGTTAAATTCATGCGCTTCTCTTTCTCCTGTGCGTCAATTACTGCAACAGCAGCCATATTAACCATTTCCTCCACACTTGCGCCTAATTGAAAAATATGTCTAAGCTTTTTCATTCCCATCATAATAGGCCCAATAGAATCAGATTTATTCAGCTCCTTCAACAGCTTATAAGTACTGTTTGCCGCTTCAAGGTTAGGGTAGATCAATGTATTTACTTTCTTCCCGACAAGCCTTGAAAATGGAAACTTACCTTCCAGCATTTCCCGATTAAGAGCAAAATCAATTTGCAGCTCTCCGTCAACTTTAAGATCGGGAGCAGCCTTATGAATTAAGCCTACCGCTTCTTTTACTTTCCTGGCATTTGCATGTTTGGAAGACCCAAAGTTTGCGTAGGAAATCATAGCGATTATACGGTTCCATACCAAAAAGCCTCACGGTACGTGCTGTCATAAGAGCGATCTTCGCCAAATCCTTTGCCGAAGGATCAATATTAATAGAGGTATCGCTTATAAATAAAGGACCTCTGGATGTATTCATTAAATTGGTAGCAGCAACCCTGTCTATTCCTTTAGCCATTCCTATTAATTCCAGCATAGGTTTTACCACGGTGGGGTAAGCCCGGGAATAACCGGAGAGCAGAGCATCTGCATCTCCCTGGTTCACCATCATGGCACCAAAATAATCCCGCTGTTGCATGAGCTTTTGCGCGTCATATTTTGTAACTCCATTTCGGGAACGGGTCTTCCAATATTCATTCACGTAAATATTCCTGTTTACAGCTTCCTCATTAGATTGGGGATCAATGAGCGTTACTTTGGAAGGATCAAAATCAATTTCGTTCATAAGCTCCATCACAATCTCCTTTTTTCCTAAAAGAACTGGAATTCCAATCCCTTCCTCCTGTACGATCTGGGCTGCTTTTAAAACGTCCAGATGATCTGCTTCAGCAAAAACAATACGTTTTGGGTTTGTTTTAGCCCTGCTCATTAGGAGACGTGAAACCTTATTATCACTACCCATTCTTTCCAGGAGCTCTTCTTCATATTTTTCCCAATCCTGTATGGGCTGTCTCGCTACTCCACTTTCCATTGCTGCCCTCGCGACAGCAGGAGGAACCTGCGAAATAAGTCGGGGATCAAAAGGTTTTGGAATTATATAATCCGGTCCAAAATGCAGTTTCGTCTCTCCATACGCAATATTCACCTGCTCAGGAACCGCTTCTTTTGCCAGTTGTGCAAGGGATTTTACCGCTGCCATTTTCATCTCTTCATTGATCTTAGTTGCCCTTACATCTAAGGCACCTCTAAAAATAAACGGGAATCCAAGCACATTGTTTACCTGGTTAGGATGATCACTTCTCCCGGTAGCCATGATAAGATCTTTTCTGGTCGAAACAGCAAGATCGTAATCAATTTCAGGATCGGGATTGGCCATGGCAAAAACGATGGGCCGCTTTTCCATACTCTTAAGCATTTGCGGAGTAACAATGTTTCCTACTGAAAGTCCCAGGAAAACATCGGCCCCGTCCATTGCCTCTGCAAGGTTTTTATATTTTTTGGTAGTGACGAATTTTTTCTGAAGCTCAGAAAGATCTGTTCTGCTTTCATTCAGTACCCCCTTCACATCGAACATAACGATGTTTTGAACTTTTACACCTAAAAGCAAATATAAATTTGCACAAGCTATAGCTGCCGATCCTGCTCCCGAGATAACCACTCTTACATTCTGAATTTTTTTCTTCGCAAGTTCAAGAGCATTAAGCAAGGCTGCAGAAGATATTATCGCCGTCCCATGCTGGTCATCGTGCATCACAGGAATATCCAGTTCTTCTTTTAAGCGCCTCTCAATTTCAAAAGCTTCCGGTGCCGCAATGTCTTCGAGATTAATGCCTCCAAAAGTTGGCGCAATATTTTTCACAGTATTTACAAAAGCATCTACATCTTTAGTATCTACTTCTATATCAAAAACATTAATATCAGCAAATATCTTGAACAGTAAACCTTTTCCTTCCATTACAGGCTTAGACGCTTCCGGCCCAATATCTCCCAGCCCTAAAACTGCGGTTCCATTAGAAATTACGGCAACAAGATTACCTTTGGCTGTATATTTATAAGCATTCTCTTTGTCCTTATGTATTTCGAGACAGGGAATTGCAACTCCGGGGGAATATGCTAAAGAAAGATCTCTTTGCGTCGCATATTTTTTAGTTGGTACAACCTCAATTTTACCGGGTTTGGGCTTGGCGTGATATACCAGGGCTTCCCGTCTCTTACTGTCCTTACTCATTTCTTAGGTGTTTGACTATATTGCAAAGGTAGCAAGCAGGATTGGAAACAATAATAAAATATTTAAAGTATTATATCCAAACAACCTACATTTTGAGAATGCAGCAAAAATGAAGTTTAAAATTTTTTAAAAAATTGTAATGAATACAATTACTTCGGAAGCAAAAAACTAGTGCTTTAAAAACTGAATATTCCTTCGGAGACCAGAATATTTTGTTCTCTTTACAGCTGATTTTTTGAAGATCTCACTGAATGTCTCCTGCGTTATGTCATCCCATTGTTCTTTTTCCATTTGAAGTAACTCCGGATGTGGATCAAACAAAGGTTCGTTATGAGATTTTGAAAATAGGTTCCAGGGACACACATCCTGGCAAACATCACAACCAAACATCCAGTCATCAAATTGTCCTTTTACATGGGTAGGCAGTTCTTCTTTAAGCTCTATTGTAAAATAGGAGATGCACTTGCTCCCGTCAACTTTATAAGGCTCTACTATAGCTTGTGTAGGACAGGCATCAATACAGGCAGTACAGGTACCGCAATGATCGGTTACAGGAGTATCATATTCCAGTTCCAGGTCTACAATTAATTCAGCTATAAAATAAAAAGAGCCAACCTGCCTTGTCAACAGATTTGAATTTTTACCAATCCAGCCAAGGCCACTTTTTGCTGCCCATGCTTTGTCCAAAACAGGAGCCGAATCTACAAAAGCGCGGCCATCTACTTCTCCAATTTCAGCCTGTATAAATTTCAGAAGATCCTTCAGCTTATCTTTAATGACAAAATGATAGTCAGTCCCATAGGCATACTTGCTAATCTTGTAAGATTGAATATTTTGAGCCTCCTTCGGATAATAATTCAGCAAAAGCGAAATAACACTTTTGGAACCTTCCACCAATTTTGTGGGATCCAGCCGCTTATCAAAATGATTTTCCATATACCTCATTTCCCCGTGCATATTCGTGTTGAGCCAGGACTCCAGCCGCGGAGCCTCCTGCTCAAGAAATTCAGCATGGGATATCCCACAGGACATGAAACCGAGACGTTTAGCTTCAGCCTTAATCATTGCAGTATATTTTGCAGCTGTGCTATTCACGGTTGCGCAAATCAAATTTGAGGATTGCCTGTTTCGGTTTTAAAGTAATAAGGGGGAGGATTTGTATTGGAGTAGAATCTGAAGATATCTTATATTTCCTAACCAGTTCTGCCACTGCCATTATCATTTCATACATAGCAAAATTATTGCCAATGCACATCCGCGGTCCGGCTCCAAAAGGAAAATAATAAGAAGAATGCTTTTTTGGGTCTTCAAATCGTGCGGGAAGAAAAGCTTCAGGGTCTTCCCAGTATTCTTCACTCCTGTGGATTTCGTACATAGAAAAAAGAAGGGAAGAGTTCGCTTAGGCACCTTAATTCCTTCAAATTCATCATCTTCAAGGTTCACCCGATCTATAAAATAAGCAGGAGGATATAACCTCATTGCTTCCTCAATAACCATTTTTGTGTATTCCAATTGCTGAAGGAATTCCATGTGATTGGAGGCAGTATCAGCTGCTGTTTTCACTTCCTGAAAAATCTTTTCCTGATCTTTAGGATGCCTCGCAAGAAGCTGAGCAGTAAAAGTTAAAGCATTGGAAGTGGTTTCGTGGCCTGCAGTGAACAGGATGAGAATTTCATCCAATAACTGCTTGTTTTCCATGCTGCTGCCGTCCTCGTACTTTGCCTCAAGAAGCATATCGAGAAGATCATTTTCTCTCTTTCCGCTCTTTCTCCTCTCGTTGATAATGCGCTGAAGGATATCCCTGGCTTCATCAGTAAGATCCATGTGCGCCTTAATTTTCCCGCTAAGGGAAAAATACCAGCCCAGATATGGCTGGCGCAATTCCCGCACCAGCATTTTTTGTGCTGCCTCGGTAATGTATTGTAGCCTGTTAATTTCTTCCTGGTTAACCGCACTGCTGAACAAAGCTTTTACGACCGTTTGAAAAGCGAGATCGTTAAAAACAGGAAAAATATCCGTGTCTTTATCCGTGGCTATCTTCTCTAATTCAACATCTATGGCAGATTTGATACTCCCGAGCAAATGCACCAGTTGTTTTTTATGAAACCCCGGCTGGATAAGGCGTCGCTGTTTTTTCCAGTGCTCTCCTTCCGCAGTAAGAAGGCCTTTGCCGAGGTATTTTGCCATATCCTCGGTCTGGATGGTAGTCTTTATATAGTTTTTTTGATTCTTCTGAAGTGCATACTGGGCAAAACCAGCATTGCGGGAAAAGATAACAGATTTTCCCGGTCCAATCTTCAACCGAAAAATACTGCCCAGTTTTCCGAATTTCTTATGGTGAAAAATCAGCGGATTTTCAAGGATCTTTAGTGAATTTCGATAGAATTCCCACGAAGGAACAATCCAGGTATATTATCATTCGTCATTTTCTCTCTTTTCCTGCCCAGATTGGTGAGCAAATTTAAAACAGGCCTCCCTGGATATTATTTCGTATCCGGCCCAGATGTTTGTATGCCAGTTCTGTTACTTCCCTGCCGCGGGGAGTCCTGTAAATAAACCCCTGCTGAATGAGAAATGGCTCGTAAACCTCTTCTATCGTTTCGGCATTTTCACTTACAGCCATAGCAAGTGTTGTAATGCCCACGGGACCGCCTTTGAATTTATCTATTATGGTAGTCAATATTTTGTTGTCCATTTCGTCAAGACCATGAGCATCTACATTTAAAGCTTTAAGTCCAAACCTGGCAATTTCAATATCAATTTTGCCATTTCCTTTAATTTGTGCAAAATCACGTACCCTTCTTAATAACGCGTTAGCAATTCTTGGTGTTCCCCTGCTCCTTCCTGCAATTTCTATTGCAGCATCATTAGTAATAGGAACTCTTAAAATTTCTGCACTTCGCTCCAAAATGGTTGAAAGTAATTCAGTTGAATAATATTGAAGCCTGCTGGATATTCCAAATCTCGCCCGCATAGGAGCAGTAAGTAGCCCTGATCTTGTAGTTGCTCCTATTAACGTAAAAGGATTTAGATTAATTTGAACGGTACGCGCATTAGGACCCGATTCGATCATTATATCTATCTTATAATCTTCCATTGCAGAATAAAGATATTCCTCTACAACCGGGCTAAGCCTGTGAATTTCATCAATAAAAAGAACGTCCCTTTCCTCAAGATTTGTTAAAAGACCTGCAAGGTCACCGGGTTTGTCTATTACGGGGCCTGAGGTAATTTTTATACCTACATTTAGTTCATTAGCCAGAATGTGTGCAAGAGTGGTTTTTCCCAAACCGGGAGGACCATGAAAAAGAGTATGATCCAGTGCCTCCCCCCGAAGATTAGCCGCTTCAACAAAAACCTTTAAATTATCCAGCACCTGGTCCTGCCCGGCAAAATCATCAAACGAGAGAGGCCGTAAAGCTCTTTCGATATCCAGTTCTTCTGAAGAAAATTTTTCGCCTGTAGGATCTAGGTTGTCGTTCATATTAAGCTTTTAGTAAAGCACCAAAGGATTTTTTGCTTTGAACAAAGATAATTAAAAGCAAAGAACTCCGTATCTAAGCAGTAGAACATTCAAATGAAACAATTAGCTTTTTTATATAAAAAAGAAAAAGCCTTTTCAAAAAATGAAAAGGCTTTTATGTATTATTTAAATTTTCTTAGTGATTCAATTCTTCTTCATCTTTTTGAAGAGGTACCGTTTGAGGAACAAAATCCTGTCCCGGGATCACATATTCTCCATTCTCATTTGTTTTACTGTAATCATATGACCACCTGTACACTGCTGGAATTTCACCAGGCCAGTTGCCGTGGATATGCTCTACAGGAGTAGTCCATTCCAATGTAGTAGAGTTCCATGGATTCTGAGTTGCTTTTTTTCCGAAGAAAATAGAGCTAAAGAAATTGTACAGAAACACTATTTGAACAGCAGCTGTAATAATTGCGAACACAGTCATTAGCACGTTCACATCTGCAAGGTCATCAAAGTAAGGGAAAGTAGTATTGGTATAGTAACGTCTTGGTAAACCTGCCATACCTATAAAGTGCATTGGGAAGAAAATACCATAAGCTCCTATGGAAGTAATCCAGAAGTGGATATACCCCATATTTTTATTCATCATTCTACCAAACATTTTAGGGAACCAGTGGTATACACCAGCCAGTAAACCGTAGATCGCAGAGATACCCATTACAAGGTGGAAGTGAGCAACTACAAAGTAGGTATCGTGAACGTTAATATCAAGTGTACTATCACCAAGAATAATCCCTGTTAAACCTCCGGTAATAAAAGTTGAAACGAATCCTATAGAAAATAACATTCCGGGGTTCATTTGCAGATTACCTTTCCATAAGGTTGTGATCCAGTTAAAGGCTTTTACTGCTGAAGGTATTGCAATTAATAAAGTGGTAAATGTAAATACCGATCCAAGGAACGGATTCATCCCCGAAACGAACATGTGGTGACCCCAAACAATGGTTGAAAGAAATGCGATTGCCAGAATAGAAGCAACCATTGCACGATAACCAAAGATAGGTTTACGGGAGTTGGTAGCCAAAACTTCTGAAACGATTCCCATCGCCGGAAGAATTACAATATAAACCTCCGGGTGACCAAGGAACCAGAAAAGGTGTTCAAACAAAACAGGGGATCCTCCCTGATGTGCAAGAACTTCTCCCTGAATATAAATGTCACTCAGGAAGAAAGAGGTTCCAAAGCTTCTGTCCATTATAAGCATTAAAGCCGCAGAAAGAAGAACAGGGAAAGACACAACTCCAATAATAGCAGTTACAAAGAAGGCCCATATAGTAAGTGGAAGTCTTGTCATAGACATTCCTCGTGTTCTTAAGTTAATTACAGTAACAATATAATTAAGCGACCCCATTAAGGAAGAGGCAATAAAGATAGCCATTGAAACCAGCCAAAGAGTCATTCCTAAGCCAGATCCACCTATAGCTTGTGGTAAGGCACTAAGAGGAGGATAAATAGTCCATCCTGCAGATGCTGGCCCAGCTTCTACGAACAATGAACTTAACATAATTATACTTGAAAGGAAGAACAACCAGTAAGAAACCATGTTCAGGAATCCTGAGGCCATATCTCTTGCACCAATTTGAAGCGGAATAAGAAGGTTACTAAAAGTACCACTTAAACCTGCAGTAAGTACAAAGAATACCATGATAGTACCGTGAATGGTAACTAAAGCAAGGTATATTTCCTGGGACATAACGCCACCGGGTGCCCATTTACCAAGAAGTGCTTCAAATATCCAGAATGGCTCTTCCGGCCAGGCTAACTGCATACGGAAGAGAACAGACATTGTAATACCAATAATACCCATTAAGAGACCAGTGATAAGATATTGCTTGGCAATCATCTTATGGTCTGTACTAAAGATATATTTAGTTATGAAAGTCTGTTTATGATGATGCCCGTGATCATCATGTGCGTGATCTATTGTTGTGTGTCCTACTGCTGACATATCTTTAAATCTTTTTCTTCGTATTAATTTTGAACCTGAGCTACATCTTCATTATTCTCATCTCCCTCTGCAGGAACAGGAATAGTTGGTTGTTGCATTTTATCTATGGTTTCGCTAAACTTGGATTGTTCTGCCATCCAGGCATTAAATTCTGCCTCAGTCTCTACTACAACTTTCATTTGCATGTTGTAGTGAGCAGTACCACAAATCTTGTTACACAGTAAAAAGTAATCAAATTGCTCATAGTCTGAAAGGGTCTCCCCTCCTGAAGCAATTAACTGCTCATTTTTATCGTTCCGCAATTCTTTGATCCGGGCCAGTTTATCCCTCATATATTCAGTCTCTCTGATCTCCTCGGTAGTAACAGTTGGAGTAAAAGAGAACTGAGTAATCATTCCCGGAACTACGTTCATTTGTGCACGGAAATGGGGAAAGTAAGCCGAATGTAAAACATCCTGAGACCTGAATTTAAATATTACAGGCCGCCCCACAGGAAGGTGAAGTTCTGAAGCAACAACATCGTCATAAGCATAGGGATCTTCGATATCCACTCCCATTGTGTTAGCTCCTTCTATAAATCGTACGTTAGCCTTTCCAAGGGTATTATCCATATAAGCATAACGAGCTTCCCAGGCAAATTGTCTTCCGTAAATCTCGATGACAATAGCATCTGTATTCTCATCATCGATGTTCATGATACTTGACCAGGTAAACAATCCATAAATAATTAGACCTGCCAGTACAATTACAGGAATAATAGTCCAAACGAATTCCAGTTTATCGTTATCTGCAAAGAACAAAGCTTTTTTACCTTTTCTTCCCTGATATTTAAAAGCGAAGTAGTGCAGTAAACCCTGAGTTAGGATTTGTACTACCATGATTACCGCAAGAGAAATCCAAAGTAAGGTATCATATTCTAATCCGTGAGCTGATGATGCAGCAGGAAGAGCCCTGTCACTCCAGGTCCAGAAAGAATAAAGCATGAACACATAAAACGCAATACCGAATGCCAGCATAAGGTTACCCTGCATTTTATTATCCTTATCACTTGCAACTTGTGAATTGTCTATTGAATTAGTATCCCTGGATAACTGAAATATCTTCGTCAATTGCCAAACAGTGATCGCAAAAAGGGCTACAACTATAATGATTAAAAATACTGTCATTTTTTATTTTCTACTTTATACAATCCTTTTCTAATAATGAAAATGCTCACTTTCCCTGATAAACGGATTTCGTTTTGCCAGTAGCGGTGCTTTAGTAAGAGAACTGAATACTACAAAAATAAACAATCCGGCAAAGAAAACTAAAGAACTTATCTCTGACAATCCTATAAACCATGAGCTCACCAACAGTGGCAGGCATTACCATTACATATACATTAATGTAGTGACCAAGAAGGATAACAATTCCCGCCATAACCACGAACCAGTTAACACGCTTAAAGTCACTGTTCATAAGCAGTAGTACAGGGAAGAGGAAGTTAGTTGCTACCATCCCCCAGAATAACAAACCGTAATCTTCTATACGTGTAACAAAATAGGTTACCTCTTCAGGGATATTAGAATACCATATCAGCATAAACTGGGAGAACCAAAGGTAAGTCCAAAATATGCTTATCCCGAACATGAATTTTGCCAAATCGTGAATGTGACTGTTGTTCACGAAGGTTAAGTATCCAAGCGATTTCATGTAGATTGTTACAAGAGCGATCATAGTAATTCCAGAAACAAACATACTGGCAAATACGTACCATCCAAACAGGGTACTAAACCAGTGCGGGTCAAGACTCATGATCCAGTCCCAGGACATCATAGATTCAGTCACAATAAAGAAAACAAGGAATCCTGCTGCCAGTTTGAAATTCTTCTTGAAATAAGTTAGATCTTTAGGATCTGTATCGTCCATTCTAACAGAATTCTTCACGAGGAAGTGTCTAAAGGCAACCCATCCTCCAATATAGATTAGCGCTCTAATCAGGAAGAAAGGGACGTTTAAGTATCCCGATTTATTCTGAATAATTTCATCGTGTGCCACTACTTCAGTATCCATCCAAATGAATAAATGGTTAAGATGTAGGCCAGATAAAACCAACAACACAAATATTATTACACCTCCTGGTAAAAGATAGGATGTTATTCCTTCCATAACCCTGAAAAGAACAGGAGACCATCCAGCCTGTGCTGCAATTTGAATAGCATAGAATACGAGTACCCCCAAAGGAATCATAAAAAAGAAGAATGCAGCAACATAAAGCGCCGCCCAGGGCTTATTTTGTAACTGATGTAAAAGATGCTCATAATGTTCAGCACCGTGTTCATCTCCTTCAGCTCCTAATTGGGCTTCAGCTTCATCTGTGCGCTCGGTATGAATTTCATGTTCAGAAGGAACAGCTTCCAGCCCGTCGGCGTCTTCTGCATCATTTTCACTTTTAATTTCTCCAGGAACAGCAGAATGTGTTTCACCGTGCCCCGCTTCGTGAGAAGCTACTATTTCCTTTACTTCTTCAATTGTTGACGGTGCGATGAAAAACCCTATGGCCAAACCTATCGCGCCTACAGCCATAAGAATTATAGAAAATAATTTTAATTTACTGGATAGCGTGTACATATTTATATATCTAGATGCTGTTATTCTTAGTTTTCATTTTCCTGAGCTTCTTCGTATGCTCCTGTAGTTTCCTGCTGTTCAGACACCTGATCTTCTTCAGCATTTACAGCCGGAATAAGATTTTCTGTAGGACCTTGCGGAATACTATCCTGAGATTCCTGATCAAAAGCTCTTTCTTCCCCACCAAGCAGGTCGTTCTTTAGTGTCATCACATAATGATCTATTAACCATCTCTCATCAATAGAAGTTTGTGATGCATAAGAACCCATTGCATTAAGGCCATAGTACATTACATGGTAAACACTACCTTCGGTTATATCCCTACCTGCATCATCATATCTTGGAATACCAAGGATCTTTTCACGTTGCACTAGAATCCCCTGCCCATCTCCCTGGTCACCATGACATACTGCACAGTAGATGGTATACAACTGCCTGCCTGCTGCAAGATTATCCTCGGTATAGGGCAATGGGTTTTTTAATTCAGTTTTGGCAAGTTGATAACCCTCTGCAGTATTTTCATATTCATAAGGTTTCCAACCTCTTGGAACACTTCCTGCAGCCGGAACCAAAGCCTCCTGCCCATTTGGAAAAATTTGGTAATCTCCATAAGGCTCGTACGGCACTAAGTTCGTACATATCTGGAAAATACTGGTAGTTGGGTCTGTTGTCATCTGCACAGGAAACAGCGGCCAATGCCAGTATGAGTATTAAGGACTTATTAAATAAACTTTTCATCGGGTTTATTTGTTATCTATTAATTTAATTTCAGAAGCTCCTGTTTGATAAAGGAAATCTGTGAGATCTTTAGTGTTGTGACCTGCCACGTCAACTTCCATTAAAAAGTGATCATCTGTTGTTCTTACATCAGGATTTTCAGCAGTTTTAAAGGGCCATAGTTTACTTCTTAAGAAAAAGGTTATAACCATTAAGTGAGCTGCAAAAAACACCGTTAGCTCAAACATAATAGGTACGAATGCTTAAGCATATTCTGAATAAATGAAAAACTCGGTTTACCTCCTATATCCATAGGCCAGTCTTCAATCATCATAAAGTTCATCATTGTTACTGCCACCGAAAATCCAATAACACCGTAGATAAAAGAAGCAATAGCCAATCTTGTAGGAGCAAGTCCCATAGCTTTGTCCAACCCGTGTACAGGAAATGGAGTATATATTTCTCCAATGTGGTACCGTGCCTCACGCACTTGTTTTACAGCCTGTAAAAGCAAGTCGTCATCTGTATAAATAGCGTGTATAACTTTAGATGCCATTAGTTCTTGTTTTTAAGTTGGTTTGCCTGAGTAGTCCACTCTGCATGTCTGCCTTTTAAAGTAAAATCTTCAATTATAAGATCAAGCAGTTCTACATCTTCTTCAGTTAAATGACTCATTTGTTCAAAAGTATAGATACCTAACTGGTGGAGCCTTTGTTCAAGCAAAGGACCAATTACTTTTATTTTTTGAAGATCATCAGCTTTTTGAGTTGCAGGATCATAAACCCCTATGCGGTGAAGCATTTCGTCTATTCTGTCTCTGTAAATATCAAGTTTGATCAAACCATCAGCATTAACTGTAGCTTCATGATGTGAATCGGCAGGATCATCGCGATCAACCCACTTATTATCTTCAGCATTAGAAACTAGGTTCCCGTACAATTGGATCATAATGATCTACGTGATCTCCATGTTCTGCTCTTAACCTCTTGTATTTCGCTCCGGAAGATTTTAGGATAGTCTTAACCTCTGCCTGTGCAATTACAGGGAAAGTACGTGCATATAAAAGGAAGAGTACAAAGAAGAATCCTATGGTTCCAATGAATATTCCAACATCTACAAACGTAGGCGAGAACATGGTCCAGGATGATGGCAAGTAATCTCTGTGTAGTGATGTCACAATAATTACAAATCGTTCAAACCACATCCCAATATTTACCACTATAGAGATGAAGAAGGAGAACATGATGCTCGTACGCAGCTTCTTAAACCACATGAACTGTGGAGAGAAAACGTTACACGTCATCATTGCCCAGTAAGCCCACCAGTAAGGACCTGTCGCCCTGTTAAGGAAAGCATACTGCTCATATTCTACCCCGGAATACCAGGCTACGAACAATTCGGTTATATAGGCCACACCTACAATAGAACCCGTAATCATAATTACGATGTTCATCAATTCGATGTGCTGTATTGTAATATAATCTTCCAGATTAGAAACCTTCCTCATAATGATCAACAGAGTGTTAACCATCGCAAACCCGGAGAAAACTGCCCCGGCAACGAAGTAAGGAGGAAAGATAGTGGTGTGCCAACCAGGAATAACCGAGGTTGCAAAGTCAAAGGATACAATGGTATGTACCGAAAGTACAAGGGGTGTTGCTAATCCGGCAAGAACAAGAGAAACCTCTTCAAATCGCTGCCAATCCTTTGCTCTCCCACTCCATCCAAAACTTAAAATGCCATAGATCCTTTTTTGAAAAGGCTTTACAGCCCTGTCACGAATCATTGCAAAATCTGGAAGTAATCCTGTCCACCAGAATACAAGGGAAACTGAAAGATATGTGGAAATTGCAAATACGTCCCAAAGTAATGGAGAGTTAAAGTTCACCCACAGGGAACCAAACTGGTTTGGAATAGGAAGTACCCAATATGCAAGCCATGGGCGACCCATGTGAATAATTGGGAAAAGACCTGCCTGCATTACAGAGAAAATTGTCATCGCCTCTGCAGAGCGGTTAATGGCCATTCTCCACTTTTGACGGAATAAAAGCAGTACTGCAGAAATAAGTGTTCCCGCGTGACCGATACCTACCCACCAAACGAAGTTAGTAATATCCCAGGCCCAACCTACGGTCCTGTTCAATCCCCAAACTCCAATACCTGTTGAAACAGTATATATAATACAACCTAAACCCCAAAGAAATGCTATAAGAGCGATGGAAAAAACAATCCACCAGGCTTTATTAGCCTTTCCTTCAACTAAGCGCAACCACATCGAGGGTTACATCGTGATAGGACTTATCGCGAGTAACTAGAGGCTTTCGTATAGGTGCTTCGTAATGAGACATATCCTTTTATAATTGATTCTTTATTTAATTAACTAAGCTTCTGATGTATTTCTAACTTTCGTTTGGTACATCACATTTGGTTTTGTACCAAGGTATTCAAGAGTGTGGTACATTCTGTCATTTTCCTTTTCTCTGGCCACGACACTTGTTTCATCATTTACATCTCCAAATACTATAGCACCTTTATCACAGGCAAGAGAACAGGCTGTCTCAAATTCATCTCCCGGTAAAGCGCGGCCATCACGTTTAGCATCCAGGATCGTCTTTTGAGTTTTCTGAATACAGAAAGAACATTTCTCCATCACACCACGGGATCTCACCGTTACATCAGGATTTAATACCATACGTCCAAGGTCGTTGTTCATATGATAGTCAAACTCGTCGTTTCTGTTATACTTGAACCAGTTGAACCTTCTAACCTTGTAAGGACAGTTGTTCGCACAGTATCTTGTTCCTACACAACGGTTATAAACCATCTGGTTTTGACCCTGGCGACCGTGCATAGTCGCGGCCACAGGACATACTGTTTCACACGGAGCGTGGTTACAGTGTTGACAAAGCATTGGCTGGAAAACAACCTGAGGATTATCTGAAGGGCTTTCCAATTCTCCAAATTCTGAAAGAGAACTACCTAAACCTGCTATATTATCCTTTTTATTGATATCTTCTTCAAAAGTCTCTTCAGAAGAGAAATAACGATCTATTCTCAACCAGTGCATATCACGGAACTTTCTCACTTCCTGTTTTCCTACCACAGGCACATTGTTTTCGATATGACAGGCTATTACACAAGCGCCACAACCTGTACACGCATTGAGGTCTATGGACATATTAAAATGATGTCCCTGAGTACGGTCAAACCCGTTCCACAAGTCAACATCTGGAGAGGTAACAGGAGTTTCAATGTGATTTAGGGAAACTTCTGGCATTGAATTCCAAACGTGAGCATCTTTAGTATTGAAGATCTCAAGAGTGGTTTCTTTAATAATATCTCCTCTTCCCATTAAGGTCTTATGCAATTGAACGCAGGCAAACTCGTGTATTCCACTAAGCCTTTTCAATACTCACATTCTGGTAAGAGCTGAAGTTCTTATATAAAGGGTAAGCATTTACTCCTACCTGCATTTCCTCCTGGACTCCTTCTTTTTTTCCATATCCCAGTGCAAGAGCAACAGTTCCTCTTGCCTGGCCCGGCTGAATGTAAACAGGGATTTTTTCCAGTACCGTATCACCTACCTTAAGATTTACATAGCTACCATTAAGGCCACCGTTTGAGGCATGTTCATTCATTACCCCCAGCGCCTCAGCATCGGCCATGGAAACTTTTAAATAGTTATCCCAGGAAACCCGGGTAATAGGATCAGGAAATTCCTGCAGCCATGGGTTGTTAGCCTGTTGACCATCTCCTAAACCAACAGAAGTATAAAGCTCCAACTCGTAACCTGTATTTTCTACAGCTGCGGAAAGATTTCGAACCGCTGTCGCATCATCATTCCTACGTGGAGTAGCTGTTACGGGAGAATCACATAGCTTGTGCCGCAGAACCTGCAGCTGCTGCTGTTTGATTACTTCCTAAAGTAACTCCGGAAGGTCCGGCTGACTCAAAGTATCCGTCGTGTAAAACGTCTGCCCAGGTTTTGTCTCCAAGAGAACCTGTCCAAGTTTCTCTAATATAATCGTAAAAGGAAGTCTGATTATTTGTTAATTTCAAAAGACTATCCTGAAATTGTCTTGTGTCAAAAAGCGGTCTGATAGTCGGCTGCATCAGGGTTACCTGTCGAGGCGTAAACTGAATATCTCCCCAACTTTCCAGGTAATGCGGAGTTGCACCTATGAACTTACATAATTTTGCAGTTTCATCTGCCTTCATAGAATAGGCCACAGATAGTTCTACCTGTTTTAACCCTTCTACAAATTCATCAGCATTTGGAAGACTATAGGCAGGATTTACACCAGCTATTATAATTGCTCCTATTCTTCCCGCATTCATATCCTGAACAAGGCGCTGTACTTCAGCAGAATTACCCTGTCTAAGCAACCTTGGATTTTGAGTATCCATTATTCTACTGCCAAGAGCCTCGTTAATTGAAAGCACAAGGGACTGCGCATCAACATCTGGAATTCCAGATATAACCACTGCTCTACTACCTGCGCTTCTCAATTGAGCTGCAGCCTTTTCAACTGCCTCACCCACTTTGGCGGGAAGATTGCCTGCTCCTGCTCCTCCACCTACAATATGACCATAAAGAGCAGCAAGAACGGCTCTTTGCTCACTTAATTTTACAGGCACACGCTTATCGGCGTTTGCACCTGTAATAGACATAGTAGATTCAAATTGAATGTGGCGGGACATTTTTCCATTTTTAGGAACCCTACCACGCGCATATTTGGAGTCGTGACCTCCATAAGCCCAATCTCCAAGGAAATCTGCACCAACAGAAACAATAACTTCTGCCTGCGAGAAATCATAATTAGGAAGTGCTCTTCGGCCGTATTTCCCTTCAAAAGCACTTAATGCAGCATCTTCAGAAATAGTATCGTAAACAACGTGTCTAACATTACCGAATTGCTGAGAAAATTCACTGATTAGTCTGGAAGTTGAGGGACTTGCAAAGGTTGGTGTAAGTAATGCAATTTCTCCTGAAACACCTTCCAGTCCTTTTCTTACTTCAGTATCAAACTTCTTCCAGGAAACTTTTTCTCCGTTAGCAACTGGTCGTCTTAATCTTTGTGAATCGTATAATGACAAAACTGATGCCTGTACACGTGCATTAGCACCTGTATTGGCCATCGTATTAACTTCAATCTTAATTGGTCGTCCTTCACGGGTTTTTACCAAAACTCCGGCAAAATCAAAACCATCAGCCATTGTGGTAGCATAATAATTTGCTACCCCGGGAACGATACGATCTGGCTGAACAACATAAGGAATAGATCTAATCACTGGTCCTTCACAGGCAGCAAGGGATGCAGCAGCGGTACTAAAACCTACATACTTCAAAAAATCCCGCCGTGTAGTAGTGGAACCTTCTAAAGATTCTTTATTGCCAAGAAATTCATCTGTAGGTATCTCTTCTGCAAATTCATTATGCTGTAGCGCCTCAACAACAGAGCTCTCTTCTTTAAGCTCTTCAACACTTTGCCAGTATTTCTTGTTTGATGACATATATTTAGATATTACTTCTTTAGTATTAGATTAATAGTGGCACTTCATACATTCTGTACCACCCATTTGAGCCACAGTCAATTCTTCCAAACCATATTTTTTGGACAGCTCTTCATGAATTTTTTCATAATATTCATTCCCCTCTGTCTTCACATTGGTTTCGCGGTGGCAATTGATACACCAGCCCATAGTTAAAGGAGCATTTTGATACATAATCTCCATTTCCTGAACAGGGCCGTGACAGGTTTGACAGGCAATACCTCCTACCTCTACGTGTTGAGAGTGATTAAAGTATGCAAAATCTGGAAGGTTATGAATTCTTATCCATTTTACTAAGCTCCTCTTCTCCTGTATAAGCCTGAGCTGCAGGATCCCAGCCAACGGCTGCATATAATTTCTGGATTTCCTGATCGTAGAAATTTTTACTGTATTCGTCAGTCGCAGTTTCTTCAGCAACTTCGCCAATAGACTTGTGACAGTTCATACAAACGTTAAGAGAAGGAATTCCTGAAGTTTTGGAAACTCTTGCAGAAGAGTGACAGAATTTACATTCTATCTGGTTATCTCCCGCATGTATTTTGTGTGAAAAATGTATTGGCTGTATTGGTTGATATCCCTGATCTATACCTACCTGCATAAAGAAACCATACATTCCGTAAGCAGCAACAAGCAATAGTAAAACAGCACTTACAAGGACCAGAAATTGATTTTGAACAAACGATTTCCAGATTGGAGTTCTTTTTGGCTTTTCAGGAAGCTCTATTCCACTGGCAGTTGCAAACTTTCTAAGAGTTTTATTAACCAGGAATAAAATTGCAAGCAACATTAAAAGCACAAATGCCAGTATCGCCAGAATTATATCGGTGGAAACTCCGCCTCCTCCCGATCCTGTTCCGGCAGCATCACCTCCAGGTTGCTTTGGCTGAGGAACCGCTTTAGGTTCACTGGTATAAGCAAGTATATTATCTATATCCCCCTCACTTAATTGAGGGAAAGGCGGCATGGCCACCTGGTTGTATTCATTATAAATTTCAAGAGCATGTGGATCTCCGGCTGCAATAAGAGCCTGACTATTTTGGATCCAGTCATGTAACCACTCCTGATCTCTTCTTTCAGCTACCCCTCTAAGGGGTGGTCCAATGGATTTGGAATCAAGTTTATGACAGGCAGCACAAAGAGAATTAAAAAGATTTTTTCCGGCTGCGGCATCTCCACTTGCCGGAGCTTCAACATTAGATTCCTGAGGGCCACCCACGGTTTCCTGTGGATCTGCTTGTTCCTCTTGGATGGAATTATCCTGAGCTAAAGTAAGAATGGTAGATGATATAAACATCGAAATGCTGAGAAGAAGCACACGAAGGGCTGAATGGCGGATTTTCACCTTTTTCATATTATAAGTTGAATTAGCATCTTTTTTTGGCACGATAATAGGAATAAAGCAACTTAACGCACCCCTAAAATTCAGCGACAAAAGTAACACTTAAAGTCGATTTGGAAAATGTTAGCATGGCGTTAACGGATAATTTATATTTGTTCTAAATAATAAAATATAGCCTTATTCAGTTATAGTTTTTACTTTTACACAAAACTTTTAAAGATGAGAATTTTAAGTGTCCAAAACTTGTTTTTCGCAGGGATTTTTATTCTGGGAATTCAGTACTCTGCATTTTCCCAAACAGGGCAGGTAAACGTTCAACAAAGTGAAATGATCCCTCAGTTAGTGGAATTAAAGTCCCAAATGACAAAGGATGGAAAACTTGGGGAACGTTACCAGATACAGTTATACTATGGTGACAATAATCAGGCTAGTGAAGTAATAAAAGAATTTAGAAGCAAATATAATTCCTGGCCTTCTCAAATAATTTATGAAACCCCAAATTATAAAGTGTGGATAGGTAATTTTAGAAACAGGCTGGAAGCAGACCGGGCTTTATTAAAAATAAAACAGGATTTTCCCGCAGCTTTTATTCCAAAACCACAACGAGGATAATCCTCTCCCCCCGCCCTCTCAAAAGGAGAGGGAGCTTTATTCTTAAAATATCAGTACAAATAACATATAAAAAAAGGCTGCCACTTTCGTGACAGCCTTTTTTAATTTTACTTTATAAATCTTATTTCATTTTCTTCTTAACAGCTACTTCCTGGTATCCTTCAATAACATCACCTTCCTGGATGTCATTATAATTCTTGATTTGCATACCACAGTCATAACCTTTAGAAACTTCTTTCACGTCATCTTTAAATCTCTTAAGAGATGTTAGCTCACCAGTGTAAACTACCACTCCATCCCGTATTAAACGAACTCCATTATTTCTAAAGATCTTACCAGATGTAACCATACAACCAGCAATTGTTCCAATTTTAGAAATTTTGAAGGTTTCTCTAATTTCTGCGGTACCAGTAATTTCTTCCTTCATTTCAGGAGAAAGCATTCCTTCCATAGCATCACGAAGATCATTGATCGCATCATAGATGATAGAATATAACCTTACGTCTATTTCTTCCTTATCTGCAAGCTGTCTTGCATTTCCGGCAGGACGTACGTTAAATCCTATAATAACTGCATCTGAAGCTGAAGCCAGAAGAACGTCGCTCTCTGTAATTGGTCCAACTCCTTTATGGATAATATTTACCTGAATTTCTTCCGTAGACAATTTCTGGAAACTGTCTGTCAATGCTTCAACAGAACCATCCACGTCACCTTTAAGAATGATATTGATCTCCTTGAAGTCTCCAAGTGCAATACGTCTTCCAATTTCATCAAGAGTGATATGTCTTTGAGTTCTTACAGATTGCTCTCTTTGAAGTTGTGTACGTTTTGCGGCAATATCCTTGGCTTCACGCTCATCAAGCATTACCTTAAACTTATCACCTGCCTGTGGTGCACCATCAAGACCCAGAATGGAAACCGGAGTTGCAGGTCCTGCAACTGCCACATCTTTTCCTCTTTCGTCCTGCATGGCTTTTACTTTACCACTATGCCTACCTGCAAGAACGTAATCTCCAATCTTTAAAGAACCTTCCTGTACAAGAATTGTCGAAACATAACCTCTTCCTTTATCAAGAAAAGCTTCAACCACAGTTCCTTTTGCAGGTTTGTTAGGGTTAGCCTGTAATTCAAGAATTTCAGCTTCCAGAAGTACTTTCTCAAGTAGTTCCTTCACACCCATTCCTGTTTTAGCTGATATATCGTGAGACTGGATTTTTCCTCCCCAGTCTTCAACAAGCAGATTCATACCTGCCAGTTTTTCTTTAATTTTTTCAGGGTTTGCCGTTGGAAGATCAGATTTGTTGATGGCAAAAACTATTGGCACTCCCGCCGCCTGGGCGTGAGAAATAGCCTCTTTTGTTTGTGGCATCACATCATCATCTGCCGCGATAACGATAATAGCAATATCTGTTACCTGTGCACCCCTTGCCCGCATCGCGGTAAAGGCCTCGTGACCCGGTGTATCTAAAAATGCTATTTTTTGACCGTTTTCAAGTTCCACACCGTAGGCACCAATGTGCTGTGTTATACCACCACTTTCACCTGCAATTACATTTTCTTCACGAATATAATCAAGAAGAGATGTTTTACCGTGATCTACGTGACCCATAACGGTGACTATCGGTGCTCTTGGTTTAAGATCTTCCGGAGAATCTTCTACTGCTTCAGTAACATCTTCAATATCTGCGGAAACGAATTCAACTTCATAGTCAAACTCATCAGCAACGATTGAAAGAGTTTCAGCATCAAGACGCTGATTCATCGTTACCATCATTCCCAAAGACATACAAGCCGAAATAATCTTTGTCACGGGGACATCCATCATTGTAGCAACCTCGCTTACGGTAACAAACTCTGTTACTTTAAGAATTTTGCTATCGGTTTCCAGCTGTGCTGCATCGTCTTCAGATCTTTGACGGTGTTGATCTCTTTTATCTCTTCTATATTTCGCACCCTTTCCTTTACCAGATTTGCCCTGAAGTTTCTCTAAGGTTTCCCTTATTTGCTTTTGCACTTCTTCTTCGCTTGGCTCTTCTTTGGTAATTGGTCTTGAAGGTTTTTTACCGCCTCTGTTTCCACCACCTTTATTGGCTCCCCCTGCAGCACCTGGTGCAGCAGCAGTACCTTTTACATCCTTACTTATTCTACGACGACGCTTCTTACGTTTCTCTTTCTCCTTATCCTCTGCCGCTTTCTTTTCATCCTTCTTCTTAACAGGTTTCTTGAATTGAGAAAGATCAATTTTTTCCCCGGTAAAGTTAGGACCGTTAAGCTTAGTGTAATTTGTTTTTATTGTATCGCTCTGTTCTTCCTTTGCAACTGGCTTTTCTTCTTCCTTAACAGGAGTTTCTTCAGCTTTTGGTGCAGGTTCAACAGGAGCTTCTTTTTGCTCAGGAGCTTTTTCTTCTTTTTCTTCTTTAACCTCTTTAGGAGCCTCTTCTTTTTTAGCAGTTGGCGCATCCCTTACAGGTTCCTGTATAGCCGTTTTTGGCTCTTCCTCTTTGGGAGGCTCTGGTGCTTCTACTTTAGGTTGAGGAGTTTCCTTAATTTCCTTCGGCTTTTCTACTTCCGCAGGCTTTTCTTCAGGTTTTTTATCGAGGTCAATTTTACCGACTTGTTTTGGGCCTTCAAGTTTGGTTCTTGCACTTATAACTTCCTGCTGTCTTTGCTCTGCTTTCTTCCTGTCCTCCATCTCCCTTTCCCGGGCCATGCGCAATTCTTCCTTCTCTTTTCGCTTTTCCTCTCCAACTTCTTTAGAAGCTACCTTTTTACTCTTATCTGTTTGAAATTCATCAAAAAGCACCTGGTAAACCTCTTCAGAAATTTTTGTGGTAGGACGCGCCTCTATATCGTGGCCCTGGGAGTTTAAATATTCCACAGCACGATCTAGCGAAATGTTGAATTCACGTAGTACCTTGTTTAATCGCATTGTTTTTGCTTCAGCCATAAATTGCCCTCTAAATTACCTCTTAAATTATTGTTGTATGTTTTTTAAAAATAAACAAATTATTCTTCAAATTCTTCCCGCAGCACCTGGATTACCTCACGGATGGTCTCTTCTTCCAGATCGGTTCTTCTAACAAGATCATCAACATCCTGCTCTAATATACTTTTTGCAGTATCCAGACCAATTTTTGCAAATTCGGCAATTACCCAATCTTCAATTTCATCGGCAAATTCCCTTAATTCCACATCCTCTTCACCGCCATCTCTAAATACATCAATCTCGTAACCTGTCAATTGTCCTGCCAATCTAATATTATGCCCGCCGCGACCTATCGCTTTAGAAACTTCCTCCGGCTTCAACATAACCTCAGCACGTTTGTTTTGTTCATCCAGCTTAATAGAAACTATTTTTGCAGGGCTTAATGCACGTGTAATAAAAAGTTGATCGTTATTGGTAAAATTTATAACATCAATGTTCTCGTTGCCAAGTTCCCTTACGATACTGTGAATTCTTGAACCTTTCATACCAACACAGGCGCCTACAGGGTCAATCCTGTCATCATAAGAATCTACTGCTACTTTCGCCTTTTCACCAGGAATCCTCACCACTTTTTTAACCGTAATTAAACCATCAAAAACTTCAGGAATTTCCTGTTCAAATAATTTTTCAAGGAAAACTAGGTGCAGTTCGAGACATAATAATTTGAGGCTTACTTCCTTTAAGCTCTACACTTTCAATTACCCCACGAACATTCTCTCCTTTTCTGAAGAAATCGGAAGGAATTTGTCGGTCTTTTGGAAGAATAATTTCATTCCCCTCATCATCCAGTAAAATTATCGCTCTATGGCGAATATGATGAACTTCAGCAGTATAAATTTCCCCTTCAAGATCTTTAAAGTGCTTATATATATTCGTGTTATCGTGCTCGTGAATCTTAGCGATAAGGTTTTGACGCAGCGCCAAAATTGATCGTCTCCCAAGATCGATTAGTTTAACTTCTTCAGAAACGTCCTCACCAACTTCAAAATCCGGCTCAATTTTACGGGCTTCAGATAAAGAAATTTCCTGATTTGGATCTTCTACTTCACCATCAGCTACCACAACCCTGTTCCTCCAGATCTCCAAATCCCCCTTATCTGGATTTACAATAATGTCAAAATTATCATCTTCTCCATACTTCTTTTTTAAAGCACTTCTGAATACATCTTCCAGGATCGCCATTAAAGTTACCCTATCTATTAATTTGTCGTCTTTAAATTCTGAAAAAGACTCAATTAAGGCGATATTTTCCATATCAGTATATTATTAAAATGTTATCACAACTTTAGCCTGCTCAATATCAGCGAAAGCTATCTTTGCTTCTTTGTCTACGTTCATCTTTCCCTTCCCTACAGGTTTAGGTTCCCTCGCAGTCCATGTAAGTGTAATCCCTTCATCATCAACAGCTATTAAATCTCCCTCAAATTTATCGGATTTTGTTCGGACTTCAAGTTTTCTGCCTATATTTTTCTTGTACTGCCTTGGCAACTGCAAGGGCTCTGACACACCAGCCGATGTCACCTCCAGCGAAAAATCGATCTCTTCCCTGTCAAGGTTGTGTTCTATTTTGCGGCTTACAGCAATACAATCGTTAACCGCTACTCCCTCATCCCCATCTATTACCACCAGAATGTGGTTTTGATCATTAATATTAAGGGAAATTAAAAATAAGGAATTGTTTTCTTCAAATGCTTCCTTAAGTAAATTTTCTACTTTCTCCTGCAACATATAGTTTATAAAAAGAGGGGACTTTACGTCCCCTCGCTGTACTTTTTCGCTTCAACGCTGCAAAGATAACAAAATTTTCCCGAACAGGAAACAGCATTGAGAATGAAATTTTATTCGTAAATTTAATAAAGCAATCATCCCTAAGCGTTTATCATGAAACGGATCCTCGTTCCTACCGATTTTTCTGAGCAGGCAGAGTATGCACTAAAAGTAGCTGCACAAATGGCCAGAAAGTTCAATGGTGAAATTTTTTTACTGCACATGCTGGAGCTCCCCCTTCAATTAGTGGGAACTGCGGCGAGTGGTAGCGGCGTTGGAGGAGGCTCCCATCAAAATCTCCCGGAAGCTCTTTATTTCATGAAACTTGCTAAGAAGCGATTTCATAAGATCCTCTCCCAGCCCTTTCTTAAAGGGATTAAAGTTCACGAAACCGTTCAATTTCACCAGGCTTTTGATGGGATTATGGAAGTAAGTGAAGAACATAAATGTGATATTATCATTATGGGTTCTCACGGCGCAACAGGTTTCAAAGAAATGTTTATTGGCTCCAATACCGAAAAGGTGGTGAGAAATTCCACCATTCCCGTACTGGTGATAAAAAATGAACACCCCAATTTTGATATCAAAGATTTTGTTTTTGCCACAGATTGCGACCTGGATAATAAGCACACACTCAACCAGGCTATACGTTTTGCCGATATGTTTGAGGCACGCCTTCACCTCGTTTATATAAATACCGCCAATAACTTTAAAACAAGTGAAGACGCCCAGCAGTGCCTGAACTCTTTTATAGAAGGAGAAAATCCCAGAAGCTACACTGTGAATATTTACAATGATGTCACAGTAGAAAATGGAATCCTTAATTTCGCAAGGAGTATCAACGCAGGCTTAATAGGAATAAGCACCCATGGAAGAAAAGGACTTGCACATTTCTTTAATGGCAGTATTAGTGAAGATCTCGTAAATCACGCTCAACAGTAGTAGTTACCTTTAAAATCTAGATGAGACCTTTTATCGCACCTTCCCTGATGCACAACCAAAGAAAATTCCAGAAAGACTTGGTTTGATCCCTGGTTACTTCAAGATTATCCTGGTTTACTTCTTCGTCCACAGCTTTATTTTTAATAAACAGGTTTGCAAGACTGGAGAGGAATGATTTTTCTTCGTTCTCTCCTTTCTTCAGGATGCTCACCTTAAAATCTTCGTAAGCCAGCTTCATATTTCCCGTGGCATTTATCCTGTTCCCGGTAAAATCATAGAACATAGAATTAATGATGCCTTCCGTTTCTATATTCATAGCAGGCTTTAGGAAAGGGTTAAGTGTTTCGGCTCTTATAGCTCCCATCCTGCCACTAACATGAAAAGTATCATTGGGTGCATTAACGTCAAATGTAAGATCCATTGTGAGAGGCGCTTTTTCCATGAATAAGGCTTCCGCAGAAATCCTGGTTTTTCTACTCGCAGTGTCAATAACATTCGAGAGATTCTCTATTAAAGCCTGGACCTTAGAAAATTTTAATTCCCCTGGCGGCCTTTCTTTCCGCACTTTTTCTCTATATACTATATCCATATCACGAATTCTTACAGAATCCACATTTAATTTTATTCCCAATTCTCTAATTGTTTGACTATAGAGTGGTTTTATCCTTGTATCATCTGGCAACAACTTATTCCTGTAAACTTCCAGGTGGGGATTTTCAATATTTATTAAAGGACTGGAAAATTTGAGGCTGTCCTGTATAATTTCCCACCCAAAATTATTTATTCCAATTGACGCTACTTTCATTTCTATACGATCCTTTTCATAGGAAATACGACTGTCAAATTCCGGAATTGAAAACTTAGGTTTCAAGTGAAGACCTGTTAACTTTAAACTGCCACTATCTATAATTAGTTCATTAACGATGAGAAGATGTTCTTCATTAAGGTCATAAACCAGGGAATCACTTTCAATGCTAAAATTTTTATATTCAAATGGCAAACTTTCCTTCCTGATCTCCGTATCAGAAAGAAGTTCGTCCAGAATAATTTTATTAAATTTTAAATAGAGGCTTTGGGAACTGGAATCTTTCAAAACCTTTAAAACTCCATTGGAAAGATTTATGCTTTTGATCCTGATATCCTCTCCAGAATCTTCTTTTTTGGGAGGTAATGAATCTGATTCCTTTTCTGTCTTCAAGTAAGTAATTTCAGGCTTCTTTACCACAAATTCTCCAATTTGAAATTTTCCAGCAGTTAAATAGTGGTAATAACTAAGGTCCTGCACCAGCACCTCCTCTGCTTTAATTTCTAGTTGGTCATTCTTAAACAAAACATTAATAGCAGAGGCATTTCCCGTAAGCACATTAACTGAAAGCCCTTCGTATTCATAATGAGTAGCTTCATTCCCTTTCAGTTCCTTTTCCAAAGCTTTTACAGCATACCAGTTTAAGCCAAGTACAGCAACTACACCTACTATAATAATTGTTGCCAGGGCTGTAATGATCTTTTTATTTCTGCTCAATCTTAAATGTTTTAAGCCAAATTTACAATACTAGTAAGACGACCCTTAAAGTTTATGAGGTTTTAACTTAAAAATATTAACCCTTTTCAATTCCTAAAGTTAAATTTGAGTCAATTTGTAAGGCAGACAAAAAAAACCATACGAATCAATGTATCTTTACCTCATAATTCAAGAAATGTATGTTATTTAAGTTAGGTTTAAAAATTGGGATTTTGGCAATTGAGATTTTTCTCGCCTTTTACAGTATGATCGTAACCGACAGCCTACTGATAAAATTCCTGTTTTTTGCTTTTTCAGCTTTTATAATTGCCTTCGTTGTTACTAAACTTACGAACAAATTATTACCATCAGACAAGGATTATGTTTCTGGTGATATTGATGATGATTTCCATAGGAGATAAAAATTCTACAGAAGTTTCAATTTAGAATCTTCAAATAAATAATTGATCCGATGATTTACCCATCGGATTTTCTTTTGAACCCCGTGCATGAAAATTATTTGTATAGCCGATACACATAATAAACATAATGACATTAATATTCCCCCTGGTGATGTTATTGTTCATGCGGGAGATTTTACTGAAGCCGGAACACGTTCTGAAACAATTAATTTTCTCACCTGGTTTTCAGCTTTACCACATTCCCATAAAATAATTGTTCCGGGAAATCACGATTTTTATCTTCAAAAAAACCTGGAAAATTTAAATGAAATTATTCCTCATAATATTCATTGTTTAATTGACAGCGGAGTAGAGATTGAAAACTTAAAATTCTGGGGATCTCCTTTTACACCCGGCAATGGAAGATGGGCTTTCAACAAAGCCAGAGGTAAAGAAATTAGAAAAACCTGGGATTTAGTTCCTGTGGGTACGGACTTTCTTATTACCCATACTCCTGCTTACGGTGTACTGGATGAGTTAGATAATAAACAACATATTGGTTGCGAGGAACTTTGGAAACGTGTTAAAGAAGTTAAGATTCCCTATCATATTTTTGGACATATTCATAATGATTATGGCATCGTGCGAACGAGGAATACAACCTATATAAATGCTTCCATCTTAGATAACAGGTATCGGGTAATTAACAGCCCCATTATCTTTAACTATATTTCCTCTTAAGGATTTACTAAATTTTAAGAACCTAAGTTAATTTACTATTAATCTCTGTCACTTAAGCTTTTGTTAACAGTCATGCACCTTATCTTAGCGGTGCCCAAGAAAATGAATATTAATGTAATGCAGAGAACTATGAGTATTTTTACCCCCGACCCAATAATTGATGAAGTTAAAAATTTAATTTCTTACAGTATTAGCAACAAAGATGCAGATGATCAAAAATTTGAGGATCTGCACTGTGCAATTTTAGAAAGATATTTTGACGCCAAGGATGTGAGGATAAATTATATTTCTAAAACCATTGATTTAAGCCTTCCCATGTCTAATAGTAAGTACACAGGTATAACTTTTGAATGCCTGGATTTGGACAATTTCCTGCAAGCCTGCTTAAAAAATGACAAAGACAGTTTACATTTCTATCAAAGTCTTCTAACAAACTATAATGTAGTAAGCGCTGCATAAACAATATTTAAACTCATACTCCTAATTATAAAGCTTTCCTACCGGAAGGCTTTTTTTGTAATTATACTTTTTTAAATGGAACATCTGCTTTAAAGGACTTCCATAAATTATGTTTTGTAACAGCTTTTTGTAAATTAGCAGATAGTATTAAATATAATATAGCAAAGTGGATGTTTGAACAGGATGAGAATTTATTTAATGTCCTTTTTGAGGCAGCATCAGAAGGTATTATAGTTGTAAATGAAAGCCAACAAATCGTTGCCAGTAATAATGCCGCCGCCCATATGTTTGGTTATAGTAAAGACGAATTAAGGGATAAACCTTTAAATATTCTTTTACCTCCTCAATACCGCACAGCTCATCCCAAACATTTCAACGGATTCCTGGATAATAGCGAGAAACGTCAAATGGGCCATGGAAGAGACCTTTATGGAATAAAAAAGCAATAGCGAAGAATTTCCCGTGGAGGCAGGTCTTAATCCCTTTGAAATTGATGGAAAAAAATATGTTATGTCTCTCATAATAGATATAACAATTCGAAAGGAAACCCAAAGACAAATTAGGGAGCTTAATAATGAACTGGAAGGAAAAATTAAAGTTCGCACAAAGGAACTCGAAGAAAGTGTTTCAAAACTTCAATCCCTGAATTTGGACCTGGAACAGGAAGTCAAAAAAAGAAAAGAAGCTGAAAACCGCATAAAAATAGCCCTCCAAAAGGAAAAGGAGCTTAATGAACTTAAGACAAAGTTTCTCTCCCTTGTTTCGCACGAATTTAAAACCCCACTCAGCGGGATCCTTACCTCGGTTGTACTTGCAGGAAAATATAAACTGGAAGAACAGCAGGATAAGCGGGAGAAACATTTTAGCACAATAAAAAATAAAGTTCACTACCTGGATAATATCCTTAATGATTTCCTAAGTATTGAGAGGCTGGAGTCAGGGAAAGTAACTTATAAGTTCAGCAATTTTAGTTTGAGCAAGCTGGTGAACGAGGTTGTTTATAATGCCAATGTGACTTTAAAGAGCGGGCAGGAAATAGAATACCCTCAAAACCTGGAAAATATTACCATAACCCAGGATGAAAAAATACTGGAGCTTGTTTTATCAAATCTTTTGGGGAATGCGATAAAATATTCCCCCGAAAATACTTTAATTAAATTTGAAATTAAACTTGAGGAAGATAGGATCATTTTTATTGTTACCGATGAAGGAATGGGCATTCCTGAAAAAGATCAAAAGCATATTTTTGAGAGGTACTTCCGGGCAGAAAATGCCTTACTTAACCAGGGTACAGGAATAGGATTAAACATTGTAAAAGTCCATCTCGAAAATCTAGGTGGCTGCATAAGCTTTACAAGCAGAGAAAGTGTTGGAACCAAATTCCTGGTAGAATTACCTCTTATTAAAGATTAATACCAACTCACATAAGAACGCATAAACTTTTTTTGAATTTAAGATCACATGAAGAAAATCTTATTTATTGAAGACGATACGGTAGTACGAGAAAATACAGCTGAATTATTAGAACTTTCAGAGTACAATGTTATTACTGCCTCAAATGGTAAAATTGGGGTTGATCTCGCGAAAAAAGAATTGCCCGATATTATTTTATGCGATATTATGATGCCCGAAATGGACGGGTATGGTGTTCTTGAAAATCTTTCCAGAGATAAAAATACACAGCACATCCCTTTTATCTTCCTTTCAGCTAAAACAGAACATAAAGATATTAGAAAGGGAATGGACCTGGGAGCAGATGATTACCTCACCAAGCCATTTGAAGAAGAGGAGCTTATAAGTGCTATAGAAAGCAGATTAGCCAAAGTAGCTATTTTGAAAAAACAGCAAACTGCTTCTATACCGGGAGAAAATGGACAAATCCAATCTCTCAATGATCTAAGAGAATACGTAAAACAGTTTGACCAGCAAAATTTTAAGGCAGGAGAATCAATTTTTCAGGAAGGGAAACAGGGTCTACATGTTTATTTCATCGAAAGAGGTGTTGTTAAAAGTCATAAAATGGACCAATATGGTAAGGAGTTAATAACCTCTCTTTACAAAGAAGGTGATTTCTTTGGTAATACCTCCTTTGGCAAATTAGATACTTATAAGGAATATGCTACAGCCATGGAAGACACCACGGTTTATGCAGTTTCAAAGGAAGAACTAAGGGAAATTCTTTCTAAGAACAACAAAGTTGCTTTTGAACTCATAGATGCATTAGGACAAAATTTAACCGGAATTAAGGATCAGTTGCTGGAAATGGCTTATGGATCGGTTAGAAAAAAAACTGCTCGTACTATACTTTTATTCAGCCAAAAAATAAGAAGACATCCCACCTCCAGTATACGAATTTCCCGCAGTGACCTGGCAAGTGTTGCGGGAATGGCTTCAGAAACACTAATTAGAACTCTTTCAGACTTTAAAAAGGAAGGACTGCTGGAAATAGAAGGCCGAAATATTAAATTGCTTGATATCGAAGCTCTTAAAAAAATAAGCTAAAATTAGTACAGGCATTTATTTTTTTCAATAACTGATTTTTATCATTTTTTACCCTATGCTTCCAACATATTTTTGTTGGATAAATGAGAGGAAAAAGATGATGAATATTCTCCTGCCAACAGATTTTTCAGAGAATTCCAAAAATGCAGCAATATATGCCCTGCAATTTTTTAAAGATGTTCCCTGTAATTTTCACTTGCTGCATGTAATGACTGCACCTTCAATGGCTGCAGGAATAAGTAATTCTAATATTCCACAGGATGTTCAGAAGAAATTTGATGAACTGTTGTCCCTATTGCACCAACTAACAAAAAATGCTGAACATACCTTTAATATATCCTTTAAAGTTAATTTTTTAATAGAAGCAGTAAGGCAACAGGTAGATGAAAAGAAAATAGATCTCATTCTAATGGGAACTAAAGGCGCTACCAATAAGAAAGGACCAATAATAGGAAAAAATACTTCAGATGTTATGATGAAGGTAAAATGTCCCGTTATGGCCATTTCAGAAAACGCAATATTTAAAACACACAAAGAAATTCTTTTTCCGACTGATTATAAAATTCACTACAGTGAAAGAATGTTAAACACTTTATTGATTTTGACTAATCTTTCCAAAGCTTCAGTAAAGATCCTTGAGCTATTTAATTCAGAATTAGAACCTTCAGAAGAACAAATCACCAATAAGACTTTTCTTCATAATTCCTTTGTAAGTGACAAACCATTGGTACAAACTTACTATTCAGCCCAAAATACTGATACCAATTTGTTTTTTCAGGCCAATCCTAATGTAGATATGATTGTAATGGCGGCTAAAAACCTCAACCTATGCCAAAAGCTTTTAAAGAATACTTCGCAAAATCAAATACCTTTCATAAATAAGTTGCCGTTGCTGGTTTTACACGGATAATTTCATAAGAATAATTTTGCAACTGCTAAGTAATTAAGCAGTACTCTTTTCTATTCACTTCAACTTTTTTAAAAAATTTCCTTCGCTTTTATTGATATGACCCAACTCATAATTGAAAAGATTGCTTTGGCTGAAATTTGTTCGCAGAAATAATTATTAAAAAGTAATATTATGAATAATCTGCAAATAAAAACAGTAGCTGACCTGGTAACAGAAAACATTAAGGCGGCTCATGTATTTAAAAAATATGGAATTGACTTTTGCTGTGGCGGAGGGATTACTATTGAAAAAGCCTGTTTAAAAGCCAACGTAAGTTTTCCCGACCTTGAAAAAGATCTTCTAAACCTGGCTAAAAACGGTGAGCGTAGCACAAATTACAATAGCTGGAAGCTGGATTTTCTTACAGATCATATTATTAATGTACATCATACTTATGTAGCTGAAAATATACCGCTGCTCCTTCAATATGCCGATAGAGTTGTGAAGGTTCACGGGCATCACTATACTGAACTGCAGGAAATACAGGATCTTCTTATTACTGTAGCAGGAGAGTTAAGTGCCCATATGAAGAAGGAAGAGTTGATCCTATTTCCCTTCATAAAAAAGCTTGTAAAAGCTGAAGCCGAAGGTACAGAGGTTCCTGAAACTCATTTTGGTCCCGTAGACAATCCTATAAGAATGATGGAAGCAGAACATGAAGAGGCAGGAGATATCTTACGCACAATTGCCACCCTTAGCAATAATTACACTCCACCACAGGGAGCATGTAATACCTATCGTGCTTTTTATGCCAAACTCGATGAATTTGAGCAGGACCTCCATCAACACGTTCACCTGGAAAACAATATACTTTTTCCTAAAACATTAAAAATGGAAAAAGAATTAAGGGCCAAATTCTAATTAAAATTAATTTAAATAACAAGCCGGGAGGCACAGAAATTTGCCTCCATTTAAATGCTTTAAAATATGAGTAAAGAAAGAAAACTCTGGTTAGCTTTTATTCTTGTCACCTCAATATCCTTTGCAGTACTTGGATATTACGGATTTGAAATTTACCAGAAAGCCCCACCTCTACCCGAACGAGTTATTACTACACAAGGCACTGTTGTATTTGAAGGCCAGGATATTAAAGATGGTCAAAATGTATGGCAAAGTATGGGAGGCCAGGAAGTAGGTTCTATATGGGGCCATGGTGCATATGTAGCGCCAGACTGGACTGCCGACTGGCTTCACAGAGAATCCCTGTTTATTTTAAATGAATGGTCACAAAATGAACATGGCACCTCCTATGAATCTTTGAGTGGTGAAAACCAGGCCGCTTTGGAAAGAAGATTGCAGGAAGAGCTTCGTGAAAATACTTATGATGAAGAAACCGGAATAATAACAATTTCTCCAATAAGGGAACGCGCTGTCAATTACCTCATAGATTACTATGAAGGCCTGTTTATGGACAACCCCGAACTTGCCGAATTACGTGCAGCTTATGCCATTCCTCCTAATTCCATAAAGGATGAAGTGAGGATGAGACAAATGAGTGGCTTCTTCTTTTGGGCTACCTGGGCTTGTGTAACAGAACGGCCGGGAAGTGATGTTTCTTACACTCATAACTGGCCTCCGGAAGAACTTGTTGCGAATAAGGCAACAGGCGATCTGCTCATTTGGACAGGTTTTAGTATCATCCTTTTACTCCTGGGAGTGGGAATTATGATATTCTACCACGCCAGAATGAAAGAGGAGGAACACCTTGAAATGCCTGTTGAAGATCCTTTGATGAGACAAACCATCACCCCTTCTATGGTTGCCGTAAAGAAATACCTTTGGGTTGTAAGTTTGTTGATCCTCATCCAGGTGACTTTTGGAGTAATTACAGCTCATTATGGGGTTGAAGGAGATGCTTTCTACGGTTTTGATTTAGCCGAAATACTTCCTTATTCAATTTCAAGGACCTGGCACGTTCAACTGGGAATATTATGGATCGCTACAGCCTGGCTGGCTACAGGTTTATACATTGCTCCTGCAGTTTCAGGAAAAGATCCCAAGTTTCAAAAAACTGGAGTGAATTTCCTTTTCATATGTATTCTAATAATTGTTCTTGGTTCTATGGCAGGACAATGGATGGGTGTAATGCAAAAACTTGGACTGGCAGAGAACTTCTGGTTTGGACACCAGGGATACGAATATGTAGATTTGGGTCGCTTCTGGCAAATTTTCCTGCTGGTAGGATTATTCCTTTGGCTGGCTCTTATGGTAAGGCCGCTCCTTCCTGTAATACGCAGTAAAACTTCAGAAAAGAACCTCTTGATAATGTTCCTTATCTCTTCGGCAGCAATTGCTCTTTTCTATGCAGCCGGATTGATGTGGGGTAGGCAAACCAATCTCGCAATTGCCGAATACTGGAGATGGTGGGTGGTACATCTTTGGGTCGAAGGATTTTTTGAGGTTTTTGCTACAGTTGTTTCTGCTTTTCTCTTTGTAAGACTTGGCCTATTGCGAACAAAAACGGCAACCCTTGGAGTACTTCTGGCTACTGTAATTTTCTTATCGGGTGGAATTTTAGGAACTTTTCACCACCTCTATTTTAGTGGAACACCAACTGCAATTATGGCCATAGGTGCAACCTTTAGTGCCCTGGAAGTAGTACCACTGGTACTCATAGGGTTTGAAGCTTATCACAACTATAAGTTGAGCAAAGCTGCCCAATGGCTCAAAGACTACAAGTGGCCAATTTATTGCCTGGTGGCAGTAGCTTTCTGGAACTTCCTTGGAGCAGGTATTTTTGGATTTATTATAAATCCTCCAATAGCTCTTTACTTTATGCAGGGACTTAACACAACTGCTGTTCACGCCCACACTGCTCTTTTTGGGGTATATGGAATGTTGGGAATTGGGTTGATGCTATTTGTCCTTAGGAGCCTCTACCGTATTAACGTATGGAATGATAAACTTCTTGGTTTTTCCTTTTGGTCTATAAATATTGGATTGGTGCTTATGGTCCTTATAAGTGTACTTCCTATTGGACTGCTTCAAACAGTTGCCAGTGTAAATGAAGGCATGTGGTATGCACGTAGTGCTGAATTTATGCAACAACCTCTAATGAATACCTTGAGATGGTTACGTGTTGTTGGAGATACCATTTTTGCTGTTGGATTATTCGCTTTCGTATGGTTTGTCTTCTCTTTAAAGCAGAAGAAAGAACTACCTGAAGATAAGAAGCTTTAGAATATACTTATGCAGTTAAAGGTTGTAAGACTGGTAATCCCTGATGATTTGTCTGGAATTGCTTAGGTCTTACAACCTCTTTTACTATTTTTATGGAATGATTAATTTAAAAAAGCATACAAATATTGCCCTCGGGTATTTTCTCCTGGTAGGAATTTTAGGTATTTTTCTCAGGCTTTTTTTTGTCACTCCTATTCCTGCCAATTTCAGGTATATAGTTCATACACATTCTCATATAGCACTGCTGGGCTGGGTTTATATAGGTTTGATAAGCCTAATCTACAAAATGTATCTTACAGAGACTGAAAATACCAAAACGTATCGCAAACTGTTTTGGTTTACAAACATTACTTTACTCGGGATGCTATTTTCCTTTCCTTTCCAGGGTTACGCTTTGTTTTCTATTACATTTTCCACCTTATTTTTAATTGCTTCCTACTGGCTAGCCTGGTTTTTCTTTAAAAAAGTTCCCCTTCACCACAAAAGAACCTACTCCTGGAAATGCATTAAGGCATCTCTTATTTACCTAATAATTTCCAGTATTGGTCCCTGGGCGATTGGAGGAGTAATGGCAACCCTCGGTAATACCTCTATTTGGTATAAGTTATCAATTTATTTTTATTTGCACTTTCAATATAATGGCTGGTTTATTCTCGCACTCTGCGGTATATTATTTTTTCTAATGGAAAGAAGCGGGATTGCCATTAAAAGGGAAAGCTTCCAAAAATTTTTTCTTCTCTTAAATACGGGTATTGTACTTAGCTTTTTTCTTTCGGTTCTTTGGGTGGATCCGCCAGTGGTTTTTTACCTTTTGGCAGCGGCAGGAGCTATATTTCAGGCGTGGGCGTTCTGGAAATTTTTCAATATTTTAAAAATTCACAGGCTTGCATTAAGGTCACTTTTTTCACCCTTTGCTCTGCACTTGTTGCACATAGCAGGAATAATACTCATCTTTAAAATAGTTTTACAGCTCATCTCAGCCATTCCTTATTTTGCACAGCTTTCTTTTCTTTTTACCGATTTTGTTATAGGTTACCTGCACCTTGTTTTTCTTGGTTTAATTAGTATAACACTTTTTGCTTTCCTTATTTCCCTCCGGCTATTGAGAATGACAAGAAGTACTTTTACCATATATATTATAGGGTTTATACTTTCTGAAGTATTAATTTTTTATAAAGGAACCGCTCTCTGGCTATCTCTCCCGTTTTTTACTGAATACTTCCTGATTTTGGCACTGGTGAGTTCTCTTATTCCGGTTTCAGTTGGTATATTACTTTTCAGAAATTTAAAAATTGGTGGTAAAAAGTATTCCTGAAGTTAAATTTTTCTGAAGGTAATAAGGTTTTATGCTACCTTAACTCCTAATGCCCAAAGGAGTTGATATATTAATGGTATGAAATTAAATGCTGTTTTTTATGTAATCCTAACGACCATAGTTCTTGTTACTCTGGCGGTAATGGTGCATTATAATTTGCCTTTTGACCTGGTCTTTTATACAGCTGTAGGAGGCCAAATTCTTCTTATTTTTACCGTCTATAAAGTATTGACAGATAATTATAAGACAGATAAAACATTCGACGATTGGTACGAAGACTTTCCTGTTGAAAAAGAATAAGATCTTTTTTCACAATAGATCTTTTTAAAATTTTTTGCCTCAAACATTTTTTCATTCCTGATCAATATCATTTTTTACCTATTCTTCAATAACAATCTTTGCCTGTAGTAAAGTGCTAATTTATGAATGGGAAAAATTGTTTTCACTGTGGAGATCCAATCGAGGAAGAAATTTCATTTGACGATAAATCTTTCTGCTGCTCAGGATGCAAGACCGTTTATGAAATTTTTTCTACACACGATCTCTCTTCCTACTATGAAATGCAGGCTTCCCCTGGTGCTGCTCCCAAACTGAGTGAAGGCAAATATGATTATTTGTCTAATGACACCATTGTTGAAAGGCTCCTGGAATTCAGAGATGGAAAAACTGAAATAATAAGTTTATATATTCCCCACATTCACTGCAGCTCCTGCATTTGGGTACTGGAAAATCTTAATAAATTAAAACCTGCAGTTAATACCTCCCAGGTAGATTTTCCAAAGAAGACAGTACGCATTACTTATAATTCAGAAAAAATAAATCTACAGGAGCTTGTAAAATTCCTGGGAGCAATAGGTTATGAGCCCTATATAAGTCTTGATGATACCGAAGGCGGGAAAAAGCACATCAACAGAAGTCTTATTTATAAATTAGGCGTTGCTGGATTTGCTTTTGGAAATGTAATGTTCCTGTCATTCCCTGAGTATTTTGAAGTATCAGAATTCTGGCTGGACAAATACAAGAACCTCTTTCGCTGGCTAATGTTTACCTTTTCGCTGCCCGTGGTGTTCTATGTTTCTCAGGACTATTTTGTCTCAGCTTATAAGGGACTGAGGGCAAAAATGCTGAATATTGATGTACCCCTGGCTCTGGGAATAATTGTGCTTTTCGTGCGAAGTACGCTGGAAATAATATTTGACTGGGGCACAGGTTTTTTCGATAGCCTTCTAGGTTTGGTCTTCTTCCTTACCCTGGGCAAACTTTTTCAGCAAAAGACTTACAATTTCTTATCATTTGAAAGAGATTACAAATCTTACTTTCCAATTGGAATTACCAGGATTTCTTCTGAAGGGAAAGAAGAAAGTGTTCATGTAAACGAACTAAAAAAAGGAGACAGGCTGGTAATTCGCAATGAAGAACTCATTCCTGTAGACGGTCTCCTTCTTACCGGAAATGGAAGAATAGATTACAGCTTTGTCACTAAGTGAGGCTGAAGCTGTTCCTAAAAATCCCGGAGAGAAGATTTTTGCGGGAGGAAAACAAATGGACGGAGTTATTGAAATGGAGGTTTTAAAAAGTGTATCTCAAAGCTATCTCACCAAACTGTGGAGCAATGATGTCTTCTACACAAATAAAGAATTAAAAGTCACCAGGCTTATTGATCAAATTAGCCAGTACTTCACCGTAATTTTATTGTTGATAGCTTTTACAGCGGGCGGTTTTTGGATGTTTATTAACGTGGCAGTAGCAATTAATGTTTTTACTGCTGTTCTAATAATCGCCTGCCCCTGTGCACTTGCAATGTCTACTCCTTTTACCCTTGGAAATATCCTGCGCATCTTTGGGAACAAAAAATTCTATTTAAAAAATGCAGGAGTTGTAGAGCAACTTGCAAAGGCAAATGCAGTTGTTTTTGACAAAATCAGCACTATAACATCTAACAGGAAAAGTAAAATCTATTATGAAGGAATAGAATTAACAGTAGAAGAAGAAGCTTTGCTGAAGAATACTTTGCGGGGGTCAAACCACCCCTTAAGCCGTACCTTATATTCTATGCTTGCAGAATATGATATTGTACCTCTAAATGGTTATACTGAAACTATAGGAAAGGGAATGGAAGCTTCCCACAATCAAAATGTACTTAAAGTAGGTTCGGCTGAATTTGTTGGTAATATTTTGGCTCCTGCCCGGGGAACTTCTGTTCATATTAGCTCCAATAACGAATATAAGGGAAGGTATATTTTTAATACAGAATACAGGGAAGGGCTGGCTAATCTATTCAAAGATTTTGAGGATAACTATCACCTTAGCATTCTCTCGGGAGATAATGAGGGTGAAAAAGCAAAATTGAGCAGTCTGTTGCCAGATAGAACTGAATTCCATTTTAATCAAAAGCCAGAAGATAAGCTTGATTATATAAAATCTTTGCAGGAAAAAGGCTTTACTACAATTATGGTAGGAGATGGTTTAAATGATGCGGGTGCTCTGGCACAAAGTAATGTAGGTATTGCAGTTTCTGAAAATGTGAACGTTTTTTCCCCTGCCTGTGATGCAATCCTGGATGCTTCACAATTTAAAAATTTACATCACTTCATTACGGCATCAAAGGCTTCAATCAAGGTTATAAAAATAAGCATAGTCTTATCATTTTTATACAATTTTATTGGTCTATACTTTGCAGTTACAGGCCAGTTATCTCCTATAATAGCTGCTATTTTAATGCCTCTTAGTTCAATAAGTATTATTGTATTTGCAACGCTTTGCACTAATTTTATTGGAAGAAAAATAAGAAGCTGAAACGGAAAAATTTAATTTTGGAACGAATTCCAGTTCATCTTTTTCTTAAGGGAGCTCCTAATCTTTTGGGGGACTGAAAATTCCCGGCCTAAACTCGAAACTCAAATTGCCGTAATACCCAGAAGTCACAGAATTACCAATTTATTTCCCCTTAATAATTCCCCTTAAGTTTATGAGCAGGTACTACAATTAGCATCTAAATAAATAACAGAATTTTAGTAAGAAGCTAAAATAAATAACTACATTATCTTCAAATTTTTAAGAGGTAGAATCTATTTTGTTTAACTTGAAAAATTGAACAGGAACAAAGTTTGCAAAGTATGAAAACCTATAGATCTAAAATAGCGAATTATTCATGAGAGTTTCAGTAAAGGCATTACCCGTTCACGATATCATAAAAGACCTTGCAAAGCAATGGCAGGTTGAAATACACGAGGACAGTGGAGAATTAACCATTGAAATACCTGAATTCCTGGGAACAGGTTTTGTAAGAGGAACCAGCTTCGTTTCGGGAATGGGAATTATTGAATACAAAGGTACCTTCTTAAAAAATACCGAAATAATTTTTACTATAAATGACACTCATCCTCTCAAGTTTATTTTTTGTTCAGAAGGAAAAGTGGAGCAGTCTTTTGAAGAGGATCCCGAAGTTAATACGATTAACACCTTTCAAAATGTAATAATTTCAAGTAGTGGAAATAATGGACATATCCTGAAATTTAAAGCGGGGGAAACAGTTCACGTTACAAGCATTGAGATCATTCGTGCAATCTTTAGTCATCGAAACAACCACCACTTTCATGGTTTACGTCCCGAAATGAAACAGCTTTTTGAAGACTCTGTTGCCGAAAAGAAATTTTTTTATCAGGGGAATTACAGTATAAAAGCGGCCGATATTGTTGATCAAATAAACGATAAAGAATTTACAGGATTTCTAAGGTCACTTTTTCTGGAGGGTAAGTTAATGGAAATGTTAGTGCTTCAAATATTTCAGTATGAGGATGATATGAGAGATGATAAGTTACCTCAAATCATAAGACGGTCTGATGTTGAAAAGGTCAATAAGGCAAAGGAACTTATCACTAATAATCTTGATAAAAATTATTCAGTAGAGTTTCTTGCCAAAGAAGTGGGAACAAACATTAATAAACTTCAGGAAGGTTTTAAATATATGTTTGACCTAACAGTAAACAAATATATGCAACAGGTAAAACTTGATGCAGCTAAAGATCTCCTCAGCAATTCTGAGCACAATATTTCAGAAATAGTGAACTTAATAGGTTTGAACAACAGGAGCTACTTTTCCAAAGTCTTTAAAGAGAAATATGGTGTTAGCCCGAATTATTTCCTACAAAGCAGGAAGGAAAAAGCTGAAAATGACCAGTAGTTTTTAAGATTCTGATTTAGGAATTTCTACAATAAAAGAAGTTCCTTTTCCCGGACCTTTACTGGTAACCTCAATTTTCCCTCTATGGGCGTCTACAAGATGTTTTACTATAGAAAGTCCCAAACCGCTTGAAGTTTCGCCTCCTGTGGGTTGCGCACTTAATGAGGTGAATTTTCGGAAAAGATTTTTAAGGTCATCCTTTGTTAAACCGGGACCAAAATCCAGAACTTCAACAACAGCAGCTGTTTTTGTCTCTTTCAAATGCACGTGGATTTCTTTCCCAGGTGGGGAATATTTTATGGCATTATTAATCAGATTATCAACAACTTCTGATAATCTTTGTTGATCTCCAAAGACGAGAGATTTCTTAACCGATTCTAACTTTATAACCTGATCTTTATTATGTGCAAGAGCCTGATTTGCGGTAACCACCCCTTTTACTAAAATAGCCATGTCTACAGCTTTTAGTCGCAATTGAACCCGGCCTGTATCCTGTCGTGCGGCTTCCAGAACATCATTTATAGTTTTAGCCATTCGTTTACCTAAGCATTCTTAATTTGTTGAGCTATATCATCAATAGCGGCTGGATTTTCCTTATTATGAATAATTAAATCTGCCAGTAAAGGCATAATGGACAAAGGATTTTTAAGGTCGTGTGCAGTAATGTTTAAAATCTGGTGTTGATGTTTAACAGCGATCCTGGCTTCCAGTCTTAATTCCATTTGCTGTATCACCAGCTCGGCAAGATCTGTAAGTGTTTTTTGATCTTGAAATGAAAGCTTTCGGGGTTTCTTATCTATTATACATAAGGTTCCAAGATTAAACCCATCCCTGGTTTTAAGAGGAGCGGCGGCGTAAAATTGAAGTCCAAATTCACTGGCTACCAAAGGATTTGCCAGGGTGCGCACATCTTTCTTTGCATCTTCTACAAGATAGAAATCATCTGTCAATATTGCCGAGGCACATAAACCAGGTTCTCTCCCTATCTCCTGGACTTCCACTCCATACCTGCTTTTAAACCAGATCCTGTCAGTGTCCACAAGAGAAACAATTGCAATAGGAACGTTTAAGAGGCGGGCAGCTAACCGGGTAATATGATCAAAAGAGCCATCGGGTGGAGTATCCAGGATTTCATACTTACGAAGTGCTTCAATTCTGGCTTCTTCTAAACTGTTATCTGTTTCCCGGGTTGGCTGCATCCTGTTTTTGCTTCAGTTAAATATAGTCAAAATTCTTAAAATTATGCAAAAACGAGACCAACCCACAAAATTCAAATAATTTAACCCATTACTTAATAAATGTAAAAAACCGACAAAGGCCGGGCTCTTCCGCTAGAAGAAGTTTCGACCTTTGTCGGATATCAAAATCAAGACTAATTTTTTACTTTATGATTTCCTTATGAATTGCCTCAATAGTTTCTTTATTATCTACTCCCAGTCCTTCCTGTTGATGAACCAGAACTCCTTCAGTATCAAAAACGCTTATTATATTTGAATGTGTAAAATCAATTGGAGAAATTCTCTTATAACTCACGGCCAGAACTGCCGCAAATTCTCTTGTTGCTTCCGGAGTACTTCTAAGGAACATCCAATGCTTTTCTTCCATTAAATTTTCTTTTGAAAACTCTTTTAGATGTTCGGGGGTATCTGTTTCGGGGTCTATACTTACCATTATAAATCTCACCTTGTCCAAATCTTCTTTAGGAATTTTATTTTCGATATTTCTCATATCGGCGACAAGCCGGGGACAGGCAGCCTTGCATTCAGTGTAGATCATGACCATTACCAGCACTTTTCCCCGAAGGTCCTCAAGTTCAATATCCTTACTATCCTGTGTTGTCCATGTAGAGGGTAAATTGTAAATTGATAACTCCGGCACTTCTGCCGTTAAAACTTCAGTTTTATTTTCGACTTTCTCAGCCGCGATCTTTTCTACCAGGCCATCATCTGTTTTATTGCAACTGCTAAAAAAAATTCCTAATACGAGTACTGTAATGAGTTTTTTCATGATAATGTTTTTATAAAGCCTCAGTGGAGATATCTTTTACACACCTAAAGCCTAAGTTTTTAATTGAATAATTTGCTTTAACACTACCTCTAAACGCATATCTCATAAAGGCGGCATAATTCATCAAATCTGTCGCTCCCACAGCAGCGGCCCCGCAAAATAAATTGTTGTCTCCTGTAGAATCCTTACGGCTTTCGCCGGAAACCATTACAGAATTAAAATCAATGGTCCATTCCCAAACCAGGCCGTGGAGATCGTAAACTCCCCAATAGTTTTTAAAGGTGGAACCAATCTCCTTATTAAAGGTGTTAGGTGTTTCATACCAGCCCAGGATATACTGGTTATAACTGGCTTCTTTCCGGGCATCAGGCTTTGTTTTATTAGCCATGGCTGCATATTCCCATTCATCTACGGTTGGTAACCTTTTCCCCTGGCATTCACAGTAATTCTTGGCTGCGTACCAGGAAACATTGGTTACCGGAGAATTAGGTTTTAGATTAGAAGAAAGAGTTTCATCATCTATCCATTCTCTAAGGTAATTTTCATCTGCAAAAAGTCGTTTTACCTCAGATTTTTTCCAGCGAGTGTTGGTCTTAACAAACGCAAGGAAGCTGGCATTTGTTACGGGATACACGTCCATAAGAAAATCGTTTATTTTTTCTGTTGATTGAGTTCCGTAAAGAGGTACAAACTCCCCTCCTTTAATTTTCACCATTGATCCAGATTGGCAATACGCGGTGCCCTGGATAGCTAGTGCTATGGCAATTACCAATCTGGATATAGTTTTCATTTTAATTTAATTTAAGGTTTAATTTATTTTACCTGTTTAACCATTTGTGATGTAACATCAGTCTTGTTGTTGCCCCAGTTACTATAGATATATGTTAAGACGTTGGCTACATCTTCATCACTTAAATTTTGAGGAGGCATAACGCTATTATATTTTGCACCATTTACAGTTATTTCTCCCGAAAGCCCAAATTTCACAGCACCTATAGCTTTATGAACATCTTTATTGAGATAGTCTGAATTTGCAAGCGGAGGAAATACTGAAGGAATACCTGTACCTGTAGCCTGGTGACAGGCAAGACAGCTGGAGGCATAGATTGCTTTACCTTTTTCTATTTTTTCTCCTCCCGAAGCTGAAGTCAAATCAATCTCTAAAGATTTATCTGCGCTCTCCCCATCAATTGGTAATTTCTTACCGGGCTGATAAACTTTTTCTTCTATTTTACCACCAAAGATCTTCTTGTTCTCTTTTCCTTCTATCTTAAGAATACCAAGAGCTCCCTTATTAAAGGCTCTAAAGATGGAATGGTCAACGAGAACCAGATTCCCTGGTACATCTACTTTAAACTCTACAATAGCTGCACCATAAGCAGGTACAAGGGTGGTTTGTACATTTTCATTTACCATACTACCACCTTCAACACGTACTTTGTCAAATATTTCCCCTATTACGTGGAAAGATGATACCAGGTTAGGTCCCCCATTTCCAACAAACAGTCTCACAGTTTCTCCTACCTCGGCGGTAATTGCATTTTCTCCTGTAAGAGAATTTGTACTACCATTAAATACCACATAATCGGCATCTTCGTCTATAGCCTTTTGCATATCAAAAGCCTGTAAACCTCTTTCGCCATTTTCACCTTCAGTATAAAAGTCTCCCTGCATGATATAATATTCTTTATCTACTGGTGGCAAACCTCCTTCTGGCTCTACAAGGATAAGACCGTACATCCCGTTTGCTATGTGCATCCCTACAGGTGCAGTAGCGCAGTGGTAAACATATAGCCCGGGATTCATTGTTTTAAAAGTAAATACTGCCTCTCTACCCGGAGCTACAAAAGATGATTCTGCACCTCCACCGGGACTGAGTTACCGCGTGTAAGTCTATATTATGAGGTAATTTACTGTCCGGGTGATTTTTAAGGTGAAACTCAATTTCATCTCCCACGCGGGTTCTAATAAAACTACCCGGAACAGTCCCGTCAAAAGTCCAGTATACGTAGCTAACCCCGTTTGCCATTTCCATCTCTTTTTCTACAACCTCCATATTTACTATTTGCCTGGTTGCAGGCCTATTTCCTACGGCTCGCGGTACAAATGGAGGGGCAGTTAATTCAGCTTCCACCTCGCCGTATACTTTCATTTGCTCCGGATTTTCTTTTGCTGCAACTGCCTTTTCACAGGAAGTAAATAGTCCAAATATTAGCGCTGCAGTAACGAAAAGGAACACATAGGATCTTTTAAAATTGGTATTACAAGTTTTCATAACCAGTTTATTAAAGGTGATTTATTATTTCTCCAACAAATCTCCAGATTAAGAGGGAATTAAAACATGACCCTGATCATAAACAACCCATTTTTTTAATAAAGACTAAATTCTAAAAACCTGATTAAAATCATATTTCCCCTGAAGCCAAGCCTCTAGTTTTGTCCGGGTAAAAATTAAATTATGAGTGTAATATATGTATTGCTGACTATAAGTATAATTGTGGCGCTGGTATTTTTTGTCGCCTTCATTTATGCTGTCAAAAGAGGACAGTTTGATGATGATTATACACCTTCTGTACGAATACTATTTGATGACGAACTAGTCAAAAAAAGAAAACCAAATCTGTAAACAATTAATAACAACTAATTAAAAAAGTATGGAATTGCAGCAGTTCTACTACGATAATAAGATCGTAAAAAACTTCATCTACGCTACCTTATTCTGGGGGATAGTCGGGATGTCGGTTGGGCTATTATTAGCATTTTTATTTTTATTTCCCAATCTTACCGATGGGATCTCCTGGTTAAGCTTTGGCCGTTTACGTCCACTGCATACCAATGCGGTCATCTTTGCTTTTGTTGGAAATGCCATTTTTGCGGGAGTTTATTATTCTACCCAGCGTCTTCTTAAAGCGCGGATGTATAGTGACGTTTTAAGCAAAATAAATTTTTGGGGCTGGCAATTTATTATTGTTGCTGCAGCTATTACACTTCCATTAGGACTTACAAGTTCAAAAGAATATGCAGAGCTGGAGTGGCCCCTGGATATTGCCATAGCAGTAGTATGGGTGGTGTTCGGCTGGAACTTAATTGCAACGATCCTAAAAAGGAGACAGCGGCATTTATATGTAGCAATCTGGTTTTACCTCGCCACGTTTGTAACGGTTGCAGTATTACACATTTTCAATAGCCTTGCACTACCTGTAGGATTATTTAAAAGTTATTCAGCTTATGCAGGGGTGCAGGATGCGTTAGTACAATGGTGGTATGGACATAATGCAGTTGCGTTCTTTCTAACTACTCCGTTTTTGGGTCTTATGTACTATTTTATTCCTAAAGCTGCAAACAGGCCTGTTTATTCCTATAAGCTTTCAATTATCCACTTCTGGTCATTAATATTTATCTACATCTGGGCTGGTCCTCACCATTTATTGTATTCAGCTTTACCAGATTGGGCTCAAAACCTGGGAGTAGCATTCTCGGTTATGTTGCTTATGCCTTCCTGGGGAGGAATGATCAATGGATTATTAACTCTACGTGGAGCCTGGGATAAAGTAAAAACAGATCCCGTATTAAAATTTATGGTTGTTGCCCTTACTTAGTTATGGGATGGCCACTTTTGAAGGACCCATGCTATCTCTAAAAAATGTAAATGCAATTGCCCACTTTAGTGACTGGATCATTGCTCACGTACACGTAGGAGCTCTGGCCTGGAATGGTTTCTTAACATTTGGGATGGTCTACTGGTTAATCCCCCGAATGTTTAAAACAAAATTGTATTCAACCAAACTAGCCAATCTCCACTTCTGGTCTGGAACACTGGGCATAATAATCTATACAATGCCACTTTATGTAGCGGGATTTGTGCAGGCTTCCATGTGGAAACAGTTTAATCCTGATGGAACATTAACGTATGGTAATTTTCTAGAAACAGTAACAGAGATCATTCCTATGTACTGGATGCGTGCAATTGGTGGTAGTTTGTATATAGTAGGGATGTTCATATTAGTGTACAATGTTTACAAAACTATTAGGGCAGGTTCTGAAGTTACAGATGAACTGGCGGAAGCAGCTCCGTTACAAAAAATAAGTGGTAAGCGATTAGTAGGTGAAGGTTTTCATACCTGGCTGGAACGTAAACCTGTGCAGCTTACTATACTTGCAACTATAGCTATATTAATAGGAGGAGTTATTCAAATTGTTCCAACTATCCTGGTGAAATCGAACATTCCAACAATCAGCAGTGTAAAACCCTATACTCCACTGGAACTTGAGGGACGAGATATTTACATTAGAGAAAGTTGTGTTTCCTGTCACTCTCAAATGGTAAGACCTTTCCGTAGTGAAGTGGAGCGTTACGGTGAATATTCTAAAGCGGGGGAATACGTATATGATCACCCATTCCTTTGGGGTAGCAAACGTACTTAGTCCCGATCTCATGAGGGTAGGTGGAAAATATTCCGATAACTGGCACTTTAACCATATGTATGATCCCCAAAGCACCTCTTCAGGTTCTATTATGCCCGGATATAAGTGGTTAATTACTGATGAACACGACTAGTCAAAAACTCAGGAAAAGATGGAAGTGATGGTAAAACTAGGCGTGCCGTACACTCCTGAAGAAATAGCAAATGCTTATGCCCATATGGACGCACAGGCTACTCAAATTGAAAAGAACCTTTACAGTGATCCGGATTTTGTCAAAACTTATGAAGCAGATAAAAATTATGCTGAAGAAAACGGATTGGAATTCGTAGAAATGCGAAACCGGGAAATCATCGCTCTAATTGCTTATATGCAACGCCTGGGAACAGATATTAAAGTTAAAGATCCTAAAGTAACATCTATAAAATAACCAGCTATGTTCAAATTTATAAAAGGCCATATGGAGACAATAGCGGGGGTAGAAGTCTACCCCATCATCTCCCTTCTCATCTTCTTTATATTCTTTGTATTGCTATTCTGGTGGGTTTTGACTGCCAATAAGGAATACATAAAAGGTATGGAAGAAATTCCTCTCGAATCTGAAAACGAACAAACACTATGAGAAATCTAATTCCTGCCTGGTTACGGGTAACCGCAATCTTTTTAGTAATAATCGGCTTAACTGAATATTTTATTGATTCCGGAAAAAACCTGGCTATTATTGAAAACCCCATCCTTCAGGTGGTGCTGTTGGTAGCCTTGTTATTCCTGATTTCTGCTGAAGTAATTGTTTCTGCGATTGAAAATACCATGTTCAAAACTCTTTCCGAAGAAGCGAAAGAGAATTACATGAGAGCCGAACAGGCAAAAGCCGAAAAATACAACCTGAAAAAAATAATGAGAAAATGGTCTGGCACCCGGCCGTTATCTGAAGAAAGAGACCTGGAACTGGACCACAATTACGATGGAATTAAGGAGTTGGACAATACGCTCCCGCCCTGGTGGCTTTACTCCTTCTATGCTACAATAATTTTTGCAGGTGCCTATATGGCCTGGTATCATGTTTTTGATGGAATAACTCAGGAGCAAGAGTATCAAATGGAAATGGCAGAGGCCAACATCCAGATCGAAGAATACAAAAAAACTGCACCCGATCTTATAGATGCAAATACTGTAGAACTTCTCACCTAAGCCAGGAAGATGTAGATGCAGGAAAAAGCATTTATGTAGCCAATTGTGCAGCGTGCCATAAAGTAGATGCCGGGGGAGGTATAGGTCCAAATCTAACAGATGATTACTGGATATTGGGCGGCGGAATCAAAAATGTCTTCCATACCATTTCTGAAGGAGGCCGTTCCGGGAAAGGAATGATATCATGGAAAACGAATCTAAAGCCAAGAGAAATGGCACAGGTAGCAAGCTATATTCTTAGTCTTCACGGCGCAACTCCTGTAGATGCTAAAGAACCAGAAGGTGAAATATGGATGGACGAGGACGCATTAATTGATGACGTGAATTTCAAAGAAATTGATTCAACTACAATGGAAATAATTATAGAGGACGACCCTATTGACCTGGATCTAAAAACAGAAAAAGAATAACAGGTAATCAAATTACAGGCCTGAATAATTCAGAATAAATTACAGTGAGACCAACAGAGACAGAGGAATATAGAGACAGGATATCTACAGTAGATGCCGAGGGGAAGCGCTCGTGGGTATATCCAAAAAAACCTGAGGGAAGATTTTACGATTACCGAACCGGGTTAACCTACGTCCTTCTCTCCTTCCTTATTTTAAGTCCGTTCATCCACATCAACGGGAATCAGTTTATGATGTTCAATTTTCTTGAAAGGGAATTCAACATTTTCGGCCAGCCGTTCTGGCCCCAGGACTTTTATATTGGAGTGTCGGCAATGATAATTGCAGTGATCTTTATCACTCTTTTTACTGCAGCTTTTGGAAGAATCTTTTGTGGCTGGATATGTCCCCAAACCATTTTTATGGAAATGGTTTTTCGAAAAATAGAATACTGGATAGAAGGAGATCGAGGGGCACAGATAAGGCTTGACAAACAGGAATGGAATACAGAGAAAATTAGGAAAAAAGGTTTAAAATGGTTTATATTTTTTCTCTTCTCCTTTCTTATCGCTAATGTTTTCCTGGCTTATCTTATTGGGAGTAAAAAGCTGCTAAAGTACATTGAGAACGGCCCTGTGGAAAACCTTAGCACCTTTGTCGCCCTCTTATTTTTTACGGGAGTATTTTACTTCGTATTTGCCTGGTTTCGGGAGCAGGTTTGCACTATTGCCTGCCCCTATGGAAGATTACAAAGTGTATTACTTGATAGAAAATCTGTAGTAGTTGCTTACAACCACAAACGCGGGGAAAGAGAAAATGGCCGGGCCAGGTTTAAAAAAAATGAAAACTAAGCAGGAGCTAGGAAAAGGGGATTGCATAGATTGTTTCCAGTGTGTAAATGTATGTCCCACCTAAGCATAGACATCAGGAACGGGACTCAGCTTGAATGCATAAACTGCACCGCCTGTATAGATGCCTGTGATGCGATCATGGAGAAAGTAGATCTTCCAAAAGGTCTAATTGGATTTTATTCTGAAGAAAATATCGAGAAAGAGGAGAAATTTACTTTTGATAACAGGATGAAAGGCTTCTCTGCAATTCTGTTTGTGTTAGTGGGATTACTCGTGGGCATGATGTTCCTTCGAACAGATGTTGAAGCCACTGTTTTAAGATTACCTGGACAGCTATATGAGGAACAGGCAAATAACGAGATAAGTAACGTTTATACGTTTAAACTGATTAACAAAACCACTGATGATTTTAACCAGGTACATTTCGAGCTGCTTTCTCATAAGGGAACAATACAATCGGTCACCAAAGAAGATATTAATATCCCAGGGAAGGGTTATGCTGAAGGAACCCTGTTTATCAAACTAAATCAGGCAATACTTAAAGGAGAAAAAGAAGACATTGAAATAGGAGTATTTAACGGAGAGGATTTAATAGAAACAACCCGGACTAATTTTATGGGGCCGCGAAGCTTCAGATAAAATAATTAGAACTAATAATTATCGAACTATTTTCTGACTTAAAATCTTCTGAAAAACAGATTAACAAAAGTCACGACGGTTGCAGTACGACTTCAGTGTAAATGATAAATATAATATTCCCGCGGGAGAAATTCACTGGCTAGCGATGAATGAAGTTGGTGTTGTAAATGATCAAGGGTTGAAATACTAAGAGGCTTTATTTGCTTCTACAAACATCTTAAAAATAACAAAATGAAAATTAGCTGGGGAACAGCCATTGTGCTGGCAATAATTAGTTTTATGACCTTTATTCTATACCTGGTCATTTCAATGACAACAGATAAGAATTTTAATCACGACCTGGTCACAGAGGAATATTATAAACAAGAGCTGTCTTTTCAGGGAAAGCTGGACCGTGAAACGAATTCCCTAAACCTTCTCTCGAATATTAAGGCTTCTGTAGAAAACGAAGGTGTGGTAATATATTTTCCCGAAAATTTAAATTATGAGGATGTGAAGGGATCTATTTTTCTCTACAGGCCCTCAGACAAGGAACTGGATTTTACCATTCCTATTGAGCTAACTGCCCATCAGGTTTTAATTCCTGCAAAATTCCTGAAAGAAGGACGCTGGAATATTGAGATCGATTGGTCATACCTGGGGGAATCCTACTATTTCAAAAAAGAATTTACATACTAAAAATGCTTTACACCGCTTTTATATTAGGCTTGCTCGGCAGTTTCCACTGTATAGGAATGTGTGGGCCTATTGCTTTTATGCTTCCGGTTTCACGGGATAATAAGCTAAAGAAGTTTTTTCAAATTTTTCTGTACCATGGTGGGAGGCTTCTGGCCTACAGTACCATTGGGCTTGTTTTTGGCGTGGTGGGCAAAAGCCTGAATCTCTTTGGAATGCAGCAACAACTTTCAATTTTTATTGGGATTTTAATGATCCTGGTGATCCTGATACCTGCAGCAAAATTTAATAAATATAATTTCTCCCGGCCTATAAACAGGTTCATTGGAAAAATAAAGTTTTCTATGGGTGCAGCATTTAAAAAGAAAACCCCGGATACTTTTTTTACTATTGGTTTTTTAAATGGGCTTTTACCTTGTGGGCTTGTATACATGGCAGTATTTGGTGCGGTTGCTACAGGAAGTATTTTGAGCGGAAGTGCATATATGCTGTTGTTTGGCCTGGGAACAATGCCCTTAATGACTACAGCGGTTTATTTCAGCAACCTCTTAAGTAACAGCTTACGGCTGAAGATGAGAAAACTTGTACCTGTTTTTATAATCATTATAGGCAGTCTTTTTATCTTACGAGGTCTTGGTTTGGGAATACCCTATGTCTCACCTCAACCTGTAAACCAGCAGGTTACAGCTACTTTAAATTGTCATTAATAAACTTATTAAAAATTAGTTGAAGCCCCACCCGGGGCTTATTTTTTGTCTATTTCTGAATGCAAACGTTGTAGTTGTCATCTTCTGAAAAGCCGCAGCGGTAAAGGTTTTCAGAATCTTTTGAAAACATTCCAAAACCTGATACTCGTCATAATTTATCCTGCATTCCTGGTGCAACTTTGTATCAAATTAAAAAGGTAAATCATGAAAACTCTAAAGAACATTAAACTGGTAGTAGGAACTGTACTAATGATGGTGGTAACTGCTCAATTTTCTATAGCCCAAACTTATAATCTAAATAATACAGCTTCCACTTTAAAAGTAGAAGGAACCTCTAACGTTCACGACTGGGAAGTAGTGGCAAAAGACCAAAAAGGGAAACTTGTGGCAGAGTTTGCCGATGGTCAACTGGTAAAGATCAGCCAACTGGAATTTGCAGTACAGGCTGAAAGCTTAAAGAGTGGAAAATCCGGGATGGATAAGAATACTTACAAAGCTTTGAAGACAGATAGTAACAAAGACATCACTTACAAGCTGAACAAGGTAAACAATATAGACTGTGTCACTGCCGGAAGCTGTAAAGTAACCACCAGCGGAACTCTCACTATAGCCGGAACATCAAAACCTGTAGAGATCACTTTTGACGCTAAAGTAACAGGAGACAAAGTAACCCTTACCGGAAGCAAAAGCTTAAAAATGACTGAATTCAAGGTAGATCCTCCAACAGCGATGTTTGGTACCATTACTACCGGGGACCAGGTCAACATAAAATTTCAATCAACATTTTCTAAATAAAACTATCCACAACAACAATTAATTCTATCACAATGAAAACCTCAGTTAAATATTTAAGCATCGCACTTCTGGCACTAGTTGGTTTACAAGCCCAGGCACAACAACGCGACCTTGAGAACTACAGACTTCCTGACCAACGTGGGATCAACCAGTTTGAAGCTCCAAAAGATACTACCGATACTTTTGACGGTGTAAATGTAAGAATGGGAGGAGCCTTTGCTATCCAGTTCCAGGCTCTTGACCACGAAAGTACAGGATCCCCTGTGAACGCAGCCGGAGAACTAGGTGGGACTAATAGAGATTGGGAATAACTTCAACCTTCCTACTGCCAACCTTGACCTTGATGTTGAGCTTTATGATGGGGTGAGAATGCACCTTAGAACTTACCTTTCTTCACGTCACCACCCGGAGCCATACGTAAAAGGCGGGTATATCCAAATAGACAAGCTTGATTTTATAAGCGAAGGCTTTATGCAGCCCCTTATGAATAATATGAGAATTAAGATTGGTCATATGGAGAACAACTATGGTGATATGCACTTTAGAAGAAGTGATAACGCAATGGCACTTTACAATCCCTTCGTTGGAAACCTTATAATGGATGCCTTTACCACCGAAGTTGGTGCAGAAGTGTACTACTTCAACAATGGCCTTATCGCTATGGGTAGTGTAACAAACGGTAAACTTAACCAGGCTGTAAGCAATCCGGATGTAACAGGACCTTCTTACATAGCAAAACTTGGATATGACAACAATGCCGAAGAAGGACTAAGATTCCGCTTAACAGGATCTGTATACCACACCAACAAGAGTGCTAACGCATACCTTTACAGTGCAGACCGTGCAGGATCAAGATACTATCTTGTAATGGAAGCCACAGGAGCAACCCCTGCAGCCAACTTTAGCTCAGGCAGGTTCAACCCGGGCCTAAGAAATGAACTTACCGCCTTTATGGTAAACCCATTCTTAAAGTATGGCGGACTTGAATTCTTTGGAACCTATGAAAGAGCTACCAGTAAAGCAACAGCTGAGCCCGATACAAGAACCTTCAACCAGTATGCAGGTGAGCTTATCTACCGCTTTGGAAATAACGAGAACTTCTATGTAGGTGGTCGTTACAACCTTGTAGACGGAGAGTTAACTGCAGGTAAAGAAGTAGATATCACCCGGTACAATCTAGCAGGTGGATGGTTTATGACAAAGAACATCCTTGCAAAACTTGAATACGTGAACCAGGAGTACAATGGATTTGCCAATACAGATATAAGAAACGGCGGCGGATTCAACGGACTTATGTTTGAAGCAGTAATAAGCTTCTAAAAAGAAAATGTTGATCTAATAAGGAGGGGCAATCGCCCCTCTTTTTAAACTTAATAAGATGAAAAATTTACTGTTATGTTTGCTGGTTTTTTGCCTGGGCTTTACAGGCTTTTCGCAAAATAGTTATGAGAAGAAAACAGTACGAATTTTACCAGACAGTCACCTTAAAATCACAGGTGACACCAATATTAGCAAATTTAAATGCGACTTTAATACTGCTCGTCTTGAACGAACATCTTCTGTAGAATATAAGGTGCACGAAAACCATATAAAGTTTTCCAATGCCACACTAAAACTGGAAAATGAAGGCTTTGACTGCGGAAATAAAGCTATAAATAAAGATTTTCATTCCCTGCTAAAGACGGATAAATACCCCCAAATTTCTCTGGAATTAACCGAAATTCATTTATATAAGGAGAAAAGCGGTAAGGCGTACGTCACAATTACAATAGCAGGAAATAAGAAAGATTATACATTACCTGTTGAAATCTCAAAAAAAGCCTCTGCAGCTAATTATGCAGGAACTTTAAAACTTGACATTCGGGATTTTGATCTTGAACCACCTAAAAAGATGTTTGGTTTAATAGTAATTAAAGATGAGATCGAAATAGATTTTAATCTCGCTGTAAAATTTTTGTAAATATGATCCCCCAGCTAAAAATAGTATCAGCACAGGATGCCGTCTCCCTTGTAAAATCAGGACAACGGATTTTCCTCCAGGGTGCTGCAATGACTCCCAATACATTAATTAATGCCTTGTGTGAGCGTTATGCGGAATTACAGGAAGTTGAATTATTTCAAATTCATACCGAAGGAATAGCGAAGTATACGACTGCCCCCTACAGTGAGGCATTTAAAACTAACAGCTGCTTTGTGGGTGGGAACGTAAGAGAGTCAGTCAATTCAGAATACGGTGCTTATATCCCCATTTTTCTAAGTGAAATTCATTTGTTATTTAGAAAAAACATTCTCCCTATAGATATTGCGTTTATCCAGGTTTCCCCTCCCGATAAGCACGGCTATTGTTCCCTTGGAGTTTCTGTAGACATTACTTTACCTGCAATTCAAACAGCCAAAAAGGTAATTGCGCAGGTCAATCCTAATGTCCCACGTACTCACGGGGATGGGATAATACACGTGAGCAGTATTGATGCAGCCATAGAAGTAAATGAGCCCATTCATTCTACCCATATTAATATCCCTACAGAAATTGAACAACAAATAGGAAAACATGTAGCTGAATTAATTGAAGATGGCGCCACCCTGCAAATGGGAATTGGTGGTATTCCAAATGTAGTTTTAAATAACCTCCTCAACCACAAAAGACTAGGTATCCATACCGAAATGTTTTCCGACGGAATACTGCCTCTGGTGGAAAAAGGAATTATTACAGGGGAAGACAAAAAAGTTAAAACCGGAAAGATCGTTACCTGTTTTGCTGTTGGTTCACCCAAAATGTACAATTTTATAGACGATAACCCCATCGTCCATTTTAAGGAAGCAGCTTATACTAATGACACCGCCATTATAAGACAAAACCCTAAAGTAACGGCAATAAATTCAGCAATAGAAATAGATCTAACGGGACAGGTTTGTGCAGACACAATTGGAAAATATCAATATTCCGGAGTGGGTGGACAAATGGATTTTATTCGGGGTGCCTCTTTATCTGAAGGTGGGAAAGCAATTATAGCTATGCCTTCAGTAACAAATAAAGGAGTATCTAAAATTGTTCCATATTTAAAGGAAGGAGCTAGCGTTACTACAACGAGAGCACACGTTCATTATATAGCTACAGAATACGGAATTGTAGATCTTTATGGTAAAAACCTGAAGCAAAGAGCAAAAGCACTTATTTCCATTGCACATCCCAATCACCGGGAACAGCTGGAACAGGAATTCTATAGCAGATTCCAACAAGTAGTTTAGAAAGAATTTCAAGTGGCAACAATTCCTTAAAATACTGGCAGGTACCAAAGATTTTGAATAAATTGTATGGACAAAATTATAGGCCATGAAAAGTAGTTTTAGTGAAATTATTAATGATGAAAAACTAGGTACTTGTAGATTTCTTTGCAGACTGGTGTGGACCTTGTAAAATGCTTGCTCCAATTTTAAAGGATACAAAAGAAGAGTTGGGTGATGCGGTCAAAATTGTGAAAATTGACGTTGATAAAAATGAAGAGTTAGCGGGAAAATATCAGGTACGTGGAGTGCCAACAATGATCCTGTTCAAGAACGGAAAACAATTATGGAGACAATCCGGCGTGATACAAAAATCTGATCTTGTTCAAATAATAAAATCCCATCAATAAAAATTATGATTCCAGAAAACCTTCTGCTTGATTTTGGTGCTAGAAAAATTGCTTATGGAAAGGGCGACCAGTTATTCAGAGAAGGAGACACAGCAATAAATTATTACCAGGTTGCATCGGGAGAAATTAAAATGAACAACTTTAATCTTGACGGAAAGGAGTTCATTCAGGGAATATTTTCCACAGGACAAAGCTTTGGGGAACCTCCCCTATTTGCTAATGTGAAATATCCTGCTAATGCTGAAGCTATTTCAGACAGCGAAGTTATTCAGCTTCACAAAACAAGTTTCCTCGATTTACTGGCTTCACATCCCGATATTCATCTTAAGATCACCGAGACTTTAGCTAAAAGACTTTTCTACAAAGCCATCATGGCTTCAGAAATTTCCAGCCAGGAACCGGAGCACCGCATTTTAAGAATTCTGGACTATCTCAAGAAATACGTTCACAAAAAAGAAGGAAAATTTACCTTTAAAGTAGACCTCACCCGTCAGCAAATTGCCGATCTCACTAAGCCTGCGGGTAGAGACTGTGATCCGCTCTACAAAAGCTTTGGAGAAAAAAGGTGAAATAAAAATTCAAAACAGGAAGGTCTTCAGGTAATCTGTCCAACATCAATAGATTCAAAATCAAATAGTTAAACCCTGAAAGATTCAGGAGAAATTGCCCGTTTTATGATCCTGATCATATTTCTTCCAGGGCATTGTTTATAGTTTTACAGTAGTAAACAAAAAACAAAAACTATGAAACTTTATAATGCTTTATACAAAGATTTTGATGATCTATTCGTTGGTTCTTCTGCACTTTCCATAATTTTATCCAGTTGTTTAGGATCTGTAGCTGTAATGCTTATTCTTATGAATGGGCACAGTGTGGTTCAAATGGTACAATTATTCTTTGCCGTTGTTGTTTGTATGGGATATAATACCGCAGTACTTGCACAACTTAAACATAAACTTGTTTTTAATTCACTTTTGGTAAGCCTGGCTGTAAGCATTATCTTAATCTTCTGGAATATTATCATCAGGTACTAGAATTATTAGCTGAAATAATGAAAAATGATATACAAAACAGGGGTGATGTTTTCGCCCTTGTTTCTGCTTTTTATACTAAAGTAAGAGAGAACCAGGAAATTGGGCATTTCTTCAATGAAACCATTAAAGACTGGCCAAAGCACCTGGAGCAACTCACGGACTTCTGGGAAACTAACCTTTTTATGGTAAGTAAATTTCGAGGAAATCCGGTGCGGGCACACAAAGAGGTGGACGATAATTTTAATCACAGTATTGAACAAAAACATTTTGGAGAGTGGCTGACCATGTGGTATGCTACTATAGATGACATGTTTGAAGGTGAAAGAGCAAATATTGCAAAGAATCGCGCCCGAAATATGGCTCATAATCTCTTTATGAATATGTATATGAGCAGGACCAAAGAAATAGATTTTTAGTTGCTCAGTTTTTCAATTGATCTACAACAAAAAAATTTCCTGTTCCCTTAAAATTTTAAAATTATAAATCCTGCGTTTTATGATATATATCATAAACTGGCATTTTTAAGATAACAATCTTTGAGGTTTATTTTAAAAAATCAGGATTTATGAATTCCCTTTCTCCACACTCTTTCCATATACCCGTTATGGGATTAGCTTTCACTATAGACTCTCCCATTAAGGTAGCCTGCTATGGTATTAATTCTGCAATTTCTATTATTGAGGATAATCTTATAGAGGTCATGCGGAAGTATTATTATCAGCAGAATAATGAGCCATACGAACCAATAGAAAAAACTGAAGAAAATTACCGCTCGCGCCGGATTACAGATTATTTAAACCTGGTAAACAGGAGTGTGCAGACAAAATTTGAGAAACTGCGCGCATCTGCCTTTGAAACAGGGTCTGAAATCGTGAAGTATTTTGAATTGTTGCCGGAGGAGAGTTTACTAAAGCAACAATATTACCGCTTTACCAATTCTTCTAATACAGAAGAGAAACAGGAACTGGAACAATTCCTACGTTCGAACTTGAGACCCGGAGCGATTGAAGTGAATATTATGACCAAGGTTGATAAAAACAATCTTGATGCTAAGGGAGAAATTATTCCAGATGGATCTGATGCTCTTGGGGCTTTAAAAGCTTATGCCGAGAGTGATCTGGAAAACTCGGCAGTTATCTTTTCTGCAGGTCTAAATCCGCGACTGTACAACTACCTCGAGAATTTCAGGGAATTTGATGCTACCGGATGGGGAGTTTTTAAGAAGAGGGTAATTATAAAAGTAAGTGATTACTAGGTCTGCGCTCATCCAGGGAAAATACCTGGCAAAAAAAGGAATTTGGGTAAGTGAATTCAGAATAGAATCCGGATTAAACTGTGGCGGACATGCTTTTGCTACCCAGGGAATTCTATTGGGACCCATTCTGGAGGAATTCCGCAGTAAAAAGGAAGAACTGGCTGCAGAATTGTTTAATCTTTATAACCCCGCTGTAAAAGCCCGTGGTGAAAAAAAATTTGAGAAACCTCATCCAATAACTATTACTGTTCAGGGTGGTATTGGTAATCCTGAAGAGAATGAACTGCTGCTGAAACACTATCAAATAGACAGAACAGGTTGGGGAACTCCATTTTTGCTGTGCCCAGAAGCCACTACCGTAGATAAAGAAACTATGGATCTGCTGGCTAAAAGTGGAAAAACGGACGTCGTACTGAGTAAATCCTCTCCTCTTGGAGTTCGATTTAATTACCTGAAAGGCACCAGTTCAGAAAAAGAGCGGCTAGAGCGTATTCAAAGAAATAAACCGGGAAGCCCCTGTACAGAAAAGTTTTTAGTCTCCAATACTGAATTTACCAAAGAACCAATCTGCACCGCTTCGTTGAAATATCAAAAGCTGAAGCTTGAGCAACTAGCAGCCTCTAACCTTCCGGAAGCAGAATACCAGAAACAAAAAGACGAACTTCTTGAAAAAGAGTGCCTGTGCGTTGGCCTTAGCAATTCTGCCTCTGTTAAATATAAAGAACCTTTCCTAAAGAAACTTAGTGCCGTCACGATTTGTCCCGGGCCAAATATTGTGAATTTTTCTAAAATTGCGAGTCTGCAGGAAATGACAGATCATATTTATGGAAGAAATTCCCTGCCACTGGATCCTAAACGACCGCATATGTTCATCAGGGAGTTACAACTTTATGTTGAATATTTAAAGGAAGAAATAAAGGATTGTTTTCAACCTACTGCCAAAGAAATAAAGAACTGGATAGTCTTCTGTGATAATTTAATAGCGGGATTGGCTTATTATGAAGCTCTGCAACTCACTACTAACCTTATAAATAACAAACAGGATTTCTTATGTAATCTATTGCTCGCCGGGGAAGAAATTGCAGGAATAAAGCAGTGGCTTGAGAAGCAATAAACCTTTAAACTTGCTGAAGACTTTAAACTTGCTGAAGATGAGATATGACCTGAGTCATACCTCATCTTTTCTTTTACCTTTTTCTTTGCTGAAGAAAAATTTACAAAAATGACTGAAACTATAGATATATCAGGACTGGAAAAAGGTCATCCCGTTGCTATCTATTTTCTTGAAAAAGATATCATTATCGGTTTGTTGCAAGAATTTCAGAATGCAGATCCGGTTTCTGAATATCAGAAATTTTACAACATCTTTAATCAGCTACAGGAAATAGAGCGCATTAGTTTGAACGGAAGGAGAATCAGCTTTTTCCATTTCTTGAAAAGAAAGGTTGGAATGGACCTTCAATGAATATGTGGTCCTTTCATGACACCATAAGAGAACATTTTCGGTTACTGCGGAAGAAGATCGAGTTACGGGAGGTTCATAACCTGGAGCAGGATCGTTCTTACCTCATTAGTAACATTCACCTAGTTATTACTCACTGAGGAACATACTTTATTTCCAAATGCTTTAGACATCCTGTCTGAGAAAGACTGGATGGAAGTTCGAAAGGGCGAAGAAGAGATTGGCTGGATGTTACCTGAAGAACCTGTACAATTTCCCAAAGAAGAGTACATCCACCCTTCCCGGGATTTTACCAAAAGAGAACTGTCTTTTTCAACAGAGAACTCCACGCACTATGATGAGGGTTATATGACTGTGGAGCAGGTAAATTTATTGCTGAAGACAATGCCACTTGACCTTACTTATGTCGACGAAAATGATAAGGTAATTTTTTATAACCGCGGGGAAGAACGGGTATTTCCCAGAAGTGCAGGAATTATCGGGCGGGAGGTAAAATTCTGCCATCCCCCTAAAAGTGTGGGAACGGTTTTAAAGATTCTCGAAGAATTCCGAAAGGGAACAAAAAGTGAATCCTCCTTCTGGATCAATTTTAAAGGCCGTCTTATCTACATCAGGTATTTTGCAGTACGCGACGCTCAAAAGAATTATAAGGGCGTAATTGAAATGTCTCAGGATATAACCGACATTAAGACTATTGAAGGAGAAAAAAGGCTCCTGGATTGGAACTAAAAAATTGCCCCTGGCTTCAGCCAGGGGCAATTTTCATATTGTCATGGAGAACAGCTGGGTCTCCGGCTTACTCCTTTGCAGAAGTAAATCAAAAGCCATACATACATTTCTCACATAAGGCCGACCAGCTTCCGTTATTTTAATGCTTTTACTGCTCATTTCCACCAGCCCGTCACTCTCCATTTCTTTCAGCTTAATTAGAATGTCAGGAATTTCGGAAAAATAGACATTTTTATCCTCCCAGGAAGTTTCAAGCCTGCACATAAGATTTAGAATATGCTGCCGGATCACCTCATCCTCTTCAGTTAAAATATGACCCCGGTATAACGGAAGTTCATTCGCCTCCAGCCTGTCATAGTAGTCTTCGATCTTCTTTTCGTTTTGGGCAAATCCGCTCCAGCTGTCGCTAATTGCAGACACTCCCAGACCAATCATTACCTTCGTTTTGGAAGTGGTATAACCCATAAAATTCCTGTGGAGCTTCTTCTCCTTTACTGCCTTATATAAAGAATCAGATTTTAAAGCAAAATGATCCATTCCAATTTCTACATATCCGGCTTCGGCGAGAAGCTGCTTTCCGGTCTCATACATCTCGCGTTTCACATCGGCCGTTGGAAGATCTTCTTCTTTAAAACCGCGCTGCCCGTTTCCTTTTATCCACGGCACGTGAGCATAGCTATAAAAAGCGATCCTATCCGGCATTAATTCTTTTGTTTTCGCAATGGTGGTTCTTATATGTTCTACTGTTTGAAACGGCAGTCCAAAAATTATATCATGGCCTACAGAAGTATATCCTGCTTTTCTCGCATTTTCTGTAGCATCTTTTACGTTCTTAAACGGCTGAAATCTATGAATTGCGAGCTGTACTTCCAGGTTGTAATCTTGAACTCCATAGCTCACCCTGGTAAAGCCCAGCCCGTAAAGCATTTCCAGATGTTCCGGCTTTGTATTATTAGGATGCCCCTCAAAACTAAAATCGTAGTCCTCTGCCCTGTCTGCTTTTTTAAATAAACCTTCAATGAGCATTTTCAGATTTTCCGGAGAGAAAAAAGTTGGAGTTCCACCTCCTAAATGAATTTCCCTTACAAGCGGCCGCTCCTTCAAAAGATCAGTATAAAGATCCCATTCCTTTAAAACTGCTGTGATATAGGGTGATTCAACTTCGTGTCTCTTCGTAATTCGTTTATTACAACCGCAAAAAGTGCAGAGACTTTCGCAAAATGGCAGGTGGATATATATACTTATTCCTTCTGACTTATTACTGGCTGCAAAGGAATCCTGTAGGCTTTTTTTATAATTCTCAACAGAGAAAAGATCGGAATTCCAATAGGGCACAGTGGGATAACTTGTATACCGTGGTCCCGCGACATTATACTTCTGAATAAGTTGACTGCTCATGTTTCAAAGTTTGGAAAGCAAAATTACAGCCACTGTATTTTTTGTAATATGATATGGATCAGGAAAAGACAATAAAAATGGAAATTATATTCGTTTAGGAATTCTATCCCCTTCTGTGGAATCTATTCTTTATATAAATTGAATGTGAGCTTCTCTCCAGGCTTTACGAGCTCCCAAAATCTCATTGCATTTTTTGGAAAAGCTATTTGTATAGATTTGATTTTCTCCGGATTTCTCATTTCTTCTGAATTTTTACCCGTATTAATTACAGCAATAATATAATTCAGAATATCATTCCCCGTACAAATTTGCCTAAATGCAGGAATTACTTCTGCACTTTCTGCCATACAAACATTTCCGAATTGATCTTTGTCAGCAATAAAGCTTAGGCCCATATGACCCGCAATTCTTTGAGCCAACTCTTCATCCAGATCTGCAGGCGTAATTATATGTTTAGGATTTTTAGTTCCTTCGTGCAATTGCCGATTATCTGGACTTATTTTCCAGAAGTTGCAATTCGGAAATATTTCGTCCAGAGTAAATTCGAGATCTTCAAGATTTCTTTCAAAACCCATAAAAGCTGCACCTTAATTTTTAATATACTGCTGAAGTTAAAAAATTCTACGAATGAAGCCTTCGATAAGACAGTAAAATCTGGCACTCTTAATGCCGGAATTTTAATAACTTGCCGCTCCTGAATTTAAATCCCGCTGCTTGAAACTAAAAGCAAAACGACGATTAATCACTTACCTGAATATCCTTGACCAGCCAATACGGTTTAGTCCCTTTCTTTTCAGCAGGAATTTCCTGCTATGGGCTCTTCTGGGAATAATTGGAGGTTTAATTTCAGGTATCTACTGGATCGTTTTGGAAGCTTTAACTCACGGTCTGGAAATTTTCACTAGCTGGTTGGTTATCCCAACCATGGCTATAGCGGGATTTGCGGCGGGAATTATCATTCATTTCTTCGGAGATCCGGGGGAAATAGATCTTATTGTGAACAACATCAGGTTCAATAAGGGCAAACTAGATCCAAAAAATAATCCATCCATGATTTTATCTTCTCTCCTGTGTGTTGCTTCAGGAGGAAGTCTGGGCCCCGAAGCTCCCCTTGTACAGGTGACTGGCTCCACGGGATCCTGGTTTGCAAAGGTTTTACGCCTTAAAGGAGAGGATTTTCGATCTATGACCATAGCAGGAATGGCATCAGGGTTTACAGCACTTTTTGGCGCTCCATTAGGTGGAAGTTTATTTGCCCTTGAGATCCTGCACCACAAACACGCGGCAGAATATTATCAGGCTATTATTCCTGCTTTTGTTTCCAGTTGTTTCAGTTATATCATATTTGCTCTTATAATTCATCTGGGCCTTGGTCCCATTTGGGACCTTCCCACTTATGAAATGCAGGATAAATTCGATTTTGCCTATGCAGTACTCTTTGCTGTAGCCGCTACTCTCTGCGGATGGATTTTCATTTTCTGCACCAAAAAGTTGAAATCTGTATTTCAAAATTTTCCTCTTCCCATTTACATAAAAACATTTATTGGCGGACTAGCCCTGGGAGTGATTGCCTTTTATTTTCCTCTAACCCGGTACTTTGGTCATCATCAAATAAATGAACTACTTCTAAACGATCTCACCTTAAACATTCTTTTTGCCATTTTAGCCTTTAAAATTCTCGCTATTGCAATAACAGTCACCTCAGGTTGGAGAGGTGGATTCATTATTCCCTTATTTTTTGTGGGAGCCACATTAGGATTAATCATTCACAGGATCTTCCCGTTTGTTGACCCTGCTTTGGCAATTATAAGTTGTATGGTAAGCATTAACGCCTGTGTCACGAGAACACCTATGAGTACAACCATTTTACTGGCCACTCTTACAGGATTTACTTACTTTATTCCAATTCTTTTTGCCAGTCTTACCGGATATTTTCTTGCCCCACGCATTCCTTTTATTGGCTCTCAATTGCAAAGAACGAAAGAAAGCTAAAGGAAGAATTTTGTCTTAGCCGAAATAATTTTAAATTGGAGGAAACTCAAAGGATAATTAATGTCTTCAAATAACGAAATCTGGACCATTGGACACTCTACGCATCCTCTACCCGAATTTTTGGAGATTCTATTTTCCTTTAAAATTGAAATTCTGGTGGATGTAAGGAGATTCCCCGGCTCAAGGAAGTTTCCGTATTTTAACAAAGAGAATCTTCAAATTTCGCTTGCTGAAAATAAAATTAAATACGTTCATTTTGAAGACCTCGGCGGCAGAAGAAAGGTGCAGGCAGATTCTAAGAACACAGCCTGGCGCCTTCCCTCTTTTCAGGCATATGCCGATCATATGGAAACAGAGATTTTTCAGGATTCTGTTGAACAACTCCAGGAACTGGCTATAAATTCCCGGGTAGCTTATATGTGTTCCGAAGCTGTTTGGTGGAGTTGCCACCGCTCTCTAATCTCAGATTACCTAAAGGTCCGGGGGTGGAAGGTGAATCATATAATGAGTATCAACAAAGAAATGGAGCATCCTTATACGAAACCAGCCAAAATTGTTGATGGAAGGTTAGATTACTCCAAGCAGGATACTAAGGGAGAGGTGTAACCTTTAGTGCATCCAGACCTTCGATAATTCAGACTTGAAAATATTCGAAATTTCACCCAACTGTTTTAAAAACAAAAAACCGAACTGTTTCCACAATTCGGTTTTTAAATTTCTTGTTGGCCTACTCAGTCTTTTTTCGACTGTATTCAAAACTTCCAATCACAGGAAATATAAGTTCGAAATATTCTGAAAAAACTAAAAAAAACTCTTAGAAATTTTCAATTGAAGTTTACCTACCGGGGCTCCCTTCGGCTTTAATTCAGTACAGGCCTCCCGCCCTACATAATCAAAAACAAAAAACCCGAACCAAAGTTCGGGTTTTCAATTGAAGTTGGCCTACTAGGGCTCGAACCTAGACTCTTCTGGACCAAAACCAGACGTGTTGCCAGTTACACCATAGGCCAGCGTTTCAATGCGGATGCAAATTTAAAACAAACTTTATTCTACACAAATATTTTTTTCACTTTTTATCATCTTCTTTTCTTAGCACCTCAAAAACAGAGTATAAAAAATAATTTCATTTGAATACCGTTATTAAACCATTCCTTTAAATATTTCTTAAATTCGCCACATCATTTTTACAACCATAGCAAAACATGACCGATTTTAGCTTGAGTAAGTGGAACAAAATACTGGGCTGGCTGGTATTTTTAATCGCACTTATAACCTACACTCTTACCCTGGAACCAACAGCAAGTTTCTGGGACGCAGGGGAATACATCGCAACATCTGCAAACCTTGAAGTAGGACATCCGCCGGGAGCACCATTGTACCAAATGATGGGAGCCTTCTTTGCAACCTTTGCATCAGATGCTAGCCAGGTGGCCTTAATGGTCAACTTCATGTCTGCAGTAGCAAGTGCCTTTACTATTCTTTTCATGTTTTGGTCTGTAGTTATTCTACTGCAAAAAATGATTAAACCTGAAGAAACTTTAACATCCTCCAATAAAATTGCCATTCTGGGCAGTGCTTTTGTCGCTTCACTAGCTTTCACGTTTACCGACAGTTTCTGGTTTAGTGCCGTGGAGGCAGAAGTTTATGCCATGGCCACTTGTTTGATGGCTCTGCTCTTCTACCTGGGACTACTGTGGGAAAGAGATATGTTTGCTCCACGAGGAAACCGATGGGTAATTTTAATTTCCCTAATTGTAGGATTGGTTTTTGGGGTTCACTTTATGGCACTTCTTACTATTCCCGCTATTGGTTTTCTCTACTTCTTTAAAAATTACCAAAGGGTCACCGTTAAAAACTTCATCATTGCAAACATTGCTGTTGTAGTGGTACTTATGTTTATCTTCAAACTCCTCCTGCCATATACGCTGACTTTCTTTGCAACTTCAGAAGTTTTCTTTACCAACACTATCGGCCTCCCCTTTAACTCGGGAACCATAATCGCTACCCTGATTATAATTGCAGCTTTCTATTATGGAATTCAGTATACCGGGAAAAACAATTATTACCAGCTAAACACGCTGTTTCTTTGCATCTTGTTTATCCTTATTGGTTTTTCCAGCTGGACAATGCTCCCTATAAGAGCAAATGCCAATACAGTCATTAATGAGAATAGTCCTGATAACGCAAGGGAATTACTGGCCTATTACAACCGGGAGCAATACGGGGAAACTCATCTTTTTTTCGGGCCGCAATGGACAGAAATGTATGCAGGACTTGATCCTGATAATCCTTATATGGATGATAAACCCAACTATGAAAAGGCTGAAGAAACAGGAAAGTATGTAATCGTGAATGACTACAAAAATGCCCGTCAAAACTTAGATGACAGGCATAAAGCGGTGCTGCCAAGGATGTGGAGCACCCAACATGCCACTAACTATATGGAATTTACCGGGCCACTCGAATTCAAAGTTAAACCGGAATACCAGGGGGAAGAGCAGTTGTTAATGGCAATTACTGAATTCAGAAAAAATTACGCCCAGGGGCGGATGGACTACGAGGATTACCATAGTTTTCTAACCCAGTTTAGTCAATATATTGATGTTGAAAAACCCTCCTTTGCTTCCAACATTGGTTATATGTTCGAGTACCAGTTTGGGTATATGTACTGGAGATATTTCATGTGGAACTTCGTAGGACGCCAAAATGATGAACAAGGCCAGTATACCGATCTTAAAGGGAACTGGTTGAGTGGTATCGACTTTATTGATGAATGGAGGCTTGGAAATCAGGATGAACTACCGGGTGATATGAAAAATAACAAAGCGAGAAATACTTATTATTTCCTGCCATTTATTTTAGGAATTATTGGTCTCGTATTTCATTTTAACAGGGATATTAAAGGTTTTTGGGTACTCACCGTTTTCTTCCTCTTTACAGGAATTGCCTTAAAAATTTATTTAAATGAAAGGCCATTTGAACCTCGGGAAAGAGATTACGCCCTGGTTGGTTCTTTTTATGTCTTTGCAATATGGATAGGATTTGGAGTTTATGCCATTTACGATTTCTTACGAACAAAAATAAAAGCTACTGTTGCGGCACCCGTAGCTATTGTAGTTAGTTTACTTGTGCCCGGCATTCTTGTGGCAGAAAACTGGGATGATCACGACAGGGCGGGAAGGTATACCGCACTTGCCATGGCAAAAATGTACCTGGATTCCGTAGATGAAAATGCGATCTTATTTACCATTGGCGACAATGATACTTTCGCACTATGGTATGTGCAACAAATTGAAGGGTATCGAAGAGATGTGCGTATTGTAAATACAAGCCTTTTTGCGACCGACTGGTATATTGACCAAATGAAAAGGAAAGCCTGGGAAAGTGATCCTATTCCTTCACAGCTGGAACACAATCAATATCGCGCAGGAACAAATGAATTTGTAATTCACCAGAATATTACCCAGGATACTATGTCTATTCAAAACTGGATGAACTGGATTGCGAGTGATAACCCTGGTACAAAGGGAGAACTTCAAAGTGGCCAGGTGGTAAATACTTTCCCTACGAAGAACATAAGGGTTCCTGTGAAAAAGGAAAATGTTCTTGAATATGGAATAGTCAAACCAGAAAATGCTGATGAAATTGTAGACAATATCTTTATCAAATTAGAAGGAAACGTTATTTATAAAAACCGACTTTTAATGCTGGACATTATTGCTAATAATGACTGGAAGCGGCCAATATATTTTACCGGAGGAAGCTTTGGTAATGACGACTATTTATGGATGAAAGATTACCTGCAGCTTGACGGTGTGGCTTATAAACTTGTACCAATTCAAACCCCTGTTAATCCCCGTACTCCTTTTGATATGGGAAGAATAGATACAGATAAGATGTACGACATCGTTATGGACTGGGATTGGGGGAATATGGAAGATCCGGGAATATATCACGATCCTGAAACCCGAAAAAATTCCATTACCTATCGCAGCAACCTTGCAAGATTGACTGAGGCTCTTTTAAATGAAGGAGATACAGCCAGGGCAAAAGAAGTATTAGATCTGGCTATAGAAAAAATGCCAGTAGACCATTATGGATTTTATACACTTCTGGAACCGTACATCAGTGGCTATTTTGAAGTGGGTGAACCGGAAAAAGCAAAGGAGCTTTGGCAAAAGGTCGCCGAAAAGTATCAGGAGAACCTGAAGTACTACAGCAGTTGGGATGTTGAGAGACAATTTGATAATGCCGATATCATTATTTCTGATATGGAACGATATCGCGGATTAGTAGACATTCTTTTCATGCACGGGGAACAGGAATACGCGAGGAAAAAAGCCGAAGAATTTAATACTTATTTGAGTTTGTACCCGAGATTCTATCAGGAAGATGAGGAGATACAGGAGCCGCCGAGACCAACGAATAATGCAATTGACAGGGAGCTGCGGAATCCACAACAAATAGATTCCCTGGACAGTACTCTGGTGCAATAGTGCAAAAATATGTCCTTCTTAAAATATACTTCTATGGCAGGGAAGTTACTCTTCCCTTCCCTGCTTTGGAAGCATAAGGAGAATTCCCCCATTATATATTTAACCTTTGATGACGGCCCGATTCCGCAGGTTACTCCCTGGGTATTATCACTTCTGAAGGAGTATGACGCAAAAGCAACTTTCTTCTGCATTGGAGATAACATCAAAAAACATCCGGAAATTTTTCAGCAGGTTTTAGCTGAAGGGCATTCCATAGGGAACCACACTTTCAACCACCTTAACGGGTGGAAAACTTCAACCGGGGATTACATCCAAAATGTACTTTTAGCTGAAGAAGAAATTTTCAAACAGGTTGGAAATTCCAAATTCCAAATTCCCAATTCCGGGATTTCAAGACGACAAAAAACCGAAAACAGAAAACTGAAAACTGAAAACCTACAACCCACAACCAAAAACCAAAAACTCTTCCGCCCACCCTACGGCAGAATAAAACCTTCTGAAATGAAGGAACTAAAGAGATTGGGATATACAATTGTGATGTGGGATGTTATAAGTGAAGATTATAACCAAAAAAGATCAGAAGAAAAATGTTTTCAGGGAGTTGTAAGTCAGGCTGGGCAGGGTAGCATTATAGTCTTCCACGACAGTAAAAAAGCTTCAAAAAACCTGATGGAAATTCTGCCACGACTACTGGATTTCTATAAAAATAAAGGATATAGTTTTAAAGCTCTCTAGACGTATTCTTTGAGTAGGCCGATAAGAGTATTTGCATCCTGCTCTCCACTCTGTCTCCACTTCATTTCTCCGTCTTTATAGATCATTAAAGTAGGAAGTCCTTTTACTCGTAAAGCTTCAGCCAATTGGGTATTTTTATCGACATCAATTTTTATGATCTTGGCTTTGTCTCCAAGTGCTGCTGCAACATCCCTAAGAACCGGGTGCATAGCTGTGGAAGCCTCATTCCAGTCGGTATAGAAATCTAAAAGCACCGGAATATTTAAATCTATTAATTCCCCAAATTTTGACATAAAATAAAAAACTAATTAAGACCAGATTCAATACCAATAAATAATATATAAAGCCAAATATACTAATTTATCTTAATTACACAGGTTTTGCTCCTTTACGTAGTTCAATTACTGTAATTTCCGGCCAGATGCCAACTCTACCTGGATAAGCCAAATAACCAAAGCCACGGTTCACATTAATGTACCTACCGAACTCCTCATATATCCCTGCCCAGTTTTCATAGCGATACTGCACAGGACTCCACCTAAACCAGCCAGGAATTTCAATTCCGAACTGCATTCCATGGGTGTGACCACTCAAGGTAAGCTGGAAGTTCTTAGGATCTGTTTTTACCTTCTCCTGCCAGTGGGAAGGGTCATGACTAAGTAAGACCTTAAAATCCTTTTCAGATAATCCAGCCGAAGCTTTATCAAGATCCCCTGCCTTTTTAAAACCTCCAATTCCCCAATTTTCGACACCCACCAATGCAATTCGCTGCCCGTCTTTTTCAAGAAATCTGTGCTCATTAAGGAGTAAATCCCAACCCATCTTTTTGTGAGTATCCTTAACCGCCTGAAGATTTGCAAATTTTGCCCTGTCTGTCTCCCAGCTCACATAATCTCCATAATCGTGATTCCCCAAAACTGAAAATACACCATCTTTAGCCCTTATCTGCCCAAAAGCCCCCACCCACGGCTCCATTTCTATAGCCATGTTATTTACAAGGTCTCCTGTAAACAAAACTGTATCACTTTGCTGCTCGTTAATTAGATCTATCGCATACTCTATTTTCTTCTTGTTGTCAAAACTTCCGCTGTGCACATCACTAATCTGCGTGATGCGGTAACCATCAAAAGCATCGGGTAAATCAGGAAAATGGAGAGAGTATTTTAAAACCTTATAATTATATTTTCCCTGGTACATTCCGTAGATAAGAGAAGCAAAAGGAATGGCCGCAATTCCAAGTGCAACCTGGCTAATAAACCTTCTCCTCGATGGAAGAGAAAATGATTCTGAAGGGGTAGTAACTTTTACATAACTAAGCAACAATTAATCGCACAATGTCTTCTCCAAACATTACTACTGTCGTAATAAGATTGGCCGATAAAAATGCTAATAAAAATCCCAGAGCATAACCTCTGCCACCAGTAAATCCGCCATTAGGATTTGGTTGTGTCCACTGATAAATAAAATTCCCAAGAATGACCAGAGACAGGAGAATGTATGCCCCAAGAACCCAATTGCTTTTCGTAAGAGTTTTTAAGGCCTGGAAAGAGTAAATATTAAGCAGAATGTAAAGAACAATAAATATAATCCAGCGCATTTGTAATTTTTCTTTTTTTGCAAAGATACTCCTAATCATTGCTTTAGCGCTCCTTTTGTTTTATAATTAACCTTAAAATGATTTGGAGCTTTTGTGTATTTCCTGATGGTCACGAATTATGCCATTCATAATTTTAAAAATGTCTCCTGAATATTTTATCTTTAAATCCTTCGGAATTAATTTTTATGAAAAGACGCAAATTTATTAATCGCTCTATTTTGGCAGGTGCCGGAATAACATTTTCGCCTTCAATCCTGAATGCGACAAATCCCTTAAACAGTTTATCTCCAATGACAAAATCCTCATTCCCCATTACCATTGCGACGTGGAATTTTGCAAATGCCAGCTTAAAAGCAGGTGAAATGATGGCTCAAGGTGCCACAGCGCTTGATGCAGTCGAGCAGGGAGTAATGGTGGAAGAAGCTAATTTAAAGAATACTACCGTAGGAAAAGGCGGCGCGCCGGACAGAGAGGGAAATGTGACTCTCGATGCCTGTATTATGGCTCCTGATGGCAATGCGGGCTCTGTCGTATATTTAAAGAACAACACTCACGCAGTTTCTGTAGCCAGGAAGGTAATGGAGGAAACTCCGCACGTGATGCTGGCGGGGGAAGGTGCCGACCAGTTCGCGAGGGAAATGGGCTTTGAAAAAGAAGACCTCTTAACTGAAGACTCTGAACGGGCATATAAAGAATGGCTGAAAAAGAAGGAATACAAACCCATTATTAATATTGAAAATCATGATACTATAGGAATGCTATGCATCGACCAGAATGGTGACATAGTAAGTGCCTGCACCACTTCGGGCCTGTCATATAAAATGAATGGTCGTGTTGGAGATTCGCCTATTATAGGATCGGGTTTGTTTCTTGATAATGAAGTTGGAGGAGCAGTAGCTACAGGTTTGGGAGAAGCTATAATGAAAAACGTGAGCAGCTTTCTTGTGGTGGAATTAATGCGAAATGGGAAATCGCCACAGGAAGCCTGTGAAATAGCAATACAAAGGATAATCGCCAGAAGTCCTGATTTTAAGGATTTCCAGGCTGCTTTAATTGCCATTAATAAAAAAGGAGAAGTGGGATCTTATTGTATCCAGAAAGGATTTACTTATGTGAAATATCAGGATGGAACTAATAATAATATTCCTAGTAAATATTATATCTAAAATTCCCCTGACTGAAGTCAGGGGCAATTTTGTGACTGAAGCCAGAGAGACTTTTACTGGCTCATTGCTTCGCTTTGATCAAATTCCCTGGAAGTTTGAGGTTTTTCAACATTGTTTTGTGAGATAGGGCTTTGCTCCTGCAGTTCCTGTACAAGTTTGGTTACCTCAATTATCATTTCGGTACAAATCACTATTAGGGATCCTTTTTGAGCATTTTTTATGGCATACGTCACAGCCTCTTTTTCATCTTTAATAACAGTTGTCTTTTTATCGGGATCGTGAGATGCTATACCTTCTTTAATAAATCCAATAATTTCTTCGGCAGTTCTTCCTCTTAAATGTACATCCTGCCTGATGATGATCTCATCAAACATTTGAGCAGATATCCTGCCGATACTCTGTGTATCCTCTCGTTTTCTATCCCCTACTCCGGTTATGATCCCAACTTTTACACTGGCATCTATTTTATCTGTAAACTCCTTTACAGCCAGCATTCCTGCAGGATTATGAGCATAGTCCAGCAGCAACTGAAAATCGTTGAACTGAAAGAGGTTCATTCTACCAGGAGTTTGTGAAGGAGAAGGCTGAAATGTTTCTAACGCCACCTTTATATCTTCAATATTAATTCCTTTAATATGTGCTGTAAGTACTGCAGGCAAAACATTTTTAATCATAAATTCTGCTTTGCCTCCAAAAGTGAGGGGCACCTGGGCAGCCTTTATTATTCGCAATTTCCATTCGCCTTTACATATGGTTATATATCCATTTTCATAAACAGCGGTGAGGCCGCCCTCCTTCTGCATTTCTTTAATCCTTGGATTATTTTCATCCATGGAAAACAGAGCAACATTCGAGACAACATCCTTTCGCATATCATATACAAGGTCATCATCTGCATTTAATATAGCATAGCCATCGGGCAGAACGGTTTCAGGAATTACACCTTTCACCCTTGCCAGCTGTTCCACCGTGTGAATCCCGTTTAACCCAAGATGATCTTCAGAAATGTTTGTGACTATTCCCACATCACAATGGTGGAATCCTAAACCCGCACGCAGCAAGCCGCCCCGGGCACACTCCAGTACCGCGAAATTGACTGTGGGATCTTTCAACACAAATACTGCACTTACGGGTCCCGTACAGTCTCCTTTCATTAAAAGCCTGTTTTGAATATACACGCCGTCACTGGTTGTGTAGCCAACTTTATAGCCTTCCTGTTTTGCAATATGAGCTATAAGACGCGTAGTGGTTGTTTTTCCGTTTGTACCTGTAATTGCCACAATAGGTATCAATCCTGTAGATCCTTGCGGAAAAAGTTTATCAATAACAGGCGCTGCAACATTTCTGGGTAAACCTGTTGCAGGAGAAAGATGCATTCTGAAACCCGGTCCTGCATTTACTTCAAGTACAGCTCCTCCTGTTTCAGAAAGCGGCTTACTAAGATCTGTTGTCATAATATCAATTCCACAAATATCCAGGTCGATAATTTTGGAAATTCGTTCAGCAATAAAAACGTTTACAGGATGAACTTTATCTGTAACATCTTCTGCAGTACCTCCCGTACTTAAATTAGCTGTATCCTTCAGAATAAGCTTTTTACCCTCTTCAAGAATGCTGTCGAGGCTGTAACCTTCAGCAGCAATAATAGTTTTAGTAAGGTCATTTATAGTTATTTGAGTAAGAATTTTTTCATGACCGTAACCTCGCCTGGGATCTTTATTGACCTCTTCTATAAGTTGCTGAATTGATCGTGTGCCATCACCTGTTACGTGAGCGGGATTTCGCTTTGCGGCAGCCACAAGTTTGTTATTGATCACCAGAAGCCTATAATCTTCACCAATTATCTGCTTTTCAACAATTACCCTGCTGGAAATCTTTCTTGCAGCTCTATAACCAGTAAGAGCTTCTTCCATAGAATTTATATCTACAGTAATTCCCCGACCGTGGTTTCCATCAACCTAGGTTTTGTAACGAGAGGAAAACCTATCTTCTCCACCACCCTTTTCAGCTTTTCCTCACTCCTTATAATCCGTCCCCGCGGCACGGGAATTTCTGCCTGTTCAAGTAAATATTTTGTCTCCTCCTTATCACAGGCAATGTCTACAGCAATATTGCTGGTTTCACTCGTCACCGTGGCCTGAATTCTTTTTTGATTGGCACCATAACCAAGCTGGCAAAGAGAATATTTATTAAGTCTTATCCAGGGAATGCCCCGGGATTCTGCCTCTTTTACTATAGACCCTGTACTCGGTCCCAGCCTAACTTCCTCACGTAGTTCCCGCATCTCCTGAATATCATCTGTGAGATCGTAATCTTCTCCTTTAATTAAAGCCTCACAAATCCTTACTGCTGCCCTGGCTGCATAACGTCCAACTTCCTCTTCCATATAAGAGAAGACCACATTGTAAACTCCTTTTTCACCAAAACCCCTTGTCCTGCCAAACCCCACATCCATCCCGGCCATTGTTTGAATCTCCAATGCGATATGTTCAATAATGTGACCCATCCACGTTCCTTCATCTACGCGTTCAAAAAATCCTCCCGGAGTACCAACAGAACAGGTGTGTTCATACAAATTGGGCAAAAGCTTCTCTAAATTCTCTCTAAAACCTACTATTTTATTGGATGGCATTTCTTCCATCTCCTCGAGGTCCAGCACCATCACTATCAATTTATGCTTACTTACTGACCAATAATTTGGTCCCCGCATCGCGTTAATCTTTCTAATTTTCATGAATTCTTTTTCTTTTTTATTTCCTTTTTTCCCGGAAGGATTTAAGGATTACCCCTCTTAATTTATGAATCAAAATATAATTAAGTTAGTTTTGCAATCAATTTTAATGTTATTTTATGATTAAAGGAACCCTCATCCCAATTGGAGGAAATGAAGATAAAGGCTATCATAAAGCCAACAGATTCAGGTTGGAATATATAAGTAAGGGCATACTTGCAAGAGTACTGCTTGAGAGCGGAGGAAAAAATTCAAAAATCCTTGTGGTAACCACCGCATCAGGTATACCCGAAGAAGTGGGAAATATGTACATTGATGCCTTCCGTAAACTTGGATGTGAGAATGTAGAACCTCTTTATATTGGTTCAAAGGCTGAAGCAGAGTACGAAGCCAACCTTGAGAAATTGCGTACTGTAGATTGCGTTTTATTTTCCGGAGGAAATCAGTCAAAAATTACCACTTATATTAAAAAAACTGAATTTCACAAGATCCTGATATCTCGTTATAAAAATGAAGAGTTCGTAGTGGCAGGTACAAGTGCTGGTGCGATGTGTATGTCTTCAGAAATGATCTCCGGCGGGAGCAGTAAAGAATCTTTCATAAAGGCTTCTACCAAAATGCGACAGGGAATGTCTCTACTTCCCGATATAATTATAGATACTCATTTTATCCAGCGAGGCCGCTTTGGAAGATTGTCTGAAGCCGTAGCAAGATTTCCCAATAAAGTGGGAATAGGCCTGGCTGAAGACACGGGAATGGTAATTAAAAATGGAGATGAATGTGATATTATAGGATCGGGAATGGTTATCATTTTTGATCCCGGACAATTAACACATAATAACTATAAGATCCTGAAGGACGGAACTCCCCTCACAATGCGCAATTTAGTAACTCATGTGCTCTCCTGGGGTGATAAATATTTTATATCTGATAGAAGAGTGGAGGTAATGGCTACTTCCAAAAGTTTGATCTAGATTTTTTGGAGATCGGGTTAAGTAAAAAAGGTCAGAGGAATTTCAGATTTAATAAAGTGAAATAATCTTTATCCATAAATCGAAACCTCTTCTAAACCGGAAGAGGTTTTAAACCCCCTGTACATTCCTTCCGTATTAAAAGGTAGGGCGACATTACCTTTAGAGTCTACAGCAATTAGTCCGCCGTCACCTCCTATTTTAAGTATCCGGTTATTAATAACTTCGTTTGCAGCTTCTTTAAGGCTCAAACCTTTATATTCCATCAATGCGGAAACATCGTAGGCTACAACACCTCTTATAAAAAACTCTCCGCTCCCCGTACATGACACCGCACAAGTGTCGTTGTTTGCATAATTGCTTAGCACCTATCATCGGGCTATCTCCTACTCTCCCAAATTTCTTATTGGTCATTCCCCCGGTAGAAGTTGCCGCAGCAATATTTCCCTCTTTGTCACAGGCTACTGCTCCCACAGTACCGAACTTCGAATCTTTTTTCACAGAATGGTCCAACTGAAAGCTATCTGAATCTTTTATTTCCAGCCACTGCCCGTGCCTGAATTCATCATAAAAATAATCTGCTTCTTCAAAAGAATAGTTAAGTGTTCTTGCAAATTTCATCGCCCCTTCCCCTGCCATAAACACATGGCCACTTTTCTCCATCACGTCTCTGGCGAGAGAAATGGGATTTTTTATTCCGCTTATGAGGCTTACCGCTCCCGCATGTAAATTTTTACCATCCATAATGGCCGCGTCCATTTCATGAGTTCCATCTGCAGTAAAAACACTTCCTTTTCCCGCATTAAATAAAGGAGAATCCTCTAAAATTTTTACTGTTTTTTCAACTGCATCTACGGCCGTCCCTCCCTTTTCTAATAGTTCATAACCTGTATCCAGTGCGCTTTTCAAAACCCGGCGATATTCTTTTTCCTTTTCAGCTGTCATTTGTCCTTTCAACAAAGTACCTGCACCTCCATGAATTGCAATTGAAAAATTCTGTTCCTGTTTCATACTCAAGTTTTTCCTTTTAAAACGGAAGGTAAAAAAGATGAAAATCGTCTTGCCGCTCCTCATTCATTCTCAATACTCACTTTTCAATTCTCAATACTAACCTTCCCTTCTCCCCCAAAATAACGAATTGAATTTTAATTGCGGCAGGAAGTTTCGTAGTTTTACTTTCTCTTAAGATTTCAATCAATGGCAGATCAAAAACGCTTATTCCTTCTCGACGCATACGCCTTAATTTTCCGCGGCTATTACGCATTTATAAAGAACCCGATTGTGAACTCCAAAGGCATGGATACTTCAGCAATTATGGGGTTTATGAATTCCCTTTTTGATGTAATCCGCAGGGAAAAGCCCGATCATCTGGCTGTATGTTTTGACAAAGATGGCAGTACAGAACGTACAGAAATGTACAGTGAATATAAAGCAAATCGTGACGCCACACCCGAGCCAATTTTAAAATCCATTCCATATATACAGGATATTTTAAAAGCCATGCATATTCCGGTAGTTGTGCTGCCGGGTTGCGAGGCCGATGATGTTATTGGAACACTTGCAAAGCAAGCGGAAGGAGAAGGCTACAAGGTTTTTATGGTAACTCCCGATAAAGATTTTGCCCAGTTGGTAAGTGAAAACATTTTTATGTACCGTCCCGCAAGAATGGGGAATGGTATAGAGATTTTAGGAATTCCCGAAGTAAAAAAGAAGTTTGGAGTAGAACGTCCTGAACAGGTGATAGATTTTTTGGGAATGATGGGAGATGCATCAGATAACATTCCGGGAATTCCGGGAGTGGGCGAAAAAACTGCCATGAAATTCCTGAAAGAATTCGGAAGTATGGAAGCTCTTCTTGCAAATACTGATAAGCTGAAGGGAAAGATGCGCGAAAGAGTAGAAATGAATGCGGAACAAGGGTTGCTATCCAAGAAACTCGCTACTATTAAATGTGATTGCAGCGTACAATTTCATGCTGAAGATTACGAGCTCTCTCCACCTGATGCTGAGAAGGTGCAGGAAATCTTTGAGGAACTTGAATTTAGAAGGCTTAGAGATCAATTTATAAAGTTATGGTCTGGCGAGGATAACGGGCCACAACCCCAGGTGACTTGGGACAGCTACAGGTAAAGCACAGGCAGTAACTGCTTAGTGCCGGGCAGTTTTCGTTGTTTGGAGAAGACGCTGAAAAAATAGAAAAGACTTCAGGAAGAAAGAGTTTAAAGAACAAACCCCACGTGTATCAAAGCATTGCACCCGGTATGGCTATGTCACTTTTTCTTCAGAATTTAAAAAAACAAAAAAGCGTATGCTTTGATACTGAAACAACCAGTGAAAATCCGCTGGAAGCGAAATTACGCGGAATTGCCTTTTCCTGGGAAGCTGTAGAAGGATTTTACCTCCCTTTTCCGGAAGACGATTCAGAAGTGAAGGAATACGTTGAGCAGCTAAGACCTTTCTTTGAGGATGAAAACATTCAGAAGATCGGGCAAAACCTGAAATATGAAATTAAAGTTCTCGCTAAGTATAATATTGAAGTCAAAGGGCCTCTCTTTGACACAATGATAGCTCATTATCTCATCAATCCCGACATGCGCCACACGATGGGCATTCTTGCTGAAACTTATTTAAACTACTCCCCACAGCTTCTGGAAGATCTAGTCGGTAAGGGTAAAAATCAAAGAAAGATTAAAGATATTCCACTCGATAAACAAACAGAATATGCTGTTGAAGATGCAGATGTGGTATTGCAACTAAAACAGCATTTTGAGCCGGAATTGAAAGAGGCAAATACAGAAAAACTTTTTCAGGAAGTGGAGATTCCACTGGTAAGAGTTCTGGCAGAAATGGAGCTTGAGGGAATAAGGCTGGATGAGGAATTTCTTCAGTCTCTTTCCGTAGCATTAGAAAAAGATATTGCAGAGCTTGAAGAAAACATTTTTGCTAAAGCAGGGGAAGAATTTAATATTGGTTCGCCCAAACAACTTGGAATTATTCTTTTTGAAAAACTGGAACTTGTAAAGAAGCCAAAGAAAACCAAAACGGGACAGTACTCTACAGGGGAGGATGTTCTTTCTGTACTGGCTACCGAACATGAGATTGTACGATGCGTTCTCGATTACCGCGGACTTGTAAAGCTGAAAAACACATATATAGATGCACTGCCAACCCAGGTTGAAAAAACCACAGGACGTGTACACACAGATTATATTCAGACCGTTGCTGCAACCGGAAGATTAAGTTCAAATAATCCTAACCTTCAGAATATTCCAATTAGGACTGAAAGGGGCAGAGAAGTAAGAAAAGCTTTTGTTCCAACGGATGAAAATTATGTACTATTAGCTGCCGATTACTCCCAGATTGAACTTAGGATAATTGCTGCTTTGAGTAAGGAAGAAAATATGATCAAAGCTTTCCAAAGCGGGGAAGACATTCACACTTCTACAGCAGCCAAAGTCTTTAATGTGCCTCTTGAGGAAGTAACAAGAGAACAAAGGAGCAATGCGAAAACCGTAAATTTTGGAATTGTGTATGGAGTTTCTGCATTCGGATTAAGCAATCAAACCAATCTCTCAAGATCTGAATCCAAAGAACTTATCGAAACCTATTATGCTACCTATCCTCAATTAAGAGATTTTATTAATGAGCAGGTAGAATTCGCAAGGGAAAACGGTTATGTTCAAACAGTTTTAGGCAGAAGGCGATATTTAAAAGATATAAATTCCCAAAACGCAGTGGTGAGGGGTGCCGCCGAAAGAAACGCAGTAAACGCCCCTATCCAGGGAAGTGCTGCCGATATCATAAAACTGGCCATGATCAATATTCATCAAAAGCTAAAAGAAGGCAAATTTAAAACGAAGATGTTACTACAGGTGCATGATGAATTGGTATTTGATGCACACAAGGATGAAGTGGAGCAGGTGAGCAAGATTATCAAATCTGAAATGGAAAATGCTTTTAAACTGGATGTACCTTTAGAGGTGGAATTAGGCATAGGTGATAACTGGCTGGAGGCACATTAGAAACGCTTTCTGGTTTCTGGTTTCGAGATAACAGACCTCACAGGTTTTAAAAACCTGTGAGGTCTTTCTATTTCCTTTCCAAATCCATCTTTTAAAATCTTCTTAACTACTTTCTCCGCAAAACTTCCCTAAATTCAAAATTATCAATAGGAAATTATATTATGCCTGAAAACGAAAATTCGGTGAAGCAGTACAACTTTGTTCAAAAAGTTTGGATTGTTGCTTAAGCATATTTTCTTTACTCGCAGCGATCTTTTTACTTTTTGAAGCCACTTTTAGTGTGCTTATCCTAATTTTTGCTTAAGTGTGTTAATCGCCTCTTATTTTAGGGGATTTAGCACCTGGTTAAGGAAGAGGACAGGATGGAATTCAAAGATTACTCTTAGCCTTTCTATTTTCATTACCCTTGCATTAGCAGTTGGTTTCTTCTGGCTGGTGGGAGCAAAGGTGAGCCAGCAAATGGCGGAGCTGGAAGATAATCTGCCAACGCTATTTGAAAAGGTTGAAAAAGCTCTTAATGGCAGCACTATAGGACATGAGATTGTGGAAAAAGGAAATGAGGTCAGGCAGTCTGAAGATATGGCGACTTATATTTCCAGGTTTTTTGCTACCACTTTTGGTTTTCTGGGTGATATTTATATTATTCTGATAATAGGTGTTTTTTTTACTGCCTCTCCTTATATGTATAAATCGGGTATTATTCAACTTGTACCTCCAAAACGCAGAGAAAAGGCTAATGATGTTTTTGAAAAACTGGCTTCCGGACTAAAAAAATGGCTGGCTGCAAAATTTTTAGCCATGCTCGCTGTTTTTATTTTAACGGCAATTGGATTGATCATTTTGGATATTCCTATGTGGCTGGCTCTGGCCTTATTGGCCGGACTTCTTAATTTTGTTCCTAATTTTGGACCTTTGGCTGCAGCCATTCCCGCAGTATTGGTAGCACTGGCAATAAGTCCTTCAACTGCCTTATGGGTAGCAGGTCTCTACCTGGTGGTACAACTTCTGGAAAGCAGTTTGATCAATCCTCAGGCACAACATCACCTCATAAAAATACCACCCGCCCTTATCATTATTTCCCAGCTTTTAGTGGGATCCCTCACGGGAATTTGGGGAGTTATTTTTGCCACACCCCTCGTCCTGGTTATAATTATTCTTGTGCAGGAATTGTATATAAACCAACTAAATAAAAATAAAGAGCAACAAGAAACGGCAAAAGCGGAATAGGAGTTAATTGCAATTATAAAAGCTTGTTTTAAATTAAAACAAATCAGGAATTCAGTACAATTATAAGTAATCGACACTCACTACTCAATTCTCAATACTCAATACTAGAAAAAAATAAGTTAAGCGAGAAAAATTCTGCACTTAGCTGGGGGATTAACACTTACTGTAATATTGGTGTGGCTCCGCTGTGTCGGGAACCTTTTACTTTTTAATTGACCTTTCTATATTTCATTTCAACATTTCCTATTGAAGAAGTTGCTGTTCCTGAATCATCATTAATATAACGAGACGCTTCACTACGGGGAAGAGAAATTGACAATAGCTGATTATTTTCTGTAAGAATAATTGTTCTTGTTTCAGAAGCACTTTGGCCATTAAATACGAAGGAGATTTTTAGTTGATCTCCGGTTAAAGTATAACTGGCAGTATAAGTCCCACTGTCACAGTTTTCAATTCCTGTATTATTATAATTAAAATAAAGCCTCGCCTGAGTAGCAGTTACAGCACTTAGCAGCATCAAAAACATAATTCATACCGTCAAAACAATTGGTCTCAAGTAGAATATTAGTATTTTTTACATCATCTGCATCATTAAAATCTACAGGCATATCAGAAATCATAGATTCCAGCTTCCAGGTTCCAACCAAATCTGCCTGATCAAAAGTAATATCGGCAGTTACCAAGTCCTGAGAATAGATCTCAGCATTAAGGTCATCCAGGTCTTCACCTCCACAAGATAGTAGAGATAAGCACAGACCAGTTAACAAAACAGAATTTTTAAAATAATTTTTCATAGCAGGGGGAATTAATCGTTTTCTTTTTCGGGGACAAATTTAGAATACTTTGACAGAATTTTATGACATTATTAACACTTAAATTGCCGTTAATCGTTATTTAAAGTATTTGGTCGATTAAATTTGCTGATTAGTTTTAGTAGAATGGACACAAAACAAGGTTTTAGATTCATTTAACTCCCTGTCCGTTATCGATTTTCTTACTTTTGAAAATTATTCCAAACAAGTTAATTCACTTCTAATAAATTAATTACCTCCAGTTTGCATTATGAATTTATAATTGTACATTTGCACCCCTGTTTTCACGAATCAAATCGTGTTAGCGGGAATGGAATGTTTAATAACAAGTAAATTTAATTAGTGTGGACACATTAAGCTACAAAACAGTATCGGCCAACAAGGCTACCGTGACCAAAGACTGGGTACACGTAGATGCTGATGGTCAGACTTTGGGTCGTCTTGCTTCCGGGGTTGCTAAACTCCTTAGAGGTAAGTACAAGCCAAACTTCACCCCACACGTTGATTGCGGTGACAATGTAATTGTAACAAACGCTTAGTAAAATCAACTTAACAGGAAAGAAATGGGATTCTAAAGAATACATTCGCCACACCTAAGCTATCCTGGGGGTCAACGCAGTTTAACTGCAACCGAATTATACAATAAAGCTCCTGAGAGGCTTATTGAAAATGCGGTAAAAGGAATGCTTCCTAAGAATAAATTAGGAGCGGCAATATTCCGTAATCTAAAGGTTTATGCAGGATCTGAACATGATCAAACTGCTCAAAAACCTAAAACTATTAACTTAAACGATCTTAAGTAATGGACGTTATTCACAAAATTGGCCGTAGAAAAACGGCTGTTGCAAGGGTATATGTTAATCAGGGAAAAGGTAACATTACTGTTAACAAAAAAGATCTAAACGAGTATTTCACAACAGGACCTCTTATCTTCAAGGTAATGCAGCCTCTTAACATGACTAATAACGAAGAGAACTTCGATATTAAAGTTAATGTATACGGTGGTGGTATCACAGGTCAGGCAGAAGCTATCCGTCTTGCTCTTTCCAGAGCTATGGTTGAGCTTGATGCAGAGAACCGTGCGATCCTTAAACCGGAAGGTTTAATGACAAGAGACCCAAGAATGGTAGAGCGTAAGAAATTCGGACAGAAGAAAGCGCGTAAGAAATTCCAGTTCTCTAAGCGTTAAAAAATTTGGGCACTGCCCTAAAAGTTCATTTAATATTAAAAGATTTTTGTTGTTATTCCGCTTGCCGCGGAAGTTAGTTTAGCATCTAAACGGTCAGGGCCGGATTATAAATCGCCACCTGGTTGTTGCTATCTCAACAGAACGTAAACTATTACAAAAATGGCAAACAAAGTAGAAGTAAAAGAATTACTTGATGCAGGTGTACATTTTGGACACCTTACAAGAAGATGGAACCCAAACATGGCCCCATATATTTATATGGAGCGCAACGGGATTCACATCATCAACCTATATAAAAGTGCTGCAAAAATGCAGGAGGCTAAGTGAGGCCCTAAGAAAAATTTCTGCCAGTGGTAGAAAAATTCTTTTTGTAGCTACTAAAAAACAGGCAAAAGAGATCGTTACCGAGCAGGCTGAAAGAGCAAACATGCCGTACATCACAGAAAGATGGCCTGGCGGAATGCTTACCAACTTTATCACCATTCGTAAAGCCGTTAAAAAAATGGCTTCTATTGACAGGATGAAAAAAGACGGAACCTTTAATACTCTTTCTAAAAAGGAGCGTTTACAGGTTGACCGTTTAAGGGCTAAGTTGGAGAAAAACTTAGGATCTATTGCAGACATGAGCCGTCTTCCGGCTGCATTGTTTATAGTAGATATTACCCGTGAACACATTGCTGTAAAAGAAGCGCAAAAATTAAACATTCCAATCTTTGCGATGGTTGATACAAACTCAGATCCGCGCGAAGTAGATTACGTGATCCCATCTAACGATGATGCATCTAAATCTATAAGCAAGGTGGTTTCTTACGTTGCCGATTCTATTATAGAAGGTCTTTCTGAAAGAAAGAATACTAAGGATTCTAAGGATGACGAAGATTCTAACGAAGAAAGAGAACCAAGAACAAAAGCCCCTAAAGCTAAGAGATCTAAAGAAGACGCAGAAGTTCCTTCTAAAGATCCTCAGGATGTGAAAGACATGAAAGAGGCTAAGCAAGATGTTAGATTAGAGTCCAAAAAAGAGACTGTAGCTAAAGCTACTTCCTCAAACGACGAAGAAGAATAACATCAATATTTGATTAAAAACATGAGTCGTTTAGTTTTCTTTTCTAAAAAAACTAAGCGGCTCATTCTTTATAAACTAAAAATATTTTAAACGTCATGGCAAATATAACCGCCGCAGAAGTAAATAAATTAAGAAAGTCTACGTTATGCGTATGATGGATTGTAAAAAAGCTTTAGTTGAAGCTGAAGGAGATTTTGACAAGGCTATTGAAGTTCTTAGAAAAAAAGGACAGAAAGTAGCTGCAAACCGTGCCGACAGAGAATCTACTGAAGGTGCTGTTATTGCAAAAGTAAACGACGACTCTACAAGAGGAGTAATTGTTTCTCTTAATTGTGAAACTGACTTCGTTGCCAAAAACGAATCTTTCATTCAATTGGCGACTGATCTTGCTGACATGGCTCTTAACACTTCTTCAAAAGAAGAATTACTTGCTGCTGACTATAAAGGAATTTCTGTTCAGGACAAACTTACTGAGCAAACAGGTGTTATTGGAGAAAAGATTGAAATAGGTGACTACCGTAGTTTAGAAGCTCCTTTTGTAGGATCTTATATTCACGCAGGTAACAAGATCGCTGTTCTAACAGGTCTTTCTAAAAAAGTTGACGGTGCTGAAGAAGTTGCAAAAGACGTATCTATGCAGGCTGCTGCAATGAACCCTGTGGCACTTAATGAAGAAGGAGTTGACCAAACTGTAATCGATAAAGAAATTGAAATTGCTAAAGATCAATTAAGAGAAGAAGGAAAGCCAGAAGAAATGCTTGACAATATTGCTAAAGGTAAGATTAAAAGATTCTTTAAAGATAATACTCTAGTAAATCAGGACTTCATTAAAGATAACAAAATGAGTGTTTCTGAATACGTGAAAACATTAGACAAAGATCTTAAGATTGTTGCTTTTGAAAGAGTAGCTTTAGGATAATCTTTTCTTCTGAAGATTTTCAGAATATATAAAATTGCCGTCGGTTTCAACTTAGCGGCAATTTTGTTTATTCAATTTTATATAAAACAGGCCTTGAAGGTGCCGCATCATTTTCAAAAGATGCCACCTGAAGATTAAGTAAATAATCTCCGTCTTCTATCTTATTAGGAACATAAATAAGTTCTGTAATAGTGGAATTGATCCTGGTATTCTTTGGGTAGTCCCAAAAAGCTTTATGTGCCAGTAATTTGCCTCCGTCCTCTTCCCTGTCTACGGAAGGCAGATCAATAAGTAAATGTTTTATTCCGCAATCCCTGATGTATTTTGCTGTGGCTTCAGAGAGGTATGGCCAGTTGGTGTGTGAGTAATGCCGGGTCCGTTTTTCAATATAATTGGGAAGAGTTCTAATTACTATAGCATCTACTTCCCCGGGCTTTACTTTTTTGCTGATCAGTTCTTCAGTAATGATGTGGTCCTCTCCTCTTCTTTCCGGTTCAACAGATATTAATCTGGCTGTGAAAAAGAAAGTTTTGAGGCTTTCATTTATGCTGATAAATTCCCTCGTTATATGTCCAACACATTCTGTATGGGTGGCATGTGCATGCGGGTTAAAATGTATACTATTAAAATTTACTGATCCTCCCTCGCTTACTTTACCCACAAAGCCTTCACCTTTTACAGCCTGTATTTTTGGGGCATCAAGATACCAGGCCACAGGATTTTTATTGTCTCCTCTTAAACCAATAGAACAATCCAGAGGTCTGGAGAGATCAATTTTATATTTTTTATTGTTGTAGGTTATTTCTGCTTTCATTGAAAAATTTAGGCCTTAACATACCTCCTTTGGCTGCCAATCCCTATAAAAAGGAGGAATGTTTATGAGGTCTTTGCTCCTTCCCTTTTTTAAGGGAAGGTGGCTTAATCAGCACTAGCTGATTAAGACGGAAGGGTTCCTCGTTACCTGCTCCCGCTCTTCTTATTCCTCATCCAAATTTACCAAAAACAAATCGGCAGCGATGCCATCGCTCAGGAATTTTCCTTTATCTGAAATTTGCATTTTGTCTCCATCTATAATCAATAACTCCTTCCTCAATGGTCCCTGTGCCTGCTCCATGAGATACTCTAAGTAAGAATTTCCAAACCGCTGCTGTACCTCTTCCAGAGATATTCCCCACATAGTTCTAAGGCTCGTCATTACATATTCATTGTATTTGTCAGTCACAGAAAGTTCTTCCACCTCAGCCGGAATTTCTCCTTTCTGAAGAGCTTTAATATATAGCGAATTATTACTAACGTTCCACTTCCTGTTTTTACCGTCATAGCTGTGAGCTGATGGCCCTATGCCTACATAAGATTTCCCCATCCAGTAAGCTGTGTTATTCCTGGAAAAATATCCCTTCTTCCCAAAATTGGAAAATTCATAATGAACATAACCCGCTTCTTTCAGCACTTGCAACAGGACCTCAAAATGCTCTTTGGCAGCATCCTCGTCAACAGGTTTTATACTTCCTTTTTGGATAAGTTTTTTTAAGGCGGTGTTATCTTCTACTGTAAGGGCATAACAGGAGAAATGTGGTAACTCCAGGTCCAGGGCTATCCGGATATTTTCCCTCCAGCGGCTCTCGCTCATTTCAGGAATTCCATATATAAGATCGATTGAAATGTTGTCAAAATACCTCTTCGCCAGCTGCAGACTTTCCATCGCCTCTCGCGCATTGTGGGCCCTGTTCATCATCTTTAGATCTTCTTCAAAAAAAGACTGCACTCCAATACTAAGCGTTAATACCGGAATTCTTAAGAACCTGTAGCTTTTCCTCATCGAGATCATCGGGGTTGGCTTCCAGAGTGATTTCAGGATCTTCAGAAATTTCGTAATAAGAGTAGATCGTAGTAAAAATTTGCTCTAATTCTTCAGCATTGAGTAAAGAAGGGGTTCCGCCTCCAAAATAAATTGTTTCCACCTTACTTCCCTCCAGCTCATTTTTCCGACGTTCCAGTTCCCGGCACAGCATATCAACCAGTTCATCCTTCTTCTTCATAGAAGTAGAAAAATGAAAGTCGCAGTAGTGACAGGCTTGTTTACAGAAAGGAATATGTACGTAAATGCTTAGCCATTAGATTTATTTAGTAGTGAGTATTGAGTAGTGAGTATTGAGAATCTACCTGACTTTATCCTGATTTTGCTTTACAAAAGCATCCCAACCTGTGTAGCTTTTGCCAATTTCAACTTTACCCGAATTGTAAAAATGGCAAACTGCAGCAGCAAGTCCGTCTGTAGAGTCGAGATTTTTAGGAAGTTCTTTCAGTTTTAGCAGACTCTGGAGCATTTTTGCTACCTGTTCTTTACTGGCATTTCCATTTCCTGTAATGGCCATTTTAATTTTCTTCGGAAGGTATTCGGTTATGGGAATTTGACGTGACAATCCTGCTGCCATTGCTACTCCCTGTGCCCTTCCCAACTTTAGCATTGATTGCACATTCTTTCCGAAGAAAGGTGCTTCAATTGCAATTTCATCAGGATTATAGGTTTCAATAAGTTCAATGGTACGCTCAAAAATACATTTCAGTTTCACATAAGGATCTGTATACTTACTCAACTGCAACTCATTCAGCTGAAGAAAAGTCATGGTTTTATTCTCGACTTTTATAAGTCCAAAACCCATTATCGTTGTTCCCGGATCTATTCCTAAAATAATTCTTTCGGTCTTCAAAAGCTTAAATTGTGGATTTACCGCCTACTCCAAAAGGCACTACAAAGCTAAGCATTTATAAGGAGCTATTCTTACCTTTAAGCCGCACTTACGGCACCCGGATGATCTTCTTTTCAATTCTTATTACAGCTTTATATTGCCTGCTCATTGGAGCCCTATATATTGGCTGGAGAAGGATTCCTGAAGTTGAAAAAATATATTCAGAACCTGAAAAAAGATTTTCGGTCATTATCCCCTATCGAAACGAAGCTCAAAATCTTCCCGGCTTATTTTTATCCCTTTCTAAAATTGTATACCCGGAAGAACTGTTTGAAATTATTCTTATAGATGATGAATCCGGTGATGATTCTGAACCACTCTGCATCTCATTTAAGGAGGATCATCCTCACCTTAGGGTGAAGCTTCTTAACAACTTAAGAAAAACAAATTCGCCCAAAAAAGATGCTATTAATGAAGGAATAAAATATTCCCAATATGAATATATTATAACTACTGATGCGGATTGTGTAGTTGGTGAACTTTGGCTGAATCATTTCAACAACAGCCTTGTTAAGAGTGGCGCCAGTTTTATAGCTGGACTTAGTAGATTATCTTCCTTCAAAAGGGATGAAATATTTTCAGGCTTTTCAGAAAATGGATTTTATGAGTCTGCAGGCAGCGGGGGCAGGAGGATTTGGGTTGAATTTGCCATTTATGTGCAATGGTGCAAACCTATGTTATAAAAAAACCGCTTTTTTAGAAGTTGAAGGATTTTCAGGAAATGAAAATATTTCCAGTGGGGATGATGTTTTTTTACTTCAAAAATTCACTGCACATCATTTTCCTGTAGCTTTTCTAAAATCGAGAGAGGCAACGGTTTTTACCAAACCTCAACCTGATATTAATTCATTAATTTCTCAACGCATTCGCTGGGCAGCAAAAACACCTGCATATAAAAGCTTCTTTGCAAAAACTCTCGGCCTGGTGATCCTGCTTATGAATCTGTGGATATTGACAGGTGGAATTTTTGTATTATTTGACTCTGTTGACCCGGAAGTTTTGGTTTTAAGCTTTTTCCTGAAGTTCATTTTCGATCTGCTTTTAATTTTTCAGGCAGCAAAATTTTTCAGAAGAAGAGATGTCCTACAGCACTTTCTTTGGAGTAGTATTCTTTACCCATTCTTTTCTGTTTACGTAGTTGTACTTTCTCTTTTTAAAGGATTTGAGTGGAAAGGCAGAAGGTTTGTAAGGTAGAAAAGTGAAGTTAGAAGTACGAAGTTAGAAGTACGAAGTTAGAAATACGAAGTTAGAAATACGAAGTGCGAAGTTAGACGTTAGAGGTGCGAAATCAAATAAGGAAAGTTGGGACCAGTTAAGGACCACCACGTCCGCCGGGGCGGACACCCCTCCGGTGGAGGGGAATTCATTGGTGCAAACTGGAATAACCTATCCTCTTTCCACTCTCCTCTCTCCACTAAAAAAAGCTTAGTTCTCTTCAGCCTTAATAACTATCGGCATTCTATAGGTGCTTGATACAGGGATACCTCTTTTGCTTGCGGGGTGGATTTTGGGGAGGGAATCAACGCTTTGCTGAAGCCATAATTTTATATCAGGCAACTGATTGGTAACTGTAGTATCCAGGTGTATAGAATCAATTGCAGGACGACCATTTTTGGCAATTTGCAAATAAAGAACAACTGTATCGTCTATTGCTTCAGTCACTATCGGCTCCTGCTTTTCAAGATAAGCGTAGATGGAATTTGCCATTGTGCGTTCAAAGCAATTTCTGGCTCGTTCAATTTCAGTAATATTTTTGCAGTTTTCAAAAGCGGGATACTCATCTACTTCTTTCCAGTTAAGGCTTTTGGACTCCTGATCCAGCACTTCTTCCGAAGAAATTTTACGGGTTTCAAAATTTTCACAACCCACTGTAACAAAAAATAAAAACAGTAGAAAAAGGATTCTCATGGGCTAATTTTGATGCTTTGATTATAAGTCAAAAATAGCGAAATCATAACCAACACGCCTAGACAAATAACATTTTTACCTGCGACATCTTATTTTCCTCCTATTATAGTAAAGATTTTTTCATTGGTGGTCGCAGTTTGGTATTAATAGGTTAAAAAATGTGCATTTTTAAAGCATTTCACCATCCCAAATCAATACATCCATTTTATAAATCCTGAATTTTACAAATCTACCCGAACGCTAACAACCATTATCCACGGTTTTCGAATAACCTTAATTCAGATAAATTTCCTTTTTGGCAATTTGAATGTCATCAGCAACTCCCGCTCTTATATGTGTACACATTGAAAAAGATTTTATAGCAGATAAAAATCCAGATTAATGATTATGGCGTGTTATAATATTTAGTTGATAAGGATAAATAACCTATTTCAAAAATCTGTCTCTGGTATGGAATTCTTATAAAATAAGAATGATTATAACAACCCAAAAAAGTTACTTGATCCTGAATGGAGATGCAGGCAATCCTTCTTTATTTTGCAAATTAGGATTGTCGGGATTATCTGCCCAGGCATAACGGACGTATTTTGGATTTGGAACATCTTCACTCCAAACGATCACGTTGTCACCTTCTATCTTCGTTTTTGCCCAAACAAATTTTTTATCCTCTCCTGCGATTGCAAACTCACCTGGATCCTCACCATCATCTGTAACCAGGCCGCTACCAATATTAGAAAATGAAATTATTACTTTATTTCCTTCGATTTTATAATCTTTATAAAGAGGCCCAGAGAAAACGACATCCTCTCCATAAGCAAGTTTTTGAGCGGCAAGGGCCATCCGTTCTCCCACGTCTTTCTTGTTGTCAGGATGTATGTCATTCCATTCTCCTAAATCTATATTCACTGTCATAGCGGTATTGGGGGAAGAGAGAGCCTTAAGTTGAGATTCCCTTAATTCAGCCCAATTACTTTCCGAAGGCATGTAATTTACATCCATGAAATTAGGTAGCTGCGCATAAATAAAAGGAATACCAGATGAATTAAAGACCTCTCTCCAGCCATTGATGAGAGCATCCATATAGGACTCATAAGTTTGAGGGTTTCCCGTATTGCTCTCCCCCTGGTACCAAAGAATTCCTTTTAATGAAATTTTGGTAAAGGGAGCTACCATGGCGTTATAGAGTGCCGTGGGTTCGTTCTGAGGATTTATCCTTCTTGGCCGCGGCTCATCCTCATTATTTCTTGAAAAGAAGGAATAGTCAAATGGAGCAAATACTTCTCCCACTTTGTACTGCCAATACCCCTTAAGATCTACAGTATCTTTATTTGTAAAAATGTAATAGGGCTTGTCCGGTACGAAACCGCCTTTACCTGAGTTATTGGTTACTCTTATAACAAAAGTGTTCTTACCGGATTTGAGCAGGTCAGCCGGAACGTCATATCTTCTTTGCGGATATTGATAAGTGGTATTTCCCACTTTGGTACCGTTAATGTATAACTCATCAGCGTCCACAATTCGCCCAAGGAATACTGTAGCTTCGTTACCTGCCATGGATTCAGGAAGTTCTATTTCCCGGCGATACCAAACCACTCCGTTTAAATCTCTCACTCCCTGATCTTCCCAATATCCGGGAATGTTTATTCTCCTCCAGTTCTTTGGTGTAAAATTCACATCAAACCAGGGTACTTCTCCAGTTAAACCTTTGTCTGATGATTTACTTGAGGGTTGGTTAAAGGATGAAGGATTTCTCATTTGATTATTTACAAATGCAGTGTCCTTATTTTCTTTAATAATTTCTGAAATTTCCGGAAATGTATTAAATCCTTCTTCAGGTATCCAGGCCTCGATGGGAGTACCGCCAACACTTGCGTTAATTAGTCCTATCGGAATTTGATGCTTTTCATAGATCTTTTTTGCGAAAAAATATGCGACAGCAGAGAATGGTCTCAATTCTTCACCCACTGCTTTTTGCCATTCCCCACCGGGAAGATCCTTTTGAGGTCCTGAAAGTGCGGTGGCAGTAGGCACTTTAAAATGCCGTATTTCAGGATAATTGGCTGTGGCAATCTCCCGGGCATATGTAACATCATGGATGTCCATTTGATGTACCATATTAGATTGTCCTGCGGCAAGCCAAACATCACCTATCAATACATCTTTAACTTCAATTCTATTCTTACCTGCAATAATCATAGTAAAGGGACCTCCCGCTTTCATTTTGGGGAGCTTAATACTCCATTTCCCCCCGGCCGATGCCCTCGTTTTATACTCCTTTCCCTTAAAAGTGAGGCTAATTCGCTCGTCAGGATCGGCCCATCCCCATACAGGAATTTCGGCATTCCTTTGAAGTACAAGACCGTCGCTAATAATTTCGGGAAGTTTTACTTCTGCTAAACAGGTGGAAATAGAAGCTGTTAGGATTAAGGTGAATATTACAAGTACTTGTTTCATTACAATAAATTTTTTTAGCTCACTCTGAAAATGATTTCTCTTTCTGATTCACTTCCATACAATAGGAGATCCTAATGAAGTGTCATCAGTAAAACTCTTTTTTAATATAATTTTTCGCCGTAACAGACCTCTTTCTGCTAAATATATCTTTTAATGTTTTTACCAGATGTAATTTTTACTGTGAAGGTGAATTACATAAAATATATTTTACAGCTTTATCCATACCTCTCTGCCACTTTTGCTTTGAGGAGTCAAAACAGCTTTTAGATTTGCATTCACTAAATCACGCAACTTTAATCCAATTTTAATTGCTATTGTTTGTAGTTGTTAGCATATATCCCATATATAGCTATAGTCCCTATTTCTTATAATTTTCTGGTTCTTACAATTCAGAAAAATTTGATGTTCCCATAGATTATTCAGCTTCTAAAAGGAGATCAATAATTCCCACACTTGCCTGTTCTTCCGAACCTATTCTTTTAAAAACAAAATACACATCCTGAAGTTTTGTATCCTGTACATCCCGCAATACTTTAAGAGTAGCCTGGGAAGGTTTACGCACCTCTACTCCTACTCCCAGAATTTGTTCCCCCAGCAATTCTCCCTCGGGATTCCCAAGTCGCATTTCCATTTTCCATCCCTTTCCTGTAGTTTCTCTCATCCCATAACTCACCTGCACCGCATTCACATCATAGAGACTGATTTGAGGAAATTTGATCCAGCTATTGTCCTCATTTATTACTTTGATCTCCTTACCTCCCATAGTCATATTGGAAATACCAGAAGATGTTTCTCCTGTTTCCAATTTAATTAATGGATTACGGAGAACATAATTTTCCATTTTTGTAAGCGAAGGCAGCTTATTAAAGCCTTTATCTGCATAAGATGCTGAAATTAGGATATCACCTTGAGGTTTCAATTGGAATTTTTCTGAAGGAATAAAAGAACCTTTCATTGGCATACTCTTCTCCTGTATATCCTCGTTAGCCAGTGATAAGATATAAGTAACAATTTCTTTGGCATCAGATAACGGAAGGTCAGGATGTGCAGCCATCGCCATTTGACCCCAATTGCCACTACCTCCTTTTATAATAGTTTGCGGCAGGAAGTTCATTGCTTCCGGATTATTTTTGTAACGTTTTGCCATTTCCTTATAAGATGGCCCTATAGATTTTTCATCTGCTTTATGACACGCCACACAATCCAAAGACTCAATTTTAGTTTTTCCGGGAAGACCCTTAGCCATAGACTGAAGTGTTGAGCTATGAAGTGCAGCCTGATCTGAACTTTCCAAATAATCTGCTTTTACATAACCTCTGGCCTGTAAATCTTCCGGTCCCAGTTCTCCATCTTCGGGATCCTTTACTTCAACATTATAGTTAATTGCTTTACCCGGAAAATAGAAAGTGGAATTTCCGGCAACGTCTATATTAATTTGTGGGCGGCTGTTCCCTGCAAATACCTGGATCTCCTCACTTCTTGATGTAGTATTTTGTTCATCTATAACAGTTAAAGAAACATTATAGATTCCACTTTCATTGTAAGTATGTTCAATGTAGGGATCCTTAGTCTTTTTCTTCGACCCATTGCCTAAATCCCATACATACTTTAACTTATCACCATCAGGATCAAATGTACCTTCTGCTGAAGCTTTTATATTTAGTGGCACGGCCTCAGCATCTTGATCCAGCGTATATTTGACTACCGGGGGGCGGTTGCCACTGTTGTATTTAAGTACTGAAAGTGCTGCTCCAGGATTTTGGGAATACCAGCCTTTTCCGTATTCCACCACATAAATTTGCCCATCGGGACCTACTTCCATATCACTAATGGCCCGAAAAACGGTATTTTCCATAAATGGTTCTATAGCTTCCAAATCTCCGTTTTCACTCATTGTTACAGCCATTATCCAATCCCGCACCCAGTCATATATAAAAAATTTACCATCATAGTATTGTGGGAATCTTTTATCTTCAGGAAAATCATTTACATGATATATAGGACTAGCCATGGAAGTACGGCCCCCGTTCCCCAGAACCGGAAATTCACGGGAAACAGTATAAGGATATTCAATAAAAGCTGCTTGTCCCGGTGGAAGTTCTATTAAACCTGTATTATTGCGGGAATTGTTACCAGGACCTTCGGGATTAAAAGCCTGTCCTGATTCTCCTGTTTTATAATTATATTCCCGATAAGGATAATTTTTTCCTATAAAATAAGGCCACCCGAAATTCCCGGCTTTTCTTGCCTGATTAATTTCATCATATCCACGGGGTCCCCGGGTAGCAAGGCTGTCATTATTTGCATCTGGACCTACCTCACCCCAATATAAATAGTCTGTCTTTTTATCTACTGAAATTCGATATGGATTCCGGGTTCCCATTACGAAAATCTCAGGACGTACTTTAGGATCGTCTTTTGGAAAAAGATTTCCCTCCGGGATACTATAAGATCCGTCTTCATTGACTTTTATACGTATAATCTTTCCACGAAGATCAGCAGAATTGCCGCTGGAACGACGGGCGTCATAATTTTCCAATCCGGGTCGATCATCCAGAGGAGCAAAACCGTGGGAGTTAATGGGATATGTTTTTCCGGTTTCCGGGTTAATCTCATCGAAGGGAGTAGTATTGTCTCCGGTAGAAAGAAAGAGATTTCCATTGGAGTCAAATGCTATTGATCCCCCCGTATGGCAAAATATTTCCCGGGTAGTTTCTACCTCAAGGATCACCTGTTCTGAATCCAGATCAAAATTTCCGTTCATGAATTTAAACCTGGACAAACGATCTACCGATTTATCTACTGGAGAGTAATACAGGTAAATCCAGTTATTGGTAGAAAAGTCTGGATCGGCTTGCATTCCCAACACTCCAAATTCGACATTCACCTTCGCTTCAAGAGCCTTATAATACACATCCATATTCGCCACAACTGAAAGAGTTTGGCTACCTGCACTATAATATTTTATTGCTCCTTTTCTTTCTGCAATTAGTATATCCAGGTTTGGAAGAACTGTCAATTCTGTTGGTTCATCCAGCCCTTCTGCCAGAATTTCCTTAGAAAAACGATTTTCTTCCGGCACCTTTAAAGCTGTTGCCTTTCCATAATCTAATTCGTTGTTTTCCCCAATAGCATAATCAATTCCGGCTTTTAATAAGTTTAAAAAATCAGGATCTTTGTACGATTCCGGCGTATGCCCCAGTGCCATATAGAATCCTCTGCCACCATCATATTCGTGATACCAAACCACAGGATGCTCTTCTCCATTTTCTCCGCCTTCATAACTTTCTTCATCAATACTCACCAGGACGTTAACATTTTCAGGAAGTGATATAAAATTATACCATTCGTCAGTTCTTACCCAGGGGTTTGGTAGAGATTCTGTAATTTCAAATTTTTTATCGGCATGTATATCTAGTTTCGCTTCCTGAATGGCAGGATGATTTTTAAAATATGCGCCAATTAACTTTCCGTACCACGGCCAGTTGTATTCTGAATCAACAGCACCATGAACTCCCACATATCCCCCTCCTGCCTGAATGTAACGCTGAAACTCGACCTGCTCCCGGGTATTCAAAATATCCCCCGTAGTACTCATGAAAATAACAGCAGAATATTGCTTTAAAGTATCTTCCACAAATTTTGCCGAAATCGATGTAGTATCTACTTTAAAACCGTGTTCCTTACCAAGTTCCTGAACAGCTTTAACTCCATCGGGAATAGAAGCATGTTTAAATCCCGTTGTTTTCGTAAAAACTAACACCCGGGGTTCCCCCGCACGCCTCTCGCTATTACTGGAACAACCGGAAAAGAGCAAACCAATAATAAAAAACGATACAGGTAATAAATTCTTTAAGTTCATCTTATTCGCAAATATTTTATCCTGAAAAATTATACCTAAGGTGGGGGGGGGGGGGGGGGGGGGGTTATAGTATATATGACAATAATAAAAATTTTTGCAATGATATATGCAATTTTTGCAAAAACATTTTGTTACAAATATTATTTCTGAAGTTTAATTAGACAAGATCTCTCATTTTTAAACTAATTTAAAGGGTAAAATCCTCCTTAATTCTCTTTTTCTACTTAAGATGGTTATTATTATTTTTTTTTGAAACTTTAAATATTTTTCCATTTTTCAGCTTTAAACGATCTTAATAATAATTAATATTTTTACTGGTTCAAATTAATGAATGTGCATTAGGTTTATTAAATTGTCACCGATTATTGTAATTCAAAAAAATATAAAACAAGAAAAAAATGGGTGTTAAAATCAAATTAGGAATAGTTGGTGGTGGTGGTGATTCCCTTATCGGGGTTCTTCATCGCGTAGCTTCTGCAATGTTCGATCGTTACGAATTAGTAGGTGGCGTTTTCAACCCTGAACTAAGTGAAAGTATTGCTTTTGCCAAAGAAATAGGATTAAGAACAGATAGGGTTTATAAAGATATCGATTCCCTTATTGAAGAAGAAGCAAAACTACCGCAAGAGGAAAGAATTCAGGTAATCTCAGTCTTAACTCCCAACTTTCTCCATTTTCCTATGGCCAAAAAACTGCTGGAGAATGGTTTTCACGTGATTTGTGAAAAACCTCTTACTACCACTTATAAAGAAGCAAAAATATTAGAACAGACTCTTCAAAATTCAAAAGCTATTTTTGCCGTTACCTATACCTATACTGGATTATCCAATGGTAAGGCAAATGAGAAAGTTAATTGCCGCAGGAGAAATAGGGAAAATTCATAAAATAGATGCACAATACTATCAGGGCTGGATTAATGAAATAGTTCATGATCAGGAAAAACGTTCCACAGTTTGGCGCCTAGATCCAAAGAAAGCAGGTATAAGTAGTTGTGTGGGAGATATCGGGACCCACGCTTTTAATATGGTAGAATTTGTTAGTGGTCTTCAGGTAAAAGAAATTCTGGCAGACCTAAACTATCTTTATGAGGATAATAAACTTGATATAGACGGAACCATTTTAATCCGATTCTCAGATTATGTGAAAGGCATCATTAGATCCAGCCAAATTGCAACCTAGGTGAGGAGAATAATCTTTCGATAAGTGTATATGGAGAAAAAGGAGGCCTGAAATGGGAACAGGAAAATCCAAACTACCTCTACCACATGGTAGATGGGCAACCAATACAGGTATTGAAGCCGGGGCACTCGTATAACAGTAAACTTTCACTTGAAGGAACTAAACTCCCTCCTGGACATCCTGAAGGAATTTTTGATTCTATGGGAAATATCTACAAAGGGGTTGCTAAAGCAATTAAAAATGAAGATTACGATCCAGCCGAATTTCCAACAATGCGAGACGGCATTCGGGGAATGAACTTTATTGAAAAAACGGTAGAATCCCATAAGAATGGCAATGTTTGGGTAGAAATTGATGAGTAAAAATATTTATAAGTCATCACCCTGGCCACTAACCCCGGAGGTTGGAATATTTTGAACCGGAGATTTTTATAATTCCGAAAAATCTTAATTTCTCCAAAGAACAGGAGAAGCACCTCCAAACAGTTAGCTATTAGCGTTAAATAAAAAAGCGATCAAGCCAAACTTTACCTAGCTTGATCGCTTTTTTTTAACAACCCTTTTTAAAGGCAACTATCTTTAGTGATTAGCGCCTACTACTGTTTCTTGTTTTGTGTTTTTTTGCCAGAAAAATAGAATTGTAAATAAGACGATCAAAATAGCTGGAAAGGCTATCATTTTTTCGAGAGTATCCTGACCTGCAGCCAGCTCCAATGCGTCTCCTGCAAGGCCCGCGGCCCGATTATCTTCCATTGCGTTATCAATCCAGCTTCCAATTATAGGTTGAAAAATAGCAGTAGAGAACATTCCCACACCACCAATAACAGACATTCCCAAGGCACTGCTCAATGGTACCCTTTGTGCGACAGCACCTACCATTACAGGCCAAAAATAACTTATCCCTATGGCAAATATTACAGCCGCCACATAAGCCATAGGTCCGGTAACTGTACTAAACATATAAATTCCAATTGTAGCTAAAATTGCAGAGATTAGTAAAACTCCTGTTTGGCCCATTTTTCCTACCACAGGTCCCCCAAAATATCTCGCAACTGCCATAAGCCCAGTAGTAAGTGCTAATATGATCATAGGTTCTGCACCGCTGCTACTCAGGATTATTGTCACCCACTGGTTGGGACCAAACTCTGAAATTGCTGTAAGGGCCATACATACAAACAGAAAAATATAAAGAGGACTTAACATGGCCTTAAAGTTTTGAGCAAGAGAAGTTGCTCCTTCCACTTTTGGACGAGGAAAAGTTTTTCCAAAAACATTACAGCGTAAATTATAGTTGGCACCATAATGATCCACATTTGCACCTGCCAGGAAAGACCTGAATCTGTCATGAATTTAGAAATTAAGGCACCTAAGAAGATTCCGCCCGGAAACCACATATGGAATCTATTCAACATCTTATTCATTCTTACCCCGGTATACATATCTGCAATCATCGGGTTACACGCAGCCTCAGTACATCCATTCCCAAATCCAATTAAAAGCGTAGATAGAAGTAAGCCTGTATACCCTCCTGCATAAATGGTCAAAATAATTCCGAGAGTATGCGTTACAAAAGCCACTATCATTATATTCCTGGGGCCGAATGAATGATAAACCAATCCTCCTATGATCATAGAAATAGGCATTCCAAGGAACCACATGGAATTAATAAATCCTAACTGTTCAGCGGAAAGTCCAAACTCATTACCTAATTGAGGAAGTATTCCTGCTCTTATGGAAAAAGAAAATGCAGTGGTTATGAGTGCAAAGCAACTCCCATAAAATAAAGCGTTTTTGTTAATGGTCTCATTCATGAATTTCGGTTTAGATGATTAGAAGAAAATATTTCCAATCCAGGAAACTAGAAGTAAAAAAACAGAACTTAAATAAACCTGGTGGTCATTAAAAAAATACTCAGTGAAATTTCTATGTATACTCTTTTTAAATAGCTATAAAGTAATTTATAGCCAGGGCAGCACTAATAATTAATAAGCCAAAAAATTCCCGTGCCTTCTCAATATGTGGTTTTGTGGCCTGCATGCTTTGAACAATACTTTCTTGTTTATACTTCGTTATCCAGTCAAGCACTCCATCTTTTTCAAAAAACAATTTTATTGCATAACCTAAATAAAAACTTATGACGACAAGATAAAATACAGGAAAATACATTTCAAACATTGCCAGTCCACAGGCTATTGATGCAATTAAATAAATTGGTACCCAAAGGAAAGAGTCTCTGTCATTTAAATTCACATATGCAAACCCTGCAAAGGCTATACAAAAGAGGGCATTTAAAATAATAAACAACATACCAGGGGGATTATTTTAATTTTAAAAAATATTTTATTTTCATGCCTTTTCAGTTTGAAGTTACTTACAACCAGGGACGCAAAAACAACCTCCAGATTGCAGCTTTTAAATCATGAATAATAGATTATACTTTTAAAGTTCCCTCACCCAGATATTCCGGAAACTAACCGGGTTACCATGATCCTGAAGATGAATAGGCAATTTATCCTCGTGTGCTGTATAATTAGGAATTCCTATATATTCTGTAGGACCGCGTAATTCAAAATTATTCTGAACCAAAACACCGTTGTGTAAGACAGTTATTCTCGCAGGTGTTACAAGCATTCCTTTGTCATTAAACCTGGGAGCAGTAAAAATTACATCATAAGTGTTCCATTCCCCGGGTGGATTGGTCGCATTAACAAGAGGAGGAGATTGTTTATAAATACTCCCGGCCTGTCCATTAGTGTAAGTGTTGTTCTCATATGAATCCAGGATTTGCAACTCGTATTTTCCCATAATAAAAACTCCACTATTTCCTCTTCCCTGTCCTTCTCCCTTAATTTGAGAGGGAGAACGCCATTCCAGGTGGAGTTGAATGTCACCAAAACCCTGTTTCGTTTTTATTCCTCCTGTTCCAGGATTTACGGTCATATTTCCTTGTTCTACAATCCACTTAGCCTCAGCACCTTCTCTCTCACCTTCCCAGGAAGAGAGATTTGTTCCATCAAAAAGAACAATAGCATCACCAGGAGGTGTAGTTGTAGATTTACCCGAAGAAATGACCGGGGGTACAGGTTTATAAAATTCTGTTGCTTCGGGTGGAAGTTCTGTTTTTTGAGCCTTGATATCGTGACTCATTAAAAAGAAGGAGCAGCTTATAAAAACTCCGGAAATCATTTTTCTCATATCAAATTTAATTAAAAGATATATTGGGGTAAATGTTACAATTTATTAAACGAGTTTTTTTTTGTTCAGTAAACTTTTAAAATAGTTCCTGCAAAAGATGCAGAACATGGTATGGGTGAATTAATCAATTATTCTGACCTTAATTAACCTTAGATTAAACCTGTAATAAGATTTCCATTTATCTCCTATTCGTTCTTCGTAATCTTTCCCGCAAAGAATTTTATTAGCAAAAAACCTTGTCTAGTGACAACTTGTTGAATAATAAATTCGGAAATACTCTACCTTCTGAGCAAGCTGAATTACTCTAAGTGTCTTAAATTTTTATCCACATTATTTCTAAACCTTCCCTAATTTTCTAAAATTTATGGGACCAGGTAAAAATTTCAAAATAGTTTCAGAAAACAAGTATTCGAAGTATTTTCTGAAACTATTTTAAACATTATTCAGGAAAAATTTTGATCTATTTTGCCTTTCTCTTTAACACTTTTTCTGCTGCCTTTATAATTGCATCACTGTTGAGCCCGTACTTTTCCATTAACTTTTCAGGGATTCCGCTTTCCCCAAAGGTGTCCTGAGTTGCTATGAATTCCTGGGGAGTAGGTAAACTTCTGGACAGAAAACCAGCGACACTTTCTCCAAGGCCTCCTAAATAATTATGTTCTTCTGCTGTTACCACACAACCTGTTTTTTTAACCGATTTAAGGATCGCCTCTTCGTCTAATGGTTTAATAGTGTGGATATTAATAACTTCCGCTGAAATTCCTTTTTCTTCAAGTTTTTCCGCAGCCTGTATTGCTTCCCAAACTAAATGTCCTGTAGCTATAATTGTTACGTCACTACCTTCATTGAACATAACTGCCTTTCCCACTTCAAATTTTTGATCGGGATCTGTAAAAACAGGAACTTTAGGACGGCCAAATCTTAAGTATACTTAGCCCGTCATAATCAGCAATGGCAATGGTCGCTGCTTTTGTTTGATTGTAATCACAAGGATTGATAACTACCATCCCCGGTAGCATCTTCATCAATCCAATATCTTCCAGGATTTGATGGGTAGCACCGTCTTCCCCTAGAGTAAGTCCTGCGTGAGAAGCGCAAATCTTTACATTCTTTCCAGAGTAAGCAATAGACTGACGGATCTGGTCATAAACTCTCCCTGTGGAAAAATTTGCAAATGTACTTAGTGAAAGGAATTTTTCCGCTAATGCTCAAACCTGCGGCAATACCCATCATATTTGCTTCAGCAATTCCTACCTGAAAAAAGCGATTTGGGTTTTCATCTATAAAATCCTGCATTTTTAGAGATCCTATCAAATCGGCACAAAGAGCAACCACATTAGGGTTGTTCCTTCCCAGTTCAGTAAGACCGTCGCCAAATCCGCTTCTGGTATCATTCGTTTCTGTATATGTATATTTTTTCATTTTATTTTAATATCATTATGGCATTTACTTTATCTACAATCTCCTCTTTGCTTTAAGATCTAATAATCCCCTAAAGTTTCTGGATTTTGGGCTAATGCTTTTTCAAGTTGTTCGTCATTTGGAGCTTTCCCGTGCCAGGCGTGGGTATACATCATAAAATCTACCCCGTGACCCATTTCTGTATGCATAAGAATACATACAGGTTTTCCTTTACCTGTTCGCGATTTTGCTTCTTTTAGACCATCTGCCACTTCCTGAATGCTGTTTCCATTTTCAATTTCCATAACCTCCCAACCGAAGGCTTCAAATTTTGCCCGGAGGTTTCCTAAAGGCAAAACATTTTCTGTACTGCCGTCTATTTGTTGCCCATTTAAGTCAATGGTAGAAATTAAATTATCTACATTATTTCCGGCTGCATACATTATAGCCTCCCAGTTTTGCCCTTCCTGTAATTCCCCGTCGCCATGGAGACTGTAAACAGTCCTGTCATCATTGTCGAGCTTTTTGCCCAAAGCTGCACCAATAGCTACAGACATTCCCTGGCCCAAAGAACCCGATGCAACCCTTACACCTGGCAATCCTTCATGTGTGGTAGGATGCCCCTGTAAACGGGAATCAATTAATCGAAAGGTGTGTAATTCTTCTACAGGAAAGTAACCACTCCTGGCGAGCACACTATAAAAGACCTAGTGAAATATGGCCGTTTGAAAGAAAAAAGAGGTCCTCCCCTTTCCCGTCCATATTAAAAGAAGGATCGTGTTTAAGGATTTCCTGGTATAGCACTGTAAAAAATTCGGTACATCCCAAAGAACCTCCTGGATGACCAGAATTTACCTTATGTACCTGTCTTAAAATATCTCTTCGCACCTGGGTAGCAAAGTCTTCTAATTGTTGAATATTCATGATTTATAATTTAAAAGATTTAGCGTCTTCCAGAAATTTTTCAAGTCCGCTGTCGGTAAGTGGATGCTTAAGTAAACCTTCAATGGAAGATAAAGGACCTGTCATTACATCGGCACCAAGTTTAGCACAGTTAATTACGTGCATGGTATGTCTTACGGAGGCAGCCAGTATTTCGGTTTCAAAGCCGTAATTATCATATATAAGTCTAATATCTGCTATAAGATCAAGACCATCTGTTGAAATATCATCCAGCCTTCCAATAAAAGGAGAAACATAAGTAGCTCCTGCCTTTGCAGCGAGTAGTGCCTGTCCTGCAGAAAATACGAGCGTACAGTTGGTGCGTATCCCTTTATCAGAAAAATATTTTATAGCTTTTATGCCCTCTTTTATCATCGGAACTTTTACCACAATTTGTTTATGTAGTTTCGCCAGCTCTTCTCCTTCTTTTACAATATTGTCAAAATCTGTTGCAACTACTTCAGCAGAAACATCGCCATCTACGATATCACAAATGTGAAGGTAGTGCTGTAAGATATTCTCTTTTCCTGTAATACCTTCCTTTGCCATTAATGAAGGATTGGTAGTTACACCATCCAGCACTCCAAGAGCCTGAGCTTCCCTAATCTGATCAAGGTTCGCCGTGTCTATAAAAAATTTCATTTAATTTTAATTTACAATTTATTAATTTATTATTGCCCGTTAAAAATAATCATTACCCACGCAACAGCAGCAAGAATAAGTACAGAAAATGCAATATCTTTCCAATTATAACTGGCTCTGTTCTCCACCTTGTCTTCTGCAGAAATGGTTTGGAAGGTAAGGTTTCTTATTTTTTCTACTGTAGGAACTGAGCTTAACCAGCTAACCACTGTTACCAGAATTACACAAAACAAGAAGAACCAGGCTCCAAAAGAAAGGAAATTTGCACTTCCAATAACATACAGCACCCCATTTGGATCCAGATCATCTTTAATCAATTCCAGCACAATTCTCGCTGCCCCAACGAGAAGACCAACAACAAGAGTCACAAAAGCACCTAATCCATTGATCCTCTTGTAGAAAATTCCCAGTAGGAAAACTGCCGTTATAGGAGGTGCAATATAAGATTGTACAGACTGCAGATACTCATAAAGTACTCCCGAAATGTTAGCCATAATGGGTATCCATAGAATTCCAATGATAACAATTATTACGGTGGCAATTTGTCCTGTTCTTACCAGTTTTTTCTCCGGAGTATTTGGTTTTAATTTTTTATAAATATCTACAGTAAAGAGTGTAGAACAGGAATTAAATACTGAAGCCAGAGAGCTCATTAGTGCAGCTAAAAGACCCGCCGCAACCAATCCTCTTAATCCTGAAGGTAATAAATTACTCATTAAAACTGGAAATGCTTCATCTGGACTATCCCAATGTAATTCTCCTCTCATTTTAAGGGTTAAAGCAATAATACCGGGAATGAGGAACAGGAATACAGGAAGTAACTTTAGGAGAGCGCCAAAAATAGTACCTCGTCTTCCTTCTTTTATATTTCTTGCCGTAAGAGTTCGTTGTACAATATATTGATCGGTACACCAGTACCAAATCCCTACAATTGTACTTGTTATTAAAAGAGAAGGCCAGGGAAAATCAGGATCAGTGGCAGGTCGCCACATATTGAGATATTCCGGTGAGACAGTTTCTTTCATGCTTTCCCATCCCCCAACAGCATCAAGACCTATAAAAGTTAAGGCACCAGCTCCAAGAACAAGGATCATAGCCTGCAAGGTCTCAGTATAAACAACAGCCTTCATTCCTCCTAAAACGGTATAGATTCCCGTTAAAAGTACGGTCGCTATTGCCCCTGTCCAAAAATCTATTCCCAGCAAAGCCGATACTACAACTCCACCTGCATATATAGTCACCGATATTTTAGTAAGCACATAAGCTATAATAGAAAAAATAGAGAGCACCCATCTCGATCTCGCATCAAACCTTTTTTCCAGAAATTCGGGCATAGTGAATACCCCACTTCGCTTATAAAAAGGCAGGAATACCCATCCCAGAATAAGTACTACCCAAGCCTGAATCTCATAAATTAACATAGGGAGTTTATCTCCTGCCCCTGCTCCTGCCAGCCCAACCACGTGTTCCGAACCTATATTAGATGCAAATATTGATGCCCCTACAACAAACCAGCCTACATTTCGGCTAAGCGAGGAAATAATCTTCTGTATTCTCCTGTTTTTTGGCTATTACCCAAACTACGATCCCCGCAAGGATTAAAAAGTATAGCCCTATTGCTATCCAATCGTATAAATCTAATGGTATCATAGCCCTATTTTACAGAAAACTTAAAGGAAGTTTTAGAAGTATATTTTTCTCCCGGTTCCAATACTACGGAAGGAAAATTTTCCTGATTTGGGGAATCGGGATAATGTTGAGTTTCGAGACAGAAACCTGTCCTTCTATCATAAGTTCCCTCTCCGCCAGCTTGTGGCAAAGTGCCATCCAGAAAATTCCCAGTGTAGAACTGAATACCGGGTTCATCTGTAAAGACTTCCAAAAACCGACCGCTGGCAGGATGATGTGCAGAAGCGGCAAATCTTACTCCATTATCCTGCTCGTTTAGCACCCAGCAATGATCATAACCTAAACCTCTTTTTAATTGAATATCTTCTTCTTCAATTTTTTCTCCTACAACTCTGGGCTCGGTAAAATCAAAAGGTGTACCTGCCACTGCTTTTATCTCCCCGGTAGGAATCAATTTTTCATCCATCTAAGCACGATACTGTCGGCATTAATTTCCACAACATGATCAAGGATTGGCTCATCAAAATTAGCCGATAAATTAAAATAAGCGTGCTGTGTTAAATTGACTACGGTTTTCTTATCTGTTGTCGCTTCATAAAGAACATCCAGGGAATTATCATCATTAAGGGTGTAGGTAACAACAGTTTCCAGCCTACCGGGATACCCTTGTTCCATATCTTCACTGATGTAGGTTAATTTAAGTGAATTTGAATCTTTTCCAGGTTCTTCAGCTGTCCAAACCACTTTATCAAATCCTTTATCCCCCCCATGAAGATGATTTTCACCATCATTTTTGGGCAGGGTATATTCTTCTCCATCCAAAGTAAATTTTCCTTTTCCTATTCTATTTCCGTAACGACCAATTAATGCTCCAAAAAAAGGATTATTTGAGGTGTACTGACTCAAAGAATCAAAACCTAAAACCACATTCTCTAATTGACCATTTTTATCAGGCGCTTTTAAGGATGTAATACGGCCTCCATAGGTAATAATTTCAACCTCCATACCGTTTTCATTGGACAGGGTATAGTGATCTACTTTTTCACCACTGGGGGTTGTCCCATAATCTCTCTTTTTAATTACATTGCTATCTTCCATATTTGTAACATCATCATTAACTTCTTTTTTTTCGTTTTTACACTGTACAGACATTAAAGCCAGACTCAGAATGATCAAAAAAGAAAGTGGTTTGTTTAGTTTTTTCATAATTGTGGTTATTTAGTTTTACATCCTGTGTTGAAACAAATGAAAGTAAGCTTCATTGGCATTAATTCTATCCTTATAATCTCTAATACTGGTTTTTTGATCAATTACTAAAAGTTCTATTCCGGCAATATCAGCAAAATCTTCAAGAAACTCTGTAGTTAAAGCCTGGGTATAAACTGTATGATGTGCACCTCCCGATAGGATCCAGGCTGTAGCAGCAGTATCAAGATCGGGTTTAGGATCCCAAAGGACACGTGCTACAGGTAAGTTAGGTAATTCCCCTTCAGGTTTAACAGCTTCCACTTCATTTACAATAAGCCTGAACTAGGTTTCCAATATCTACCAGTGATGCATTTAAAGCTGCACCTTCAGGAGAGTTAAAAACTAACCTTACCGGATCCTGTTTTCCTCCAATTCCTAAAGGATGAATTTCACAGGAAGGTTTAGCATCGGCTATTGAAGGACAAATCTCCAGCATGTGGGAACCTAAAACATAGGATTTTTGAGGAGTAAAATGATAAGTATAATCTTCCATAAATGAAGTCCCACCTTCTAATCCTGTAGCCATTACTTTCATTGCACGTAATAGAGCTGCCGTTTTCCAGTCTCCTTCAGCCCCAAAACCATAACCATCGGCCATTAGTCTTTGAACAGCTATTCCCGGCAACTGCTTTAATTCTCCAAGGTTTTCAAACGTATCAGTAAAAGCTTTAAATCCACCTTCTTCCAGAAAGGCTCTTAAACCTATTTCTATTCTGGCTGCATCAACTAAAGAACTTCTTTGCTCCCCACCTTCTTTAAGCACATTAGAGAGAGCATAGGAAGATTCATATTCAGCAAGAAGCTTGTTTACATCTTCTTCTTTAACGGCCTTAATATGTTTTACAACATCGGAAGAGTCATAACCGTTAACGGACATCCCAAAACGCATTTGCGCACCTACTTTGTCTCCCTCGGTTACAGCCACTTCCCGCATGTTGTCTCCAATACGGGCCACCTTTAAATGTTGAAGTTCATCCCAACCTAACACGACGCGTGACCATATACCCAGCTTTTTCTGAACCCGGTTTGATTCCCAATGTCCTACTACTACTTTTCTTTTCTTACGCATACGGGTCATTATAAAACCAAATTCCCTGTCGCCATGGGCTGACTGGTTAAGGTTCATAAAATCCATATCAATACTTTCCCAGGGAATTTCAGCATTAAATTGAGTATGCAAGTGACATATAGGTTTATCGAGAATATTTAAGCCTCTTATCCACATTTTAGCAGGAGAAAAGGTATGCATCCAGGCAATAATACCTATACATTTTTTCTCAGCGTTGGCGAGTTGAAACAGGTGTGCAATTTCATCTGGGGTTTTGACCGTATCTTTATGTACGATTCTTACAGGAATATCCTTAGAAACATTCAAACCATTAACTATAGCTTCAGAATTTTTTGCTACCTGTTTTAGGGTTTCTTCTCCGTAAAGGTGTTGACTTCCGGTAACAAACCAGATTTCCTTTTCTTCTATTTTAATCATTAAGATTTGATTGGAATTAGTATTATTTTATTTTTGGCCGTAATAAGCGTTTTTGCCATGTTTACGCTCATAGTGTTTTTTAATAAGGGAATCTTTTAACCTGGGTGCTTCAGGATTTATTTGCAGGGTTAAAAATGCCATACGTGCCACTTCTTCCAGCACTTTTGAATTATAAACTGCTTTAGCGGCATTTTTCCCCCAGGTAAAGGGACCGTGATTCCCAATAAGAACCATTTCCACTTCTTTATAAGAAAGTTCTTTTTCTTTAAAACAGTCCAAAATCTGGATCCCGGTGTTATGTTCATAATTTCCTTCAATTAGATCATCGCTCATTGGAGCAGCACAGGGAATATCCTTTGTAAGATGATCGGCATGGGTGGTGCCAAAAATTGGAATGTCTTTTTGTGCCTGAGCCCAGGCTACCGAGTAAGTGGCGTGTGTATGAGCAACACCTCCAATATCTTTCCAATTCTTATAAAGAAAAGAGTGTGTTTTAGTATCTGATGAGGGGCGCATTTCACCTTCAATTATATTATTGTCAAAGTCCAGAATGACTATATTTTCAGGTTTTAGATCCTCGTAAGGTACTCCGCTGGGTTTTATTGCAAATACATTTCTATCACGATCTACAGCACTAACGTTTCCGAATGTATATATTACCAGGTTTAGAGCATTCAACTGCATGTTAGCTTCGTAGCATTCCTGCTTTAGTTCTTTAAATTTTGACGGCATGCCTTTGTTTATTTTGGTTAATAGTCTCTTCCATAAAAGAACTCAAATTCTGGTATGATTTAAGATGTTGCTCCAAATCCTGTAGTTTATCTACCTGGGGATGATATTCTGCTTCAAAGTTACTTCCCAGTACCTTCGCTGCCTCTACTACATTGGGGTACAAATTTGCAGCCACAGCAGCATAAATGGCCGCACCCAAAGCCGGAGCTTCATCAGACTCGGCAATTTTAATAGGCTTATTAAGAACATTGGCGAGGGTTTGCATAATATAAGGTGATTTTCTTGCCACCCCTCCAATTCCAATAACAGTATCAATTCGCACTCCTTCCTCTTCAAAGCGGTCCACGATCATTTTTGAACCAAAACATATGGCGTTAATAAGTGCCTTAAAAATGTGCGGTGCATTGGATCCTAAAGAAAGATTGCTTATTGCAGCTTTTAATTCCTGATTGGCATCTGGTGTTCTACGGCCGTTGATCCAGTCCAACGCAACCGGAATACTTTCAGACAACTCAATTTTTTCTGCTTCTTCTGAAAGTTTTTTGATGAAGTTATCATCTATTTCCTGTTTCAGCTTTACTTTTTGATCTTCAGATAAAATACCGGACTCTAAAACCAGCTTGTCTATGGGCCATGAAAGTACATTCCTGAACCATGCAAGCACATCTCCAAACGCAGACTGACCTGCTTCCAGACCAATCATTCCCGGGATTACAGAGCCATCTACCTGTCCACAAATTCCTTTTACGGTTTTAACTCCAAGGTTATCTTTTGAAGATACAATAATATCACAGGTAGAAGTCCCCATTACCCGTACCAATGCGTGCTCATCAATTTTAGCACCTACTGCCCCGGCGTGAGCGTCAAAAGTTCCCACTGCTATGACAGTATTTGTGCTTAAGCCCAGTTTTTTAGCCCACTCCTCATTAAGATTACCCGCAACTTCATTGGAAGTATAGGTTTCCTCATATAGTTGATCCCGAAGATCTCCCAGGTATGGATCCAGTTTTTCAAGGAATTCTTTAGGTGGTAACCCATTCCAGTCCTTATGCCACATTGCTTTGTGATTAAGCTGCACAACGGCTGCGTTTAAAGCTTCCCAAATCCTGATTATCTGAAAGTATAAAAGTCATCAAATCACAATGCTCCATCCAGGAATAGGCAGCGTGTTTTACCTTCTCATCTTCTCTAATGATGTGGAGGATCTTTGCCCAAAACCATTCCGAAGAATAAATACCACCCTCATACTTTGTGAAATCTTCCCCACCCCAGTTTGCTGCCAATTCATTAATCTCATTGGCCTCCTCAATAGATGTATGGTCCTTCCAAAGCACCATCATCGCGTTTGGGTTTTCTTCAAAACCTTCAACAAAGGCTAAAGGAGTTCCATCTTTAGTTACCGCAATGGGAGAAGAACCAGTGGTATCTATACATATTCCAGATACTTTCCGGGCATCAATTCCGCTTTTTTCCACTACCTTTCTTATAGTTGATTCCAAACCTTCTATATGATCCAGAGGATGTTGCCTGAACCTGTTTGATCCCGGATCACAAAATTTTTGTTCCTGCCATCGTTTATAAAGGTGAACGGCGGTGGCCAGCTCTTTACCACTGGAAGAGTCTATTAATACAGATCGTACTGAGTCTGTTCCATAATCTACTCCTATTACATATTTTTCCATTCTAATTTTAAATTCTGAAATTTTACTGTTTTTTCAATAGTCTTACATCATAAATACCTGCAGTTCTGGAGCCGGGATTAGCCTCAAAGCGTATGATAATCTTCTCCCTATCCTTATGATCCAAATCTTCTGGTAATTTATATTCCTTTGAAAAAAATAGGTCTCCTTCTTCTCCCTGAAAATTTTCCTCTGCCAGGATCTTCTCATTAATATAAATGGAAAATTGACGACCTGAATCTTTTCCGTAGTAGGTGATTTGAAGCTTTTCAGCATTATGATCCCTGTTTTTCAACTCGTAGCTAAACCAGCCTGTTGCATCCCGCCAATGACGATTTTGATGAACGCCCGTATTAGAATTCTTACTCTTAATAAAATGATCAGATTCTGGTTGTTGCTCTCCGGGAACTACCCTGTCTATAGTACGGGATTGCAGTTTTCGTTCAGCAATTTCCAGTTTTTTTAATTCTTCCTGCTTTTCCTTATAGCTTTTACTGGTTTCCAAGGGTAGATAAATGGCATACCGTGACTCGTGAATATTATAAAAAGGAATAAACTCCAGTTCCTTAAATTTTTCAGGATAAATAACTTCATTTACTGAAAAACTAAGGTCTTCAGCATTTTTCTTTTTTACCTTTTTCACCAGATCTTCCAGATCATTAGTTAAAAAAATAAGCATGGCTGAAATTGGAATCTGTGGGCCTTCTGCAATATGTCCGCCGCGACTGTCATCAGCAAAAACTCCTTTTTGATCCTCATTTCCGGTTTTTGTTCCCAATACAACAGGACCGTATTTTAATGCAGCATAATTCGATCCGTCGGGTAATTTTTCTGCAGTAATCTGCATTGGCAATTCTGCCTTTATCCTGTCTCCGTTTTTCCAGTTACGTTCAATACTTACGTAAGAGCCTGGTTCCTGATTTACCGGAAAAAGCTCATCATTAATAAAAATTTTGAACTCACCTTTTTCTACCCAGGAAGGATACCTGATCTTTAGCGTGAAATTTTGAGGCTTTTGGGTTTCTATTTTAAAACTCGTTGCTTCTTCTTTGGGAAAATTGGTTATTTGATAAAGTTTAATCCCCATTTCCTCCCAGGTTAAAGTTGAGGGGATAAATAGATTTACATACAACTCATTTTTTGAGTGCGTATAAATGAATTCATTGTATTTCCCATGATTTTCTATACCCGATCCCACACAGCACCAAAAGCTAGTTTGTGGCTGGGAATAAACCCGGTAATGACCCGGTTGCATTGGGGTAAAATAAACAAAACCTCCCTTTTCCGGATGTTGCGAAGAAAGGATGTGATTGTATAAAGCCCCTTCATAATAATCTATATATTTTTCATCGGCATTTGAGAGGAACAATTTTTCGCTCAGCTTCAGCATATTGTAGGTGTTGCAGGTTTCAGGACCCTGTACGCTGGAAATCATTTCAGAGAAATCGTTTTCGGGATGAAAATGCTCTCTTACACTGTTTCCCCCTATGGCAACTGAACGTTTATTGACAACATTATCCCAAAAATAAGTTGCTGCATCGTGATAATCTTTATTGTTATCTAATTCAGCAATAGTTTCGAAGCCAATCACTTTTGGGATTTGGGTATTGGCATGCATTCCATTAAGGATATCACTGTTGGAAGCTAATGGATTCAGTAATTTTTGATGGGAAAACTTATATGCCAGCTCCAGGTATTTGTTCTCGCTAGTAATTTTTGCTACATCGGCAAAAATTTCATTTAAGCCTCCATGTTCCGAAACCAATATTTTTTGCATTTGTTCCTCAGAAAGATGTTTGGTAACTCCAAGCATCCAGTCAGAAAACTTTATCAGCATTTTTTTGGCACTGGAATTCCCGGTAATTTGATAAACATCCCTTAGTCCCGCGTAGGTCTTATGAATATTGTATAGGGGAACCCATTTCCCATTCAGGCTAAAACTGGCTGCATCAATAGTTCCGTTCTCAATTTCATCCCATAGTTTTTTACTACCGGGAACGCCTCCAATATAACCGTTCCCATTGGCCTCCTGCACTCTTTTTAATTCCCCTAAACTATAGGTAAGCAGGGAATCAGCCTTTTTACTACCCGCAGAAGCCTGCATTTGGGCAAGGGCTGTTAAATAATGACCGCCAATGTGCCCATCTAATCCTGAGTTTTCCCAGTTGGTATAATTTTCTGCTTTTGGTTTTAATCCGGCTTCACGTAAAAAAGGGGCTAAAAGTTTATCAGGGTTTAATTCCAGAATATAATTTAGATCCACCAACATCGCATTGCGAAAAGGCCCATCTTCCAGGCTGACATCCTCAAGCTTAAAAGTTTCCAATTTCGACTGCTGCCCCAGCATAACTGAAGTAGCAAGAAAAACAATTAGACTTAGAAGATTTGTCCGAATATCAGCAAAGAATAATTTCATAGAGAATTATTTAGAGGATAACACCACTACAGAAAACGGTGGCAGGCTTATTTCCAGCTTTCCTTTTCTTAGCTTAAAATCTTTAAATTCGCTGATGTTGATTTTATCGGGATTATCAAAAGTATTGTGGTCCTGAATTTTTCCTGATCTCAGGATTTGTCCTGCAATATCTTTTACATTCAGCCCTTCCAGATCGATCTCAAGTTTATGTTCCTTTTTAGCATCAATGTTCACCAAACTAATATTGGTTTTTCCTGCCTCATTTTTAGAAGCTGAAACAGAGATCGCGGGTATTGATTCACCTTTAAAAGTGTACATTGGCGAATCAAAATCAACTAAGCAATAACTGTGCATCGTGATGTACTGTGTACATCTTAAAGACATGATAGGTAGGCGTGAGGAGCATTTTCTCTCCGTCTGTGAGCACAACAGCCTGTAAAACATTTACCGTTTGTGCAATATTGGCCATTTTCACCCTTTCACTATAATTATTAAAGATGTTTAAAGTGGCACCCGCAATCATAGCATCTCTCATCGTATTTTGCTGATAAAGAAATCCGGGATTGGTTCCTTCTTCAACGTTGTACCAACCTCCCCACTCATCTACCACAAGATCTATTGTATTATCGGGATCATATTTATCCATTACTTCGGAATGCTTTTCCACAAACTCTTCCATTTTTAGAGCTTCTTCCATACTTCTGAAGTAAATCTCCTCATCATATCCTGTGGCAGATCCTTTGTTTTCCCAGTCAATCACCGCATAATGATGTAATCCCACTGCTTCTATTAAAGACTTTGGAACCTCCCGCATTAAAACTTCGGTCCAATGGTAATCACCACCTGATGCTCCTGCAGCAATCCTATAAAGATTGTTCTCATTTTCCCAGCTGGTCATGAAAGTGGCATACTGCTTATAAATATTCGCATAATATTCCGCAGTCATATTTCCTCCGCATCCCCACATCTCGTTTCCAATTCCCCAAAATTTCACATCCCACGGCTCTTCTCTGCCATTTTCTTTCCTCAATTTTGCCATTGGACTTCCTTCGGAATGATTGGTGTATTGTAACCAATCCATAAAATCTTCTACTGTTCCACTTCCTACATTGGCAGAAATAAAAGGCTCAGCCCCCAATTCTTCACATAGATTTAAGAAATTGTGGGTTCCAAAGCTATTATCCTCTGTCACCCCACCCCACCAGGCATTTACCATTGTAGGTCTTTCCTCCGGTGGTCCTATCCCGTCTTTCCATTGATAAGTATCGGCGAAGCATCCTCCGGGCCATCTTAGATTAGGTATTTTTATCGCCTTTAAAGCTTCTATGATATCTGTCCTAACGCCATCTTTATTAGGGATCGCACTCGTATCTCCCACATAAAAACCATCATAAATAGATCTTCCAAGATGTTCAGCGAAGTGGCCGTAAATATGTTTACTAATTTTTGGAGCACTTTCAGAAGGCTTAAAAACTATTTTAGTATCCTGAGCATTAATGCTAAAAATACATCCAAGCATTAGAACTAATAAAATTTTTACCTTCATATCCTTATTGTTAAGATTAAAATTAAATATATTTACAGACCTTAAGTGTTAATTGTACATTTCCAAATATAATTAAATTTAGATGTGTAAAACAATTTTAATTAACATATTTTTAAATTTTTTAATTTATCCCCAATATTAGCAGTGCACTTACTTCTAAATTTTAATAAAATGCAGCATGATTTATAAATATCAATCAGAAGACAAAGTTCTACTGGCAGTAGATTGTATTATTTTCGGTTTTGATGAGGAAGATCTTAAAATCCTTCTTATCAAAAGAAATTTTGAACCTGAAAAAGGGAAATGGTCATTAATGGGAGGTTTTTTAAAAAATAATGAAGATCTTAATATGGCAGCCAATAGAATTCTCTTTCAATTGACGGGCTTTGAACAAATCTACATGGAACAGCTATACGCCTTTAGTGAAATTGACAGGGATCCGGCGGAAAGAACTATCTCGGTTGCATATTTTGCTCTTATTAATATTAAAAAACACGATAAAACCTTAATTGACAAACACTCGGCCAAATGGTTTAGCGTTACTGAGCTTCCAGAATTAATATTTGATCATTCCCAAATGATTAGCAAAGCTATTGCGCGATTGCGCTATAAAACCTCCAAAAAGCCAATAGGTTTTGAACTGTTGCCTGAAAAATTTACTATGCGACAACTTCAAAAATTGTACGAATCAATTTTAGGAGAAGAACTGGATAAACGAAATTTTATAAATAAAACAAAAGCCCTGGATATTTTAATAAAACTGAAAGAAAAAGACATGAATTCTTCGAGAAAGGGTTCTTTTCTTTACAAGTTTGATGCTACGAAATATAAAGAAAAGGTAGAAGAAGGTTTTTCTTTTAAACTATAAGAGGAGAATTTAAAGACACTTTTATCAAAAAATAATGAGAAAAAATGGTAATTTATACCTTCTATATGAAAGAAATTATCATTAAAATAACTCATTTAAAAAGGTCCACCCTATTATCTGCTTTTATTTGTCTCATACCAATTGCTACCTATTGCCAGGTAGGAAATCTTTTTTCTACAGATGGAGAACTTTCCAGTAGTTTAATAAATCAAATCTACCAGGATGACAAGGGATATATCTGGATTGCAACTGAAGATGGTTTGGATAGATATGACGGAGCAAAATTTACTATTTTCAAGCAGAAAAATAAGGATTCTACTTCCATTTTAAATAATTATGTAAAGTCTGTTTTTCAGGATAGTAAAGGAGGGCTCTATTTTGGTTTTTTTAACGGCTTGCAATATTTTGACCATGCTACTGAACAATTCCACGAGATCTCTTTATTAACAGAGGACAACACCCCCTATCCTGCTCACGTCACTTCTATGACCGAGAGGAAAAATGGGGAAATATTAATTAGCTCATCCGGTCAGGGAATATTTAAATTATTGGAGAGCAATGGGAAACTTGTGGCCCGCAAATTCCCAAAAATGGTCCCCAGCTCTTATTTGACAGGTATATTTGAAGATTCCCATGAAAACCTCTGGGCACTTAGCCAGGATAGAGGACTATTTAAGATCACGAAAAACAATAAAATTCACGAATATTTCCATGAGAACGAGTACGAGACAAACATCTCGAGTATTGCTGAAGATGAAAAAGGCGATCTCTATGTTGGGAGTTTAACCAAAGGTTTATTTAAATACGACCGGGGGAAGCAAAAATTTATTATCATAGAAGACTCTGAAAACCTCCCGGTAAAATCACTTTTCGTCACTGATAATAATGAAATATTGGTGGGTACCGATGGGATGGGTTTAAAGATCTATGATCCCGTTAAGAATAAAATGAGTTTAAACGATTTTAGCATTGCTAATTTTGACTTTACTAAAACAAAAATCCACTCGGTTATACAGGATGAAGCAAATAATCTTTGGTTGGGGATCTATCAAAAAGGAGCTTTACTAATACCTGATAAAACAAATAATTTTGGATATATAGGTTACCAATCTTTAAATAAGAACATAATAGGTTCTAATAGTGTAATATCAGTATTTAAAGATAATCAGGATGTTTTATGGGTAGGTACTGATGGGGATGGGTTATACGGCATCACCAATTTAAATAATCAGGAGTTTCATTTAGACAGCAATGGTAGTCGAAGTTCTGCCAGCATAATGAGTATTTATCAAGACTCAGAAAATGATTTATGGATAGGAACTTATTTAAATGGCTTAGCAAAACTTGACAGGAAAAAGAGGGAATTACAGTTTATTGAGAATCTAAAGGACGAGCAGGAGAATACTGTAGAAAGAGTTTACAGCATTATTGAAGATGGCCAAAAAAATCTCTGGATAGGTTCCCTGGGATTTGGACTTTATTCCTATGATCTCAAAACTAAAACAGCCCAAAATCATAATGTAATTGAAGGAGGAACCGCTTATGACAGATTACATAATAGATGGATTAATACCCTCTTACTATCGTCAGACAATAAACTTTATATAGGTACCTATGATGGTCTTTCAATTTTAGATCTTGAAGAAAATACTTTTCTGGACGGGGAGGGAAAAAATCATATATTAAATAATAAAATTGTTTACAGCCTGTACGAAGACGAAAAATTTAATTTATGGATTGGCACTTCTGAAGGCTTACTTTATAAACCATATAAAGACACCATAACGGAAATTTACACTACCGAGGATGGGCTTCCCAGTGACGTAATATCAGCAATTGAAAAAGATTCCAACAACAATTTATGGATAAGTACCAATAATGGGATCTCAAAATTTGAACTTCAGTCAAAAGAATTCAAAAACTACTATTTCCGCGATGGGCTTCAGGGAAATGAATTTAATAAAAATGCTTCTTATGCCGGGGAGAATGGCCGCTTGTTCTTTGGCAGCACCAATGGTGTAACCTTTTTTGATCCTTCAGAAATAACATCAAAAGATAGTGATGTGGATCTTCGAATTACCGGGTTTTACCTTCAGGACAAGTAAAAAAAGGAATGAAATCGGGACCATATTCTATTATTGACGAGGCAATTATTGAAGCAGATACAATTAAGCTATCTCACAAGGACAACGATTTTAGCATTGAATTTTCATCATTTACGTTTAAGAATCAGGACTGGATAACCTATACCTATTCTTTAAATTCAGAAAATTGGATAAAATTAAGACCCGGATTAAATACTGTAACATTTAACAATCTTGTACCGGGAACATATGAATTTAAAGTTAGAGCTAAGGATTATGGAGAATTTTATGATGAGCAGGAACTCACCATAATTATCTACCCACCCTGGTATTTTACTACCTGGGCGAGAATTATGTACCTGGTGCTTTTTGTCATTATTGCTATTGTAATAATCCAGCAAATCTTACAGAGGCGAAAAACGAAAATGGAGTTGCAGGAACACCTGCGGGCAGAACAAATTAATGAAGCTAAACTTCAGTTTCTTACAAATATTTCCCACGACTTAAAAACTCCGATATCCCTAATAATAAATCCATTAAGGAAATTAATGAGGAAAGACAAGGAGGAAGAGCGTCAAAAGCTCTATAAAATTATGGAGCGAAACTCCGAAAGAATCCTTCATCTCCTAAACCAACTAATTAATGCGAGGAAGTTTGACCAGGGTAAGATTGAATTAAAGTATCAGGAAACAGAAATAGTGAGCTTTGTTAATTCTATTATATCCCTTTTTGAAGACCAGATTGAAAGCCGCGAGATACAGTTTAAGCTCAATCATCCCGATACAAATTTAATGGCTTATATAGATCCTAACCATTTTGATAAAATAATTCAAAATTTAATTTCTAATGCTATAAAATTTACTCCACAAAAAGGCACAGTTGAAGTGAATATTGGACGGCTTGAGAAAGAAGATAAATTCTACATTAGTGTTAGAGATAATGGAATAGGTATCAAAGAAAGTGAATTAGGCAATATCTTTAATCGTTTCTACCAGGTTTCAAATAATAAGAGTAGACAGTTTGAAGGAACGGGTATTGGTCTACACCTTACAAAAACTATAGCCGAGTTACACCACGGAACAGTTAAGGCAGAAAACAATGAAGATCAAAAAGGTTGTAAATTTATAGTTACTGCACCGCTGGGGAAAGCCCACCTTGACAAACAGGAAATAATTTTAGAACCTACCTCGGCAGTTGCCACTAAAACCGAAACACTGCCAATAACCTCAGCCTATGTAACAGATGAGCTTAAGGAAATAACTCCGGAAAGAAATAAACCCACCATTCTTATTGTGGATGATGACAGCGATACACGAAATTATATTGCTGCAGAATTGCTTAGCCATTACAACATCATAAAGAAGTCTAATGGAAAATTAGCCTTTCCCGAGGTGGTAAAAAACTTACCCGATTTGATCATTAGTGATGTGGTAATGCCGGAAATGGATGGGATCACCTTAACCCGAAAAGTCAAAAAAAATATTAACACCAATCATATCCCCGTAATTCTCTTAACCGGAAAAACCGATAAGGAAACTAATTTGGAAGGGCTTGATATGGGTGCAGATGCTTACCTCAATAAACCTTTTAATATAGATATCCTCAAGAAGACCGTTAAGAATTTAATCAAAAACAGGACTTTATTAAAAAACACCTATTCCGGTAACCAGTTACAGGAGGATAAAATTAAACAGGTAGATGTAAAATCGGGAGATGACGCTTTATTAAATAAATTTATGGATGTTGTAAATAAAAATATAAGCAATCCGGATTTAAGCGTGGAAATGGTAGCTTCGGAATTGGGAATAAGCAGGGTACATCTTTATCGTAAATTAAAACAATTCACCAATCAATCTGCCGGAGAGCTTATAACCAATATACGATTGAAGCAGGCAGCCGATCTATTGATTTCCAAAAAAATAAATATTGCTGAAATAGCCTATGCTGTTGGTTTTTCCAGTACCTCAAAATTTTCAACAAAATTTAAAGATTTATACGGAATGCCTCCCAAGAATTATAGGGAAAAACAAACACAAAATTAGTTATTAATACAAGCTCCAGGTGGCGGGTTTTAGTGAAAGAACCCGCCTCTAAAGTTTAATGTAACTTCATTTCAAAATATAAAATTCTCAAAATTTTAAAACCGACGTTTTATTTGGATATAAACACCAAATAGAATTTACTTTACAGAAAATAATAGTTCTTTACTTCTGAGTTTTAAATAACAATGGGGCAAGCTGGTATAAGCTACGACGCCAGGTTTGGAACTCGTGTGCTGTTCCTTCAGAAACATATGAAACCGCATTAAAACTAGCTTTCTTTAATTCAGAAACTGCTGTTTTTACAGCATCAGGTCTTTCTTTGCTTCCGGTGCTAATAAATATTAAATCGGGTTTGGTTCTTCCTTTAAGTTCTTCCGGATTATAGGTGCCTCCGCTAAACAAGGCATAACTGGAAAATACCTCCGGCTTGTTAAGAGTGATAAGTTTGGTTTCAAAAGCTCCCATCGATAAACCTGCCATTGCTCTATTTTCCTTATTGGCCTTTGTTCTGAAATTATCATCTATATAAGGAATTAATTCATCTACCAATACAGTTTGAAATGGTTTAATATCAAAGTCTCTCAAACCTCCAAATTCAATTTCATTGGTCATCCCATAAGTCATGACAATAATAAAAGGTTCTGCTTTTCCATCTGAGAGAAGGTTGTCCATAATAAGATTGGCTTTACCCTGGTTAGGCCATGAAGTTTCATTTTCTCCATAACCATGCTGCAGGTATAAAACAGGGTATCTTTTTTTAGGATTTTTATGATACCCGGGCGGAGTATAAACATAAGCCGTACGGGAAGTATTCGTGCTTTCTGAAGGAAACAGGATTTTTTCAACAGCGCCATGGGGTACATTTTTAAGTTCATAAATTTCCTGATCACGTGCTGGTACATCAATTCCACTCCCCCACCGATTTGCTCCAAAGAAAAATAAACTACCCGGATCTGGCACAGAAGCACCATCTATGTTTAACTGATAATAATGAAACCCTTCATCCTGAGGAGCGGACTCACCAGTCCATACACCCTTATCATCTTTTACCATATCATATTTAACCCCGCCAATGTCCAGCTGAACCTTTTTGGCTTCCGGGGCAATTATTTGCGCACGTACCTGCCCCTTAGCGTTAACCATGGGATATTCCCTGCCCGGCTGATTTACAGGAGATGGTTCAAATTGATCTTCCTTGCTCCCCTGTTGCTCTTGTGCAACACCAAGCTGGAATAAAAAAGTTAATGCCAGAAAGAATATTGTCTTAGAATTTTTCATAATTCAGGTTTATTTAGTGGTTATTCATAAAATTTAATAATGATTAATAGTTTGAATTCTGCATCCATTGCTTAGAATAAGGACCGCATCAATTTCTTACCTGAACAGCAGTGGGGCAAAGGAGAACAGGTTGTGGCGCCAAACTAAGCCAGGTATGTCCGCCGGGATATTCACTGTATTTGTAATCTATTCCCAACTCGTCAAATTTGGCCATCATAGCCTTGTTATTATTAAAAGCTATATCTTCTTCACCACCCATAGCAATCCAGAAAGATTTAAGATTGCTATTAATCTTTGATGCATTCTCCTTCATAAATGCGTATTCCGGTTGGGACAGCTCCTGATTGTTAGCAAACCAACCCGAGCTAAAAACACCTAAATAGCCAAACATATCGGTATTATGAATGCCTGCATAAAGGGTTTGAAGCCCTCCCATTGATAGTCCTGCCAAAGCCCGGTTTTCTGACCCCGGTGCCACACGATAATTTTTCTCTACGAAAGGAATGACTGCCTGCTTCAACTCCTGCTCGAAAGCCTGAAGAGATTGACCAAAGGATTCACGGGAACCCAGGTTGCCATCCATCATTACCACCAGCATTGGTTTTGCAGTATTTTCGGCTATAAGATTATCAAGAATCAGGTCCGCACGCCCCTGGCTTGACCAGCCACGTTCGTCCTCACCACCACCGTGTAACAGGTATAGAACAGGATATTTTTCATTTACAGAGGTATCATACCCTGGAGGGGTGTAAATGAGCATTCTGCGCCAGGTGTTTGTTACATTAGAAAAATATCGTTTGCTGCGAAGATCTCCATGCGGCACTTCTTTTAAGGAGTAAAAATCTCCCTCCCTGTTAGGAATTTCAATTCCGCTAGCCATACGACCCATACCATAAAAAGTTTCACTGGCGGGATCGGCTACAGATACCCCATCAATAACTAAAGAATAATAGTGAAATCCACGTCCTATGGAATCGGTAGTAACCATCCACGTTCCGGTGCTGTCTTTTTCCATGTCATATTTACGGCCGAGATCAATCTGTACTTTTTTTGCTTCCGGAGCATTCACTTTGAAGATCACACGATTATCCGGAAGAATTTGAGGATAGGCTGCGTTACGGATATTTGTGGTAGCCGGAGTTCCCAGTACTGTATATTTTGAGAAGGTCGATTTATCTACTGGTTTAAACAGAAACTGGCTAAACATATACAAACCACTTTTCCAAACTTTAAAATCGTGTCCACCTGGCTCCAAATAGTAAACATGTGGAATATTCTGCTGGAAAAGGAAATCATGCGTACGTTGGCTGATATAAAGAAGATTGTCTTTATCTCCACAGGAAATAAAGAGCAGTTTCAATTTTTCTTCGGCTTCCCCGGGGTTAGGGATAAGCAACTCCGGTTGTTTAGTGTTGGGTGCGGCCGAAAAAGCTCCTACCCAGGCAAATTTATCCAGATTTCCCAACCCAAAGTTCAGGGATTGTCCTCCACCCATGGAAAGGCCTGCAATTGCCCTCTTTTCACGATCCTTCAGCACCGGGTAATTCTTCTCAACATAAGGAATCAGGTCGGTCAGTAACTCCTGCTCAAACCAGGCTAAAGGCTTCAATCTTATCTGGTGAGAAAATATTACCTACAGGCTTAGTCATCTTTCATTGCTCTTCCGTTTGGCATGATCACCAGCATTGGCTGGAGGTTATTTTCTGCGTACAGGTTGTCGAGGATAACCTGGGGATTAGCACCATTTAGCCATTCCTTTTTATCACCCCCAATGCCGTGAAGGAGATATAATACCGGATATTTCTTCCCTTTTGTATATCCCGGAGGAAAATAAATTAATGCCTCGCGTATATTTCCTACTGTTTTGGAAGAATAAGAAATGGTGTCAATTTTTCCTTTGGCAATGCCTGTACGTTCAATATCAAAACCCGCAGGTGCTTCCAGAGGAATTTCCTGAGCCATTGTGAAATTCCCGAGCATCAGAAAAATAAACAATAGAGAATTAAGTGTTTTCATAAAGACAAATTTTTAGAATAATGTAAATGACTACAGTAGCGAAAGCATTTTTCTTCCATAACGCTCCCCTAACTCCCTATATCCCGCTGCCGAAAAATGTAATCCATCATTTACGGCTTCACATCCTTTGGAAGAGATTATGTGAGCATTCGGAATTTTCTCAGGAAGCCTCGCAAGTATACTATTCATACTGGCACATTTGCCGCCCTGTTCTTCTGAAACCATTTCTCCGGCTAATAGCGGAACATCTTCAGCATTTAAATTTAAATCCCGTAATAAATTATTATATACTGCTTTCACCTTTTCGGGCCACTCCTCACCTCCCGTATTTGACTCCCCCTGATGCAAAAGAATTCCTTTAATTACCCCCTTTTCCTGGGCTTTGCGTGCAAGATCTACTAAATGCCCATAAGGATTCCCATTGTATTTATTAATTGCCGGAACCATCCAATGTGGAGCACTGGAGACGTATTCTTTATAATTATCTTTATCAAATAATTCAATTTTGGAACCTCCTACTGCAACATTAATTACCCCTACTTTTATATCTTCAGGTAAATTTTGAACCAGGGTTCTTCCAAAATAATCGGTTGGAGTTAAGCAGGTATCACACCTGGACAATGGAGGGACCGCCGGGTACCACTTCCCAGCTTCCCGACCCAACTCGGGACAATCTACGCTTTGTAAAACCTGGAATCTTTCATTTACCAGAGTATCCTGCGCTTCAAACTTTGCGTGGCCTTCCATATTAGATTGGCCAAAACTTAAGTAAACGTGGAAATTAGGATCCTGAGCAAAACCAAATTGCCCAATAAAAATAATCGCTATAAGAAAATATTTTGCTTTCATATTAAATCCTCTATAAAAATTAAAATAGTTTGAATTCCAGATATTTAGTTGGCTTGTGGAGTAATAATTTGATATTTACCACTTAAATGCATCAGGCTAAACAGGTAAAGCAGCCCATCGAAATAAGGGTCAAAATACCCATCTTCATAAGGTTCTAATCTTGCGTTCCACACCTCATCTAAAAATTTCCAGCCTTTCGGGTGAGTAGCCATTAGTGAAGCTGTACCTAAGCAGTAGAAACTAAACCAAGTGAATGCCTCAATTTTTGATAACCTCCCGCCGGGAGTATCCAATCAGGAGTGGATCCATCAATATTATATTGATCTACATATGTTTCTAAACCTTCGCAATAAAGGAAGTTCTGTATTCGGTCTGCGTATTCCTGCTGCCACTCTATATCCTTCGCATACCAGCTATAATCCATGGCGATATTCATAGGCACACGCCAGGAATCATATCTAAACGCATCTCCCATTTTTCCGCTGCAATGCGGTTCCCCGCTAAATTCAGAATAGTCTGGTGTAAGTCCGGTTTCGGGATGGGTCGCCCGGTGAAGAAAAGCCCGGGAGGTATCGGCAACTTCTCGATAAAAATCTTCGTGGCCATCATGGGCATATTCTGCCCAAACTTCGAAAAATGCTTAGACATGATATGAAGGATCTGTCCAGTCATATCCTCCATCGTGAGGTACAAAATTTATTTGCTTATGTTCTACATTAAGTACATTTCTCACCCCAGCCGTACCGTCTTTGCTCCACATGGCATCAAGAATTCTTCTGGCTTCGGAATAATAATCAATTCCTGTATCGTTACCCCAAAGATTGGAAGCGAAGAGGAGAGCAGTAACAAAATACAGTTCCCCATCTGAAGCTGATCCATCTGAATTTTTCTTTCCCGTTTTTGGATCTACACTCCAGGCAAAATATGCTTCCCGCGGTCCTTCCTGGTGCTGCATATACTTTACAGTCCACCGCCACAAGCGATCAAAAACATCTTTTTTATCAAATTGAACTGCTACCATTAAACCATAAGAAAGACCTTCGGTACGTGCGTCTTTATTTTTAACATCAGAGACGTAAGCCAGGGAATCCTCAACTTCAAAATATACTTTATCAGGCCCTTCAAAAAGGTCATAATAAGCTTTTTCCAGCTTAGCATCTATCGCTGCCTGAGGATATCCGGCCTCAAGGAAGAGGTTCCGGTATTTTCCCGTTTCCCAGGCTCCCTTTTTCCAGGGCTCCGTATGTCCCCGAGGATCTTCAACTTTTTCTTTACAATCCTGTGCAACTATTATCCCTGAATAACACAGCAGGCTAAAAAAGCATAGAATGTATGTGTAATTTTTATTTTTCACTATTTCTCTTAGTCAGGGTTGATTTTAAGTAAATACTATTCCGCAGGAATAGCGTCATTTGCTGTTGTTGCATATAAGCCTAAAAGAGTACCTGTAAAACCGCTAAGCTACATTGGTAGATAATATATCACCCGACACAGTACCACCTAAATTTTCAAAATCCCCACCGTTTAAGGCATAACTAAATTTATAATCATCTCCTTCTGCTTCTACCTTAAGCTGAATTTTTTCTTTAAAATCTATTTCCTTACTGGCAAGTATTTTAGAAGAACCTTTCTCCGTTCTTTCTAATACTATAAAATGCTTTTTGTCCTTTCTGGTAACTCCAAAAACATAATTAAACTTTTCACTTTGTACAGCCGTAATTCCTGCCAGTTCTTTTTCTGACTTAGGTTTATATTCCAAGGTAGTGGTAAAGGAAAAGTCTTTATGTTGCTGCCTGTGAAAAAGAGTGGAAGTAGGTTTTACCTCTTTAATGTTTACTTCAAATGGATTTATTTTTAGTCCCTTCTTTGTGATCTCAATAAAATCTTCCCGCGGGCCTCTTAACCCAATCCAACGATAATCCAGTTTTTCTGAATTAAAATCTTCAGAATAAGTAAAATTGCCATTTGGAAAAAATTCTCCTTCTCCCGCTTTATATTCTACACCTTCAGGTAACTTAAGTGTCGGTTCCATTGGGACCAAACCATTCTCGAAAACAGGAAATTTACCTGACCAATCAACGGGTAAAATAAAGGTTTCCCTTCCGGTATTTACTCTGTCCTTATCATTTGGCCGTATTCCTAAAAATACCCCATAGTACTTATCATCGGGACCCACAACCAAATCGGCGTGTCCTACCCAATCTACTTTATTTTCCCTGTTTCCTGGGAAGTGACGCTGGGTTAGAATAGGATTACTGGGTGCGGGTTCATAAGGGCCCATTGGATTATCACTTACAAATATTACTTCACTGTGCCAACCTCCGGTTCCACCTTCAGCACACATTAAATAATAAAGACCGTCTTTTTTATATATATGAGGTGCTTCAATCCAAATAGGTTTTTTTGACAGATCCACTCCCCCGTTGACAATGATTTTATCAGTCCCCGGCACAACCTGATCTTTTTCCAGATCATATTCCCAAATCTTAATAACTCTATGTCCCTGATATAATTCTTCTCCTTTATTAGGAGCATCATTATGAACTACATAAGCTTTCCCGTCATCATCAAAAAAAATTGCAGGATCTATCCCCTGAAAATCAAGTTTTATAGGGTCACTCCATCCCTCCCGTGGGTCTTTCGTTTTTACTACCATATTACCGAAACCACCTGCAAACTGAGTAACGATCATATAAAAGGTATCGTTGTACGGATTATAACGAATATCCGGAGCATAAATACTAGCACTAATTCCCGTATCGTGGACTTTTAACTGTGTTTTACGATCCAGCACATGACCAATTTGCACCCAGTTTACCAGATCATTGGAATGAAAGATGGGGACACCGGGAACCATTGCAAATGAAGAGGCTACCAGGTAATAATCATTTCCTTTACGTGCAATGGCGGGATCTGGATAAGTACCCTGTAAAATTGGGTTGTAAAACTCATCAGCTTTAAGTGGATTCTCATTATATATATCATCATTCCCTTCGTACACTACCTTGGAGAAAACGGGAATATTTTTTTGTGCATTACAGCTTGTAAAGACAAACAAAGCCAGAAGGACCGGGAATAAAACAACTTGATTCTTTTTCATTATAACTTTTAATTATTAATTCTTATGGTATTTAAATTTATTTTGAAAATCTCCAGTAGTCAAAATGGAGAATCTGGCCAGGAGCCTTTCCTTTAAAGACAAAAAACACATCATGAACCCCTGTTACTTTTTCCATTTCTGTAGTGACAAGTTCCCACCTGTCATCACCTCCGGTTAAGGGAACTTCAATAGATCCCAGAAGTTTTCCATCTCTTGCATCGAGCCTTATTTCCAGACTAACATCACCATTATGAGTCGTTCCAACTCTCCCCGTAAATCTGGAAGCACCATGTTCTCCAAAATCTACTGCCTGCACCTTTATAAAGGAATTATTGCGAGTCGCCACTATAAAATTTCCGACCACATCATTCTCTTTCGAATTTATACCTTCAGACCAGGCAATGGTTTCAGCCTGGTTCATCTGGTAAGGATTGATTTTTTTTAAAGCATCCTGTATTCCATTCGTCATTTTTACAGGTTTTATTGAGCCGTCCTTATTGAAATTTAATTTTTCTACAGCTACAGAGCGTTTAAAACCACTTCCCCGGGAAGTGCCGCATTGTGGTAGAAGAAGTAGGTATTCTCTTTAAAATCTACAACTCCCGGATGATTGGTAAAAGCACCACCTTCCTGCGGCATTACCACACCCTGATATTTATAGGGGCAGTAATACTCTTACTTGTGGAATAGCCAATATGCTCCGGGATAGGCCCGGCAGCAAAAAATAAATAGTAGATTCCGTTTTTTTTATAAACCCAGGGACCTTCTTCATATGTCGTTGGCTAAGCGTTCGTCCTTTTCACCTGTACGTTTTCCAAACGTCTCAATAGTATTGGGAATCTGGGAAATTTCGCCCTCAAGGCTTATCATATCTTCTTTCAGTTTTACAAAATACGGCACAGGATTTCCCCAAAAAAGATATGCCTGCCCATCATCATCAATAAAAACCGAAGGATCTATATCATCCTGACTATTACTAATTAGTGGTAAGCCTAAAGGATCTTTGAACGGTCCATAAGGACTATCAGCCACCGCAACGCCTATTCCATTTTTTCCTTCCTTGCTGGTAATTGGAACGTATAGAAAAAACTTACCATTTCTTTCTATGGCCTGAGGTGCCCAGGCATTTTTACCCGCCCATTCGAAATCGTTATAAGCCAATACTGCACCGTGATCTGTCCAATTAACCATATCTTCAGTGGTATATAAACGCCAGTCGTTCATAGTAAACCATGTAGAATGATCTTCATCATGTGAGGTGTATAAATACAGTTTATCATTATAGACCAAGGGTGCAGGATCTGCAGTGTAGTTAGTTTGGACAATGGGATTTTGGCCTATACCTATCCTGAACACCATTATTAAACCCAGGCACAGTAAATTTCTTTTATACAGCATATTTTCCGTTCTGCTTTATTTTACTTTTTAGTTTTTAATGTTCCCTTCCTTTGATCCTTTAGGAGATCAATACCACAAAGATTTAAATGAAAACTTAAAACTGAAGCACCACTTAATTCTCATTTATTTTATTCATTTTCAGCGAATATTGTTTTCCTTTAGAAGTTTTCAAATCATATTCAAAGACCTTCTGTATTTGCACTTCATTTAACCCGGCTTCTTCTGAAACCAGAGGAGATTTTATTTCAGGAATGCTATAAAATTCATTAGAATTATTTCCTTTGGCCGCTTTCAATCCTTTTCCTTCCAGTGGCCAATATGACCTAATTCTGAGGTTTCCACCCAATTTTGAATCGACTATAACTTCAGCGTTATTCTCCTTCCAGTCTATGGCAACCTCAAAACCTCCCCGAGCTCTTAAGCCGGAAATATTTCCTTTTTTCCAGTCTTCCGGTAAGGCCGGGAGCAGGTGGACTGCACCATCATGACTTTGAACCAACATTTCTGCAATTCCTGCCGTACATCCAAAATTTCCATCAATTTGAAAAGGAGGATGTGCATCAAAAAGATTAAGATAAGTGCCGCCTTTTCCTCCAAAACCTTCCTGATTAGAGGGGGTTAATTGATCTTTAATTAACTTTAGAGCGTGGTCACCATCCAGCAATCTCGCCCAAAGATTTACCTTCCACCCCATAGACCAGCCAGTAGATTCATCTCCCCGGGCCATTAAAGAAGTTTTGGCAGCATTAAATAATTGCGGGTTTCTAT